>DASYDE010000012.1:0-28740 GCA_036499725.1 Kofleriaceae bacterium
AAGCAGCCAGACCTCGCCGTCATCGCGAGCCTCCGCAGCGATCTCGCGGCGGCGCTGATGGGCCAGCACCACGAGAAGGAAGCAGAAGAGCAACTCTCCCTCGCGCGTGCGGTCTACGTCACCGTGTACGGCGAGAAGAGCTCCAAGACCATTCGTATCGACCTGCAACGGGCCGGCTTCGCGACCGCCGTCGGGGACAACGCGCGGGCCGAGAAGATCCTTGCGCCGTTCCTCGCGATGACGGATCTGTCGCCCAACGAGCGTGCGGACGTGAACTGGCGCGCCGCACGAGCCTCCAAGGACAAGCAGCGCGCGAGGACGTACGCAACGACAGCGTTGCAGCTCGCCAAGGACACTGGCGATACCGCCTTCGTCGCCGAGATCAACGACTGGCTCGAGAAACAGGGCGCTTAGTCACAGGCGACGGTCGCGGAGAGCTTCTGCGGCTGCTCGACGCCGTCGATCTTGACGTTGACCTGCGCGCGATAGCTCTTGTCGGTGCCGATCAGGCACGCGGACAGGTTCGAGACTGCGTGACTCATCGTCGAGGACAGGCTGCTCGACGTACACATGATGTCCGTGAACGTCGGCGCGCCGGCTGGCGCGTATTGCGTGCACACCTCGATGGAGATTGTCGCGGGGTGATCGCACGCAGCATTGCCGACGCCCGTGATCGTGCGCTGTCCCGTATCCGCCGTGATCGTCGCGGTGATGGTGCACGACGGGACCGACGAATCGCTGACGGGAAGCGGCTCTGTCGAGTCACTGCATCCAACGACGAGCAGCATGCCAAGAGCCAACAGACCTCGCATGCCGAGGACCATCCCACAGAGCGATGCGTCAGGCGCGGTCGAACAGTTTTGCGAGATGTTTCGCGAGCTGTTTGGCGGTCACGTTGCGTGCCGGGGCGACGAAGATCGTGTCGTCACCCGCGATGGTCCCGATCGCCGTGTCCATGCGGGCCTGATCGATGAGTGCGGCAACCGCGGGTGCCACACCGGGGCGCGTATGCACGACAACCATCGCGGCGCCGTCCTGCACGCCGAGCACGTGCTCCGACATCATCGCGAGTTGCGCGGACTCGATGCCCGTCCGCGCCTCGAAGCCCGCGACCTCGTAGGCCGAACCACCATCGGGGAGCGAGACGCGGCGCGCGCGGAGCTTGGCCAGATCGCGCGACAGCGTCGCCTGCGTGACCTCGTAGCCGCGCGAGCTGAGCAGCGTACCGAGCTCGGCCTGCGTGCCGACGTGTCGAGTCCGCACGATCTCGACGATCGTGGCGCGACGAGCGCGCGTCTCCGTGGTCTCCGGCATCAGGTCGCCTCCGCCCGCACGATGGTGCCGACGCCGCGGTCGGTGAACAGCTCCGCGATCACGTTGTGAGGCGTGCGGCCGTCGATGAGGTGGACCGCC
This sequence comes from Kofleriaceae bacterium, assembly GCA_036499725.1. Taxonomy (GTDB): domain Bacteria; phylum Myxococcota_A; class Polyangia; order Haliangiales; family Haliangiaceae; genus JABFXX01. The sequence continues at coordinate 1,414 of DASYDE010000012.1, forward strand.
TGGACGCCACCCTCGAGCGCTTCGAGAATGGAGGCCGCTTTCACGGCCATGCCCTCGTGCATCCCCGTTGCGAGCTTCGCGCGGAGCGTGCTCGGCGTGAGATCGGTGATGAGCTCGCCCGCTTCGACGATGCCGGGGGCATCGGAGAGCAGGATGAGCTTGTCAGCTCCGAGCGCCTTCGCGATGCCCGCCGCCACGATGTCTGCGTTCATGTTGAACGCCTCGCCATCCGGTCCCAGGCCGATCGGCGTGATGACAGGGATGTACGACTGCGCGAGCAGCGAGTCGAGGAACGCCTTGTTCACCTCGATGAGCTCGCCGACGCTGCCCATGTCGATGCCGTCGGGACGCCGTAGCTTCTTGGCGCGCAACAGCGCTGCATCGGATCCAGACAGACCGATCGCATGACCGCCGCGGCGATTCAGCTGAGCGACGAGATCCGCGTTGATCGCGTCGAGCACACTCTCGACAGTATCGATGTCGCTCGCGGACGTGACACGCAGGCCATCGACGAACGTCGGCTTCACGCCACGCGCTTCGAGCGCCTTGGTGATCGCGGACGCACCACCGTGAACGATGACCGGCGAGAGGCCGATGGAGTGCAGCAGCATCACGTCATCGCAGAACGCGCGCAGAGCGCCGTCCTTGCTGATCGCGGCGCCGCCGAGCTTGATCACGCAGCGCTTACCGCGGAAGCGCGACATGTAACCGAGCGCCTCGACGAGCACGCTGCGCTTGAACGACGGCGTGTAGTTCGTGAGCTTGTCGTCCTTGGCGACGCCACCATCGGGTTTCTCGATGATCAGCGACGTGTAGTCGGCATTGAGCTTGACGTAGTCGTACGAGAGGTCGCAGCCATACGCCTTGGCGATGTGGTCGCCGGCGCGCAGCTCCACGACGATCATGACTTCCGGCTCGCGCAGGCGCGTCTTGATCGCCGAGCGATCGAACGCCACGGGCGCCTTGTCGTAGACCGTGATGCCCTGAATGGTGACGCGCGTCGCGTGCGGGTCGATCGGCAACTTGAGCGTGCCCGCGCGCGCCCCGACGGTCGCCAGGATGCGGCCCCAGTTGGGATCCGCGCCAAAGATGGCGGCCTTCACGAGCGGCGATCCGCAGATGCTCTTGGCGAGATCGCGTGCGATGTCGTGGGTCGGTGCGCCTGCGACGTGGACCTCGAGCCGCTTGGTGGCGCCTTCACCGTCAGCCGCGATCTCGCGCGCCATCTCGTCGAGAAGATCGACGAGCACGGCGGTTACCGCGTGATAGTCGTCGCTATCGACCTGCGTGATGCGCGGGTTGCCGGCGCGTCCGTTGGCGAGCACGAACACGCTGTCGTTGGTGCTCATGTCACCGTCGATGGTGAGTTGCTCGAACGTGTCGCGAGTGGCGGCGTCGAGCGATGCATCGAGGAGCTTCGCGTCGATCGCACAGTCCGTGACGACCACCGCGATCACCGTCGCGAGCTGCGGCGCGATCATGCCCGAGCCCTTCGCGACGACGGCGAACGTCACGTCCGTGCCGCCGATCTCGATGGTCCGCGACGCGAGCTTCTTGGTCGTGTCGGTCGTCATGATCGCTTCGGCCGCGCGCTCCGGGTCGACGGAGAGCTGCGCAGCGGCGGCGGGGAGAGCCTTGAGGACCTTCGGCGTCGGCATCGGTACGCCGATCACACCTGTCGATGCGGTGACGACTTGCTGCGGACGGATGCCGAGGGCATCCGCTGCCGCCGCGACGATCGCCTTGACGCTCTCCGCACCGCCGGGCCCCGTCAGCGCATTTGCGTTGCCGCTGTTGACGACGATCGCGCACACGCCCTCCGCCGGCAACCGTCCTTCGCTGTCCACGACGGGCGCTGCCTTGGCGAGGTTGATCGTGAATGCGCCGGCGCAGGCCGCATCCGTTTCGCTGACAAACAGCGCGAGATCAGGACGCATCGGCTTGATGCCACACGCGACGCCAGAAAACCGAAATCCGATAGGGAGCTTCATCCATGCCTCGCGAGGTGCAAGAGACCCGTCATGCGCGGCACACCGAGCATGAGGTTCATGTTCTCGACGGCCTGCCCTGCCGCCCCCTTGAGCAAGTTGTCGATCGCGGCCGTGATGACGCATACGTCACCACTCGCCGCCGCGCCGAGATGGGTCTGGTTGGTCCCCACGACACCGCGCAGGGAGACCTGCTCCGGCGTGCCGAACACCGCGACCGTCTCGTCAGCGGCGTATGCATCGCGGAGGCACGCCGTGACCTGCTCGCTCGTCTTCTCCTCGCGCAACCGGATCGTCAGCGTCGCGAAGATGCCTCGCGCGATCGGCAAGAGGTGCGTCGTGAGGATCACGCGCGGCGTGCCGCCACCGATGCGACCGAGGGCCATCTCGATCTCGGGCACGTGCTGGTGGCGAAGCACCTTGTACGCGCGCACGTTGTCGTGCAGCTCGCCGAGGCTCATCGCGAGGTCAGAGGACTTGCCGGCGCCCGTGACGCCCGAGCCGGCGGCAACGACGATATCGCCCGCGATCCACCCCGCCTTGACGAACGGCGCCATGGCCGTGATCACGCACGTTGCATAGCAACCAGGGTTCGCGATCAGGGTCGCCCCGGTCGCGTCACCTGCGAACCACGACGTCAGCCCGTACGGAACGCCGGCCGTTGCGCGGTGCGCGTTGGACAGGTCGATGATCTTCATCCCCTTGGCGCGCAGCTGCGCGGCGAGCTCCGGTGCTGCTTCGTGGGGAACGGCGAGCATCGCGATATCCGCTGCCGTCGCCGCCACCTGCTCCGTGGGCAGGAAGCGCATCGTCCCGACCGCCGCTCCGGTCGCCTGCGCGATGGACGCCCCGGCCATGCGATCACTTGCAGCGGCCGCGAGCTGGACATTAGGGTGCATCGCGAGGAGCTTCACCAGCTCCGCACCGGCGTAACCGGGGGCTCCGAACACGGAGACTCGCGCATGCACCATACGCATATTTATGCAAACAACCGCATACTATGCAAGCTGATATGCTCGGGATGTGAACAACCGGGTCGCCCTCATCCTCGTCGCCTTCCTGGCGTCCGGCTGTGACAGGGTGTTTGGTCTTCATGGCGCGGCCGATGGCGGTACCGATGCCGAGCCCGATGGACCGCTCGATCCCGACGCGGGGCCAGACGGCCCGTGCTCCCCGATGACTCTTCTCGGCGACACGTTCGACGTGAACTCGCTCCCGGTGAACTGGCCCGGCTCGTACACGGGCAACGCGGCCGACAGCTTCAGCGTCGCGGACGGCAAGGTCCATCTCCACGTCACGTCCGACAGCGGCTACGCCATCATGGACACGCCGTTCTATTACGACTTCCGCGATCAGCTGTTCTCGATGAAGTTCACCGACAGCGGTATCGCGGTAGACAGCGTAGGCGGAGAGGTGTTCCGCCTCACTCTCACGAGCGCGTACCGGAGCGCGAGCGGGATCAACCGCACGATCGTCTTCTTGCGCTACGGGGACACGATCATCGCGCAGGCGTCCAACGACGCCGGATCACCTCAGACCATCGGCCAGAAGACGTACGATCCAAACGACGACGCCTACGTGCGGTTCGGCGTGCAGGGAGACTCGGCCGTGTTCGACACGTCACCCAACGGTACGGATTGGACGAACGTAGGATCAGTCGCCTACGACCACATGGATCTCGTCCACCCGACGTTCGAAGTGCGACACGTCACGGGCGACTGGGAGGTCGAGCTCGACGAGATCATGGGCGGAGTACCGGTCGGTACCGTCTGCGACATCGATTCGCTTCACGATGGCTTCGACGCGCCGGTGCTCGCTTCGACCTGGGCCTCGTCGTCGTTTTCGCCGTTGAGCACCGTCGACCTCGACAACCAAGACGTGCACATTCACACCGCCGATGCGACGGGGACGTTCGCGGACAACTACTTCAAGGCCGCGAAGCCCTACGATCTCCGCGAAGGCGAAGTGTTCTTCGAGATGGCGCAGGGGGTGATGCCCGATCCGAACAAGGCCTTCCAGCTCGTCATCGACGGGTTCGGCCACAACATCGTCATGCAGACGGTCAACGGCGACCTGAAGATCGCCTACACCCAGGGAGCGCCCGCAACGTCGACGACGCTCTACGACCAAGTCTTCGACCCGGCCAACAAGTGGTGGAAGATCGGTCACACGGGCAACACGACTGCGTTCTCGATCGGGCCCAACGGGAAGGATTGGACGCGGCTCGTGACGAACAGCACGATTCAAGCGCAGCTGGCGGCGTCGGTCTACTGGCGCGTTTACTCCGCGTCGACGGCCGATGATGTCCGCATCGACAACGTCAATATCGCGCAGCCCTGACGAGGCGCGTGCACGACGCGTATGCACAACTTCCTGCATACGATCCAAGCTGATATGTTGGACTCGTGAACGCTCGGGGCGCCGTCTTCGCCAGCATCGCGCTGGTGTCCGGGTGTGACCGCGTTTTCGGTGTTCACGGTGCAGCGGATGGCGGCCCGATCGACGCCCCGGCGGATGCCGGCCCGATCGAACCCTGCTCGTCGATCACGATGCTGTCGGACCCGTTCGATACCGACGACATCGCGACGCGATGGCCGACCTCGTACGCGACCAACGATTTGACGGACAAGTACCTGGTCAAGGACAACGAGCTCCAGTTGTTCAACCTGGTGCCTGACGGCCACGTGATCATCTCCAGCCCGTTCTTCTTCGATTTCCGCGGGAAGAAGTTCTCGTTCAAGCTCACCGACAACGGTAGCCTCGCGAACAACGCCGGGCAGCTCGTCTTCAGCCTCGACTCGACGCACTTCGTGCACGACGTCGCGAACAATGCGAGGCGCCAGCGGCATCTCGACATCTACCGCTTCGGCACACGCATCCAGGCGCGCGCGACCACCGACAGCGGCTCGATCGCGATGCTCGCGGACCTCGACTACGACCCGACCGCGCACGCGTATGTCCGTATCGGGCTCGAGGGAACGCAAGCCGTGTTCGAGACCTCGCCCGATGGCGTCGCCTGGAAGAAGCAGGGCTCGACGCTCTACGACGGGATGGACTTCGTACAGGTGAAGTTCGATGCCTATCGCAACCCGCTCGGTGGTGAGGTCGCGGTCTCGATCTCCGACATCTTGGGCGGCGTCGCGAATGGTACCGCGTGCAAGATGAACACGCTCGTCGATACGTTCGACGGCACGGAGCTCACCGAGCTGTGGGCGAACAGCGTCCAAAATATCGCGACGATGTCCGTCGGGAATGGTCTCTTGCACGTCGACACCCCGGACTTCAGGGCCGCGGGCACTCCGTCCTTGGCCGTGCTCGCGAGCTCTCTGCCCTACGACCTGAGCAACAGCGAAGTCGTGATCGACGTCGTGCAGCCGCTGGCCGTCGATGCCGCGAAGTACATCCGGTTCGCGATTGGCGAGTACGCCAAGAACGACCTGCAGATGACGCTGACGAACGGGCGACTTACCGTTCTCGCGGTGCAGGCCGGTCAGCCACCGGGCTCCCCCCTCTACGACCAACTCTACGACCCGGCGACACAACATTGGTGGCGCATCCAGAACACGACAGCAGGCACGACGTTCGACGTCTCGGCCGACGGAAAGACGTGGGCGACGCTCGCGTTGAACGTCTCTACGACGCCGCCAGCCATCGGCCTGGTCACGATGGCGGTCGGGTCGGGCTCTCCGGATCCCGACGAAGCGAGGTTCGACAACGTGAACTCCGCGCCGCCCTGATCACGCACGCGCAGGCAGCTGGATCACGAACGTCGTACCGCGGCCGACCTCGCTCGTGAAGCTGAGCTCGCCGCCGTGACGCGTCGTGATCACCGAACGCGCGATCGCGAGGCCCTGCCCTGTTCCCTTGCCGATCGGCTTGGTCGTGAAGAACGGGTCGAAGATGCGATCGCGAATCTCGGAGGGGATGCCGCCGCCCGTATCCGAGATCGCGATGCGGACGTCCCCGCCCGTGCTCTCGGTGCGCACGGTGATGAGGCCGCGCTGCGTCGCTCCGCGATCCTCGATCGCCTGCGCCGCATTGATCACGATGTTGAGCAGCGCCTGGTTCAGCTCGCCGGCGAAGCACTGCACCATCGGCAGCTCACCGAGCTCGAGCTTCACGTCCGCGAACTCCGCATACTCGTGGCGCGAGATATCGAGCGTCGTCGCGACGGCCTTGTTCAGATCCACCGGCGACCGCTCGGTCGCGCTCGGCTGAGCGAACGTCTTTACGGACTTCACGATCGACGCGGTGCGCTCGAGCGACTCGCGCAGGATCGCCATCGCGTCCGGGAGGTTCGCGCCCAGGTAGTCCACGTCGGCAGCGGACTTCGCATCGAGAGTCCCCTTGTCCCGGATGCGCTGCGCAATCACGAGGAGATCGTTGGTCGCTTCTTCAGCGAAATGCACGCTGTTGACCATCGCCTGCAACGGCGAGTTCATCTCGTGCGCGATGCCGGCAGCGAGGCGCCCCACGGACTCGAGCTTCTGAGCGAGGCGTAGCTCGATCTCTGCGCGCTCGCGCATCACGACCTCGGCGCGCAGGCTCGCGTTCGCCCGCTCCACCGCTTCACTCGCGGCGATGCCGCGCCAGTACGCAGCGTTGAGCTGGTTGCCGGACATCTCGAGGTAGATCGTGTGCACCAGCAGCAGCACGAGGAGGACCAGCGACACCGGCGACCACATCGCGATGCACGCGATGAAGACCGGAGGACGCGAGAACCGCGCGAACACCTGCGAGACCCATCGATCGGGAGCAAGGACGTTCGCGACGCTCGCTCGGATCGCGAGGGACGCCGCCAGGATCACCATGGCCGCGGGGTCGAACGCGCGGTGCCACAGCTCGAATGCGACGAACGAATCGAAGATGAGCATGCACGAGAAGGCGCCGACGCAGAACGACCACCGCCACCGCGAGAGATCGTTGCGAAACGAGGGCACGCGGTACGACCACGCGCGCGCGGCACCGACAAGCATCAGCAGGGTCACCGCGATCGCGGCAGCGAAGAGCGAGGCGCGGTCCGTGTAGATGGCCACGCCGTAGAGCGCGACAACGATCCCGTACGAGTAGGTGCCTGGCTTGCTGCGTTCGACCAACGCGTCCCGAACGTGCGCGGATCGCCTCGCGACGAGCGCGGGGTCCAGTCCGCTCGGTTCATCGGGCCACGCTCCATTCACAGCCTACTAAAACGGCCGATTTGTCCCGATGTTGAGTCATCCTATACGCCGGGATCCACGATGAAGACGGTGCTGTTTGTCGACGACGAGCCAACAGTCCTCCGCAGTCTTGCGCGGTTGTTCCGCACGACCGGTTACGAGGTCCTCACGGCGGCCTCCGCCTTCGAGGCACTCGAGATCCTCGCCGAACAGCCCGTCTCCGTCGTCGTCTCCGATCACCGCATGCCGGGCATGGTGGGTACGGAGCTTCTTGCGCTGGTCGCCGCACGATACCCCACGTGTGGGCGAATCCTCCTGACCGGAGACATGGGCGCGCTCGAGAACGAAGCCGCGGCGCTCGCGGTCGCACACGTGATGCTCCGCAAACCGTCCTCGCCGCAGGAGCTGCGGGAGACGATCGAGCGCGTGATGCCACCCGACGTAGAAGACGTGCGGCTCGCCTAACGGCCATGAACGTGTTGCTTCGCGGCATACTTCGGCCATGTCGAAGGCCCACGTCGTCGAGCCCGAAAACACAGCCGCACGCGTCGCGCTCTGGCGCGCACTCCACGTCCAAGCGGACGCCCCGCCCCACGTCCTCGTCGACGACGTCGGCCTGAAGCTCCTCGCTCCACCCGACGGCTGGCAGCAGCGCGGCGACATGAGTCCGTTCACCGCGCCGTTCCGCGCGTCCATCGTCGCGCGCGCACGCTTCATCGAAGACCTCGTCGCGGAATCGACCGCCACTCAATACGTCATCCTCGGCGCTGGTCTCGACACGTTCGCGCAGCGCCACCCCGACTCACGCCTCTCCATCTTCGAGATCGACCAGCCCGGCCCGCAGCAGTGGAAGCGCAACCGTCTCGTCGAGCTCGGCTACGGCATTCCGCCGAACCTCCATCTCGTGCCCGTCGACTTCGAAGCGGGCGACGGATGGTGGGAGAAGCTCACGGCCTCCGGCTTCGACACCAAGCGTCCCGCCGTCGTCGCCTCGACGGGCGTGAGCATGTACCTCACGCGCGACGCAATCTCGCAGACGCTCCGTCAGGTCGCCTCGCTCGCCGCCGGCTCCACGCTCGCGATGACGTTCATGCTGCCCATCGACATGGCGCCGCTCGAGTTCCGCGGTGCGATCGAGATGGCCACCAAGGGCGCGGCCGCTGCGGGCACACCGTTCATCTCGTTCTTCGCGCCCGACGACATGCTCGCTCTCGCGCGCGAGTGTGGCTTCTCCAATGTCCGCCATGTCTCCGCCGCTGCCCTGGCCGAGCTCTACTTCTCCGGCCGCTCCGACGGCCTGCGACCCCCGAACAACTCCGAAGAGCTGCTCGTCGCGACCACTTAGCCCAAGGTGAAGAGGCCACGCGACGCTGGTGAGGGGCGCTACAATGAAGGCCATGCACGCGGTCAGACTCCGGGTTCGCAACGGTCGAGTGACGCTCGATCATCCGACGGACTTGCCGGACGGTGCGGAGGTCGAGGTGGTCATCATCGGCGATCACCTCTCGCCCGAAGAACGTGCCGAGCTGCACGCATCGCTCGATCAGGCACAGAGTGATGCAGACGCCGGCAGAAGTATCGATGCCGCTGACTACCTGAAGCAGTACCGAGCGCGTCGTGAAACTCCTCATCCTCGTTGAGGCGCAGCGTCTATTCGAAGCAGAGGACGCCGCGAGCTCCGAACGAGGCCAGGTCTATCGGCGCTCGCCGGGCAGGGTTGTTCAACGAGTGCTCCTGCGTAAGACGCGTTGCCACGAGCGCGTGCGTCCGCTGTGACGATTTCTGCGAACGATCGGTCCCTCGGCGGCAGATAACACTGTCAGCCGATGAACGACGCAAGAATCCCGACGAGCGAGCAGCTCATGGCCGAGATGGCTTGGGTTCGGCAGCTCGCGCGCGCGTTACTCAAAGACGCGTCCGTCGCCGACGACATCGCGCAGGATGCTTGGCTCGTCGCGACGGAAAAGCAGCCGGACTCCGATCGCCCGTTGCGTCCGTGGCTTGGTCGCGTCGTCAGAAAACTGATCCATACGCGACGACGCAGTGATGCTCGGCGGAGCGAGCGAGACGAGACGTACGCGGACGATCGCGCGGTCGCGACGCCGGAGCAACTCGTGGAGCGAGTACAGCTCCAGCGCGCCGTTGCGGATGAAGTGCTCGCGCTTGCCGAGCCGTACCGCTCGACGGTGCTGCTGCACTTTGTCGAAGGTCTGAGCAGCGCGGACATCGCGCGCCAACAGCGGATTCCCGACGGAACGGTCCGTCGTCGTCTCAAGGTCGCGCTCGACCAGCTGCGTGAAGCACTGGAGAAGCGCGCCAATCCCCCCAAACGTGGCTGGCTCGCAGCGCTGATCCCACTGGCGAGATGGCCGGGACCAGCAGCGACGGTCGCCGCGGCCACAGGAGTCCTCCTCGTGAAGAAGATCCTCGCGATCGTTGCCGTGCTGGTCGTCTTGCTGTTGATCGGCTTCATTGTCCTGCGACGTGACGACAACGCCGCTGCTCCGCGACGGTCGTCCGCAGCGAAGGGCGAGACGCACGCGACGACATCTGCGTCTGCGCATGGAATGGAACCGCTTCCCGCGTGGTCGGCACAGGCGGGCGCGCCAAAGCGGCGAATCGCAGGGCACGTCATCGCAGCGGAGGGGCCCGTCGCGGGAGCCAGCGTGAAGCTGGGGTTCAACCTCGGCGCCGAGACAACGACTGTCTTCGTACTTCCCGACGGCCTGATGCAGATGCTCCAGCCTCTCTTCGAGACGACGACGGGTCCCGACGGAGCCTTCGACTTTGGCGAGCAACCGGCGGCACGGTTCACCGTCAGTGCATCCGCACCCGAACACGCCGCAGGTACCGTGCAGGTCTCGAACGCAGAGCCGCACGCGAAGCCTGACCAGCTCGTCGTTCGCCTGCCTGACTGCACCGTTCACGTGTCGGGCACCATCATCGATGCGTCCGGCGGCGGCGTCGCACATGCGCGCGTGGAGGCCTCCGACGGAGGCACCACCGATGCAGATGGCAACGGCGCATACCGGCTGTGCATCGCGCCACGACGCGCGTTGGGCTCGCCGAGTGCCCAGCTCCGGATCTCGGCCGACGGCTACGGAACCGTACGCTACGAGCTGCTCGCGGTCTCCGATCAGCATCTCGACGTTCAACTCGTTCCCGAGGCGACGCTCGTCGGTCGCGTGACGCGTGCCGACGGAACGGCCGTTCCCCACGCGCGCGTCATCGCAGTGGCGGATAGCGGGGGTGGGGTGGGTCACGTCACGAACAGCTGGACCACGTCCGATGATGAGGGCAGGTTTCAGATCAGCAGACTCGCCCCGGCCGCGTTCAGACTCTTTGCGACAACAGATGGTCTAACGAACGATACGGGTGTCTCTGCGTTCGCGCAGCCGACGCGGACGTCGCGCGAAGTTCGCATCGTCGTATCCCCTCGCGGGCGCGTTGTCGGAACCGTCGTCGCAAACGGAGTACCTGTCAGTGGAGCGCATGTGTTTGCGACGTCTGGCACCGCGGAGAGCGGCGAGGCGTTCTCGCAGAGCGATGGCACGTTCGAGCTCGATCGCGTCCCGCTCGGGCACGTGCGGGTCATCGCAACGAACTACCAGGTCTCGCCCCCTGTCGAGCTCGACGTGAAGCAAGGCGAGACGCACGACGTTCGCCTCGACGTGACGCCGATGGCGCAGATACACGGTCGCGTGCTGCACGATGGCGCACCGGTCGCGGGCGCGAACATCCTGTACATGGGCCCTGCCCAGCGAACGGCGCTCTCCGGTGCAGATGGGAGCTATTCGCTCGAAGGTCTTCCGCCCGGCGCTGCCCAGATCTTCGCGCAAGCTCCGCAGCTCAAGGCCTTGGCGTACGGCACCGACTTCGTATTCGACCCAGGTGAGGACGCAACGTTCGATTTCGACCTCGATCGTTCGGGTGAGGTAACGGGGACCGTCGTCGACGAAGCAGGAGCCCCGATGGCATTCACCGGCGTGCGGTTCGACATCGACGAGCCAGGCAACAACGACAAGTGCGAGACCACCACCGACGCAGCCGGTCGCTTCGACTGCATCATGCTCGTCGGCGGTACGTATCGCCCCTCCGTACTGCCACAGTCCGGCGCCCGGACTCCGCTCCCGGGGATGAATGCGAATGTGGTCGTGCCGATGAACGGCGTACTCGCCAACGTCACGCTCACCGTTCGCAATCAGCGCGTCGCGATCCGCGGCACTGTCATCGACGACGCGGGCGAGCCGCTCTCGGATGTCCTCGTCGAGGCCGTCAACGGCGGCGGTCGCACGACGATGGATTTTCCATCTACCATGTCTTCAGCGACCGGTCGCTTCGAGATCGCGAACCTCGCGCCGGGCACGTACAACCTTCACGCGCACGCGGGCGATGGGAGCGAAGCCGAAGTTCTCGGCGTCGTGGGCGGTGCCGACAGCACGGTCATCAAGGTTCAACGCGCGGGTGCGCTCGAAGGAACGCTCGCAGGATTCACAGCGACGCCCATGATCACGCTGAGCACTCGCACAGCCGATCTAACAATGCTCCGTCGCCCGACCCTCGATGGCACGTCGTACTCGTGCGTCGGTCTCGCCGTCGGCCACTACATCGTCGAAGCCCGCGCGGGCGACGAGGTCGACACGCAGAGTCTCGAGATTCTGCCGGGCAAGACCGCTCACCTCGACTTGCGTGCTCGCCCGCTTGGCCCGGTCGATGGCACTGTCATCGATTCCGCGCACAAGCCGCTCGCTGACATGCGCTGCGACGCACACATCCTTGCGAACAACGAAATCTTCATGGCGCCGCCTGCTCCCTCGCAACAGGGCACCACGGATGCAACCGGTCGCTTCTCGCTGCGAGCTCCGATCGGCCGCGTACGGCTCACGTGCTTCGCGCTCCAGGGCACACCGGTCCAAGTGCCGCCGACCGACATCGACGTGACTGCCGCGGCGACGAAGATCACCATCGTCGCGCTGCCGAGCCGGCCGAACTAGCCCGGTTCGCAGTCCCTCGTCGTTTCGTTGCGGTGATAGCCGGCATCGCATCCATCGGAGTGCGCCTTCGACGGCAGGCCGCTCTCGCAGATCGCGAACCACTCGCCGTACTTCTCCATGCCGGTACAGGTCTTGAGATGACCTTGGAAGCCGCACAGCTCGCGATAGCCGTCCGTCTTGATCTTGCTGCAATCGTAGTCGCAGAACGCACTGACGTCGTGGTTACCGATCGTCTCGCACTCCTTCTCCGTGCGCGCCGTGCACACGACCAGGAGATCCGCGTTCTTCGTCTTTTCGCACTGGCTCGCCGTGCCCGTCAGGTTCAGCAGCTTCGCCGCGGCCGCGACTTCCCATGACTTGGTCTGCCCGCCTTCTTTGCGATGAATCGTTGTTGTGCACGCCGCCACCGCCAGGACACCCACGAACGCGATCCTTCGCATCCATACACGGTACGTCGCGGACCGCGAGAATGCGATTTTCGTGGCCTCTTCGTCGATGGCCGATGTTGTCGTATGCTCCGCGGGTGCGTGGGCGTGAGGCGGCGTTCGGGTTGGTGCTCGCGAGCAGTCTCGTCGCTAATGGCTACCTACTGCATGCGCGGACGCGGCCGAGGCCCACACTGATGCAAACTGCAGCAGCGCCGGTGCCCGCCCATCCGCAACCGAAGTCTGTCGCGCCGAGTGCGCCCATTCCCGATGCGATCAAGAAGCTGGATCGCGCGGCTCTGGACGACCGCCTGCGCAAGACCGAGGCAGCGATCTTCGACCTGCTTCCAGCGGAGGAGCAGTTCGACGTCGCGGCCGGCGGCGCCGAGAACGAACCCCGCGCGCGCGCCGCCATCGATCGCGTGTTCGGCACGAAAGGTAACGAGACGCGTCCGTACGACCTCGAGTGCCGAGGAGACGTCTGCCGCTTTCAGACAGACCTACCGTCGACTCAGTGGAGCGACGCGATCCAGAGGGAGCTCGTCGGATTCACACGGGACATGGCCCTCGGTGGCGACGCCGTCTACTTTCACGTCGAGCTGGATCCCGAGGCACAGGGCACCGGCTACGAGGGACGCATCGCAAACGCTCTCAGTGCGTCGCTGGCACTCGCGAGATGTCACCGAGATCAGCCTGCCGACGGTAGTGTCACCGTCGCGTTTCGCCTCGTCGATCGGCGTGTCGAGGTCGACATCGCTGGTCCCCACGCCACGGACCCCGCCGGCTCCTGCGTTCGCAAGGTCGTCGAGGATCTCGTGAGCATGACTCCGCTCCCCGACGACGTGACTGTGCTCCCCACCATCGACTGGCCGGTCCCCCTCCAATGAGATACCTACGCGCACTCTTGTTCGTGAGCCTCGCTGCGAACGTCTTCCTGTTCGCGACGTGTACGAGCAAGCAGACGCCTGTCGCCGCACCACGGGGCTCGTCGACGACGGAGTCGTCACCGACGACCGAGCCCGTGCGAACGTCGGAGCGCAAGCCCGCTCCGGCAGGTCGCGATATTTCGTCGCTCCCCCGAGACGTGGTCGAACAGCGACTCGTCGCGGCGGAGGCAAAGGCCGCCGAGTTGGAGAGTCTCGACAAGAAGTTCGCGAAGGGGACACGAACGATAGAGACCGAAGCGCGCGTGAAGCCGTTCCTTGACGAAGTCTTCGCGCCGTTCAAAAAAGGACCCGAGCCCGCGTATCGCGTCGAATGCCGCGATCACGTTTGCAAGCTCGATACGGATCTCGGTGACAACCTCGCTAACGACTGGATGGGGCGACTGCAGGGGACGTTTCCAGGGCGCGCCATTTTCGGTGAGATGACCTTCGAGCTCCGGCCGACCAAGACGTTCATCGAGCTGCATCCCCCAGATCGGATTCCGCAGGAATTCCTGGGAGGCATGATGATGGCGTCGCTCGGCCGCGCACGGAAAGAGTGCGGATTCGCTGATGCGCCGCACGGAGACCTCAGCATTCGGCTCGCGTACAACGGCACGAAGCATCGTGTCTCGAAGCAGGTCGACGGCTCGCTGAGCTCGTCACCCGTTGGAGACTGCGTCGCAAAGACTGTCGATTCCGTGATCGCCACGACAACGCTGCCACCGGAGATGAGTGGTTCCGTCGACGTCGGGCCGTGGCCTGTTTCGTTGCCGCTCGCCGACGACGAACGGCTTTGAGCCAACGCGCTTCCTGGGTGGTTCCTGGGTGATCCAGGGGAGATGTCGTACCTCCAGTCGTTACTGAAGTTGCCCTCCTGGGAAGACAACTTAGAATGCCCCCCGATGCTGGAGCGCCGACGCGAGAAGACGGAAATTCCACTGGAGCTGGACCGCAGCCAACGCGGTAAGCTGCGCGACGCGTGCACGATGTCGGTAGCGCTCGAACGCGTCGCCGGTGCCGCGAGCTAGATCATGATCCCAGTCGCATATGTTGATAGTGACGGTATCGAGCGATCGTATTCGATCGGGCGAGAGCCGGTAATTGTGGGCCGCGAGGCCGGCTGCGCGATCCAGAGCAACGACGGCCTGGTGTCTCGTAAGCACGCCCAGCTCTACGTCGACGACGCCGGAATGTTGATCGTGGAGGATCTCGGAAGCGCGAACGGCGTGTTCGTCGGTCCGCACCGCGTCGCGAAGTCTGCACCGATTCCGATGGGTGCCGTCGTCGTCATCGGAAGCCTGCGCTTCCGCCGCCTCGCAGCTGCCCCCGGGAAGAGCCAGCCGCCCGCGCCCGTCCAGGACATTCTCGCGCGCAAGCCGACGTACGCGGTGCTCAAGCCGATGCCGGCGGCGTCCAACACCATCGCCCCCGGCGCGGATGCGCACGCGATGCTCGTGCACCTGCTCGAGGTCGAGCGCAAAGCGCGCCTCGCTGTCGAGGACGAACGCGACGCGTATGGCACGCGCCTCGCGCAGCTTCATCAAGATCTCGCGGTAGCACAGGCCCGCATTGCAGAGCTCGAGCTCAAGCTCGCTACACGCAACCGCTGAGCTACTCGTCGGGCTGTGCGTTCACGAACGCGCTGATGTGCGCGGTGAAGTCGAGATTGGGAATCGCCGTCGTGCCGCGCGTGCCACCGAGCGGCCCGACGATGAATGTCTTGTCGAGCGGCACCGTCAGGTTCGCGTACGCCGTGATGTCGGTGTCCGCGTTTCCGTAGACGGCGTACGGCGTCCACCCAAAGTCATCGACGAGACGATGGAGCCAGATCGTCTTGTACGCATCGTTGGCGGCGGTGGTGCCGTTCGACGTGATGACCGGCCCCTTCGGGAAGTCATGCGCGTCGAGCCACGCGCGCGTCTCCGCGTCGTAGATGTGCGCGCGGGCCGTCAGGTACACGATTGGATAGCCCTTCGCGGCCCACGCCTGCAGCATCGTGTTTGCGGCGCCGACCATCATCGGGTCGTACGCGTCGTCTGCGACCTGCATGATGATCTGCGAGTCATCGGTGGTCAGCGTGCCGTCGATATCCGTGACGATGACCTTCGAGCCCCTCGGGATCTCGTAGTTGTAGTGCGTGGCGCACGAACCGTCCGCCTCGAGCATCGAATACACGACGGTGCCGTCCTGCGGCGCGTAGCCCATCGCGTCGAGATCGTACGACCCGGTGTCATCTGTCGTGCCGCGCGCGAGCTGATTCCACGTCTTGGCGTCGGAGTCGTATGTCCACAGGCTCACGTTCTCGCCGACGAGTGGCGTCGCGAACACGCCCTGCATTGGTTTCGTGCGCGCCTTTGCACCGTGATACGTCGGCGTTCCAGCGCCCGGCGTCGCGCTGTCGTCGATGTACACGTTCGCTGCGAGACCATCAGGAACGCCGAACCAATCCGACGCCTCGTCCTTGATGCGCGTATCGAGCGTCACGAGGTTCTTGTTCGACGCATCGACGAAGTCGTGTGACTTCATCGCGAACGGAAGCGCACCGGGCGCGGGACACGTCAGCTCGGTCGCATCGGTCAGGTCATCGCCTGACGAGCCGCACGCCGCGAGGAGGACCAGGGCCATGTGCCACCGAAACGCCATGCTCATGAGTCGATTCTGTCACATGCCGTAGAGATTCGAAACGATTCAACAATCGAGGCCGGGCCACTGGCGAGATGACGGGTGGGAGGGCGTTGTTGGTATAGTGGGAGCTGGATGTCGAAGTTGGTTCTCGCCGTCCTGGTCGTCGCGGTCGGGGCATGCGGGTACGGGTCGGGGGTCACCGATTGCGGCTCGATCGCGTGTCCAAACGATCGCGTGTGCGATGGTCGCGGTGGTTGCGCGTTCCCGCAGCAGGTCAGTGGCTGCGCCGGTCTGGCCGATGCCACGGCGTGTAGCTATCCCGGCGTGGCATCGGGCGAGTGCAGTCAGGGCCTGTGCGTGCCCGTCGGGTGTGGCAACGGCGTGATCACCAGCGGCGAGGTGTGCGACGACAGCAACACGATCAACGGTGATGGATGCTCGGCGGACTGTCGCTCCAACGAGACCTGCGGCAACGGCATCGTCGACATCGCGAAGGGCGAGCAATGCGATGGTGGCGACGCCTGCCGTGCGAACTGCAAAGCTCGCCTCTGCGGCGACGGGATGGTCGACGCTCCTCTCGAAGCGTGCGACGACGGCGACGCGAACTCTGATGTCGCGCCGGATGCGTGCCGCGAGAACTGCCAGCTCGCACGCTGCGGAGACAACACGCTCGACTCCGGGGAGGTCTGCGACGACGGCAACACGCACTCCGGCGACGGCTGCTCTGGCGACTGTCTCTCCAACGAGACCTGCGGCAACGGCGTGATCGACGCGGACGAGCTCTGCGACCACGGTGCGAACAACTCGAGCGACCCCGATGCGTGCCGCCCCGATTGCTCACTTCCTCTCTGCGGCGATGGAATCGTCGACTCGCTCGAAGGGTGCGACGACGGCGCCGCAAACTCCGACACCATCGGTGGGCGCTGCCGCACGAACTGCCAGGACGCGCGATGCGGCGATCACGTCGTCGATCCGGGCGAGGCGTGCGATGACGGTAACCGCGCGTCGGGCGACGGATGCTCGGCCGACTGCCTCTCGTTGGAGGTCTGCGGCGACGGCATCGTGAATCCCGAACGCGGCGAGACGTGTGACTGCGGCACGGGCTCGATCAATGGCCCGGTCGGCTGCAACGGCACTCATAACTCCACCGATCCGGTGTCGCCGTGCCGGCTCGACTGCACGCTGCGCCGCTGCGGGGATGGAGTCCTCGAGGCGCCCGAGCAGTGCGAACCTGCTGGCAACGGCCACGCGCAGAACCTCGGCGCCGGTTCGTGTACAGCCGCTGGCTTCTACGACGGGACGATCGCGTGCACGCCGTTCTGCACATTCGACACTTCGGCCTGCGTCGGCAAGTGCGGCGATCACATGAAGAACGGAAACGAGCAGTGCGATCCGCCCGCGTTCGGCGCCACCTGCGAAGACTTCAACTACTACAGCGGCAGCCTCGCCTGCTCGTCGCTCTGCTCGTTCGATACGTCGACCTGCAGCGGCCGCTGCGGCGACCACGTGCTCAACGGGACCGAGGAGTGTGACGACCAAGACCTCGGAGGCATGACCTGCGTGGGCCTCGGCTACTACAGCGGAACCCTGGCGTGTAGCGGCGGCTGTGCACTCATCACCGCGGGATGCGTCGGGAAGTGCGGCGACAAGATCAAGAACGGCCCCGAGATGTGCGATGCCACAGACTTCGGCGCGTTCACGTGCGCGAGCTTCGGCACGCACGTCGGCACCGGCCTGAAGTGCAACGACAAGTGCGACATGATCGATCCCGGCGGTTGCGCGACGTGCGGCGACGACAAATGCGATGTCGACAAGGGCGAGAATGCCTGCAACTGCTTCGTTGATTGCAAGGACGCCGGCCCCTGCCCTGTCTGCGGTGACGGCAAGTGCGACGTCGGCGAGACCAAAACGAGCTGCGCCGTCGACTGCGGGTGATCAGTGCTCGAGGTGCGGGGAGACTCGCAGCTCGTCGAGCAACAGACGCGTGACGCGATCATCGGCGAAGCGAGCGAGGACAGCCTCGTATGCGTGCATCGCCCCGGGAACATCGCCTGCTCTGCGTGCGTCCGCCGCCTTGGTGCTCAGCAGTACGAGCTCTTCGTCGTCTGGACGCGGCCCGAGCTCCGGCTCATCAGTGCCGGCGATCGCGAGCAGCTCGTAGATCATGAATTCCTGCCGCCGACCTTTGACGCGAACCGGGCGCAGCGGACGCGCGATCGCTCGACCACCGAGCGCGGCGAGCGTCGTGTCGCTCACGCAGACCGTCGAGCCGAACGTCTTGTTGATCGCTTCGAGGCGCGACGCGACGTTCACGCCGTCACCGATCGCCGTGTAGCTCAGGCGCTCCGGCGAGCCGATGTTACCCACGAGCACGGACGACGAGTGAATGCCGATGCGCACGTTCATCACCGGCTGCCCCGCCGCCCGCCACACCGCTTGCAGCTTCTCCATCCGACGCTGCGCGCGCACGGCTGCGCGACACGCTCGCAACGTGTCATCGCTATCCGCGACCGGCGCGCCCCAGAACGCCATCACGGCATCACCGATGAACTTGTCGATGGTGCCGCGCTCCTCTGCGATCGCGCCCGTCATCGTCGCGAAGTACTGCGTGAGCTGCGCGAGTAGCTGCGCGGGCGTGAGGTTCTCGGCCTGGCCGGAAAACCCTTCCAGGTCACAGAAGAAGATCGTGGCCTCGCGTTGCTCCACGCCGGGCGCGACAGGCTTCCCCGACTCGATGAAGCGCGTGACCACGTCAGCGGGGACGAACTTCGCGAACGAGCTGAGCGCGTTCTGGAGCAGCGCAAAGCCACCTTCGAGATCCGAGATTTCGCCGATGAACGAGCTCGTCACTGCCGGGGCGACGAACGAGAGCCGGCGCGCCGAGGCGAACGCAGCTGACACGCGCGCGATATGCCGAGCGATGTAGCGCGACAGCAGATAGATGAACACGAGCTCCAGCACGAGCGCGAACGCGAGCATCGCGAACACGTTGCGGTTGGTGCTCTCGAGCGTCCCGACGAAGTCCGCGGTCGGCGCGACGATGACGACCTCCCAGCTCTTGCCGAACGCGGTCGGGAACGGCTCAGTCGCGACCGCGAGGTCCTCGCCCCCCGACGACGTGAACCGAAAATGCGTGCCGCGGTCGCGGTGGGCGAGCGCCTCCCCGATGCGCTTGTCGGAGAGGTCTGCGATCTTCGCGAGCTCCGTCTTCCCACCCGCGATGTGGATCGACTCCTTCGGGTCGGGGTGCGCGATGACGTGTCCGGCGTCGTCGACGATCACCGTGATGCTGTTGGGACTGAAGCGGTGCTCGCGCAGGTACGTCGACACCGCGCTCAGCGTCATGTTCGCGCCGACAAACCCGATGAACTTTCCATCCTGGTGTACGGGCCAACCGATCGACAGGATCGGATAGCCCGTGTCGGGATTGATGCCCGGCTCTGCCACGGCGAGGCCGTCTCGCGCCTTCGCGCCTGCGTATTGCGGGAGCGTGCGGATATCGATCGTCGTGGGATCCGAATAGCTGCTGATCTCCGTAGGCCACGTCGCGAAGAAGCGACGATGCCGCGCGCGCGCCGCCCCTGCCGTGAAGTCATCGACGTAGCTGGCGTGCCATGTCGCGCCAGCCGGAATGCGCGGATCCGACCTCCGCCGATCGTCGTCGATGCGCGAGACGACGCGGTGGTGTCCATCCTCGAAGCTCACGTACAGCGCGTCGATCTCGGGCGACGACGCGACCGCACGCCAGATGATCGAGTCACCCTTCTCCGAGTGGAACATCGTCGGATCGGCCTCGACAGCCGCGCCGACGATCGACGCCGCCTTCACGACATCGTCGACGAGCTCTGCGACACGATGAATGCTGCGCGCACTATCGCGAGCGAGTTGTTCATCGAGGCTTTGCGTGATCGCCGCTTCGTTGCGGTGATAGCCGTACGCGAGGATGACGATCAGCGGGATGATGCTGAGCAACGCAAACGACAACACCAAGACCCAGCCCAGGCGAAGCCTGCGCCGTCCGCGTTCCTTGCCGGACGAAACCACCGAGGAACAGACTACTACTTCGCCCCAGAGCCGGTGCCCGGCGGCATCACGATCGTGAAGCCTTTGCACGCGGCGATCAGTGGTGCGCGGAGGTCCGACTGGTGCGCCTCGTCGGCAAAGACCTGCGCCGTCACGTAGTACTCCTTCGTCGGCGCCCACTTGATGCACAGCGCGTAGTAGCCAACCGGGTACGGGCCCGTGACCCCGGGCGGCTTTGCGACGCTGTACTCGACGTATTTACCGCCCGCGTCGAGCTCGCCGGTGCCGATCATCTTCACGTCGAGGCGCTCGGCGTCGAGCTTGGGATCGCCCGTATTCAGGTTCGGTTGCGCCGCGTGCTCGGGCGCACGTTTGATGGTGTCGGCCAGGGCCTGCGTCATCTCCTTGTCCGTGCACCCGCCGCCGCACGTCGGCGTGAACTGAATGTAGCCCGTCGTCGGGCCATACTCCCCGGGCTCCTTGAAGCGAGCGTTGCTGCCCTCGACGACGAGATCGCTGCGAAGTGTGAACTTGATGTGCGTCTTGAACAGCCCCGCCTCCGAGTCCAGCTCGAAGTCCTTCGGCGCGGGTGGGGCAACGGGCGCGGCCGCGTCGACGGACTTTACCGCGGCGGGCGCGGAGCCCGAACCCGACGTCGGCGGGTCGGCGAGCTTTGCCTTGCATCCGAGCAGCGCGACAACGAGGAGACAGGCGGACTTCATCCGCACCTCGTATCACTGATCAGCGCGGAGGTTTCGTGCGGAGCCCGAGCATGATGTCGGTCAGCTTGCGCTGGTACGGCGTGCTGCCGAGGATCCCCGTCACCCACGGCTCGATGTCGGCCGTCGAGTGGTGCGGATTCGCGACGATGAGCGGGATCTCGGAGTCCTGCTTCGACGGACTGCCGTGCCACGAGCGATACGGGACCGCTTCGAAGTAGAACCGCTCCTCCGGCGTCAGCTTGTCGCCGTCGTGGGCGATCAGCATGATGTCGCCCGCGCGTTCGCCGTGAACGCCCACCGCGAGCTCCTTCAATCGTCCCGCCACGTCGACGTAGGTCGGATGCGGATGCGCGGCGAGGTAGTCGTCGATGGACTGCGTGCGCCCGTCGCCGATGTACACCTCGAACGGCAGATCCACCTCCGCGACGGGCTTGGGGCGCCGCACGAGGATCATGTCGATCGTGCCCTTCATCTTCGACGCGATCACACCGTCCTCGTTGCTCCGGTACAGCGCATCGGCCGCCGCCAGCACGTCCTCGCGATAGCGCGGCGGATCCGTCCACGCGCACGGCTTGGTGCCATCGCACTTCGACCGGTCGGCGAGGTACACGTACGCGATCGCTCCGCCGTACGCGAGGACCGAGTTGAACGTGTCGTGCTTGGACACGTCGCGCTTGAACGGTCGCGTCTTGAATCCAACCTCGTGCAGCACGCCGGGCGTGTCCTCCTCGGAGACTCCGATCGCGTGCTGTTCGTCGTGAACGACTTGCGTGTGACCGTGATCAGCCGTGACGATCACCCAGCGGTTCTGCAGCATGTTCCGCGCGCGCATCGCGTTGACCACCTTCTCGAGCGCCGGATCGACCACCTCGATGAGGTACTTCTTCCGTGCCTCGTCGGGACCCTCCTTCGCGACGTGCGCATAGAGATCGGTGCCCGAGATGTAGAGCGTCAGCACATCAGGCGTCGGCCCATCCTCGAGTCGCGACACCAGGTTATCGATCGCCGCGTTGTCGAGATCAGCGTACGTCCTCCGCGATTCCTCCTGCGTGAGCACCTTGCGCGCGACCTTCTCCGCGAAGCCCTCGAACGCCCGCAGCATCACGGTGCGCTTCGTGATCAACATCCGATCCGCACCGCGGAACACGTGATTCATCACGACCCACTCGAGCGCCGCGGGATCCTGCTCGTGAATGCGCTCGTAGACCGTCGGCACCTCGATCAGCTTGTCGAGATAGTGGTCGGTATAGATCTCGAGCGTGGGCGCCGCGTCGGCGAACGTGACCGGCGCGGGGCACGCGAACGTCTTGGTCTCGCGGATCCAGTACTCGTTGTTCGGAACGCCCGTCTCGGCGGCTGCCTTCCCCGTCAACGCGCTCGACCACGCGGGCATCGTCGTCGACGGCAAGTTCGACAAGAAGTGCGTGTCGAGGTACGCGTGCGCGAGCGAGTCGCCACCCAGGAGCTCCGCCAGATGCGGCAGTTGCCCCCCACGCAGCAACTCGTACAGCTGGTCGCGCGACGCTCCATCGATGGCAAGCAGCAAGAGCTGCGTAGAATTCGGCGAGCTCGGCGCCAACCCCTCGGGGCGCTTTCGGCCGGTGATGGAGTCGCTCTTGACGACGAGGTCGGCGAGCTTTGCGGTCGCGCGCGCTCGTTGGGGGGCATGACACGCGGCGATCCCCGCGATCGCGAGCAACGAGAGAGAGGCTGTTCTGGGCACGCTCCCTCAGCGAGCAATCAGCGTTCCGGCGCAAATTCGCGCGGTTGGCGGACGAGACCACCACGAAACCGACGCTTCCGCGTTTCAACTGCGCGCTACGTGACAGCTCACCGCACAACGGGCGCCGTCGCTCACGGGGAAGCCGGCGGCGTGTACTCGAGCTGCTGCAGGTATGTCTGCTGCTGCTCCTGGTTCCAGGTGTCCTGCTGCTGCTGCGCCGCCTGCTCCTGCTGCTGCCGGTTGAAGTCGTCCTGCTGTTGTTGCTGCGCCGCTTGCTGCTGCTGCGCCGCCTCCTGTTGCTGCTGCTGCCAGCGCGCTGCATCTGCCGCCGCACGATCGTCGTCGTCCTGCTTGTGCTGCGCCTGCGCGCGCTCGTACCAGTCGTCCTGCGGCGAGTCGGTGGACGAGTTGCTCGACGAGGGCGCCTGCGGCTCCGTCACCCCGGTGGCACCGGGGCCAGCACACGCGACCAGGAACAAGAATCCGAATGCGATGCGTGGAAGGGCCATGCGGTGACAGTGCGGCCCGCGTGCGTCGCTACGTTTGCGCGTCAGTGAAGAAAGATGGCCGCACAGGTGTTACGTAGACACATGTTCGCAAAACTCCTCATCCTCGCCGCAGCCACGCTCGGCTTCGAGCACACGGCTCACGCGATGGGCTGCGATGACGATGCAGCGCTCGTCGCGTGGAATAAGGACGGTTCCGCCGCGCTGCTCGAGGAACACAGCATGTGCCAAGGCGATCGCGGCACCACGTTCTCGATCGTCGATGTCACCGGCACGACGACGGTCGCCGTGTTGAGCCACACGTCGCGCACGAACGGGGCCGATGTCGACAGCGAGGCCGCGGCGGACTGCAACAAGGCCGCCCGCTCGCTCGCGAATGATCTCACCGCGCATCACTTCCTCGGTGTCACGGTGTCGGTCGCTGCGTGCAAAGGCGATCGCCAGAAGATCGTCGGCGTGTCAGACGCGGCCAAGATCGAGACCGACCGCACCTGGATCGCGCTACCGCAGGGACGCACGCCGACGACGCGCGAGCGCATGGCGTGGGATGCCGTGCGCGCGATGCAGGCGGACTGGGCGCCGTTCGCCGTATCGCCCAAGGATGATTGTTCCGAATCACACGGCACGATCGACGCCGCGAGTAAGAGCGACAAGCTCGTGCTCGTATTCGCGTCGGTCACGTGCGATTCGCCATTGCGCGTGCGCGTCACGGGCTTTGCGACGGGCAAACGGCTCGAGCTCTGGCCCGTCATCGAACCGTGATCGCTACCAGCGGCGGGCGGCATCGCGGACTTCAGCGGCGTCGCGATGGTGAACAGTGGTTCTGCGGCCTGCTCCAAAGCGATCTACTGCGGCGAGATCAACAAGCACGTCGCGCTCGACCTGCATCCGCGGTTTCCCGTCGGTGGGATGATCTTCGCGTCGCACGGAAAGCTGATGGGCGGTGGGCTCGCCGAGGCCGACGCGATCTGCCAAGGCAAAGCACCGACGCGCGCCTCGCGGGAGCGTTCAAGGCGCTGCTGCCGATATCGAGCGGCAGTGAGATCGCACGCATGCGCAATCCCACCGTCGAAGGCATCTGGCGGCGAACCGACGGCGTCGTCGTCACGTTCACGAGCTTGCTCGCGGCGCCTCTCGACGCGACTTTCATGCTCGGCGCGGACGCAAGGCCGACATCTTCTTCGACAATCGGGTGTACCTGCGATCCAACCGATCCGACCGCACCGAACTGCGCGACTTGTTCGACAGCGGTACCGACCCGTTCAACTACGTCATCCCCTCGTCATGCATGGGCCGCGGCACGACGTGCGTCGAAGACGCCGATCCGTAGCTCTCAAAATCGGCTGACACAGTTTGCATCACCATCCGCGTCTCCCCGCCGGGCGAGCGTGGCCGATTTCGGCGCCTAAGGAACACGTTCGTTAGAGTTCGTCGAACGGGTGGTCGGCGCTCGGCATCATCTCCGTCGCCATGGATAGAGGCCGCCGCGGGCGACGAACTTCTCCCGTTGCCATCGGATCTCCGCTAGCGCCCGCTCGACACCCACCTCCAAGATCGGTGGACTGTAGAGATGACGACCATCGACGTTGTCAAAGAAGCGGCCCAGCGGATCGATCATCACATACGAGCCCGTCATTGCCTCGTTGTCCTCAGCAACGGGCGCGAGTGCCTCGGCTCCAAGATCGGCGTGCCGCAGGATGAACGCATCGAATTGAGCGCGCGTGACGAGCAGATCGTCGGCGCCGTCGTTCTGGCCTTCGATGCGCAGCATTTGGAAGATCTTCCAGCGCTCAGGGCGCACCCGCCGCACGAAGTCCGACATGTCCTCGCTGTGGTTGAGCGCTGTCACGACGGTGTTGAGCTTGAGGCGGATGCCGCGCGCGCGGATCAGGTCCGCGAGGTCGACGGACTTCCGCACGTGATGGCCCGCGCCGCGACCAAGTCGTGCCTGCGTCTCCTCGGATGCGGAGTCCACCGAGAGCCCGACCCAGTCGATGTCCGCGGTTTGGCTCTCGACGAGCGTTTGAAGCCGCGCGCCGTTGCTGACGATGCACGTCGTCAGGTTCGCAGCTTTCGCCACGCCGAGCAGCTCACCGAGATACGGGCACAGCGTCGGCTCGCCACCGACGAAGGTCAGCTTGTCGCAACCCGCCTCTGCGAGAACTGCGACGAGCCGTCGCGCTTCGTCGACGCTGAGCCGGCCGGGTACGTCGTCGAAGACAGCGAAGCAGAAGCGGCACTTCAGGTTGCAGGGCTTCCAGAGGTGAAAGTTGACGGCAATCGGAATCGCAGATGACATCGTTCGGCTCCAGGTCGGCCGCGGCCGGCGGCGAAATGCCGCTCGTTCCGCTGCTTCACCGGGGAAGAGGAGAACGCGTCGGTTTCGTGTAAATAACCCGGAGGAAATCGTGCAACTGCTCGACGTCACTCACGAAAACAATCGAGGACACCAGAGTTCCTGAGCTTCTTGATCGCGTTGTGGAACGTGTAGCGGGCGGTGTCCTCATCGATCTGGAGCCGGTCACCGATCTCGGCGAACGAGAGGTCGTCCACGGCGCGCAGGCGGATCACCCGCATCACTCGCGTGCCTAGCTCGCACTCGACACGCTCGAAGAGCCCCACACCTTTCTCGGCGGCTGCGTCATCGAGGTCCGACGTGGCACACGTGTCAGGTACGTTGGCCAGCTCGTCATCGCATCCAGCCAGTTGCGCATCGCGCGAAAAGAAGCGCGCTGCTTCATTGCTGGCCACTCGCCGAAAGTACGCTTCGACGTGTCTCGGCGGCGGTTCCTTCGCGCACGTGATGAGAAGCGCCCGCATTGTCACCTCGTTCGCGTCGAACTCGCTAAGACGGAAGCGCGTCACTACAGCGGCTTGCACTTGCTGAAATGGTCCGCCGTGCAACGTCGTCGTGCAGCCGTCAGAGGGGAGGTCACTATCATCCCCCCAACCGCCGGGACCGCGAGGTCGCGCCGTGAATCCGCATCCGGCGGTACTCGCAGCCAGCGCTGGTTGAAGCACCTCTCCGACGAGGCAGAGCCCCTTCTCGCTTGCGTCTGCGAAGCTCGTCGGCGGAGACAGCTGTTCGAACCGACCGCTCGCTTCAATGTCAACGACCTCCGCTGCGATGCGGTGGCGTTCGATGTTCGCAGACCAGATTCCCGCCGCGCTCAGCAAGACGAGCGCAGCGGTCGTGGCGCCCGCGATGTACTGCGACCGCGCGCCGACCTCCAACAAGCGGCGCGTCAAGCGGAACGCCAAACGCCCGAGCCACGCAGGGCCAAGTACGCCGAAGAACGCCACGTTTGCTATTACGACGATCGTCGCGAGCGGATACGGAAAGAACGCCGAGCGGTGCCAGCCGAGCAGCGTCACGGCGGCAAGGATGAGGAGGAGCGTGATCGCGGCGACCTTCACCCGATGTTGCATGCCGACTGATGCGCCTCCGGTGGAGCCCAGTGCGCCCGAGCGACGCATGAGGCCACGCACTCGAAGGCCGAGCACCAGCGCGAGCGCCGATGAGAGTCCGACGTATAACGAGAGAGAAAAGGTCTCGGTATCGAGCCCGCCTGTGTGGAGGAGCACCTCGGTCGCTCCGATCACAAGCGCCGCGAAAACGAGCGCGGCGAGATGCAGGACGATCTGCACCGTCACCACCACGCTGAACAGCCCGACCGAGACGGCGAGTGAGCGACGCATGCCGAGCGTCAGGGCTGGTCGTGCGGCGCTCAGATCGTCACCCTCCCCTGATCCCATCGCGAGAATCAGTCTACAACGGCACGAGCACTCGCTCGGTTCGCGACGTTGGGCCCTGGTCGAGCCGACTCCCTTCCTTGCGAGCGTTACGCTCGATCACGAAAGGTCAGCGATTCGTCGTCGGTAAATAGTGGTGGAGGCGGTGGGAGTCGAACCCACGTCCGAAGATGCATCAGAGCGAACGTCTACGCGTGTAGGCTCGCTATTTAAGGTCTCGTGCCCGCCGACAGCGGCCGATCTGCGGGCACAACAAGCTGACTAAATTTCGACCTCCCTGCGCCAGCGGGTCGGGGGTCTAGTCTGATTAATGTCGGAGTTTTGCAGCTACAGACGGAAGCTGCAGACACCGTCGTCAACCTGTTTTATCAGGCGGCGAGAGCAACAGCGTTATCGTTCGCAGTTGCAGTTTTTGCCCATTTTTACGTGGCCATGGGCGCCACGACGCGCGATCCGAACGTCAACATCCTCGTCGAAACCGGTACG
>DASYDE010000013.1:0-103518 GCA_036499725.1 Kofleriaceae bacterium
CGCGAGTCGGGTCCGGGCAGCGTGAAGATCCACGCGCAGGTCGCGGCCGATGTCCTCGTGGTGTCCGTCGTCGACAATGGGCCGGGCATGGCGGAGGAGACGCTCGCCAAGGTCGGTACGCCGTTCTTCACGACGCGCAAGGAGGGCACCGGCCTCGGTATCTCGCAGTGCCACCGCCTCATCGGCGCTGCGGGCGGCCGCTTTCGCATCGATAGCAAGGTCGGCGAAGGTACGACAGTCACCGTCGCGCTGCCGATCTCTTAGCTAGCCGGTGCTCGAGGTCGTCGACCTGACTATCGAAAACGCGGTCTACGCGGCCGGCAAGGGCGGTTGGATCGACATCACCTCAGAGGTTGGTGGTGACAACGTATCGATCGTTGTAACCGACAGTGGACGGGGGCGTTCCAATGGCCATGCGTTCCAAAATCTTCGAGGCCTGGGACATCCTGTGTCACGCGTAGTCGCGCTGCCGCATGGCGGCACACTCGACGTACAGGACCGCGGCACGGGGTCGGCATTCGTCGTAAGCTTGCCGCTGGCGGGTACTGTCGGGGCGGTCTCTCACCAGGCTAGCAATTCGCTGGCCGCACGTCACCGATGACTATTTCCGAACCCCAGCGCTCATTGGTCCTCTACGTCGACGACGAACGGCCTAACCGTCTCGTGTTCGAGGCGTCGTTGCCCAAGGCCGAGTTCGAGGTCATCACCGCCGACTCCGGTGAGAGGGCGCTCGAGATTCTCCAGACTCGCGAGCCCGCCGTCATCGTCACCGACATGCGCATGCCGGGCATGGAAGGCGATCAGCTTCTCGCTATCGTCAAGGACCGCCACCCGAGCATCGTCCGCATGGTGATGACGGCGCATCAGGACATCGGCCCGATCTTGAAGGCGATCAACGAAGGCCTCGTCGTTCGTTACATCGTCAAGCCGTTCGACCGCGGAGAGCTGGTGCAGGTCGTCCGCTGGGGCTGCCAGACACATCGCTTCCGCACCGAGAACGAGTCCGTTCATACGCGCTTGATCGAGACCGAGCGCCTCGCCACGCTCGGCAGCCTCGCCGCGCTGCTCGTTCATGATCTTCGCCAGCCGCTGATGTCGCAGCTCGTGAACATCGAGCACGTGAGCGAGCTGGCCAAGGACTCCGCGGCGATCGAGCAAGCGCTGGCGACGTCGACCGTCGCACCCGACGTCAAGAAGCGCATTCTCTCGATCCTCGTCGACCTCCCCCAGACGCTCGACGACATCAAGCACTCGGCGATGCACCTCAACGACATGATCAGCAACCTGCGCGAGCTCGGGAAGCCGCACGTACCCGAGAGTGGCGTCGCGATCGACCCGTTGCCCGTGATCAAGCAAGCGATGTCGTCGTGTCAGGAGGCGGCTGTCAAAGCGCGCGGGGTGCTCTCCTATCACGGGCCCGCCGAGCTCCCGAACGTCCGCATCAATCGCACCGAGCTGCTGCAGGTGGTGATCAACGTGATCTCCAACGCCGCGCAAGCGGTCGGTCGTCGCGAGTCGGGTCCGGGCAGCGTGAAGATCCACGCGCAGGTCGCGGCCGATGTCCTCGTGGTGTCCGTCGTCGACAACGGCCCGGGCATGGCCGAGGAGACGCTCGCCAAGGTCGGCACGCCGTTCTTCACGACGCGCAAGGAGGGCACCGGTCTCGGCATCTCGCAGTGCCACCGCCTCATCGGCGCTGCGGGCGGTCGCTTCCGTATCGACAGCAAGGTCGGCGAAGGCGCGACGGTCACCATCGCGCTGCCGATCGCGACGAGCGCGTAGCGTCCCTCGCGAACACGCGTGCAACTTCGTCGCGGCGAGGTTGTCCCGGATTTCATGGTCAGACGAGATAGGCTCCGCGCATGAATCGGCGTGGCTTGGTGGTGAGCGGGCTCGTCGCTCTCGTTCTGGTGGCGGTGTTGATGCTGTGGCGACACGGCACGTTCGGGTCGGCGACAACGTCAACTCAAACCGCGATGGGCACTGCAATGACGAACGCGGCGAGCGCGCATGGCTCCTCCTCGGCAGCCGGTGCGGCGCGCGATGGAAGACTCCCCTCCATGCTCGTGGACCCGGCTGGTCACGACCGCCGCATCGCGGGGCACGTGACGTTCGACGGCAAGCCGTTCGCGGGCGCGAAGGTGCAGCTGAGCGCGTGGGGTGGAATGGTCGTTCCGCCCGACAGCGAGCGCACGAGCGGTGCCGACGGATCGTTCGACTTTGGTCCGCGCCCCGCGATCAGCCTTGATGTCACGGCGTCGGCGCCGCAGAAGCTCGCTGCGACCGCGAAGGTGCGGCTGGCAGATCCGACGAACGTCCCGAACCCCGAGCAGGTCGAGCTCGTGCTCGGTACATGCGAGGCGTGGTTGATCGGCCACGTGCGCGACGCGGCGAAGGGACCGATCGTGCATGCCCACGTGCGGCGCGACGGCATCGCCGGAGTAGACACCGACGAGACCGGCGCCTACGAGCTGTGCCTGCCGCGCGGTGGCGCCGGCGTCGCGGTCAGTGCGGACGGATACGGGGCGGTGTTCGTCCAGCTCTCCGTGCAGCTGCGCACGCGGCGCGACTTCGTGCTGACGCCCGAGGCGATGATCAAGGGCATCGTCGTCGACGACAAAGGCACGCCGGTCCCCGATGCGTTCGTGTCCGTGAATCCTGTCGAGTGGAGCCCGGAGCGTGCGATGAACTTCGGAGTCGTCTCGGGCGCAGACGGAACGTTCCGCGTCGACGAGTTGCTACCCGGGCGCTGGCGTCTGTGGGCAACGACCGACTCCGCCACGTCCGACGACGGCGTGGAAGTAGTCGCCGGGGTGGGGGCGCAGCCCGACGCGATAGTTCGCGTGCACGCGCACGCGACGATCGCGGGGAAGGTCATGCGCGACGGCAAGCCCGTTGGTGGGGTGAGGGTCAATGCCGTCCGCAAGTCTCCGTCGGGCCGCGGGATGGATGGCTTCTCGCAAGAGGACGGTTCGTTTGTCATCCGCTTGGTGCCAGCGGGCGATGTGGTCATCTCCGCGTCGAACTATCACGTGAAGTCGCCCGCGTCGGTTCACGTTGAAGCGAAGCCGGTCACGGGCGTTGTCGTCGAGCTCGATCCCCTCGCGAAGATCAAAGGACGCGTCACGCGCAAAGGCGTGGCGGTCGCTGGTGTCGATGTGTGCTGCGTGCAAACGCCTGATGGCGGCGGCGGCGTGAAGACGCGCGATGACGGCACCTACGAATTTGCAGGCGTCGCGCCGGGCAACTACCAGATCTACGCACAGGACCAGCATGCGTTTGGCGAGCCGGTGAAGGTCGCGGTCACGGCAACCGAGGACCACGTCGTCGACATCGATCTGGTCCATGGCGCGGAGATCCACGGCACCGTTGTCGACGAGCACGGCAAGGCGCTCGGCGGCCTGTGGGTGAAGTTCCAGCATCCGACGACGGGCGATCTGTGCCGCACCGTCTCCGACGACACCGGGCGCTTCGAGTGCACCGCGATGACGGGTGGTGCGAAGTACGCGGGCGCCGTGTTCAGCTCGCCCGCGCTCGATGTTCCGCTGCCGACTCCCACTGACAAGCCATATCCCGCGATCGATCTGCCCGACGGCAAGACATCGATCGAGGGAGTGACGTTGACCGTCATCCACAACCACGGTCAGATTCGCGGCCACGTCGTGGATACGAAGGGCTCACCGATCCCCGACGCGCGCGTGCAGGCGAACAACGAGGAGCGGTTCTCGTCGTGGCTGTCGCTCCAAGCAGCCGTGACGGACGTGGATGGCAACTTCACGCTCGACGATCTCGCGGAGGGGTCGTACTTCCTTCAAGCGCGCTCGACGGACGGGGGCACGGGAACGGCGAAGTCACTCGTCGGTGGGCCACCGGTCACGCTGGTGATCGCGCTCCCTGGCGCGGTCGAGGGAACGCTCGCGGGTTTCGACGGCACGCCCGTCATCTACGTCACTCCGCTCAGCGGTTACAACGAGCTCGATCCGGGCATCGTCACCGGAAATCACTATCGCGTCGCGGGCCTCAAGCCGGGCCACTACATGGTGAACGGTCAGACGACGTACGAGGGCGACGCAAAGGTGGTCGATGTGCGTGCGGGCGAAACGGTCACGATCGATCTCACGGCGAAGGGGCGCGGCTCCGTCGACGTGGCGATCACGGACTACGCGACGAGCGCGCCGGTACCCGATATTCAGTGCCACGCCGTGATCTCCGTCAACGGCATGCAAGGACTCACGAACTGGGACCTCGCCGTGATTCCGCGCACGGATGCGAGTGGCCACCTACGCCTCGATCCGTCACCGGCCGGTGACATCATCGTCGCGTGCGTCGGGACCGACGAGAGTCGATCGGCTCCATCGGGCGCATTGGCGCTCGCGGCGGGGGCGAACGGCAAGATCGCTCTGCAATCGGTTCATCGCACCGAGACGTCGTTCGGCTCCACGGGACTCGGCTTTGATTGGCGCGTGCCGGCCCCGCGCATCTCCGAGGTCGCGATCAAGAGCAGTGCCGCCGAATCCGGACTCGCGGTCGGGGACCTGGTCGTTGCCGTCGACGACAAGTCGTTCGGGACGGTCGACTGGATGGGTGTCTGGATGCTGATTCAGGATCATCCGTTAGGGGCGAAATTCCCGATCACCGTTGTCCGCGGCGGTCAGAAGTTTCGCGTCCTGCTCGAGATGCGGCCGGCGTAGCCGCGAGAGTGGGGCATTTTGGTCCATATAGTTTGAGGTCAAACGAATATCCATGAGCGCCTAACCCAGCGCGTACCGTGCGATCGTTGGTAGCCAAACGATTGCATGATAGGCATGGGTTCCCATGCCCGATAGCTCTCTGATCATTCGCGCCCGTGCGTGGAGTCAGGAGCTTCTCCTCCGGTTCAGCAAGCGCTTCTCTCTCAGCGAGAGGCAACGCCTGTTTGGACTGACCGTCGCCATCGGTGGCGCGTGCGGCCTGGTGGCGGTCGCGTTCCACCTCACCATCCATTGGATGGAGACCCATACGATCGAGCGAGCGCTCGACATGGACACCTGGCAGATGATTCCGATCGCACTCGGGATTACGATCGCGGGCGCGCTGGTCTCGGGCGTGATCCTCGTTCGTTTTCCTGGCGCTCGTGGCAGTGGAATTCCGCAGATCAAGATCGCGTATGTCGCGACGTCGATGAAGCTCCGCGCTCGCGACTCGATCGCGAAGTTCTTCATCGGCGCGCTCCAGATCGGCACCGGTTCCTCGCTCGGCCGTGAGGGACCGACTGCGCAGATCTGCGCCGGCGTCGCGAAGGCGATGGGGCGACTTGCAGGTGTTTCCGCTCGCAACGTCCAGCTGCTGCTGCCCGTCGGCGTCGCAGCCGGTATCGCAGCCGCGTTCAACGCTCCGATCGCAGCCGTGACGTTCACGATCGAGGAGGTCGTCGGCTCGCTCGATCAGACACTTCTCTCCGGCGTGATCGTCGCAGCCGCGTTCGCCGCCATCGTCGAGCGCAGCATCCTTGGCGAGAACCCGGTTCTGTCGATCCCGAGCGGGTTCGGGCTCGACCACCCATCGTCGCTCATCGTGTACGTCGCGCTCGGTGTCGTCGCCGCGTTCGTGAGCATCGCGTTCACCGATGGACTCCTCATTCTTCGCTTGAAGTTTCGCGCGTCGCGCATCCCTCTGTGGATGCAACCGGCCGTTGGCGCCTGCGTCACGGGCGCGATCGCGGTCGCAATCGTGATGTGGCATCACGTGGACGGAATCACCGGTGGTGGCTACCCGGCGCTGATCGACTCACTTCACGGCGAGCTCGGCCTGGAGACGCTTGCCGTGCTCTGCGTCTGCAAGCTCATCGCGACCGTGTTCTCGTACTCCAGCGGTGGCGCGGGCGGCATCTTCGCGCCATCGCTCGTCATGGGCGCGATGCTGGGCGGTGCGTTCGGCTACATCGACGTCCATATGTTCGGTCACGGGGCGAACGAGATGGGCGCATTCGCGTTGGTCGGCATGGGCGCCGTCTTTGCCGGCGTGATTCGCGCTCCGATCACCTCCGTCATGATCATTCTCGAGATGACCGGTGGCTATGGCCTGACGCTACCGCTGATGATCACGAACATGATGGCGTACGGAATCGCGCGGCACTTCCGGCCGCACCAGATCTACGAAGCGCTCATGGCGCAGGACGCGCCGCCGCCGGCGCCGCCTTCAGCGCCCGTGCTCGACGTCGTCGAGTAACTTCACGAGCGCGTGCACGCCGTCCGCAGGGAACGCGTTGTAGATCGATGCGCGCAGACCTCCGACGGAGCGATGGCCGCGCAGACCCGAGAGGCCGCGCGCTTCACCGACGGTGATCGCCTTCTCCTCTAGCTCCTTGGTGGCGCGGAACGTGACGTTCATGGTCGAGCGGCTCGCCGGCTCCGCGTGGCCCTTCCAGACCTTGCTCGCGTCGAGGAAGTCGTAGAGGACCTTCGCCTTCGCCGCGCTGCGCTCGCCCATCGCTGCTAGCCCGCCCTCGCCTTTGATCCACGCCATCACTTCGCCGATCACGAAGATGCCGAACGTGTTGGGCGTGTTGTGCAGCGAGTTCTCTTTGACGTACGTGCGGTACTGCGCGAGCGGCGGCAGGTCTTTGGACCCCGTCTCGACGAAGTCCTTACGCATGATCACGAGCGAGATGCCCGACGGCCCGAGGTTCTTCTGGGCGCCCGCGTAGATCAGCGCGTGGTTCGCGAGCGGGAGCGGCCGCGAGAAGATGTCACTCGACGCGTCGCAGACGAGCGGAGCAGGCGCGCGCGGCGGTGATGCCCACTGCGTGCCGTAGATGGTCTCGTTGCTCGTGTAGTGCACGTAGCGTGGTGATGCGGAGTACGTCGGCTTGTCCGGCGTCGCCTTGTAATCGGGCGCGGTCGTGGATGCGACGTGCACGGAGCCGTAGCGGCGCGCTTCGGTGATCGCCTTGCTGGACCAGACGCCACTGTCGAGGTAGTCGGCGGTCTCGTTGGCGCCGAGAAAGTTCTCGGGGATCATCGCGAAGTGATGCGTCGCGCCCGCGGTGACGAACACGATCGCGTACTCGTCACCGATGCCGCCGACCTCGCGGATCAGCTGCTCGGTGCGTGCATGCACGCGCGCGAATTCAGTTCCGCGGTGACTGTGCTCGAGGATTCCGATCCCCGAGCCGTTCAAATCCCAGATCGCGGCCTGCGTGGCTCGCAATACCGGCTCGGGCAGGACCGCAGGGCCAGCCGAGAAGTTGAACGGGCGAGTCATTACTTACGGGAAACGTCTTCCCAGTAGAAGACGGTGATCGCGATGCAGTGGAACGCTTCGTCAGAGGACTGCGTCACCACGATATCGGTGATCTTGTATTGAGTGTGGTTGTTCATCCACGCGGAGACCTTCTCGCCCAACTGATCCCGGTCCGCCACCATCGTCGCAGAGAAGACCTTCACGCCATTAAACTTCACGTCGCGGCGGACAGTCAGGTGTCCTCCCGTATTGGCTTGATTGGCGGACATCGCGGGCACCGTAGCACAACGCGACAGGTGGTCACGAGCCCGCAGGAGCGGACACGTTTCGCAATTTCAGCCTCCGTACAACGAACTGAGGCGGAATTGCAGCGTGCGAGACCCGCTACTCGTCGTCGTCGAGCGCGCGATCGAGCGCGTTCGCGAGCGTCTCGGCTTCCTGGGGCGACATCGTGCTGGGCGTGAACGACTTTTCGGCGTTCTCGACGAGCGCGACCATGCGTGCCTGCTCGACCGAGATGCCGGAGCTATCGGAGGTGATCCACTCGTCGAGCTCTTCGGTCAGTCGCTTCTTCGTCGTCCGGTTCTCTTCGCTCTGCGGCTGCAGATCGGGCACGGGCCCACCGTGGCGGCGGTAGCTGATCGAACCGTACGCGTTGGCGAGATCGGTCCGGAACTGACTCATGTTCTGGTACCGCTTGTTCGGATCCTTCTGCATGGCCTTGAGGATCACGCCCTCGGCCATCTCGGTGATCTCGCGGTGCGGAGCGAACTCGCGCGGCGACGGTGCCGGCGTGTGGATGTGCATCGAGAGCACTTCGTTCGACTGCGGTGCTTCGAACGGCGGGCGGCCGCACAGCATGTCGAACAGGATCACACCGAGTGAATAGACGTCCGCGCGATGATCGACGTCTTCGCCGCGCGCTGCTTCAGGCGACATGTACTCGGGCGTGCCGAACACCGCGCCTTGCACGGTCTCCGCCATCAGCTCGTCCTGGATGAGGACCTTCGCGATGCCGAAGTCGAGCACCTTCACGAAGTCGTACGATTCTTCGCGCTCGGTGATCCACGTCTGATCCGGCGACATCCGAACGAGGTCACGCCGACCAGGCTTCTTGAGAAGCATGATGTTGTCGGGTTTGAGATCGCGGTGGATGACGCCGACGGCGTGCGCGGCTTCGAGAGCGAGCGCGATCTGGTTGGCGACGTTGAGAGCGCGGTGGAGCTCGACGGCGCCTTCCTTCTCGATCAGGTCCTCGAGCGACTTGCCCTCGAGGTACTCCATGACGAAGTAGACCGGGCCTTCGGCGAGGATGCCGAAGTCAGTGACGTCGACGATATTCGCGTGGTTGATCGACGTGGCAGCGCGGGCCTCGCGCAAGAAGCGGTGGATCGCTTCCTGGTAGCGCGCGAACTGCGGGTGCAGCACTTTCACCGCGACGGGCTTCTTGATGTAGACGTGCTCGCCCGCGTAGACGGTGCCCATGCCGCCGCGCCCGAGGATCTTGTCGAGGCGGTAGTTACCGATCGACGTGCCTAGGCGCGCGATGTCCTCTTCCTCGACGAGAACCGACGAGTCGTGAAGACAGAACCGCTCCCCGTCAGGAAACCGGGTGAAGCAGCGCGGGCATACCTTGACCGGAATATGGTCCTACTTGCCGATCCGCGTTTGCGCGAACAGGGCGAGGAAGCGGTTGTCGATCGGGCTCTGCCCCTCGGGCGGTTTGAGGTTGAGCAGGGTGAACTCGAGACCGATGTCGAACTTCTGGTTCGGAGAGAACTCGATGCGGCCGGTCAGAGGAATCTGGAACGCGCCAGCAGCGGTGTCGAAGTCGGGTACCCGGAGCTGCGCGAACACGACCACCGAGAGCTGTGGGATCGGGTTGGCCGCGATGCCGATGGACGGGTTGAGGTCGGGCTTCGCGCCGTTGCCCTTGGTCGTCTGGATGACCTTGGGCGCGCCGTCGGCCGTATCGGGGTTCGCGCCGACGGAGACGTAGTCTTTCGTGACGGAGTTGAAGTCGATGGAGATCAACGTCTGGAGCGCGACGATCGCGATCTCGGGGCGGATCGAGTAGCGGAACGGAAAGCCGAGATCGAGCGAGAACTTGGTGCCGCCCGCCTGGAACTTGCCGTTCGGCAGCGTGTCGAGCGTGGCACCAGCTGCGGCGTTCTGGCAGTCGTTGACGTTGTTCGCGGTCTCGTTAGGAATCCCGGGCGGATTACAGAAGTTGCTGTAACCGGGGATCGCGTTGCGGTGAATGTTCGCCGCGAGGCGGATGTCGACGAGGTCGTATGCGAGCGCGCCCTCGAAGCCGAAGTAGACGCCGAACTGTTTGAAGTTGTACGCGTCGGTGATTCCACCGAGGACGCTGAAGTTGTCTTTGACGCCGTAGATGCCCTCGAGGGACAGACCGCCGGACCCAAACGCGCCCTTCGCGGAGATATCGGTGCCGAGCGAGAGGCGGATCTGGGCGATGCCCTCGGTCATCGTCAGCGGGCGGCTGTTCTCGCGCGTCGGATACGTGCGCATCGTGAACAGACCACCAGAGGTCACGAGGGGCTGATCTTTGTCGTCGCCACCGTCGTCGTCGCCACCGCCGTCGTCTCCGCTTCCACCGTCGTCGTCGTCGCCCTTGGCCTTGCTGCCGCCGTCGTCGTCGTCACCGCCGCCGTCGTCGTCGCCACCGTCGCCGTCGTCATCAGCCCACGCGATGCCGCTATGAGCGACGAGCACGTACGGAATGCCGAGCGACAGAACGAGCGCAAGCCGCAGGCCGCGCGATAGGGAAAGGCTCACCACCTCGCAGAAATGCTACCGCAATCGCGGCCTTGTTCGCCTCTCTCGCGATCTCCTTTTGGCCGAAAACGCCGAAGGGCCCGTCAGTGACGAGCCCTTCCGCTTTAGTGCAAAGCTAGTTGATCTGAGAACGGTGATCGGTCAGGAGACCGAAGCCCCCGACGCGTGAGCGCCGAGGAGAAGCGAATTAACGCTTCTTACCCTTCTTGCCGCCCGCCTTCTTGGCAGGGGCCTTCTTCGCGGGCGCCTTCTTCGCAGCGGGCTTCTTCGCAGCGGGCTTCGCGGCCTTCTTGGCCGGCGCGGCCTTCGTTGCCGTCTTCTTGCGCTTGGAACCGCCGACCTGGCGCTCCTTGCGGGCGACATCGCCGTCACCGTCGAGATAGTAGAGGTACTTCGAGTAATCCATCTCGACGCCAGCAGCGGCGACCTTCGCGGCCTTGCCCTTCGGCTGGCCCGGCTTCTTCCGGGGGGTGGCCCAGACGTCGCCGTTCTTGATGTAATACATCAGGTCGTTGTCACGCTTGATACCAGTCTTCGCGATCTTCTCACCCATGTGCTTGAACCCTCCCTAAGGGCTTACGTGTGTGAGCACGCTACACGAGTCGATCGATCTCGGGAGTGGCTTTCGCAAAAAAATCCTCGTCGGTGATCGAGGAGATCGTCGTCGAGAAACGCCTTTGCGATCGGTGGGGCGAAATTCCTCGTCGAGAAAAAGCTGTGGATAACTCGTTTCTCGACGAGGAATCCAAATGATCTAAATCCTCGACGAGAAACAGGAATTCCTCGTCGGAGATCAGCGGCGCTTGGCGGTTTCCCGAGGACGTTTTGGAGCCTCGACGATCAAAACCTGGCTCTCGGCAGCCCCCGTCAGCTCCCCCCAAAAAAAATCGCCATAGCGGGCCATCATCCGGAGTCCAGAGGCCGCAACCAGGGCCTCGAGCTCCGCCGGGAAGAACTTTCGCTGGGTCAGTTTGACGATCTTCGTCGCGCCTTTGCCGTCTGCGGGCTCGTAGTAGAGGCGGATGACGGCGATCTGCGAGACCTGATCGTAGTCGTGGTTCGTCGAGTACAGCATCTGCTTTCCCGTCGACGGATCCGTGAACTTGGTGCGCGCCCAGCGCTTCATCGGATCGCGCATCAGCCACTCCAGATCCGGTAGCTGCACGTCGAACGCGAGCGCGCCGCCCTCGGCGAGGTGGGCCGTGACCCGGGACAGGAACGCTGCGACCTCGCCGCGCGTGTAGAGGTGCTCCACTACATTGAAGGCGGCGATGATGAGATCGAACTTCCCCGGCGCGGAGAACGTACACAGCTCCCCGGGGAGGACCGTGATCCGCTTTGCCACCGTCGGGGGCAGCTTCGCGACGCGGCCGCGCAGGCGCTCCAGCATCGGCGGCATCTGATCCATCGCCACGACCGTGTGCCCGTCCCGCGCGAGCGGGACCGTGACGCGGCCCGAACCGCAGCCGAGGTCGAGGATGCGGCCCCCGGACGATGAGCCCAGGCGCTTCGTGGCGAGCGATCGGTAGAACGTGACGTCCGCGCGGCGCCGCCTGTATTCGTAGTCGTAGAGCGCGGCGTCGGAGTAGTGCTCGCGCGAGCCGCTATCGACGAGCTCGGCCGCAAGCGCCTCGAGATCCAGGTCCGGCTTGCGCTTCGCCACTACCGGCGACGTCCACCGCGCCGACGGCGGCGGCGCTTCCGGGGCGCGTCCGGGTCATCGGTGTCGTCGTCGCGGCCTTCACCCGTCGCGGTGATCGGGGGCGGGGTGACGTCGTGGCCTGCGGCGCGCTCGAGCAGCTCGAACAGGAGCACCGCGTCGTCGATCAGGTCGCGGCCACCGGCGAGCTCTGCCTGACCGCCGCGCTTCTTGGCCGACTGCAGCTTCCGCTGCGCCATCAGGAGGTAGCGCAGGCGCTCGCTGTCGCGACGCGTGACGTGCAGCTGCTCGATGATCGGCCCGGAGACCTCGTGGATCGCGTTGTGGAGGTCCGCGCCGCGCAGCTCGTCCGTCGCGCCGCCATAGACGAAGGGAGCGAGCAGCGCGCCGAGCGCGACCGCGTTGGACGGGTCGCGGCCCTCCTTGATGGCGTGGTCGATCTGGTCGAGCATCTTCCACGACTGCTCGCGGCGCCGAACGATGTCGCCACCGTCGCCGGTTGCGGCCGTCGGAGCAAACGCGAGGCGGACCGGTGCTGCCGTCGCCGGCTTGGGCACCGGGGCATCGGCCCACACGCGGTGCCAGCCTTGCTCTTCCTCGTCGAGCACGCCCGGCTCGTCGTCGTCGAGGTCGTCGTCCTCGTCCTCGTCGTCGTCGTCGTCCGCATCGTCATCGTCCGCGTCGGGATCGAGCGTCGGCTCCGCCATCTCGGCGGCGGCGGCGGCCGCGAGGCGCGCTTGCTCGTCGGGATCGTCGATGTCGTGCTCGGCAGGGTCCTCGTCGACGTACTCGATGCGGGCGACCGTCGACGGGCGCGTGGTCTGCGTCCCGATCGCAGGCGCGACGGCAGGTGCTCCCGGGCCTTCCATCAGGCCGGCGAGATACGGGGACAGCACGGCGAGCACGCCGGTCTCGACGAGCAGCTCGAACGAGCGGCGAGCCGCGCCACCGCGCATCAGGCGGTGCACTTCCTCGAGGAGGCGAGGGGCCGCGCACTTGCTGATCTCGCCCCGCCAGCGCAGCAGCGCGCGCCACGTGGATTCTTCGAAGCCAAAGTCCAGGCGGGCCGCGAACTTGATCGCGCGGAGCATGCGGACCGGGTCCTCCTGGAAGCGGACCTCCGGATCGCCGATGGTGCGGATCAGCTTCGCGTCGAGGTCCGCGAGGCCGCTCACGTGGTCGATCACTTCCTCGCGATCGACGTCATAGAACAGGCCGTTGATGGTGAAGTCGCGACGGCGCGCGTCGTCAGTCTCGGTGCCAAAGACGTTGTCGCGGCGGATCAGGAGATCGTGCTCGTCCTCGTCGCGCGGATTGGCGCGGAACGTCGACGTCTCGATGATCTTCGAGCCAAAGAACACGTGCGCCAGGCGGAAGCGCCGCCCGATGATGCGCGAGTTGCGAAACGTCGACTTGATCTCGTTGGGCGTCGCGCTCGTCGCAACATCGAAGTCCTTCGGCGTTTTCCCGACGAGGATGTCACGCACGCAACCACCGACGAGGTAGGCCTTGTAGCCAGCTCTACTGAGCTTTTTGACCACCCTGTCGGCATCGGGGTCGATGGCGGCGCGGTCGAGAGAAGGCATCGGGGCGAGTACCCGGTTACCACGCGCCGCGAATGGCGCGCAAGTACGCGAACGCATTGTGGTGTTTACAGGCTACCCGGGGCGTATCTGTAGCCACCCCAGGTCCTCCCCGATCGTGGGTGGGCATGCGGTCGGTTCGTCGGTAAACCCCTTGATAGCGAACCCCACCGAGCTGGTCAC
This sequence comes from Kofleriaceae bacterium, assembly GCA_036499725.1. Taxonomy (GTDB): domain Bacteria; phylum Myxococcota_A; class Polyangia; order Haliangiales; family Haliangiaceae; genus JABFXX01. The sequence goes on from DASYDE010000013.1 coordinate 13,447, forward strand.
CTTCGAGCACCTCCCCATGGCGGGCATGCTCCTCGACCTCCAGGGCACCGTCCTGGCGGCCAATGCGGCGATGCGCGGGCTGCTGGGCACCTCGGCGGAGCAGATCGTCGGGCGCAGGCTCGAGTCGCTCGTGACGCGCGGTCTGGCGGAGCTGATGGATACGGGCCACCACCAGCGGTCGCTCATCGACGAGCTCGAGCTCCAGACGGCCCAGGGCCCCCGGACACTCGAGGTCGTGATCTCGTGCATCCAGGCCGGCGATACCCACGTCGTCCAGCTGTTCGGCGTGGACGTCACGTCACGCAAGCGCGAGATCGCCACCTCGGCCCGCGAGCGTGCGGAGAGCCTCGGCATCGTGGCGGGCGGTATCGCGCACGATTTCAACAACCTCCTGGTCGGTGTCCTGGCGGAGTCGAGCTCGGCCCGCGAGGACGCGTCTCTCCCATTAGGCGTGCACGACTCCCTGCGCCGGATCGAGAGCGCGGCCCGCAAGATGTCTCAGCTCACGCGCTCGATGCTCGCCTATGCGGGCCGCGGCCGCGTCGAAGCCGTTCGCATGGACCCCGACGGCGTCATCGGCGAGATGCAGGAGCAGCTGCTCCGCATCGTCACCGCGCCGGCGAAGCTCTCGCTCCAGACCAACGCCGGCCGCGTCGCGATCGAAGCCGACGCCTCACTCATCAAGCAGATGATCGCGAACCTCGTCGCAAACGCGGCGGAGGCCAAGGGCTCGCTCGTCGAGGTCGAGACCCGCGTCGTGATGCGCGGCAACATTCCGTGGTGGCAGCTCGAAGTCTCCGATGATGGCGAAGGCATCCAGGAGACGGCGCTCCCGCACATCTTCGAGCCGTTCTTCACGACCAAGAAGGATCAGACGGGACTCGGCCTCTCTGCCATCCAAGGCATCGTGCGCCGGCTCGGCGGCGACATCGAGGTCGACTCCTCGCCGAACCGCGGTGCGCGCTTCCGCGTTCGCTTGCCCGTGCTCGCCGGCGTCGAGGCCCCCGTGCGCAAGACCTCGGCCGAAGGCCAGTCGCCGATCGCGAAGCTGACGGGCGCCCGCATCCTCGTCGCGGATGACGAGCCGTCCGTGCGCACGACGGTCCGCCGCCTGCTCGAGCGTCGCGGCGCATCTGTCGAGCTCGCCGTCGACGGCAGCGACGCGGAGTCCAAGCTCGCCGATGGCGAGTACCAGCTGCTCATCCTCGACGTCTCGATGCCAGGCCGCACGGGCTACGACGTGCTCGCGACCGCGCGCCGCGTGGTGCCGCACGTGCCCGTGATGCTGATGTCGGGGTACACGGAGCAAGCGCGTGGTGCGGGCGGCGAGCGCCCCGACGGATTCCTCGAGAAGCCCTTCACCGCGCGCACACTCGACACGCTGATCGACCAGGTCATGCGCGACGCGGCGAGCAAGCAGCGTTAGAGAGAAACGTTGCCGTCGACGTTGCCTGGTTGAAGTTGACGTTGCGTTGATTCGTCGACGTGAACTGCACACGGAAACTCCACCGTGGCCGTTGTTGTCGACAGCTGGTTCGGGTTCTCCCTGAGCGATCGCGCGACGTCGGGGAGACCGCTCACGATCGTCATCGTCGAGGACGACGGTGGAGTTTCCGTGTGCCGTTTCGGTCGAAGACAACGCGAGCTAGGCAACGTCGACGTTCCGTTGCTTGGTGGTCGCGTTACGTCGTCGACGTTATCGGGAACGGAGCCAGATCTTGCCCCACGGATCGAAGTTCGCGGGTGTCTTCTCGTCGAGCCGCAGCTCGTTCTCGCCCACCAGCGGCTCGTAACCGCGCGCCACGACCATGACGCTGTACGTGCCAGGCACGGGCACCGGCTGCTTCAACAGCACGTCGCCCTGCGTGTTCGATCGACCGTACGACAGCACCTGATCGTCGAGCTTGTTCACGTCGACATCGTGCGAGTCGACGCCGGGCTTGAGGATCATCACGAGTGCGTCGCGTACCGGCGCTTCGTTCGCCGCGTCGAGCACCTTCGTCGAGAGATGCACGCCGCCCTCTGCGGGCGCTTCGATCGCGGACGGTTGGAGCTCCACCTCGGTGTGGCCCTCGCGCGGGGACCAGCCGGTCTGCGCGATCGCGAGGAGGTCGCTCGCCACGGAGAGTGGGCGCACGAGGCCGACCTGGGCGGTCTCGAGCACCGTGCCCGTGCCGCTCACGCGCGTGCGGAACGCGGAGGCGACTCCGACGAGGCGGCCGCGATCGTCGACGACTGGTCCGCCGGAGTTGCCGTGCGTGATCGACGCGTCCGTCTTGATGAAGTCCTTGCCGGCCGCGCCGTCCTCGCCTGTCCAGCCCTCGACGCTGCCCTCGGAGAGCGTGAGGCCACCGCCGCCCACGTCGGGGTAGCCGAGGACCCACAGGCGCTGTCCGACGGTGATGTCAGCTGCGCGAGCTTCGGGGAGCGTCGCCCAGACGCCCGTGGCCGTGGGGTTCCACGCACGCCCGTCGAGATCGAGGTCGCACTTCACGAGCGCGAGATCGAGGTCGCGCTGCAGCTTCGAGCGCGAGGGGCGGCCCGCGCACCACAGCTGCGGCGCGTGATCGGCTTGGTTGAAGCGACCGATGACGAACACATCGTGGAGGCGGCCGTCCTTGTCATGGATGACGTGATAATTCGTGAGGATCGATCCATCGGCTCCGACGACAACGCCCGAGCCGCCGCCGCGCGGACGCAGGCGCCCGTCGACGACATCGGCGACGACGACCATCACGGTCGAGTCAAACGCGCGCGCGACAGCGTTGGGATACGTGCGCTGCGAGAGCGTGCGCGTCTGCGGCACGAGCGGGAGGCCAGTTTGGGTCGGGACGCGGAGTGACGGAGCGACGACGCTCTCGATGCGAGCGATGGATCCTTCGTCGCCGAAGATCGTGATCACGTACTGCTGATCGCGATCGATGGTGGCGTACTCGAGCGCGCGGCCGATGCGCGGCGTATCGCCTTTGTCTGCGACGTACGCATAGCGATAGCTCGTGCGGAGCCAGTCGTGACCGGCGATGGAGCGCACGTCGCTCGCGTCGAGCGTGTAGAGCTCGCCCCACCGCGTGCGGCGATCGAGCTCGAGGCCGGTGACGATGTTGCTCCACGCCGGCTTCTTGTCGATCAGCACCTCGATGCGCGTGTCTGCGTCGAGCGTGGATGTGAGCTCGACGTGATAGACGCTCTCGGGCTGCTGCGGCTGCTGCGGCGTGAGACCGACAATGATGCGCGGCGACGGAGCGCCGATCGGCTGCGGAGCGAGCCAGGCGGTGGAGTGCGAGAACTCGAGGCCACGCTCGGAGAACCCCGTCGTGTCGGGCGTGACCATGCCGCGGTGCCAGTGACCCGCGAGCACGATGATCACGAACGCGAGGAGCAGCACGAAGATGTCGTGACGGTGGTACTGGACCGTCAGCTCCTGGACGTTCGTCTTTGCGCGCGCGCGGATGCGTTGGATCGCTCGGGTCGCGATCTCGACGGCATCGCGCTCCTCTTCTTCGGTACCTGGATCCGTTTGCAGGCGCGGGATGCTCGGCCGGCTCTGACGCGATTCGGGCGCCGGCATCTGCTGCTCGACTTGAGCGGCGGCGTCCTCGGCGATCGCCCGCAGGATGCGGTCGCGCTGCATGCGCACGGTGATGACGGGATCGACGGGGCCCGATGGCACGACGTCGACGGGCGGGGCGAGCTGCGGTTGCCCTGCTTGTGCGCGCGCGCGGGCGGCCTCGATCGCAGCACCTGCTGCCGCAGCGGCGACGATCGCGTGACCCGCGGTGTTGTCGACGTCGCCGACGATCTCGCCGACGATGCGCGCCGCCTCGAGCGCGGCCGCCTTGGGGTCGGGATAGTTGTCCTGGACCTCGGGCGGAGCGGGCGGACCCTCGACGTTCTCGTCCTTGGGGTCGTTGCTCATGTGTCCTCCCGCTTGAATGGAGAGTCATCGAGCAAGCGCTCGCTCGCGAACAGCACGCCCGCGAACACGAGCGTCGCGAACCCCGCGGCGTAGCCGACGCCCTTCCACGGGGCGAGGCGCGTGCCAGCCGCGTTGGAGTTGATCCACGTCTCGACGATGGCGAACGCGCCGTTGAGCGCGGCGGCACCGAGGAGGCCGAGCATGATGAACAGGCCGCGCAGCGGAGCCGAGCGCCGCGAGAACTTCGCGCGACCCATGATGTAGCCGAGGGCGCCAGCGAACGAGGCGTGAGCGAGCACGGTGACGACAGACTGCGCGGCGGCGATGGAGAGATCGACGCGGTGCCCCTGCGCGGCCATGCGGTGGTAGTTCACCCAGACCGCGAAGCCCGTGCCGCACGCCATCATGTAGACGATGCCGTCCATCGGCTCGTCGAACGCGGGTGCGTTGTAGATCGTGTAGCGGACCGCCGCGTACTTGCACATCTCCTGTGCCAGGCCGGCGACGAGCATCGCGTAGACGACGCGGTCGGGCTGGAGGAACATCCCGATCAGCGACGCCGTCGGGAAGCTGTGCTGTTCGAGCGGGAGCGGCGCAACCACCCCGAACTGGACGAGATCCGCCAGCGGGGCCGCGATCAGGGCGCCGACCACGCAGACGCCGATCACGAGGTGCTTCGGCTCGGGATCGTGGCGATCCATCAGATAGAAGAATCCGAGCCACAGGGCGGCTGGGATGCTCGCCATGAGCGCCGTGACGATCGGCCCGACGTGGACGGACCCATCGAACCCAGCGACCAGCTCGACGAGCCAGGCAAGCAAAACGAACCCCACGAGCCCCGCGATCAGCACGAACTTGCTGCCGAAGAGCACTCGGGCTCGGTGGAGCGACCACCTGGACCTGCGCGCCATATCCGAAATTCTAGAACGCGGTGTCCTAGCGTGCGAGTTCGCGCCCACCTACAATTCCATCCCTAGTCTCCCCATGGCCAAAAAGACCACTCCCGACGCGCAGTTGCTGACGATGCACGAGCTCGCGGTCTACCTGCATCTCGATGATGCCACCGTGACCAAGCTCGTCTCGTCAGGGAAAATTCCGTCGTTGCAGGTCGATCGGCAGTTTCGCTTCAAGCGCGAATCTATCGACGCCTGGATCGAGGAGCAGCTCGTCGGTGACGACGAGAGCTTCGTCGACGTGCCCGACGGCATGAAGTTGCCGCTCGAGGATCTGGTCCCCGACCAAGCCATCATCACGAACCTTCGCTCGCGCACGCCCGTCGGTGTGATCGAGGAGCTCGCGGCCCGCGCGTATACGAACGGTTGGCTACAGGACAAGCCGTGGTTTGTCGGTGCGGTCGTCGAGCGCGAGTCGCTCGCCTCGACGGCGATGGAGGGCGGCGTCGCGTTCCTGCACACGCGCGCGAAGGACAAGGGAAAGATCGGGCGACCGTTCATCGTCGTCGGTCGATCGTGGGAGGGCATCATGTTCGGCGCCCCCGACCAGGCCCCGACCTATCTGTTCTTCCTCCTGGGTCTCAAGTACGACCGGCTCCATCTGCCGATCCTCGGCCGCCTGGCCCGCGCGCTCCGCAACCCGGCCACCATCGCCCGCCTGCGCGCGCTGTCGTCGCCCGACCAGCTCCGCGCGGTGCTCCTCAAGGAGGACGCGGAGATCCGCGGCGGCCGCGAGGATCACGTTCCGACGTCGGATTCGTTCCAGCCCAAGCTCGACCGCCAGCTGCGCCTGCGTGCGATCCGTCGCCTCCAGAGCCAAAAAGAGGCGGAGATCGTCACCAACGAGAAGCGGGCCGCCGCCCTTAACAAAGCGCCGAAGGGCGGCAAGCGGAAAGCAGCAGCTGCTGCGAAGGCGAAAGCAGCCCCTGCGAAGCCCGTGGCGGCCGCCGTTGTTGCGCCCGCCCCCGCCGCAAAAGTCACAAAAAAGCCGTCGAAGTAATCCGCGCAAAAGGCGCTATCCTCGGGGTATGGGGCGCACTGCCCTGTATCGCGATCCGGTTCCGTTCCGACCAGCCCGCGCCGAGGTAGTGCTCGAAGCCGACGTGCTCGTGCTGCGCATGCCCGACGGGCGCTCGCGCCGACACGCGATGCACGGGACGGAGCTCTCGGTGCACGACGGCATCGTGACGATGTCTGGCGATCACCGCCCGCAGCGCCGCTTCGTGAGGATGCTGATTCTCGAGAACAAAGATCACCGAACGACGCTGATCACTCCGCCCGAGCGCGGAGCCGTCGCGCCTGGCGTCGTTCTCTTGCCGGAGGCACCCGCAGAAGCCGCGATCCTCGACGACGCGCCGTTCGAAGCACTGAGCGAATGGATCTCCGGAGGCGGTCGGCTCGGCGCGTGCGCGATCGCTGATCTCGCGCGCCTCTCTGCGATCGCATCACCGCACTTCGCGGTGTTGATCGGCGAAGTAGCAGCGCAGCGCGCGCTCGAGCTCGTCGCGATCGCGACTGGGCCGCAGCGCGGCTGGCTCGACGTCGACACCGCACTGCAGCCGCTGATGGACATGGCGAGAAGCTCAACGCGTGCCGCCGAAGCGCTCATAGCGGCGCTGGCTCACGTCGCGGGCTCGGGTCGCCGCCGCCGCCGATAAGTGGCGATCCTCGTCGGAGACGCCTAGCCTCCCGAGATGCGGTTCGCCCTCGCTGCTCTCTTATTGATGTCCACCCCGGCGTTTGCACAAGACGCGGTGGATAGCGTGGTGACGACACATCCCGCCGATCAGGGGATCGGTGCATCGGTCGGCATCGCGGGCGGCGGACGCTCCACGCCCGGCGGTCTGCGCATCGCGGGCCATTACCTCTACCAGCTCTCGTCGCAGGACTGGTTCGACGGCGTCGCGAGCTTCACGTTCGGCGGCGACTCGAGCGGCTGCTATCGCGACGACATGCAGGCGATGCAGTGCAATCACAGCGCGACGTCGGGCTCGGGCGTCGAGATCGGCGCCACCGTGCGGCGCATGTTCGGCACGGGCGACATCGTGCCGTTCGCGCGCGCGGGCCTCGGCGTGCAGATCGTTCGCTACCGCGCCGACGATGTCACCGGCGTCGCCCTGCCGCTGCACCTCGGCGGCGGCATCCGCGCGAAGGTCGCTCCGGCCGTCGCTGTCGTCGCGCAGGGCGAGCTCGACGTGGGTGTCGGTGCGTACACGCACGGTCTCGGAGAAGAGCCGCTGCTCGGTCTCGCGATTACCGCTGGCGCCGAGTTCGAGCTGCGTTGAGCCCGCGGAGCGCGAACGCGGCGATCAGCAGGATCATCCCGTCGCCGTGCCCGTTCACGTTGCAGCCACCTGCGCTGGCTTCCTCGGTGTCGGTCTCGTCCTGACCGGCAAGTCCGAGGCGATCCTTCAGTAGCGTGAACGAGTTCTGCGTCGCGCGGCACGTGGAACCGGCGTAGCCACACGGACGCGCAGAGGTCTCTCCGCACGCGACATCCTCATCTGCGAACGCGCGGTCCATCGTCGTGTGCGTCGTCGTCATCGGATCGGAGTCGAGCAACTCGTGGTCCAGGCCGTAGCTGTGCGCGATCTCCTGCGCGATGACGTTGCAGACCGCGTGCGGGTCCGCCGGCAGGATGTCGGTGAACGCGAACACGACGGAGCTCTCGATGACGCCGCAGTCGCTCTTGAACGGGGACACGCCGGCGAGGCTGCGCGGCTGACCCATCAGCGTCGGCGAGCCGCCGAAGATGGCCGTGATGTGAGGAGCGTCGCCAGGATCTTCATCGGTGACGGTCACGGCGAACGGCGCGTACATATCGCGCACGCAATCCACCGTCGCCTGCCACGTGGCCTCGGTGGTCTCCCAGGCAGGAATCGAGACAGGGTGGTCGATGAGCGACGAGGTGCCGGCGTGGCCGTTGTCAGCGCCCGGCCGGAGCTCGGCGCCACCATGCACGAGGTAGATGGTGCGAGACGCAGCGAACAGGACAGCCAGGACGGGACCCATGGGATCCACATCCGGCCGTCCTCATCGCAGCTAAAGCTGCGACATGTCTGGCGAAGATATTCGACGAGCGCTCGTCGATTTTTTCGAGCGCTCGTCGAGAACAGCCGACTTCAGAGATCCGCGATCACGGTCACCGTATACACGCGGGTTCCGTTGTTCGCGGCGGTCGCCGTGTAGGTGACCGGGCCCGTGAAGTTCCGGGGGTAGAAGCTCGGTGTGTTCACACTCGACGCGTTCGCGATGATCGTCGGCGTAAGCAGGCTGAGGTCCGTACCCGTCGGCACGTGCACGATGATCGTCGCGCTGGTCGCGCCATTCGTGATCGAGCCATGGTGACCCAGGATGATGAAGTCAGTGATCAGCTTCGTACCGTTGCCGTTCACGGTGCCGATCGTGACGGTGTACGTCCTCGTCGAGCCGTCCACCGCGGTGACGACGTAGGTCTGCGAGGTCGTGAAGTTGCGCGCCACGCCGCTCGCAGGAGTGATGCTCACGCCGTTGATCGTGATGATCGGTGTGATGGACGACAGGCTGGTCCCGCTCGGAACGTTGAGCGTCACCGTACCGGTCAGGCCATCCGCGCTGTTCGTGATCACGCCGTCAAGGGCCCCGACGCGGAACCGGGTGATCTCCTTCCCGCTCGGCGGCGCGAGCGTCACCGTCACCGTGTACGTACGCGTCGAACCATCGGCGGCCGTGACCGTGTAGTTCACGGGAACCGAGAAGTTCTGCGCCACGCCACTCGCGGGCGAGATGCTCGCGCCGTTGTGGGTGATCGTCGGAACGAGCGCCGTGAGGTTCGTGTTCGCCGGGAGCACGAGCGTGATGCTCGAGCCCGTGATCGTCGCGTCGGCGCCGTTGATGATGAACGACAGGATGTCCTTGTCGCTGCTGAGCGCCGTCGTCACCGTCGCGATGTACGTCTTCGTCGAGCCATCCGCAGCCGTGACCGTGTAGGTCTGCGCCGTCGTGAAGTCCCGCGTAACGCCGCTCGCCGGCGTCACGCTGACGCCGTTGATGGTGATCGTCGGCGATAGCGCCGTCAGCACCGTGTTGGCCGGGAGGACCAACGTGACCGTGTTCGTTCCGATCGTCGCATTGAAGCCGAGGATCGAGAACGACGTGATGTCCTTCGCGCTGTTCTGCGCGACGGTCACCGTGACGGTGTAGGTCTTCGTCGAGTTATCGGCCGCCGTGACCGTGTATGTCTGCGCCGCCGTGAAGTCGCGAGCGACGCCGCTGGACGGCGACACGCTCACACCCGTGATCGCGATCGTCGTCGGGGTGAGGCTCGTGACATTCGTGCCAAAGGGCAGCGTGACCGCGATCGTGTTGGTTCCGATCACGCCATCGACACCCGCGACAGTGAACTGGGTGATGTCCTTGGCGCTGTTCAGCGCCGCGGTGACCGTGACGGTGTAGTCCTTGGTCGAACCATCCGACGCGACGACGGTGTAGACGCGCGACGCGGTGAAGTTCTGCGCGGAGCCGCTATTCGGGCTGACCGCGACGCCGGTGATCGTGATCGTCGGCGTGAGGCTCGCGAGGCTCGTGCCGAAGGGGACCGTCAGCGTGATGTCGGTCCCGACGATCGTTCCATCGACGCCGAGGATCGTGAACTGCGTGATGTCCTTGGAGCTGTCCAGCGCGACGTCGACCGTCACGGTGTACGTCTTCGTCGTGTTGTCGGCCGCGGTCACGACGTAGTCGAACGGCGCCGAGAAGTTCTGCGCGACACCGCTGTTCGGGGTGACGTGATCGCCCGTGTGGACGATGGTCGGCACGAGGCTCGTCCGGTCTGTACCAAACGGCAGCTTGAGAGTGATCGTGTTGGCGCTGATGTCGCCATCGACGCCGAGGATCGTGAACTGCGTGATGTCCTTCGCGCTGTTCGCCGCTACGGTGACGGTCACGAGGTAGCTCTTCGTCGAGCTATCCGCCGCCGTCACCGTGTAGGTCACGGGCGCGGAGAAGTTCTGCGCGACACCACTGTTCGGCGACACGGACGCGCCCGTGTGCATGACCGTCGGCGTGAGGCTCGAGGGGTCGGTGCCGAACGGAAGCGTGATCGCGATCGAATTGGCACTGATGGTGCCGTCGATGCCAAGGATCGTGAACTGGGTGATGTCCTTGGCGCTGTTCAGTGCCGTCGCGACGGTCACCGCGTACGTCTGCGTGGAGCCGTCCATCGCCGTGACCGTGTAGTCAACGGGCGAGGAGAAGTTCTGCGCCGCGCCGCTGGTCGGCGACACGCTCACGCCCGTGTGGACGATCGTCGGCGTGAGGCTCGTAAGGGACGTCCCATACGGCAGCGTCAGCGAGATGTCGGTGCCGCTGATGACGCCGTCGACACCGAGGATCGTGAACTGGATGATGTCCTTCGCGGTGCTCGGCGCGACGCCGACCGTCACCGTGTAGTCCTTCGTCGAGCCGTCCATCGCGGTGACGGTGTACGTGACCGCCGACGTGAAGTTCTGTGCGGTGTTGCTCGCGGGGCTGACGCTGACGCCGGTGATCGCAACCGTCGGGGTCAGGCTCGTCAGGCTGGTTCCGAACGGAACCGTCAGCGCGATCGTGTTGGTGCCGACCGTGCCGGGGATGCCGAGGATCGTGAAGTCCGTGATGTCCTTGGCGCTGCTCGGCGCCACGGAGACGGTCACGGTGTACGCCTTCGTCGAGTTGTCTGCGGCAGTCACCGTGTAGACGACATTCGACGTGAAGTTCTGCGCGACGCCGCTATTGGGGAGGATCGACGCACCGGTGTGCGTGATCGTCGGCGTCAGGCTCGTCCGGTCCGTACCAAACGGAACGGTGAGCGTGATCGTGTTCGTGCCGATGACTCCGTCGATTCCCAAGATCGTGAATGCAGTGATGTCCTTGGAGGAGCTTGGCGCCGTGGCAACGGTGACCGTGTAGTCCTTCGTCGTGCCGTCCATCGCCGTCACGGTGTAGGTGCGCGCGACAGAGAAGTCCTGCGCCGAGCCGCTGGTCGGCGACACGCTGACGCCCGTGTGGACGATGGTCGGGGTGAGGCTCGTGAGCGGCGTACCAAACGGCAGCGTCAGCGAGATCGTGTTCGCCCCGATCGTGCCGTCAGTGCCAAGGATGGTGAACTGGGTGATGTCCTTCGCGCTGCTCGGCGCGACGCCGACTGTCACCGCGTAGTCCTTCGTCGAGCCGTCCATCGCGGTGACGGTGTACGTGACCGCCGACGTGAAGTTCTGTGCGGTGTTGCTCGCGGGGCTGACGCTGACACCGGTGATCGTGATGGTCGGGGTCAGGCTCGTCAGGCTGGTGCCGAACGGAACCGTCAGCGAGATCGTGGTGGCTCCGATCGTGCCCGGAATGCCGAGGATCGTGAAGTCCGTGATGTCCTTCGCGGTGCTGGGCGCCACCGAGACGGTCACGGTGTACGCCTTCGTCGAGTTGTCGGCGGCCTTCACCGTGTAGACCACGTTCGAAGTGAAGTTCTGCGCGGTGCCGCTATTGGGAAGGATCGACGCACCGGTGTGCGTGATGGTCGGCGTCAGGTTCGCCAGGTTCGTACCAAACGGGACGGTCAGCGAGATCGTGTTCGTGCCGATGACTCCGGCGACACCGAGGATCGAGAATGCGGTGATGTCCTTGGAGGAGCTCGGGGCCGCCGTGACGGTGACCGTGTAGCTCTTCATCGAGCCGTCCATCGCCGTCACCGTGTACGTGCGCGCGGCGGAGAAATTCTGCGCCAGGTTGCTCGCCGGCGAGACGCTGGTGCCGGTGATGGTGATCGTCGGGGTGAGGCTCGTCAGGTTCGTGCCGAACGGCAGCGTCAACGAGATCGTGTTCGCGCCGATCGTGCCGTTGACGCCCAGGATGGTGAACTGGGTGATGTCCTTCGCGCTGCTCAGCGCGACGGTGACCTTGACCGCGTAGTCCTTGGTCGAACCGTCGCCGGCCGTGACCGTGTAGGTCCGCACCGTCGAGAAGTTCTGCGCGACGCCGCTGCCGGGACTCACGCTAACACCGGTATGGGTGATCGTCGGCGTGAGGTTCGTCAGGTCAACGCCGAACGGGAGAGTGAGCGCGATGGTGGTCGCGCCGATCGAACCGTTGACGCCGTTGATCGTGAACTGCGTGATGTCCTTCGCGCTGTTGAGCGCCGCCGTGACGGCCACGGTGTAGACCTTCGTCGAACCGTCACTTGCTGTAACGGTGTACGTGGCCGCCGACGTGAAGTCGTGGGTCGCGCCGCTCGTGGGGCTCACCGACACACCCGTGATGATGATGGTCGGCGTGAGGTTCGTCAGGTTCGTGCCAAACGGCAGCGTGAGGGAGATGTTCGTTCCGTTGATCGTTCCGTCGACGCCGAGGATGGTGAACTTGGTGATGTCCTTCGCGCTGTTTAGCGCCGCGGAGACCATGACGGTGTACGCCTTCGTCGAGCCGTCAGCCGCCGTCACGGTGTACGTGGTTGCAGACGAGAAGTCGTGCGCCGCGCCGCTATTGGGGCTCACCGACACGCCGGTGATCGCGATCGTCGGAGTCAGGCTCGTCAGGTTCGTGCCAAACGGCAGCGTGAGCGAGATGTTCGTTCCGCTGATCACGCCGTCGACGCCGAGGATCGTGAACTTGGTGATGTCCTTCGCGCTATTCAGCGAGAGGCTGACCGAGACCGTGTAGGCCTTGGTCGAGCCGTCCGCCGCGGTGACCGTGTACGTGACCGGCGAGGTGAAGTCGTGCGGGACGCCGCTCGCGGGAGACACGCTCGCGCCGGTGATCGCGATCGTCGGCGTGAGGTTCGTGAGGTTCGTGCCAAACGGCAGCGTCAGCGAGACCGTGTTCGATCCGATCGCTCCATTGACGCCGAGAACCGTGAACTGGGTGATGTCCTTCGCGCTGTTGAGCGCCGCGGTGACGGTGACCGTATAGGTCTTCGTGGTGCCGTCGGCCGCGGTCACCGTGTACGTGACGGGCGAGGTGAAGTCGTGCGCGACTCCGCTCGCGGGCGACACGCTCGTGCCGGTGATCGTCACCGTCGGAGTGAGGTCCGTGATGTTCGTCCCGAACGGCAGCGTCACCGAGATGGTGGTCGCGCCGATCGTGCCGTTGACGCCGAGCACCGTGAACTGGGTGATGTCCTTCGCGCTGTTCAGCGCGGCCGTGACGGTCACGGTGTAGCTCTTCGTCGAGCCGTCAGCCGCGGTGACGACGTACGTGACGGCCGACGTGAAGTCGTGGGCCGCGCCACTCGCCGGATTCACCGAGACGCCGGTGATGACGATCGTCGGCGTCAGGCTCGTCAGGCTGGTTCCGAACGGAACCGTCAGCGAGATGTTCGTGCCGGTGATCGTGCCGTTGATGCCGAGCACCGTGAACTGCGTGATGTCCTTCGCGCTGTTCGCCGCGACGCTGACCGTCGCCGTGTAGGCCTTGGTCGAGCCGTCAGCCGCGGTGACCGTGTACGCGACAGGGTTGGTGAAGTCCTGTGCAACGCCGCTCGCGGGCGAGACGCTCGTACCGGTGATCGTGATCGCCGGTGTCAGGCTCGTGACGGCCGTGCCGAACGGCAGCGTCAGCGAGATGTTGGTGCCGTTGATGACACCGTCGACGCCGTTGATCGTGAACTGCGTGATGTCCTTCGCGCTGCTACTCGCCGCGGTGACCGTGACCGTGTAGTCGATCGTGCTGCCATCGACGGCGGTTACCTGGTAACTGGCCGGACCGCTGAAGTCGCGGGTCACGCCGGTACCTGGCTGGAGGTTCGCGCCCGTGAACTCGATGGTCGGGGTCAGCGCGTGTAGGTCGGTGCCGAAAGGAAGGGTCAGCCCGATGCTGGTCCCCGTGATCGTTCCGTCCACGCTATTGATCGTGAACTTCGTGATTTCCTTGCTGGAATCGCCAGGATCACCGATCGGGCCACCGCCGTCTCGAGGAATGATGTTGTCGCCACACGCTGCAACCGCGAGGAAGGCAACGAGCGAGAGGATCCAGGCAATAGCCGACTTGGTAACGGACATGAGTTCTCCACTGCGCGGCTTGCACCTCCGCGCGTAGGTTCAGTGGGGAACCGCTCTAGGTTGGTCGCGAGAATCGTCGCGGTTTTATCGGGTATGGGTCGGGTATTGTTCGCGTTCGTGCGGACCGTCCTTATTGCAGTGCTGTTCGCGGCGTGCTCCGGCGGCAAGAGGCATGCGTACTCGACAACGACGTTCGTTCCGCATGTCACCGACAATGGTCAGGCCGTGGCTGCTCGCGTGCTGCTGATCGGCAGTGACGGCGTTCCACTGCACGTGGGAACGCTCGACGTGTACGGCAAGCGACAGGGACAGACCGCGTGTCAGATCGCGCCCGATGCGATCGCGTCGTGGGATGGCCTCATCCTCGCGCATGGGACGGCGGACATTCCTGTCGGTGCTGACAAGTGCGCGCCGACGGTCGCGGTGCCGTATGGCACGTACACGGTATGGGCCTGGCGAGGCATCGAATACGATCTATGGAAGGGCACCGTCGATCTCTCGGCGGGGAAGGGCAAGGTCGAGCTCGCGATTCCCCTGACGCGCGCGTGGACGCCGAAGGGCGCGCTCGCCGCGGATCTCCACGTCCACGCGCACGCATCCAACGACTCGACGGTGCCGAATCCGCAGCGCGTCGTTGCGCAGGTCGCGGCGGGCATCCAGGTGATCGGTTTGTCGGATCACAATCGCAACGGTGATCTCGACGAGGAGATCACGGCGCTGGGACTCCAGAACGTCGTCGCGTCGATCGCGTCCAACGAGGTGACGAGCGAGAAGCTCCACGTCGGTGTGTATCCTGTACCCGTCGACAAGACGAAGCCGGCGAACGGCGCGATGGCCGAGGCAGACGTGAACAAGCTGTCGACTCAGCAGTTGTTCGACCAGCTGCATGCGCTGCCGACGCATCCCCTCGTGCAGGTCAACCATCCGCGCTTTCGCGTCAGCGCGCTGTTCGACGGCACGGGGTGGAACGGCACGTCGTGGCCACCGCCGTTTCCGACAAGCTTCGACGCGGTGGAGGTGCTCGCCGGCTACACCGCGTTCAACGCGAAAGGTGATCGCCGGTTCGACGAAGGCGTGCGCGACTTCTACACGTTCATGAATCACGGGCTGCTCGTCGCCCCGCTCGGAAACAGCGATACGCACGACCTCAACTGGGTGCTCGACGGTACGGCGCGCAACTACGTCTACGTTCCCGAGACCGTCGCCAACTTCGACGAGAGCTCGTTCGTGAATGCGATCCGCGCGCACCGGGTCGTCGCCACGACAGGCCCGTGGTTGAACGTCCATGCATCAGCGGCGCAGGGCGAGGCCGACGTGGGACCGGGCGAGACGCTGAAAGCAACGACGGTGTGGCTCGACATCGAGCTCGCGCAAGCATCGTTCGTTCACGCGGAGCGCATCCGGATCACGATAGGAGCCGCGGGCGGACCGCAGCTCGTGCAACAGCTCGACGTCCCCGCCGATCAGCGCACGTTCCATTGGGCCGGCACCGTCGCGATCGGAGACGTGGACACGTGGATCGGTGTGACCGCGGACGGAGATACGGCGATGCCACTCGAGATCACGGGCACGTATCAGCGCGACCGCTGGCAGCGCCCGGGCGTGACGCCGTACGCGATCATCGCGCCGATCCTCGTCGACGTGAACGGTGACGGCACGTGGGTCGCGCCGCAGAAATGAAAAACGCGCCCGACGTTTCCGTCGAGCGCGCTGTCTAACCAGAGGTTAGAGGTGAATTACATCGCGGCGGGCGCAGGCGTCGTCATCGCGCCACCCGGCTTCACGGCCGGTCCGATGTAGTAGCGCACGCCAGCACCCACGACGAGGGTGTCGCCAACGCCGCCAGCCGGGGGCGTGGCATCGAAGGCGATCGCGCCGTAGATGTCGAGCGCGGGCATCGCGTTGTACGTCGCGGTGAGCGAGAGCGGCGTGGTGTCAGAGAAGATGAACGTGCTCTTCTCGCCCGTGCTGTCGTCCGAGATGACGAGGTTCGCGAGCTTGGTGTCGACCTCGAGGAACAGCTCCGGGGTCGCCTGGAAGCCGACGCCGATCGGGATACCGAACGTGATCGGGTGCACGGTATCGAG
Source organism: Kofleriaceae bacterium (assembly GCA_036499725.1). Taxonomy (GTDB): domain Bacteria; phylum Myxococcota_A; class Polyangia; order Haliangiales; family Haliangiaceae; genus JABFXX01. Next base: position 29,411 of record DASYDE010000013.1, read on the forward strand.
GCCGATCTGGAGCTGCGAGGCGCCGGGCACGCCAGAGATGATCGCGATCTTGGGCGTCGCGTTGTATTGCACGTGCGCGCCGATGCCGAGCGGCGTGAGATAGTGGTCACCCTTGGCGTTCTCACCAAGCGAATAACCTGCGTCGACGCGCGCGATCACCTCGAGCTTGCCGCCCGCGGCGCCGCGGAGCAGCTTGTAGCCCGCGTTCAGGCCGATGTTGCCCTTGCCGGCGTCCTTCGACGAGAACTGATACGCGCCGAAATTGATCTCGAAGTCGTCCGTGATGCCGTAGCCGGCCAGGACGCGAATGACCGCGGGGTCAAAGAAGTGCTTCGTCGAAGTGAGCAGATCACCACCGACCTGCAGAAGACCCTTCGGCAGGGTCAGAGGACGATTGATGATTTCGCGCGGCCAGGCGAGCGTGTCACCACCACCAGCGTCAGGCGCCGGAGTCGCGGCCGGTGCAGCGGCCGGATCGGCGGCAGGAGTAGTGCCATCGCCCGCAGGCGCGTCCCCAGCGGGTGCGTCCTGCGCGAGCGCAAGGCCGCTGAACGAGAGCGAGGCAATAGAAGCAACAAGTAGTCGCGAGGCAATACGCATCCGTAATCTCCCTTTTGGACCGCTCCCCAGCGGTCCGTAATGCGCACACGTTAGCGAACGCCGATCGCGGAATCCAAAAAGCAGCCGTAGAAATCACCAGAAGAGTGCTCTCCTTCTACTTATAGAAGAGGGGCCTCGATCTATTGACGCCGCGGCCGATGTTCGATCTACGGGCTCGGTGCCCACGCGTCGCTAGATGGGACATTATATCCCATCGGAAGTTTGCGACTTTTTTCCGAGGCGCAATCACTTCCTTGAAGGCTTTGACAGTCCCGTCACAACCGGTGGAACGTGGTCCCTGCGCCATGGGGAGGGCATCGTGAACACGGTCGCGCGTATGCGGGGACTCGAGTGCAAGCTCGGTCACGGCCGTATTGTGCTGCCGGCCGAAGATATCGACCTCCTCGGTGAGTATGCCGTTGGCGCGCGTTTGCCCGTCAGTGAACGGGTCGAGTGCGCGATCGGCGTGTGGGCAGGCGATCCGATCCTTTCGATCTCGCTGTCGCAGCATGTCGCGGTCGGCTCACGTCTCGCTCACGGTGCGTTGCTCGTCGGAGGGCGCGGCGGAATTCGTTGGGCACTCGAGATCGACCAACCGGTCGGTCTGGTCGAGATCGAAAACGTCGCGGCGGGATCGCCGAACATGCCGTGGCGACGCGCGGCGACGCTGAGCGATCAGCGGACCGCTCAATACATCGATGTACGAATGATGATCGCCGTCCTCGAAGGAGGAGCAACGTGACGATCGCTCTCGCGGTGCGGCGCATCGCTCCGAGTCTGCTCATCGAGGCGAGGGCTGCATGCTCAAGTCTGCAACTGCCCACGGAGGATTGGGGCGGTGGGATCCCGCGTCACGCGCCTCGGATCGTCATCACGTCGATCGACATCGGCGACCGCCGCATCCCAGATGATGTCGTTGGCCTTCTCGACGCGACACCTGGTGTGCGCGCCGTCGTGTGCTCCAGCGAACCGCTGATCAAGCCGCGCATCGATCTCGCCGATGGGCGCGTAACACTATTGTCGCCGCCGATCGATCGCGCGCGGCTCGTCGCCGTGTTGCGCGCAGCGCTCGATGCAGAGACGCCGCTCTCGACGCCCGATGCATCCAGCCGCTTCGAAGTCCTGCGCAGGGCGTACTGGGCAGCGTGGTCGCGTGGTTCGTCGTCGCTGCCGATCCAGATCCACGAGCGCAACGGCGTGACGCTGCTGTTTGGCTCCGCCGACATTCACGACGTTGTACGCACGATCACGGCAGACATTCCCGACGGAAAGCTCGCCGCCGAGCTCGCGGGGATGCTCGGTCGCGACCAAGCTGCGATCCATTTGTCACAGGACACCGCGGAGTGGCGCGTGTACTGGCCGCGCCGCGATGTGCCTCTCTGGATGTGCTCGCCGCATCGCCTGCCGACACGCTGGCAGATCAATCCGACGCTCGGTTCCGGCCAGCGCTTCCTGCGCATCAGCGGGTTCCCGCAGGATCAGCTGATCGCGGGTCTCGCTCCTGGTGACGTCAGCGACATCCTCGCGCCGGTGACCGATGTCGTCGCCGAGGGTGGGCCCGCGACGATCGGCACGCTCGCGCAGATCACGGCCGAGCACGGCGCACTCGCAACCGCAGTGCTGGAGATCCGATGAGCGTCTCCCGCGTCCTCGTGATCGACGACAGCACGACGTTGCGCAAGCTCGTCGAGATCGCGATGCGGGGCACGGGCTTCGATATCGATTTCGCGGCAACGGGCAGCGATGGCGTCACTCGCGCGCGCTCGTCGCGGCCCGACGTGATCCTTCTCGACTACTTGCTGCCGGATCTCGAGAGCACCGAGGTCGTGCAGCTGCTCTCCGACGATCAAGTGACCGCGCTGGTGCCGGTCGTCGTGATGAGCGCGAACGAGGTCAGCATCTTCGACTCGTTCCGCAAGTTCCCCGCGGTTGTCGATTTCGTCGGCAAACCGTTCACGCCGGCAGAGATTCGCTCGCGCCTCGAGTCGGCGATCAAAGGCACGAGCACGGCGCCGCTGCAGGTCGTGCCCGAGTCCACGCCTCCGCCGATGCCCGCGGCGCGCGCCCGTCCACGCACGCGACAGACGATCGCGCCGCCGATGGTGGAAGGCGCACCGACGGATGATCTCCAGCTGCGCGGCAACCTCATGCAGACGCCGCTGCTGGAGCTGCTCCGCTTGCTCGCGAGCTCCGCGATGACCGGCAGTTTGACCGTCCAGCTCGCCGAGCAGATCAACATCTACATCCGGCGCGGCGAGATCGTGATGGTCCATGCCGGTGGAACACCCGAGCTGGTGTCACAAGCGCAGGCCGGTGGTGGTCGCGCGGGCGAGCTGCCGATCGCGATGCAGCGCGAGAGCACGCGCATGCTCGATGAAGTTCTCGGAGCCGCAGCCGGTCGGTTCTGGTGGCAAGCCGTCGCCACGTTGCCGGACCATGTGGAAGCATTCGGTCGACCGATCTCCGTCACGTCGATCGCGCTCGCGCGGCAGCGTCGTCAAGCCGTCGGCCCGAAGCTCGACGCGAAGTTTCTCGACGAGATCTACGATCGCACCCCGCGCTTCTCCGAGAAGCTCGCCGGTTCGCGTCTCGAAGGTGACGAGCAGCGCTTGCTCGGTATCATCGACGGCCGCACGAGCGTTCGCGAGATCCTCGCGAAGAGCAACATCTCGAGCGATCGCGCGGCAGCGATCTTCGCGCGCCTTCGCAACGTGGATCTCATCCGCAGCGATCAGACGTCTGGCATTACCGACGTCGATGGCGGCGCGGTCGCCGTTCTCGACGACGACGCGAACGGCTTCATCGCCTCGGTCCGAGCGCATTTGCAGAAGCGTCCCGCGCCGATCGAGACCGTCGTGATCGGGCGCGCGAATGATCTCGCCTCGATCGTCTTGAAGCAACGCGTCCGCATGGTGCTGATCAACTCGCGCATGTGGACAGCATCTGGAGTCGCGCCCACCGAGCTCGCTCCTCTCGCGACGGCCGGGAACATCGTTCTCGTCGCCGTGCTGGACACGCCGAACCCGGCGGAGCTCGACGCGATGATCAGCCTGGGGATGCATGCCGTCCTCGTCAAACCAATTCACGTGAACGATCTCGAACGCCTGCTGAGCATGCCGTGAACACACAGAGGAGAGACCCGTGGCAGTGATTCTTGTAGTTGATGATGCACAGACAGATCGCGAACTGATGGCTCGCGTAGTGAACAACTCCGGTCATCGCGCGATTCTCGCGAGCGACGGTAAGCAGGCGATCGATCTCGCGAAGCAGCACAAGCCGGCGATGATCTTCCTCGATGTCGTGATGCCCGTCATGGACGGATTCGCGACCTGCCGTCATCTGCGCAAAGATCCCGAGACCTCGCAGATTCCGGTGGTGCTCGTCACCTCCAAGGCGACGGACTCCGACGTGTTCTGGGGCAAGAAGCAGGGCGCCACCGAGCACATCGGCAAGCCGTGGAACGCGACGGCCGTCGAGGACATGATCAAGAGGTACTGCCGATGAGCAGTAGCGCGGCGAGCGGCTCCGTCGGCCAGTCGGCCGGCAGTGCGGGATCGAGGAGCATGACGGGAGGTCGTGGCCAGCAGCGCACGATGGAAAACCTCGTGTGCTTTTCGATCTCCGGTCGGTCGTACGCGCTCGACGTCGCGCTCGTGCGCGAGGTCGTCACGGTCGGCACGGTGTTCCCCGTACCCCAGGCGCCAGCCCCCGTGGCAGGTGTGTTCTCACTGCGCGGCGCCACGGTCGCGCTCGTCGATACAAACACCTTGCTCGGGATCACCGCCGAGCCGTCGCGGGCCACCGCGCTTGTCATCGTGCGCAATCACCAGACTGTGTGTGCACTCACCATCGACCGTGTCCTCGGCGTGACGCGGTACGAGGAATCTCATTTCATTCACGCCGACCCAGAGCGTGAACCACCCGAGGTCCTCGGGTTCATGCCCGACGAGCGCGGCGGTCTGCTGACCGTGCTCGACAGCTCGCTCATCTTGGGCGCGCTCAACCGTCTTCGCTTCCGCTGACCCGTACTTAGGAGACCAGAGAATATGACCCAGCAAAATCAGAGCGTCGCGCTTCAGATCGTACGCGCCATCCACTACCCCGCGATGTGGTTGATGTCGAAGCTTCGCTACGTCGCGAAGTTCACCGTCATCGGCGTTGTCCTCCTTCTCCCGCCGCTCTACGTCGCGTTCCAGCAGTACACCGCTGCAACCAAGTCGCTCGTGTTCAACGACGGCGAGGTTCTCGGCATGGTCTACATGGATCCGATGCACGACCTGCTCGATCAGCAGGAGCGTCACTGGGTCGCGTCTGTCGCTCGATCGCTGGGCTACAAAGACATGGCCAGCGTCGAAGCTGATTCCGAAGCGAAAGCGAATCAGTTGATCGCGCGCCTCGACGAGGTCAACAAGAAGTATCGACACGATGCGCGCTTCGAGCTGTCGGTCGGCGATGCGAACGAAAAGGTCGCGAAGCGCCTCGACGATCTCAAGGCAGAGTGGGCGAAGACGCTCGACATCTCCAAGAAGGGCACGACGGCGGACATCAACGCGGCGCATGCGAGTGCCCTCGGTGTCTCGAACGACTTTGTCGTGAACTTCATCGCGAACTTCTCGAACCTGATTCTCGATCCCGATCTCGACTCGTACTGGCTGATGGATATCGCGGTCGCCAAGGGACCGACGATCGGTATCGATCTCGCGACGGCGACCTCGCTCGCGCTCATCGGACTCCAGGGTGACAAGACCGACTGGGTCTACTTGATCACGAGCTCGCTCACGGATGCGAACGGCTCGACGGGCTTGACGGAGACGGTCGATCTCAAGACCGCCATCGAGAACACCAAGGACTTCGGTAACAATCCCAAGGTTGCTCTGCTGAAGGGACCGTTCGACGAGCTCAAGAAGGCCGTCGGCGATCTGACGACGGTCGTCAGGGATCAGCACATCCGGCCCGTTATCAACGCGGCGATTCAGGTCCCCGCGGCGGACGGTGCGGCCGTGCCCGCGGCCCCGAAGGTCGACATGGGCCCGCTCCTCGCGGCATCGATGGCGCTGTTCGACAAGCTCGACAAGCTCTACGACGACAACAACGTCCCTCTGAAGGAGCTCGCGCAGTTGCGCGTCGGCACCTACAAAGGCGAGCGCACGAAGGGCGTGCTGTTCACGATCCTCGCCGTGCTCCTGCACTTCTACATGTTCGCGGCGTTCTACTTCAACATCAACGACTCGGTCGGCTCGCTCGCTGTTGCGACGACCCGCATGATCGCCGGTACGAACGAGCGCTTCGTCACCGCGAGCAAGGACGAGATCTCCGACATCGTCGACGACTTCAACCAGATCAATACGGCCCTCGTCGAAGCGCGAGCTCTGCAGGCTCGCATCGCTGATGAAGCTGCGCAGACGCAGGCGAACATCGTCGACCTACTCCAGGTCGTGTCCGACGCCTCCGATGGAAATCTCACAGTGCGCGCGCACACGTCGGCCGGCTCGCTCGGCAACGTGGCCGATGCATTCAACCTCCTGATGGAGTCGCTCGAGCGCCTCGTGTCCGAGGTCGCGCAGCAGGTCATCGAGACCGAGCGCGGCGTCAACTCGATCGCCGGTGTCGCCAGGAAGATGGCGCAGGGCGCGACGAACCAGGCCAAGGAAGTGTCGGCGGCTCGCCAGTTGGTCGAAACGGTTGCCCAGCAGATCACGCAGGTGTCGTCGAACGCAGAAGGCGCCTCGCAAGCGACGAAGCGCACGGCCGAGACTGCCGAGCAGGGCGAGAAGGCCGTCGAGAACGTCATCCACGGCATGGACGCGCTCCGCGCGAACGTGCAGTCGGGTGCCAAGAAGATGAAGAACCTCGGCGATCGCTCGATGGAGATTACGTCCATCGTCGGTACGATTTCTCGCATCTCCGAGCAGACGAACATGCTCGCGCTCAACGCCGCCATCGAAGCAGCTCGCGCCGGTGAGCATGGTCGTGGTTTCTCCGTCGTCGCCGACGAAGTTCGCAAGCTCGCCGAGCGAGCCACGAACGCGACGAAGGACATCGAGAAGCTGGTCAAGGCAATCACGGCCGAGACCAACGAGACGATCAAAGCGATCGAGCAGCAGACGCAGGTCGTGGAAGAGGAGTCTCGTTCGGTGGCCGCCGCCGGTGAGTCGCTCCGCAAGATCCGCGCTGCATCTGATCAGTCTGCAGGCCTGGTGGTCGGCATCTCCAACGTGTCGAAGCAGCAGGTCGATCAGGCACAGAAGGTGGCGAAGACGATGGAAGCTGTCAGCTCCATCGCCAACGACACGCAGCAAGGCGCAGACTCGACGGTGTCTACCATCAACGAGCTCGTGCGTTTGTCGGCCGATCTTCGCAAGTCGATCGGTCAGTTCCGGGTCTCCGGGAGCCGCTAGTCCATGAGCTTCACCCTCGACGACGTGCGCGAGTCGTTCACGAACGACATCACGCGTTTCCTCACCGAGATCGAAAAAGGCTCCAAGGCGATCGCTTCTGCGACCGCTCTGGCGCCTGCCGATCGTACGTGGTTGCCCCCGATCAACGCGATGGTCGTCGGGCTCCACGGAATTGTGGGGTCGTCGTCGTTGGTGGGGGTGGACACGATGGCGAGCACGGCGCGCCGACTCGAGGACATCGCGACTCTCGCGAGTGAATCGGTCAACGCACTGCGCGCGCACATCGCGCGTCTCAAGAAGATCGCGGGCACGTGTCTCGAGGGCAGCTCTGATCTGCGCGTGATGCTCGAGCACGAGCTCGCCGGTCGCAAGACCGAGTCGGGAATCCGCAAGAACGCGCTCGATAAGAAGCTCGACGTGGCGATCAAGGAGATCGCCGACACGCTCGAGCAGATGTCTGCGCCGCAGCTCGTCGAGGGCGAGCGCAGTGGATCGGTATCGATTCCGATCCCCAAGATGCCACCGCTCCCGAAGGCGCCGCCGGTGAAAGTTGTGGCTCCGAAGGAAGACGATGACGACGGTTGGGACGACACGCAGGTGTCGGCTGCGCCACCGGTTCCTCCGCGCAAGCCCGCCGTGGTCGAAGCGAAGAAGCCCCCGGTGGTCGAAGCGCCCAAGCAGGCGCCCGCACCCACGCCTCCCGCGATGACCATCGACGCGGAGCTCCTCGAGGTATTCCAAGGCGAGGCACGCGAGGCACTCACGAACTTGCGCGGTTACCTCGCGCGCCTCGAGCAGAACAGCGCAGATCGCGAAGCAGCGACGCATTGCGCTCGTCTCTTCCATCTCCTCAAGGGCGCAGCCGCGTCCGTCGGCCTGGACGAGATCGCGAACCAGGCGAAGGACCTCCACGCCGACGTCGAGCGTCTTCGCGCATCGTCATTCGATCCCGCGTCGCTGAAGAAGCTCCGCGAGCGCTCCGAGCAGTTCATCGCGTTCTCGGTGCCGGACCTCGCTCAAGGGGCGGGAGCCGCGCCTGCGGTGGACGAGAAGCAAGCGCTCGACGACGACGAACCGCGCGTGATCTTCCGCGAAGAGGCGGCGAGCTCTCTCGAAGAAGCACGCGCCCTCTTGCAGCAGATCCGTCAGACGGCCGGCACGGCGCGCGGCGTCCTCACGACGCGTCTCGAGCGCATCCTGCACCGCTTGAAGGGCTCTGCGCTCATCGTCGGTGAGGCGCAGGCTGCAGCCGTCGCATCGCGTGGTCAGGCATTGTGTGAAGCTCTCGACCGCGTCGATCCGGACGCGCTCTCGAGCGTGCTCGAGCAGATCAAGGGGATGGTCACGACGCAGGCACCGCGCGGTTCCACCAAGGGAATGTCGCTCGTGCGCATCAACCTGCCGCCGCAAGGCGAGTGGGACGTGTACCTCGAAGAGTCGACAGGCCTGCTCGAAGAGCTCGAGCAGACACTCACCAAGCTCGAGCGGTCGCAGCGCCCGACGGTCGAGGTCTCCAATCTGTTCCGCAGCTACCACACGTTGAAGGGCGCGACGAACGCCGTCGGCCTCACTCCGCTCGGTCAGCAGCTGCACATCATCGAGACGTTCCTCGAGCGCATGGTCGCGTCACCGACGGTGCCCGATGCGCGCGGCGTGGTTCGCGCACTCTCGGAGATCAACGAGGGCATCAAGAAGAACATCAAGCGCGCGGGTAGCGACGGCGAGATTGCCGTCGATCACGACCGCACGCAGCAGCAGCTGTCAAAGCTCGGCATCGAGCGCGGCTCGCAGGGTGGCGGACAGGGAAGCAAGGTCACCGGGGCGTCGTGGATCGAGCCGAACGACTCCGCGTGGTCCGCGACCGCAGACAAGGGCTCCTCGCACCACGACAGCAGCAGAGCATCCGAAGCAGAGGCGTCGGAGGTGCCAGAGGTGGTCAGCATCGAGCACGCTGGTGGAGACGCCGGCGATCGCCGCTTCGTTCGCGTCGCGGCGGATCGTCTCGACAGCCTGCTCGATCTCGCCGGCGAGCTCGTCGTGTGCCGTTCACGCATGCTCTCGCGCGTTGGCAATCTTCAGCGCTTGCAGGAGGACGATGTCTCGCGCCACGGCGCGGTCACGAGCCTCATCGATACCTTCGCGCAGTCGACGCAGTTCACGAATCTCGATGGCCGCATCCGCCGCACTGGCTCGCTGCTGCACTCGGACGGATCGTTCGCTGCATCGAATGCTGTGGACCCGGGCTTCGGCAGCCTCGAGCTCGATCAATACGAAGAGATCCACGTTCTCTCGCGTCGCCTCGACGAGGCAGCGAGCGACATCAACGAGGTGCGCCGCGACATGGGCACCGAGATGACGCTGCTCACCGAGGACGCGGAAATGCTCAGCACGATCGCGACGGGTCTCCAGAGCGAGATCACGCGCGCGCGCATGCTGATGGTCGATACGCTGTTCTCGCGCCTGCGTCCGCCGATCCGTGATGCAGCGCATCGGACGAATCGCGAGGTCGAGCTCGTCACGACAGGTGATCAACTCGCGATCGACAAGTCGATGTCGGACGCGTTGTACGGGCCGTTGCTACACATGGTCCGCAACGCGGTCGCGCACGGTGTCGAGACTCCCGAGAGGCGCGAGCAGCTCGGCAAGCCGCGCGTCGGCCGTATCTCGATGAGCGCGAAGCAGGAGCACGGCGAGATCGTGCTCGAAGTGGCCGATGACGGTGCTGGCATCAACCTCGAGAAGCTCCGGCAGATCGGCATCGAGAAGAAGCTGATCCCGTCGGACGTTGCAGTCGACGATGCACGCGTTGTCGACCTGATCTTTGCGCGTGGCATCTCCACCGCCGAAGGCGCGGATGATGTCGCGGGTCGCGGTGTCGGTGGCAACGTCGTCAAGCGCGCGATCGATCGCCTGAATGGTTCCATCCAGATCACGACCAAGCGCGGTGTCGGGACGACGTTCCGCATCACGCTGCCGCTGTCGATGTCGATCACGCAGGCGGTTCTGGCGCGCGTGGGAGGGATCCTCCTCGCGATCCCGATCGCGTACGCGGAGACCATCGTTGCCCGCGGTGCGGTCGAGATCGTCGACTCGTTTGGCCGCCTTCGCGTGCGCATGAACGAGCGGATGATTCCGGTGCACCAGATGGCGAAGATCTTCGACCCGACGATGTTCAAGACCAACCCGAGTGGCGCGGTCATGATCGTCTGTGTCGTCGGTGGTGAGCGCGTCGTGATCGAGGTCGACGACATCGTCAGTCAGGAAGAGATCGTCGTGAAGTCACTCGGCATGTTGCTGGAGGGACACCCGCTGTTCTCGGGCTCCACGTCGCGCGGCGATGGCGAGCTCGCGCTGATCATCGACGTCCCGGGCGTCCTCGAGGCGGAGACGATCGGTGGGCGCGGTGGCGCGCGTCGGGAGCCTGTCGCCCGTGGATCGCAGCCCGTGATGGACCTGCCCGACGTCGAGTCGGAGCACGAGTCGCATCACTCCGAGCACCACTCCGTCGCAGAGGTGGTGCCAGTTGCGGAGCCCGAGGATGTCCTCGGAATTATCGATACGTCCGTCCCGGTGCCAACGCAGACGCGGATCGAGGTCTCCGAGGTCGTTCGCGTCCCGGTCGGCCGCCTGCGCGTGTTGTTCGTCGACGATTCGCTCTCCGTGCGCAAGGTCGCGGAGCGCATGCTCACCGGCCTCGACGTCGATGTCGTGACGGCGGTCGACGGCCAGGACGCACTTGAGAAGCTGCGCTCCATGGCGTTCTCGTTGGTGTTCACCGACCTCGAAATGCCGCGCATGCACGGTTACGAGCTGATCCGCGAGATGCAGATTCTGCCCGCGTATCAGTCGATCCCGGTCGTCGTCATCTCGTCTCGCTCCGGCCAGAAGCACATCGACCAAGCGATCACGATGGGCGCCAAGGAGTACCTGACCAAGCCGTTCTCACCCGAGATCCTCAACGCAGTGCTCGGTAGGTTGGCGAAGAAGTGACGCTCTCGCTCCTCGCCAAGTGTGGAGAGCTCCTCGTCGCGCTGGATGCGACGCAGGTGTTCCAGATCCATGCGTCCGCGGATCTGCCCGCGCGGCAGATGGAGACGAATCTGTGGTCGATCGAGCTCGATCGGCAAACGATTCCCGGCTGGGACCTCGGGCAGCTCTTCTCCTACGGTCAGTCGACAAAGGCATGGGTCCTCGTGGACGCAAAGTTCGGTGGTGCGACGCGCCGGTTCGGGCTACGGGTCGACCACTGCGTCACGGTGCGCAAGCTTCCGACGGTGCGTCCCCTGCCGAGCAAGCTGTACACGGCGCGTCCAGGCGCGCTCGCTGGTGCGTTCTCGACGGAGGGTATCGACGAGCTCGCCGGTACACCCACGGGCGTGCTCGTGGATCTCGCGAAGTTGTTAGCGCCTGCAGAGCTGGAAGCGGGTGGTCGCATCGCACGCGATCACGGGGGGAGAGAATAAGTGAAACCGTCACAGTCACGGCCAGCGATCGTTGTTCCGCCGCGCGCTGACCAGCGCCCGTGCGTGCTGATCGTCGACGGTGACAAGGTGTCTCAGCGGGCGATCGAGATCGCACTCGGGACCAACAAGTACTCGATCGAGTGGGCGCGCGACGGTGAGACGGCGTTCGACATCATGCGCCGCGTGCGCGTGGACGTGATCGTCGCGGACTCGCTACTCGCCGACATGCCGGGCATCACACTCGTGCGCCGCACGCTGGAGCTGTGCGGTCCCGGTGCGCCCGCGTTCGTGTTTGTCAGCGCGGATCGCGCGAACACGACAAAGATCGGCTTGCTGATGGTCGGCGCGACCGACTACCTCGTGAAGCCGTTCAACTCCGACGAGCTGCGCGTGCGCGTGCAGAACGTGATCTCGGCTCGCAACAAAGCGCGCATGGAGAACGTGCGCGGTGTGACGGGCCTCGCCGGCGATGCGTCGCAGGTACCGATTCCGGACATCCTCACGATGCTCGAGCTGACGCGGAAGTCCGGCGTCCTGCACATCAGCGTCGGTCCGGCGACGGGTCGCGTCATTCTCGAGGGAGGTCGTCTCGTTCACGCCGAGGTCGGCAACATCACCGGTGCCGACGCGTTCTTTGTCCTGCTCCAGTACAACGGCGGCCTCTATCGCTTCGAGCCCGGCGAGGTCGCTGATGCGCCGCGCACGATCGTCATGCGCGTCTCCGAGATGCTGCTCGAATCCGCGATCCGCGAAGACTCGCAGGTCCGCGACAAGGAGTCGGGCGTCGGTCTCGAATCGACCATCACTTCGACGGCGGCGAGTCTGCGCGAGCTGGGGATCGTGAAGTCCTCGATCGACCTCCGCAGCCGCACGTCATCCGACAGCAAGCCGCCACCGATTGCCGACATGACGTCGCGCCTCTCCGTCGCGGTCGCCGATCCGTACATGCTCGGAGATCTCGTGCTCGCCGACGCGATTCCGACGTCGGCGCAGACGCAGTTCCGCATCGAGCTGTGGTCGTCGCTCTCGGAGGGCGTGCAAGGCATGCTTACGCTCGCGAGCCCGCCCGGATATCAGGTCCTCGAGTCCGCGCTCGCCAAGGGCATCGATCACCGTCTCCATCTCGTGTTCGAGACGCCGAACGGCTCGATCATCATCACGCTCGTCGACATGGACGATAGCGGCATGCTCCCCGAGCACCTGCCAAACGGCATCATCGTCGTGCCGCCGCGCGGTGAGCTCGTGAGTCTCGAACCGGTGCGCCTCGCGGATCTCACGGCGCGCATCGAGCTGCCTCACAAACCGGTCGTCGTCGCGCTCGGCGGCCCCGCGTTGCAGGCGACGCTCGCCAGGCTCATCGAAGACAGCTTTCGGTACATCGCGATGCCTGGTCGCCTCGAAGATCCTCGTGATGTCATCGGCGGCGTGATGCGGCTGTGGGCGGCTTCTCGATGATCCGCCTTGGTGATGTCGAGATATCGCAGTTCCTCGCTATCAATCTTCCGCACGTGTCGCCGGATCTCCCGGGCGAGCTGTTTATCCAGACCGCGCCGCGTTCGCAGCGAGCGGTGCGCACGACCGATAGGCTCGTCGCGGCGCAAGCGTCCAGCAAGGAGCCCGATCTGCCCGAGGTGGGCGCGATCGTCGATAAGTTCAAGCTCGAGGCCGTCCTCGGAATCGGTGGATTCGGGGTCGTCTATCGCGCGCGCCACCTGATCCTCGACACGCACGTCGCGATCAAGCTGATGCGACCGAGTGTCGCCAAGCTGCGTCCGACGTTGTCGCGTCTGTTGCGGGAAGAGGCCCGGTTCGCGGCCCGGATCGATCACAAGCACGTCGTGCGCGTCCTCGACGTCGAGAGCGGCGAATTCACGTACATCGTCATGGAGTACGTCGACGGTCCCGACCTGTCCGTGATGATCAAGCGACGCGGTGGTCTCCCGGCAAAGATGGTCGTGCGCGTGATCCGCCACGTCACCGAGGCGCTCCAGGCGGGGCTCGCGGAGAACATCATCCACCGCGACATCAAGCCGTCGAACATCCTGCTCACGCGCGACGGCGTGACGAAGCTGACGGACTTTGGACTCGCGCGCTCGTCGAGCTCTGCGATCGACGACGGTGGTGCGCGCGGTGTCGTCGGCACCGTCGGTTACATGTCGCCGGAACAATTGCAGCGCCCCAAGGAAGTCGACTTTAGAACGGACATCTACTCGCTCGGCGTGACCGCGTATCAGGCGCTCACCGGTCGCTTGCCGTTCAACGACTCCAACTTTCAACGGTCGAGTGATGCGCATCTGTTCGAGCAGGTCCCGCCGCTGCCGTCGAACATTCACTCGGGCCTACGCGACCTCGTGATGTGGATGCTCGCAAAGCAGCGTGACCATCGCCCGGCGAGCTACGAAGAGCTCGACGCGGCAGCGAGGCAGCTCGTCCGCCCGTGAGCTCGAAGATCCTCGACCCATTGCTTGTTCGTCAGCTGAAGCGCCTACCGCTTCCGCCCGAGGTGGAGAGCTCTCCCGAGTGGGAGAAGTTTGTCGATCAGGTCAACGAGCACTACACGCACATGGCGAACGATCGCGCGCTGCTCTCGCGGTCTATCGAGCTATCGACGCAGGAAATGGAAGAGCTGCGCCGCCGGCTGGAGAATCAGCGGAATGCGCTCGTCGCGGTCATCAACGGCATCAGTGAATCGCTCGCGACGTTCCTCGCGACGCTGCAGCAGGATCAGAACGGCGCGAAGATCGAGCTCGCGAAGCGACTGCAGGCGATCCTCGACGATACGCGCTCGGCCGACAAGGGCATCGAAGTCTCCGGGATTCGCGACAACGTATTGAGCGTCGCTGATCAGCTGATCACCTCGCTCGCCAAGGCGAGCAGCGACGTCTCGATGCGCAAGGAGCTCGAGGTCGCGCGCGCCGTGCAGCAGCTGCTGATCCCACCGCAGGCGACGATCGAGATGCAGCAGATGCGCTTTTCTGGCCACTTCGAGCCTGCCGAGGAATGCGGTGGCGATCTGTGGACGGTCGCGGCTCTTCCCAACGGCCGCGCGCTCGTCGTCGTCGGAGATGTGACGGGGCACGGCATCTCGAGCGCACTCATCTCGGGTGTCGCAAAGGCCACCTGCGACGTCGCGCTGCAGCTGATGGCGGACACGCTGACGCCGAGCCGCTTGCTCGCGCTGTTGAATCAGACGTTGTATCGGATGGCGCGCCGCAAGATCATGATGACGAGCGTCGCGATGGTGCTCGATCCGGCGAAGCGCTCGCTGACCGTCGCGAATGCGGGACATCCGTTCCCGATTCTGGTGCGCAACGCGATCACTCACCCGATCATGGCGGAGGGACCACAGCTCGGTGATTCGCCGCGGGCGACGTACGAGGATTCGCAAGTCGAGCTGCACTCTGGCGATGTCATCGTGTGCTTCACCGATGGTGTGACGGAAGCGGAGAACGAGAAGTCCGAGCGCTTCACGGAGCGCCGCCTACGCACGGTCGTGCAAAAGACCGCACCGCAAGGAGCTCCCAAGGTGTGCGCCGCGCTCGTGGAAGCGCTGACCCAATTTCGCGGCACGCAGCCCGCGAACGACGACCTCACGCTCGTCGTCACGTCGATCAGCTAGGCAATGCAGGTCCAGTCGCTCACGTACGACCTCGCGGAACGGCGCTGGAGCGCGAGGTTCCCGGCGGGTGACTCGCCGCGCACGTTGGTCACGGTGTTCGGCGCGCCGAGTGTCCAGAGCCAACCGGATCTGCTCGTCGAGGTCGCGCGCGCATATCCCCGATCGCTCGTCATTGGATGCTCGACGGCCGGCGAGATCCACGGCACGGCCGTGCGAGACAACTCGCTCGCGGTCACCGTCACGCGCTTCGATCGCACGGACCTGATGCTCGTCTCCGCGGACTGCGCGACCGTGGCCGATAGCCAGCGGGCAGGTGACGAGCTCGCGAAGAAGCTCCAGTCCAAGCAGGGACTCCGCGCGGTACTCGCATTGTGCGATGGACTCTCCGTCGACGGTGCGGCGTTCTCCCGCGCGCTCGGCACGGCCCTCGGCCCGAGCGTCGTCGTCACGGGTGGCCTCGCCGCGGATGGTCTCGATTTCAAACAGACGTGGCTCACCGTCGGTGGCTCGCTCAAGCGCGGCTCGGTCGCAGCTGTCGGCTTCTACGGGCCGAACGTCGTCATTGGTCACGGCACGAGCTCCGATTGGATCCCGCTCGAAGCGGAGTGGGTCATCACCCGGTGCGAGGGCAACTACATCTACGAGCTCGACTATCAGCCGGCTGTCGAGGTGTATCGCGCGGCGCTCACCGATCGCGGTGATGAGCTTCCGGACGTGTCGGTATGGTTTCCGCTCGCGGTCCATACGGGCAGCGCGACGCCGGTAATTCGCTCGGTGATCAACATCGACGAGGCGGACGGCGCGCTGATCCTCGCCGGTGAAGTGCGCAACGGGCAGGTCGCAAAGCTGCTCACCGCGGATCTCGAAAACCTGATCGAAGGCGGCGCGCGCGCTGCATCCGCCGCGACAAAGACCGGTGCGCCTGTCTCGGTGGATTGTCTCGCGCTCGCGATCTCGTGCTTCTCGCGCCGCAAGATTCTCGGTTTGTGGAGCGGCGAAGAAATCTCGCAGCTGCGCGAAGGCCTGCACGCGCAGCGCACCGCGGTCACGGGGTTCTACGGCTACGGTCAGATCTCGCCGAACGATGGTGCGCCCGCGCTCCACAATCAGACGCTCAGCCTGACCGTGTTCTCGGAGGCGCGCGCGGCGGATCCGGCGCCATCGCGTCTGCCTCGGGCCACACCGCCTGCGATACCGGTCGTCGCACCAGCGGGATACACCGTCCGCTCGGCGCTGTACGACGCGAAGAAGCTCGCCTGGTCGACGCCGCTCGTGCCGGAGCTCGACTCGCCCAAGACGCTGGTGCTCGCATTCGGTGCGCCGGAGCTGTCGCGCGAGAAACCGGTGTTCGACGCGCTGTGGAGCGCGTATCCCAACTCGGTCATCCTCGGTTGCTCGACGGCAGGTGAGATCTACGGGCACGACGTTCGCGATAGCTCGTTGTCTATCTCCGTCACCCGGTTCGCGCGCACCGAGATCCGCCTCGCCACCGAGAAGGTCGGAGAGCGCGAGAGCGTCCGCGCCGTCGCTCAGCGCATGGCCGCGTCGCTCGCCGCACATCCGGGGCTGCGCGGAGTGCTCCTCTTGTCCGTCGGTCTCGGGATCAATGGTTCGGAGCTCGTCGCGGGGCTCAATGCCGAGCTCGAGGGACAGATTCCAATCGCGGGTGGTCTCGCAGGTGACGGGACGCAGTTCTCGTCGACGTGGGTGCTCGCTGGCAAAGAGGTCAGTGGCAATCGCATCGCTGCTGTTGGCTTCTACGGCAACCACGTCGTGCTCGGTCACGGCGCGCGCGGAGGCTGGGATCGCTTTGGTCTCAAGCGCACGATCACCAAGTCGGACGGCAACGTGCTGTTCGAGCTCGACGGCCGTCCCGCGCTGCAGATCTACAAGGAGTACCTCGGCGAGCGTGCCGCGCAGCTCCCTGCCTCGGGTCTCTCGCTGCCGCTCGCCGTGCGCGATCCGGTGACAGACCACCAGATCGTGCGCACGCTCGTGGGGATCGACGAAGCCACGTCGTCGCTGGTGTTCGCGGGTGATGTGCCGACGGGGCATATCGCGCAATTCATGAAGGCCGACGTCGAACGCTTGATCAACGGCGCCACGCACGCGGCGTTGATGGCGAACGAGAGCGGTCCGCCCGCATCGCCGGAGTCTCTCGTCGTCGCGATCTCGTGCGTTGGCCGCCGCAACATGCTCGGCGCGCATACCGAGGAAGAGCTCGAGGCGATCACGGACACGTTCCGCTCTGAGCGCGCACTGCTCACCGGCTTCTATGCCTACGGCGAGATTTCTCCGTCTGGCGCGAACGGCACGGCCGAGCTGCACAACCAAGCGATGTCGTTGCTCGTCATCTCCGAATCGATGACACCGATCATGCGCACGGAGCTCGTTCGCAAATCGTCCGAGATCGCCGCGGCACCACCGCCGTCCCCCGAAGCGCTGAGCCAGTTTGCCGTCGAGACCGACGTAGCCACACAGCCCGCGGTGGCTGTTTCGACACAGATCCTCGCGACGGCTCTCACCGTTCCGCAGGTCGAGCCGCCGCCGCCGCCGCCGAAGGAGGCCTCGCGTGTCAGCGAGCTGATCAGTCCCTCGACGTTCGAGACCGCTCTCGAGGAACCGCGTGGTCCGATCGTGCGGACGCCGCGCTCCGAGATCACGGACAGCCAGTTCGACGAAGCGGACAGAGATGGTCTGCGCGTTGTCACGATTCGCGGCCGCATCACCGAGACGTTCAAGGGAGATGTCGTCGCGAAGATGATGCGCGGTCGCGTGATCCTCGATCTCTCGGAGGTCGCGCGTGTCACGTCGTTTGGTGTCCGCGAGTGGCTCGCGATGTTCCAAGCCGCGACAGACCTCACCGAGTGTTACCTCGCACGCTGCTCGGAATCGGTCGTCAATCAGCTGACGATGATCCGTGCGTTCGACGGCGGCGCGAAGCTGCTGTCGTTCTTCGCTCCGTACCTCTGCCAGGACTGCAACAAGCCGTTCGAGCGCTTGTTCGACGTAGATCTCGACGCGCAAGAGATCGGGAGCGTCTCTCCATCGCAAGTGAGCTGTCCGCGCTGCAACGGTCACGGCAAGTTCGACGACGATCCACGCTCGTACTTAGCGTTCCCAGGCGCGAACACGCGCTCGATCACGCCGCCCGAGATCAAGACGCTTCATCGCGCGATGTGTGCGCAGGATCAGATGCGCGCCGCCGAGGATGTCGAGATGGTGATGGAGGGCGACGTGGCGCGTATTCGCGTGACGGGCCGGCTCTCTCTGAACATTCGCTGGCGCCGCCTGTTCGAGAACATCGACGGACGCATGGTCATCGACCTCTCGTCGGTGACGGCCGTCGAGCCGAGCGGCTTGCAGGGCCTCGATTTCCACTTGCGTACCGCACAGTGCAAGAAGCCGAGCACGATCGAGAGCGCGCCCGTGGGACTTGTCGAGCGCTTCGTCAACCGTTGGGCCGACGACATCGAGATCAAGTCGATCGTCGTGCCGGCGTTCTGCCCGTCGTGCAACGTCGCGCGCACGGCGACGGTCCGCCTCACCAAGGACGTCATCGACGGTCAGCGTCCGACGGCGTTGTGCAAGCGCTGCGACAACCGCCTCGAGCTGACGATCGAGCCCGTCATCGACCAATACCTGCAGAAGGTGCGCGAGCAGCTCGCCCCGCCGCCACCGCGACCGTCGTCGTTGCTCATCCCGCATGCACCGTCGGCGCCGCTGATCGATCCCTCTCTCGCGGTCTCGCTGCCACCCGTGCCACTCGGCGAGCTCCACTCCCCGTGGGAGCGTGTGCCTCGCAAATACCGGCCCGTGATCCTCGGAGTGCTGGGGGCGATCGTCCTCGCCGTCATCGTGTTCAAGCTCGTAGGGAACAAGAAGCCGACGCCCAAGACGCAGCAGATCGTGGCCCCGGTCCAAGAGAAGGTCGTCATCACGCCCGACGCGCGCACGCCGGATCCAGAGCCGACCCCGCATGCTGCGCTGCCCCCGGGATGGGCCGACCAACCCGTGTCGAACGACGACGAGAACATGTACTTCGTCGGTCGCAGCTCGCTGGCGGAAGTAGATGCGGCGCTTCCCGAGGCACGCGCAGAGGCGACGCAGCACCTGATCGACCAGCTCGTGACCGACATCGGTACGCCGTGGGCCAAGACTGCAAAGGGGCGCGCGAAGCTCACGGAGCAGTTTGGAAAGCTCGCGGCGTTCCAGCGCGATGAGCTCGCCGAAGTGGGGGAGGGCGCGAGCCGCAAGATCTTCGTGCGCTTCCGTCTGCCGCGCGCCGCGTACCAACAGATCGTCGCGAAGCAGACGCCGAGCAAGACGGTGCCCAAGAAGACGACTCCTAAGAAGGGGAGAGGGAAGCGATGAAGGTCGGCAACTACGAGCTTGTCACGCAGCTCGCAACGGGCGGCATGGCCGAGACGCACATCGCGCGTTCGGTCGACAACACGATCGTCGTGATCAAGCAGCTCCTGCCGAAGTTCGCAGGTAACGCCGAGTTCATCGAGATGTTCGTCGACGAGGGCCGCGTGATCTCCTCGCTGCGCCACCCGAACATCGTCGCGATGCGCGAGTTTGGGTTTCACGACGAGCTTCCCTTCCTCGCGCTCGAATATCTCCACGGCGTGGACTTGCGAACGCTTACCCGTACGCTCGCGCTGCGGAAGAAGCAGGCGATGCCGATCGATGTCGCGATGTACATCGCCTGCGCGATGTGCGCGGGCCTGCATCACGCGCACGAGGCCCGAACCATCGACGGAAAGCCGATGGACATCACGCACCGCGATGTCTCCCCGCAGAACGTGGTGATGACGTTCGACGGCGAAGTGAAGCTCATCGATTTCGGCATCGCGACGGCCCGCGGTCGCTCCCACGAGACGCGGTCGGGCGCGCTCAAGGGAAAGATTCCGTACATGGCGCCGGAGCAGGTGCGTGCCGGAGCGACGGATCGCCGCACGGATATCTACGCGACTGCTGTCGTGCTGTACGAGATGCTCGCGTCGCGGCGCCCGTACGTGGGCAAACGCAAGCGCATGGGCGAGTTCAGCCTGATGATGGCGATCGTCAACCACGACGTCGTCCCCGTCGATACGATCCGTACGGACATCCCGCCGACACTCGTGAAGGTGCTCGGCAAGGCGATGGCTCTCGATCCGGAGCAGCGCTACCAGACGGCGGCGGAGCTCGAGCAAGCACTGCGCGGCGAAGCAAAGCGCCTTGGGATCTCACTCGTGCCGCAGCGACTGACGAACGTGATGGTCGACGTTCTCGGCGACCGGAAGAAGGGCACGGACGGGCGCACGAACGCCGAAGTGATGGCGCTCGTCTCCGAGACCGAGCACGCCAAGACGATCGTCAACGAGTCGCTCGACCCGCCGACGCAGGACGTGTCGGAGCTGAAGAGCAGCTCGTCGAGCCATCAGCTCGCGAAGGCGACCAACAAGGGAATGCCGGCGTTCGACGACATCGTCGATCTAGAGGCAGAAGCAGCGGCCGCAGCGGCTGCGATGACATCGACAGGGCAGGGCCTCCCCGTCGATAAGATCGTCGAACGCGATCACACGAAGCTGAAGTTCACGCGCACGATCGAGCCAGGTTTTCGCTGGGCGCGCATCCTCGACGGCATCGAAGGTGCGCTCGAGATCGACTTCAGTGGCGCCGGCGACCTCTCCGTGACCGTCGTGGCAGCGGCGAGCGTCGCGATTCACGGACTGTCGAGTGACGTCAGCCAGATCCGTCTCATCGCGGTACCGATCGGACTCGCCACGCAGATCGATGATCGCTGTGAGGTCATCTCCGTCTCGTGCGCGGGCCAGTGCCCGTCATGCAACAAGCCGAGCATCGCGATCCTCGCCTACGACGAGATCCGCCAGCGCTTGATGAACGGCGACGATATTCCGTGCTCGGTGTGCGGCGCTGGCCTCGCCAATATCGAGCTCTCTCCGCTCGCAACATGGGCTGCGCGTCCGAGCGGGCGGATGCCAGCGCTCCAGCGCGACAGCGATCAGACCGCTGCGCAGCTCGGGCACGCACCGACGGCGTCGATGGCCGCGACCGCGATGGGGTCCGCGCAGATCCCGACGCCCACGATTCCCACGACGCCCCCCGTCTCGAAACGCCCGAGCGTCCAGATGCGGCCGGTCCACAAGAAGTGGCTGCCGGCGTACATCGGTGTCGGCGTCTTTGCCGTCGCGCTCGCGGCCGGCGCGATCACCCTCGCTCTCCGCGCCAAGAGGCCCGCCGTCGCGTCGATCCCGCCCGCGGGGACCGGTAACGGCACACCGTGGAACGACGGTGACACGTGGCGCGTCGACGCGAAGGGCGAAGGTCCCGACGAAGCGTCCGCGTTTGCGGCTGCTCGTCACGCCGCTATGAAGGAGCTGCTGCTCGAGGTGGAGCACGACCTGCCCTCGACGATCCGCGAGCTCGCACCGTCGTCGAAGGACGATGCAGCGATCTCCGACTTTCAATCGCACGATGTCGCGCGCCGCCTGGAGATGCTCGCGTCGAGCACGGACCGCCGCGCGGACGGTGTTCACGTGACGACGAGCTACAAGACCGCGCGCAGCGGAATCGAAGCAGCGCGCGCCTACTACGCCACCGTCAAGATGGCCTGGGGCGTCGAGCTGATCAACGCTCCTCCGTCGAGCCCTCCCGGCGTGCTCGTGCTGACAGCGGGAAGCGGCGCCGTCGCGCGAGGCGATCGCATCGTCTCTGCAGGCGGCCAGCCGCTGACCTCGCTCGCGTCGGTGACACCCGAGTTGCTTGCCCACGAGACGCTCGACCTTGTCGTCGAGCACGTCGAGCGCAAGAAGCTGCAAGTGCAGAGCGTGGAGGCGAAATGACCGTCGATCCGTCGCTGCTCTCTCCGGAGCCCGACCGGATGGGCATCGGACTCCTCGAGCGCAATCGTACGTTGCTCGCCCGCGCGACGCGCGTTCTACGTGCTGCGGCGAACTTCGAGTGGGTCGCTGCCGCAGATGATCCGCAACGCCTGCGCGCGGCACTCGCGGAGGACACGCGGCTCGTCGCCTGCGAGGGTGGAGATCTCGATCTCCTCCTGGGATGGACCGAGCTCTCGCGTGCGCGGTTCGCGGCGTGGAGTCACGATGCTGGCCGTCTCGTCGCCGCGGCCGCCAAGGACGATCGCGTCGTCTCGCTGATCGGCTGGCCGAGCTACCAATCGATGCCGCGCCCGTGGGAGATGGCGCTCGCGACCAAGACGATCCTGTGGGCGCAGCCGGAGCCGGTCTCCATCAAAGACATTCTCACGGGTGCGCCCGTGGTCGCCGACTTCCTCCCGCAGCGAGACAGTGATCGCGCGTCCGTGATCGCGAGCATCGCCGCGCTCTCCGAACGTGCCGGTGCCGCCGAGCGCATCAGCGCGCGCATCGGTGAAGTCGCGCACGAGCTGGTCGTCAACGCGAGCTACGACGCGCCCGTCGACAAAGCGGGTGAGCAGCGGTACGCGCACGATCGCAAGAAGCCGATCACGCTCGCGCCGAATGAAGTCCCGCACGTGCAGTTCGCGACCGACGGCATGTACGTCATCGTGCAAGTGAGTGATCGCTTCGGACGGCTCACGCGCGAGCATGTCCTCGCGAGTATTCAACGTGGAATGGCTGCTTCGAGCGCCGCGGCCAACGATGTCGTCGACTCCAGCAACGGCGGCGCGGGCCTTGGATTGTGGCGCGTCTACACGAGCTCGGCGGTCACGATCGTCGACGTACTACCGGGACACAGCTCGACGGTTACCGCGGTCTTCGACCTCGACATCGGTGCGCGAGACGCGAGAGCTCTTCCCCCGTCCCTTCACCTGTTCGACCGAAGCCGACTCGGCTGACGGCTCGCGCGTCCACGGCGGCGGCGACAGCTCTTTCTGCAGATGGTCGACGAGCAGCCGGATGCGCGGCGGCACCGACTCGCGCGCGGCGTACACGAGGAAGATGTCGTACGGAGCTCCGGCCCATGTCGGCAGCACGCGCACCAGCTCGCCCGACGCGAGCTCCCTGGCAACCGCGTAGTCCGCCATCGCGCCGATGCCCGCACCTGCGACGAGCGCGTCGCGGATCGGAGCGTAGTAGTTCGCGACCATGCGCGCGGGAGGCGCGAGCTCCATCGTCGCGGTGCCGTCCGTCAGCTTGAACGAGTGCACTCCATCGGGCATCCACACGAGCAACGGGCGCGTGTACAGGTCCTCGATCTTCTCGGGGACGCCGTGCTGCTCGAGGTACGACGGCGAGGCACAGAGCACACCGGTGAGCGGCGTGAGCTTGTGCGCCATCAGCTTGCCGCCGTTGGTGGGATCCGAGCTGTCGTGAATCCGCAGCGCGAGATCGAAGCCATCCTCGGGTAGGCTCATCACCTTGTCGGAGACGAACAGCTCGACGTTGATCTCGGGGTGCAGCTTCGCAAACTCGCCGAGGATGCGTCCGAGATAGCGCGACGACAGATCCGTCGGCGCCGTCATCCGCACGCGACCGCGCGGCGAGACCTGCATGTCGGTGACGAACTGGTTCGCCTCCGTCACCTTCCCGACGATCTCGGAACAGCGCACGTAGTACGCCATTCCAACGTCGGTCAGCGTGAAGTGGCGCGTGTTGCGCTCGAACAGCTTCACGCCGAGCTCGCCTTCGAGCTGTGAGAGCCGACGGCTGACCGTCGACTTAGGAATTCCCAGTTGGTCCGCCGCGCTCGTGAGTGTCTTCGACTCGACGAGCTTCGTGAACAACACGATGTCGTTCAGATCCATCACAACGGAACCACGCTACCGCGTTTCCGCTACTGAATGACGGTCTGCTTGCGGAACACTTCGACCCAGTTATCGTCGAAGACGCTCGATGCCGGCTGGTCGATGACCCACGTCGACATCACGAGGTCCGTCGCCATGAGGCTCGTCGCTGCGAAGAAGCCGTACGCTCCCGGCCACGGCTGCGTCGCGCCGGCCACGGACTCGCGCGTCCATGTACCGTCAGACTGGCGCGTCGTGAGCAGGAGCTCCTGCGTCGTCGCGTCCTGATACGTGATGTACGCCTGACCGTTGACGAGCTGCAACGACGCGTCATCACCGACGAAATGGAACTCCGGCTTGGGCAGGTTGTCGACCGTCGTACCGACGATGCGGTACCCGTTATCCACGATCTCGGGCTGACCACCCTCGACCAGGTACTTGAGGTCGTCTCCGTCCGCTCCGACATAGGCCACGTGGACCTTGTTCATCGCATCGACAACCACCGACGGCGACCAACCGGCGTCACCCGTCGAGCCGTCGAGCACCGTGGCGGTACCGAACTGGCCGGCCGCTGTATTGAATTTCGACAGCTTCAGATTCCCGTTCGCGCGGTCGTAATAGACCACCGCGGGCGCCTGATCCGGCCCACGCGCCGAGTCGATGAACAGACCCAGGCCCTGGGGCAGGGGATAGACATCATTCGCGTCCTCCACGAGCGGCGCCGAGTCGACGATCCAGAGCTGCCAATCCGATGCGGACTGCGGGTTCGTGGTCTGCGCTGCTGCATAGCGAACCTCGGCACGGACGCCGTTCGCATCGCGCACGTGCGCGAGATACGCGACGCCGGGGCGACCGTCATCCGTGCGGAGCGTGAGCGACGTGTACATGCCGGTCACCTGACCGCCGAACTCACCGAGCGTGCGGCCATCGCCCTGCTCGATGACGTGCTTCTGCCACGAGCCGTCCGCCGCGCGGTGGGCGAACTTGAGCGAGCCGTGCTCGCGATCGAAGTACGTGACCATTGGCTGGCCAGCCGCGTCGACCGCGATGCTCGTGTACATGCCGACGTCATCACCGATCGCGTCGATGCCGCCGCGGATCTGCGAGTCGATCACCGTCGGCGCCACATCGGGAACACCGTCGACCCACTCCCACGACGTCACCGGAATGCGGCCGACGTCAGCCTTCGCGACGACGAGATCGCCGTAGAACACGCTGTAGCCCGACACCCAGATCGAGCCGTCCGCGCCCGTCGCCACATCCGAGTATTCGCCGATGCGGCCCGGGAGAACGTCTGACGAGCACTGGCACACGCCGTCCATGCACGACGCGACTTGGTTCGCCTCGCACGCGTCGACGCAGTCATCCGTGGTCTCGCACGCCTGCGCGGCGGGCTTGCTGCTGCAATCGCACGCCGGCATCACCGCGCTGAGCGCCGTCATACCGACGAACGCGAGCACGTTCGCAACCGCGCGGCTCTTCTTGGCCTTGCGCAGGAGCGCGCGGACGTTGCGGCGGCGACCGCCGAGCAGCATCGCGCCGACGAACAGCGCGATCGCGACGCCACCCGAGGACGGGCCGCCGGTGGTGTTGCACGCGCAGCCCTGACCGTTCGACTGACCGTGGAACGGCGAGACGAGCGCGATCGTCTGGTTGCCCTTCTCGTCGCGCGAGTAGAGGACGATCTCGTCGTTCACGGCGAGCTTCACGGCATCCTCGCGGCTGATCTCGGCGGTCCCGCCGTGCTGCCACTCGGTCGGCTCATCCGCGCCCGGCTTGCCGTACGCGTAGGTGAGCGTGTGCTCCGACACGAGGTCGTACATCGGGATGCGGAGCGAGTCCGTCGAGTCATCCCAGTACAGCTTGTCGTCGGCGATCTTGGGGCCGACGGAGTCGATGATCACCTTGGTGATCTGCTCTTCCGACGTGGTCTGGTAGTCGCCCACCGCGCGGCTCTTCACCGCGATCGTGTACTTGCCCTGCCACGCGAACGCGGGGTCGCGCACGACGAGCTTGCCGTTCACCGGCTGCTGGTACAGGCGGTAGAGGCCACCGTTGAGGCTGTAGCTGTACTCGAGCGTGCGGCCGTGGCTATCGGTCGCCGGCGCATCGAACGTCACCGTCGGCATGTCGCTGCCACCGGTCGTCATCGAGCGGCGGACCGCTTCCGCCGACGGCGTCGACACATCGACGAGCGTCAGGTGCTGCTCGACGCGCGGGCCAACGGGCGCGAGGTGCGCATCCATCGCCGACACGGCTTCCGCCATGAACGGCTCCGTCTCCGCCTTCTTGCGCATCAGCATGCTCGCGCCGAGGTCCGCCGTCAGCGCGAGGAAGTCATCCTGGCTCGTGATCACGTGCTTGATCGCGAGGTCGCTCAGGTTGAAGCCCGCGAACTGCGGCACCGCGATCGTACCGAGGTTGCCGAGGAGCGGCGTGACGAGATCGAACACCGACGGCAGCACCATCTCGAGGTGGTCCGGCGACTCCTTCACGAACTCGCTGTTGAGCACCTTCACCGTCACCTCGTGCGACGAGATGCCGACGAGCTGCGGGCGAATCTGCGCCGGATCACCCGGGTTCACGCCCGGCTCGAACGTCAGGTTGACGCCGACGTTCATCGTCAGGTCGAGCGTGAACGCGCGCACGTAGCGCTCGTAGATGAACGCGTAGAAGTCGACCTCCATGTGCTGGATGCCGAGCGTCAGCGCCGGCGACGTCGCCGTGTTCTCGCCGATCGTGAAGTCGATCGCCTTCTGCGGGCGCGTCACGAGCAGCAGCGGGTTCTTACCCGAGTCATCCGTCAGCTCGCCGAGCGACGGCACGAGCAGGCCGATCGTTCCGACCGTGAGCTGCGGAATCGTCGTCGTACCCACGCCGAGGCACATCGCACCCGACGACACGAGGTTGTGACCGGTCAGGTCGAGGAACGTCTCCGACAGACCCATCGCGATATCCGCGCCAGCCGGATCCGGGTGGCCATCGAGCGCGTCCGCGGGTGCGAGGAAGAACGTCGCGCGCGCAGCGTTATCCGGCGGAGCGGGCAGGTTGTACGGAGCCTGGCCAAACTTGGGCGGCGCCATCGGCGGCACGCAGAGGTTCGGCTCGCTCGCGAACGGAATCATGTCGCCGCGGATACCCGTGCGCGTCGTGATGTCCGAGTCGGAGTTGAGGCCGGTGATCACACCGAGCGAGAGTCCCTTGCTCGCGCTATCCGCGTGCACGTAGCCACCGGGAACGATGCGGCCTTCCATCAGCGCGGTCGTACCGGGCGACACGCCCGCCAACAGGCTGCCGACGTCCATCAAGCCCTCGATCCCGAGCGGGCTCGGCAGGATGCCTTGCACGAGGCTGTCGATCGCCGGCGTCAGCAGGTCGAGAACGAACGGACCGATGAAGCTGCCGCTGATGTCGTCGACGATGTTGCCGATAAAGTTGACGATGTCGCTGAGGACGCCGCAGCCGCTGACCTGTAGGTTGAGCTGGAACGAGTTGACCTGCGCGAGGTGAAGGTCGAGCTCGCCGTTGTCCGGGCGAATGCCAAGCGAGAGGTCGAAGCTGCCGCCGAGATCCGGTGCCGTGGCGTTGATCGTACACGACGCACTGAGCAGCGTAACTCCGAGCGCTTTGGCCTGCGCATGGAGGGGAACCGTCGCAGAGACCGTGGTGCTGAGCGTCACGCGCAGCAGGTTCGGCCCGACGACCGAGAGCTGCGTCGAGCCACCGTTCAGGCCGACGTGCAGGTTACAGCCCGGAGCGCACGTCCCGTCGGTGTTGTAGCACCACTCGGCGCCCACGCTGTTCGAGCTGAACGAGCCGACCGTGCCGCGACCGACGCACGTCCCCGCGCCGAACTGCGAGTTAAAGACGCTCGGCAAGATCGACGTCAGTGTTTGGAAGCCGTGCTGTGTGACGCGGATCTGCGCGCCACCTTCGATCGTTTGATCACTAGGCAGCTTTCCCCCAGGCAGCGGTTGGACCGTGTTGCAGGCTCCACACCCGCTACCCGCGCCCCCACAGCCCATGGCCACAACGAACAATGCCGACAATAGAAGATCGACCCGCGATGCCCTCATCTGTGGGCGGTATAGCCCTAACCGTCATCTCATTGGAAGCGGAATCAGTTTCCTACGCGCGCTAAATCACGGAGGTTTCTCGGCGCAGCGCGCCAACCCACATCCGTTCTTACGATAGATCCGGCCACCTGCCCCGGGACACCAATTCCGACGCGGGCTTATCTCATCGCCGCATCGCGTCCTTGTCATGCGACCCGACTCTTGACAGTTCCGGGTGCGTCCAGCTATCTAGCGCTCCCAACACGGGTCCGTAGCTCAGTTGGATAGAGCGCCGGGCTTCGAACCCGTAGGTCAGCCGTTCGAGCCGGCTCGGACTCACCTGAAAACTGAAGACGTTACTCACCGCACCGACCGCAGGGTCCGTGTGGAACCAGCCCGGGGGCATAGCTCAATGGTAGAGCATCGGACTCTTAATCCGCTGGTTGAAGGTTCGAGCCCTTCTGCCCTCACCCGCAAACTCGTCGAAGCCGTAGATTCCTCGTCGGAATTTACGGCTTTCGCCGTTTCGGCCATCGCGCCATGCGTGCCTACCGCGCCATGTTCGCCAGCGGACGCGTCAATGTGCGTGACACCGGCGTGTAAGTCGGCACCGGGCAGACGGGCCATGGCCCGGCGGAAGTTCGAGGCGTCGAGCTTGCCGTAGACCGGTCGACCATCGCCGTCGAGCTGTGCCCCATCGTGGCGGACACGACGGCGGAGTCGACGTCGCTCTGCTTGAGCCAGGTCGCGACGCGCGGGATGTTGGCGCGTTCGCAAGCGCGCGCCAGCTCTCGCTTGTCGCAGCTCCATGGAGTGATGACCCGTCCCGTGCCCTCGTGCAGCACTTCCAACCATTCGCGGAGCATTGGGTGGATCGGCACGACTCGAGACTTCGTCTTGCCTTTGGGGATGCGGATCGTGTTCTGCGCGAGGTTGATGTCGCGCCAGTCGAGTCGCTCCAACTCGCCGCGTCGCGGGGATGCGAGTGTGATGAGGACGTAGAGCGTTCGATTCACGCGCATCGCCTGGCGCTTCTCGAGCGTCGCCGGTGACGCGTTCGGAAAGGGTGGGGCGACGAGGTGATCTAGGAGACGAGAGAGCTGCTCCGGCGTGTGATAGGTCTCGCGCGGGACGTACTGCGCGCGAAAGCGGGGAACGATCTTCACGATGACGCCATGGAAGACGTCGCGTGCCTCTGCACTCGTGAGTGCGCCCCGAAGCACGACCAGCTCCTTGTGCACGGTGTGCGTGTGAACGCCTTCTCTAATGCGCGCGGCAATGTAGCGCTCGACGTGCGAGCGCGTCAGCTCGTCTGTGAAAACGTTTCCGAGCAACCGCGATAGGTGACGCGCCTTCTGCGCGTACGAGCTTCGAGTCGCGGTTGGCTTGCTGGCGCACGCCACTTCAGTGAAGTATTCGAACGCCTCGCGGAGTGGCTCGGAAAGCAACCGCGCCGAATCCGTGGTCGTCAGTTCGAGATCCCGCAGGCGTGCATTCGGAGAGCGTCGAGCCGCTGTTGTTGCGGCTAGGGCTGATCGCGCGGACGCCGCGCGGGCGTGTCGCGACATCGGCAGGACTTGCGCACCTACAGCCAGGGACTTGATTCAGCGAGGCTTCTTGCGTGACGAACGCGAGATCGGCTTCCAGCGTGAAGCGTCGCTCTCGGCAGCCCGCAGCGCTCGCGGGCCGACACTTGGTCCGGTGCTACTGATCAGCTGAAGTCGCGCTGCAAGATGCGTCAACGCCTGAAGATCCGGTTGAGAAATCCCACGCACTTGCAGAGCTAATTCGCGAGCGCTCGCATCCCACGCCTTTTCGTCGGTCGTAAGGCGATCGTCCGTCAATAGCCGCCACAACGGCACGTCGACCGCATCGGCGATGCGAAGCAGGACGTCGATCGTTGGCTTCCGCCCGCCAATCTCGATGTGCGCGACATACGACGCAGCAATACGGGCGCGTTCTCCGAGCCTTTCCTGGCTGAGCCCGACCGTGCGACGAAGCGCAGCGATCCTGCGGCCAAGCTGGCGGTAGAAATCGACGTGGGCGCTCACTCAGGCGCCAATTTGCAAGGAGTCCGGCTATACAGCCATGCTCCTACAGAAAGCGTATTGCACTAGCAGTAAGTGCCCGGCTACGCTTGCTCGGTGGTTCCGTCGGAGACCTGGCCAGTGGGGGGTGGTAGCAACGATCTGGCGCTCTGCACCCGGTGCCGTCGATGGGTGTCGACGACTGCGCTTTCTTGTCCCTCTTGCGGCGGCGATTTCGACTCCGAGACCGTTTTGGACGATGTTCATCGCGTAGACACGCTCCAGATCGGACCGGTACCGACGAGCGCGGCGACCTCGCAGAACGACACAACCCCAAACGGCGAGCCCTTCGCCAGTACGCGTCCGCCCAAGTTCCTTCGTCCCGCAGAACAAGCAGACGACGAGGGCGATCACACTACTGGTGTACGGCGGCAGAAGAAGAAGGAGAGCCTCGCGAACCCGAGTCCACTGACCGTGGGTTCGAGCGAACCGCCGACTCGTTTTCTCCGCGTCGGCCAACACATCGAACTACCGAATGGCTCGGTGATCGACGACTACGAGATCGGCGCGAAGCTTGGCGCCGGCGCAATGGGAGTGGTGTACAGCGCGACGCACGTGAAGCTCGGACGGAGCGTTGCGATCAAGGTGATCGCACCCTCGATGGGATCAGATCCGCAAGCACTCGCTCGATTCAGTCGCGAGGCCAAGGCGCTGGCATCGCTCCACCATCCCAACATCGTGGACGTGCATGCGTTCGGGAGCCTGCCCGACGGACGAAGCTACTTTGCGATGGAGCTCCTGAGCGGCGAGGGGCTTGACGCGCGTCTCGAGCGCGGACGCGTGAACCTCGACGAAGCGCTCGACATTCTCGATCAGATGGCTCGCGCCCTCGAAGCTGCGCATGCGCAGGGAATCGTTCACCGCGATCTCAAGCCGTCGAATACATTCTTGGTCCGACTCCCTCGTGAGCGACGCCATGTAGTGAAGTTGCTCGACCTTGGCTTGGTCAAGCTGTCGGTAGCGGACGGCGTGGAGAGGACAGCGAGCGGGGCTGTGATCGGCACGTCGCTGTACATCTCACCGGAACAGGCGCGCGGACCGAACGTCGACGGTCGTACAGATATTTACGCGCTCGGCGTCATTGCGTACGAGCTGGTCCTTGGCCGCCATCCATTCCCCGCGGCACGCACGCCGCTCGCTGCACTGGCTGCGCACCTCACCGAGAGCCCACCCGCGCCGAAGACGATCTGGCCCGAGATCCCACCTGCTCTAGATCTATTGATGTTCGCGCTGCTCGCAAAGGATGCGAACTACAGACCGACGCTCTCTCAAGTTCGCGCTGTAATCGCCGGCGTGAGATCAGCCGCGGAATCTGCAACTCTTCCTCGAGCCGCGCCGTCGTCTCAGGATCGTGTGCCCCGTGCAGCAACCGCACCTGTACGACGCGAAGCGACCGACACGCGTGTGTGGACGGCCGCGCTAGTCGCGCTCGCACTTGTCATCGGGATCGCGATCGGTGCGCGTGTGATGGGCGGCAACGCGGACGTCGATCCGTCGCGGTCTGTATCGACGACAAGCGCAGGGAACAAACAGCCCGCTCCGACTCCGAGCGTTCCCATGGCGGTCGATGGAGGTGTGTCGGCCTTCGACGCTACCGTCGTACCTGCACACGTTGACGTGCCTGCGCCAAACGCGCCTGCCCCAAACACGCCTGCCCCAAACACGCCCGCCCTGAATGCGACGAAGTCCGACGCTGGGGCGGCGATGAAACTGACGCCTCTGCCGGATCCGGCAGCTCAGCACGCTGTCTTCGTCGCGAAGCCGACGACCGCTCCCACAACCACCCAATTCAAACCTCCCATCGAGAGACCGCCGCAGCATCCAGTACCGAGGCCTCCGAGTAAAACGCCGGGGCGCGACGACACGATTAACCCCTTCGCCGAGAAAGGAGCCAAGGCACGATGAGAATTGCGATCGTCGTGGCCGTACTCGCTGCGTTCTGCGGAAAGTCTTGGGCCGCTCCAACCGCTGAAACGCTCTACAGCGAAGGGCAAGCTGCGTACGAGCGCACGGACTACGCGATCGCGATCGAGCGTTGGCAGGAGTCCTATCGACTCTCGAAGCAACCCGCGTTGCTCTACAACGTGGCGCAGGCGTACCGCATGGCAGGTGACTGCGTGCACGCCCTCTCGAGCTACCGCCAGTTTACCGCGGCAGATCCACGGTCCGAACGACGACCACTCGCCGACGAGTTCGCCCGCGAGTTGGAGGCCCAATGCGGGCAGTCCTCTCTCGAGGTCGCCGAGCCGCGTGGCCTCGGCAACGATTCCCATTCCGCGTCGCGGCTAAAGGTCGCTGGCTTCGCGACGGCCGGTGCCGGTGCCGCGTTCGTGATCACGGGCCTGTTGATCGGGAGGCATGCTTCTACGCTCGGTGATGAAGTCACTCGTGCGTGCGCGCAGAGCTGCGACTGGGCTGAACAGGGAAGCAAGGATTCGACAGGTCGACACTACGCCACGGTTGGCTACACCCTTGACGCTCTTGGAGTCACAGCGATCGCAGCCGGCGCGGTCATGTACTACGTGGGAGATCGCAGGACGGCGCTCTCTATCCTGCCGCGATCGAACGAGGCGGGCGCGAGCGTCACGTGGAGTGGATCGTGGTGAGGTTGGCTGCCGCAGCTCTTACTGTGTTCGCCGTGGGCGCCTGCGGCTACGAAGCTTCCTTCCACGATTGTGACGTGGCGTGCACACAAGCGTCTGGATGTCCGGCCGGTCTTGAATGCTCGACGTCCGAAGGTCTCTGCCGCGTTGCCGGCGCGAGCTCGTCGTGTTCGTCGATTCTCGCGGACGCTGTCCCCGACGCGACACACCCGTTCGCCAGTTGCGACGGACTTGCGGCGACCTGTGGTCCGGCTTCGAATGAGAACTGCTGCTCGAGGGCGACGACGATTCCAGGTGGCACGTTTTTTCGCAGCTACGACATGGCGACCGACGGCATGCACCAGGACATGAGCTACCCAGCAACGGTCAGTTCGTTTGCCCTCGATAAGTACGAGGTTACGGTCGGTCGGTTCCGCAGCTTCGTCGACGCTGGGAAAGGGACGCAGCAGCATCCCCCGGCGACGGGTGACGGCGCTCATGTCCTCATTCCGGGGAGTGGTTGGGACGCCGCGTGGAACGCGAGTCTTCCGACCAACACCGCTGCGTTGATCGGGACTGGAAACGTTGCCTGCGGCGGTTCGTTGCAGACCTGGACCGCCACACCTGGATCGAACGAGAGCTTGCCGATGACGTGCGTTACGTGGCTCCAAGCGTTCGCGTTTTGCGCATGGGATGAAGGCTTTCTGCCCAGCGAAGCCGAGTGGAACTATGCGGCTGCCGGTGGCAATGAGCAGCGCGCGTATCCATGGTCTGTACCGCCTAGCGAGCTCACGATTGATTGC
Organism: Kofleriaceae bacterium; assembly: GCA_036499725.1. Taxonomy (GTDB): domain Bacteria; phylum Myxococcota_A; class Polyangia; order Haliangiales; family Haliangiaceae; genus JABFXX01. The sequence goes on from DASYDE010000013.1 coordinate 62,755, forward strand.
TCGTACGCCAGCCTGGACTACTTTGACGCTCAATGCATGACCGGCTCAGCCCCGTCCCGCGTTGGCGGTTTGTCACCGAAGGGCGACTCGCGATGGGGCCAGGCGGACATGAGCGGCAGTGTGTCGGAGTGGACACTCGACGCGGCAGGGACCTATCTCACCCCGTGCAACGACTGCGCGCATGTCGCATTCGACACGAATCACGTCCTCCGTGGCGGCGACTTCCAGACGATCGCAGTGAGCCTACGCACGGCGTTTCGCTCCGACATCGACGCAACCTTTCGAGGCAGCGTCGGAGTGCGTTGTGCGCGAGACCCGTGAGTGTTTGACGTGAGCCTCGCCGAGTTCCACCCCTCGTCCAACGTTGTTCGAGTCTACGGTTCTCGCACCTCACCTCACCGCAGCGTCCGCAGACGCTTCCCGTGACCACAAACAAAAGCGGGGACATCCGGGAAACGGGTGGCTTTGCTTTGCGACGAGCGGCTTGAGGGGTGAGTGCGTCGCGTGACAGCGGTACGTTCGTGAGCGTCCGGTCGACCGCGTAGGGATCGCCCCTTGATGGCGGCGCGCCGTGGTGGCTGGCGCGGTCAGCTCGGCGACGTAGCGGCCGCGCGAGCCGCAGCCCAGCGTGACGGTGGAAGCGACGGAAGATCCATCAGCCGGAATCGACCAGCGAGCGTTGGCAGCACGTCGGCGAGGTATTCGAGCGGATCGACACCAGCGAGCCGACACGAGCCAAGGATCGTGTAAGCACGCAACAGAAGCCGTTGGGGGCTGCGTTCCTTCGGGGCCGCTGATCTCGGCGGGTCATTGCGTTTCGGGTGAGGGTGCGGCGGGCGGCAACCAGGACGCAGGCCTTGATGCTCGACGGTCCAAATTTGGGACGAAATAAGCAACTGTCGGCAATTGCACAAGAAATGTCTCTGGGACGTGTGGCGCGAGGGCTTCAGGAAAATAAGCCGTACCTATGCCCAGAACGGTACGTATCGCGCGAATTTCTTGGAGCCACCCACGGCATCGTCCGGCTTCACGAGTCCGGCGTCGATCGTCGCGCTGATCACGCTAGACACAACGGAGCTTCGCGATTCGTCCACGCGTAGCCGAGCACGTAGCGTCTGGTTGGTCATGTAGTCGCGGTGGACCCACTTCAGTGCGCAATGCTGGAACGCGGCGCGGATGCGCTCATCGGCGGTCATCTCCGAGAAGTCACGCGGGCCGAACATGATGACGTGCGTCCGGTTCGGATCGATGCGGATGTCAGGTGGTGGTAGGTGCTGGGCCTCGACCTCGATCACGACACGATCGATTCCGCTGCCCTTTTCTTCGCAGATCCGGAACAGCCGCATCATCTGAGCGAGGTCTTCGTTTCTCGACTGGTAGCCGTCGATGAAACGGTTGGCGTCGACCACAGGAACGCCCGGGCTCGATACCTCGACTCGATCCGCATAGATCTCGATCATCGGCGAAGTCCCTGTCAGCGTTAGATCCTGGTGGATGAGGGCATTGGCGACGAGTTCGCGGATCGCGATCTCCGGCACCAGGGTCTCGTTGCGCCGTAGACCTTCGACGACCACCTCTCGCCGAGGTAGCTGGTCCATCACGAGTTTGATGAGCGAACGGAAGCCGACCGCGTAGCCCGGGACCGAGACTTGATCGAGGCGCGTCTCCTTCTTCGTATCGCCCGTGTAGACCACTACACGCGGCGCGTGGCGTTGCACGTCTGCGAACTCGGCGACTTGCTTCGCGAGTAGCAGCGCGGCGAGCCGGGTGATCGACCACGACGAGCCGGTGCGACGAATCAGATGGTGATGCTCCAATCGTTCGAGCACCCCCGTCTGGCCGGTCGGATACGGAAGCTGAAGCAGCTCGAAGAACTCCTGCGTGTCGAGTAGTTCGATCACCTGTTGCCCGGTCGCGTCCAGGCGTGAGTACTCGGCCGTCCAATGAGGACCGGTCTCGGCCATGATCTTCTTCAGGTGGTCGAACGACATCGGGACAAGCGATTCGCCTGCCCGCATGAGGTACTGGCCGTCGACCTCGTATGGGTGGCCGACCGGACGTGGCGGAATCTCGAACGCGACAACCCGTCCGTCGGGATGCTCAACTTCATGCACGTCGACCCTGAACTTGCAGATGCTGAAGAGCCAGTACTCGATGTCGGTGCGGTTCAGAAAGGCTTGGGTACCGACGACGTTGCGAGTCGAGTTGTCGATCCCGAGCAGCAAATACCCACCGCCCTCGTTCGCCAGCGCGACGGTGTAGCGTCGAACTTCTTCGCGTGAGAACTGATTGCGTGCAGCCTTGAACTCAAGGGTGTTGTGCTCCTTCGATGCTCGAAGGCGATCGATGTCGGCTGCGCTCAGCTTGGGCATGGCCGTCGCCAGTGTAGACGACACCCCGCGCTACCCCGGAGATCTCTCGCTCAGTTGTCGGTGGCGATAGCTTCGTGATCGCGCTCGTGGCACACCGGCGGCACACGCAGCTTCCGCGTTGCGCCCGTGCGCGGCATAACCCTTTCAAGTCGGCACGTTGGGTCGCCACCGGGGCCAACCCCGTTCGGACTCTTAGTCCGCTGGTTGAAGGTTCGAGCCCTTCTGCCCTCACCCGATAGAACGAGAAACCGCAGGTCATCACGATCTGCGGCTTCGTCGTTTCGGCGCGTCGTGCCATCGCCACCATCCGACTTCGCGAGCTCTAGTCGCAGTAGCTGTTCGCTTGCGATTCCATCTAGGCGACGTAGTCCAAACGCGACAAGAGTTCGCTCCGCACGCAGAAGAAGAACACCGCGACTGCCTCCATCGCTTCGTTGAGAAGACGGAGGCTGATCGTCTGGGGCGCCTTACCAAGTGTTGGGACCGTACCCGAGTGATCGAGCGGGTAGCAGAAGCCATCAGACGCAGGATCGATCGCGTCAAACTCGCGCAAGTTGTCCTCCACGATCGATAAGATTGGGTCTTCTGGATCGCCGAATTCTCTGATGTGGGCAGAGCAACGTCGCCCCGAGGCGATGAGGTCTTTCATCGCGATCTCACACCGAGGCGGCGCCCGAACAGACTCAGCGTCGAGCCAGCGGGTTCGGTGTCGCATCGGCGATGCGATGCAGCGTGTTTCGGTCGGTGTGGTGGAACGGGTCTTGGCGACCACGCACCTCCATGACGGCGTCTTGTTCGTACGACCAACTTCCGTCGGCGTTGATGGTGACCTGGATCGTGTAGCGCAGCACGCGGAACGCCTCGTCGAGGAACGGGTTGGAGATGATCCCGTTGGTCTCGGACCCACGCACCGCTTCGAGCCGGAACGTCTTCGCGTCGGGCGCAGCCTTACCGACGGCCATCGCGACTTGAGCGCGAGGAATCGACAGCGTCAGCATCAAGCTCTGCGTCGCTGGCTCCCACAGCCAGTAGCCGACCTGATCGTGGAAGGTCTCGATGGAGTCGGGCTTCACGATGTGCGTGTGGTACCGCAGGCCGTACAGCAGCTGCGGGCCGTTCGTCTGCGGATCGATAGGCTGCAGGTCGTAACGCTCGATGAACGGTTCGCGCCGTGTGCCCCCGACGACGGGATGTACGTCCTCCCCGACCGCTCCTTTCCACGTGCCGGCGAGGGCGCGCAGCGGGCCGAGGTTCGCCAAGGTCTCGACGTCGGGCTCCGGCTCCGTGTAGATGTCGGTGGGAAAGTCGTCCATCGTCGTATGATCCATCATCTACACCGCGCGATCATCGCTCACTACGTTTGATCAGAGCCGATCGAACGCACTGCCGCTACGGCGGCACCCCGCCGACGCTTCCAACAGTCGAGCGCGCGAACTTATCGATTCTGCTCGGAATCGCTCTGGCCGCCGCGTTGCAACGTGGTGGCGTCGTGAAAGCCACAACTCTCGTCGGACGAATCCTGTTTTTTCTCGTCTTCATCACTGCTGCGTTCGGCCACTTCAAGTCGGAAATCGCTCTTACGTGGACGCGACTACCAATGCAAAGACACTCTTCGTCGATGCCAACGGGGTCGCGACCGGTGTCGGCGGCATCGAATGGGATCACGGAGAAATCTCGATCGGCGGCGACATGGACAACGGGACACCGCTCGCCTTTTTCGGTGGGCAGCTCGATGAGCCGCGGATCTACCGTCGCGTATGTGACGGTCGGCGCACCGCATGACCGGCGAACGAGTGACTCGAAGCTAGTAGACCTCGCTTCGCCGCGACCAATCCGCGGTTCCTGAACGTTCGTGCGCCGCTATTTCTTTGCGGCTTGTGCGGAGCCCCACAGCGCGTATCCAGGGTTCACACGCTTCGGATAGAGCGCGAGCATCTGATCGTAGAGCTCTTGCGCCGTCTTCGTCGACGCGGCGAGCCGGTCGAAGTCACGGATGTACTTTCGCGTCTCGTCGATGTTCTTCGGATCGTCGGGGCTGTCGGGCCGTTTGTGAGACGCGACGACGGCGCGCGGGTGAAGCGCATCGAGTTTGTCGAGCGCAGCCAGCCACTCCTGTCGCTGTGGAGCACCCGATTCGATGAGGTACAGGTGCACATCGTTGTAGACAGCGTCACCGGCGACGATCAGGCCGATCGATGGCACGTAGAGGCAGGTCGTGTTGTCGGTATCCGTGTGACCAAGCTCCATGGCCTTGAGCTCCTGACCTTCGAGTTGGATGACGCCATCCTTGAGCTCTTCCGCCATGACGAGGTTGTCGGGAATTTGACCGGGGAAAGCTGCGTTCCAAATCGCCAGTCCTTGGGGGGACTCGTTGCCTTTCATTGAAGCGATCACGCTTGGCGTCGCGACGAGCTTTGCGTTCGGAAAGCGCTGGAGAAGTGTTCCTCCACCGAACCAGTGATCGCCGTGACCGTGGGTGATGTAGATCGTCGTCAGATTCTTGTGCTTCGATTCGACCCAGTCGGCGAGCGAGCTCGCTTGAGCGACTGTCATGAACGTATCGACGAGGACAGCATCGCTCTTCCCATAGATCAGCGTGGCGGCCGTCGCCTGGAAGACGGTCTTGTCGAGGTTCGCCGGTCGATCCTTCGTCACCACGGGAATCGGAGGCGTCATGAACGTCTCGTACTGGAGCGGTGCGCTCGTCAGTGCCGAGTCGTCTCCAGCTGTGCGCTTGGGCTGCTCCTTCGCGTTGCTTCCTCCGCACCCTTCTGCAGATAGGAGGACAAGAAGAGTTGCAATGGCTGCGACGAGAGGGAGTGAGCGCTGCGCGCTGATCTCCTGGTTGTTCATATGGACGTTCATGTTCAATTCCTCGATGACAACGCGAGCAAGCCACGTGCCGGTTCGGGTTCTCTGAAGAGCTGTCCTCGTCCGACTCGATCGTTCAACGTTCGTGGTCAGTGAGGGGTCGCCCTGGAAAAGTGGTCGCCAAACATCGGGAGGCCACTCACTGACTCTTCCTTCGTCACCTCGTCCTGCAGAGTGTCCCAGTGCTCGACGATGATGCCGTTCTCCACGCGGATGACGTCTCCCGCCACCCACGCGCGTGGCCTCCCGTTGTTCACGAAGCGACCATGCAGCAACACGTAATTGCTGTCGGCCGTTGCCACGTGATTCTCGTAACGCATCTCCGGCGGCGCGGCCTTTACCAAGTTGAAGAGACCATCCCGGCCAGGCGGGATATGCGCGCTGTGTTGGATGTAGTTGGGAGCCCAGAACTTTGCTGCTGCTTCGTAGTCCTTCTTGTTGAACAGGGTGTCGAATGCGTTGAGAACGAATGATTTGAGATCCTTCATTGCGGAAAGCCGGAGCACGCGCCGCGCCATCGCTCATTCGCCGATGTCAGGACGGGCGTCGACGTCTGCCCATCAATTACGCGATGAGTGGCAGCGGACTCGACTCAAGTGTCGACCGCCTAGCTCGTGCGTCAGCCGGCTGACACCGTCGCTCCTAGAGCGACAAGCTCGGCGATCGCGCCGTTCGTTCCGCAAAAGAACGGGCCACGCTACTGAACGAGTCCAGAGCGCAGGACGTTGAGCTGCTCCCACGCCAAACCACCAGGAACAGCACCGTCTACTCTGATGTCGGTCCCGTTCACGAACGCAGCGTCGTCACTCGCTAGCCAAGCAATGGCGTTCGCGATATCGACCGGCCTGCCAGCGCGCGGGATCGACTGAAATCGAGCAAACCTCGACGAGAGGTTGTCGAACGTATCTGCCGCTTGTGACTCGGTCATCCCCGCTGCTTTGCCGAAGATTCCCGTCACGATGGCGCCGGGTGACACGCTGTTCACGCGCACGCCACTGACGCCGAGCTCGAGAGCGACCGAGCGGGTCGCCTGAATAAGGGCGGCCTTGACCGCAGAGTAGACGTGGTTCGAGATGCCGGCGATCTGGCCGGAGATGCTCGCGACGTTGATGATCGAACCAGATCCCTGCTCGACCATGACGTTCCCCACGTGCTTCATGCAAAGGAACGAGCCGCGCAGGTGGACACCGACGAGGCGATCGAATTCGTCGACTTGGAGCTCACGGATGCTCTGCACCGCGAGTGAGTGCCCCGCATTGTTCACCAAGCAATCGATGCGGCCGTGTCGTGCGGTCGTCACCTGCACGAGCTCTCGGACTTGATGTTCCTGCGATACATCCGTTTGGACGAACAACACCCGATCTCCGAGAGCTCGCTCGAGCTCGTGGCCTTCGTCCTCTCGCCGGGCCGCGATGATGACGTGCGCACCTGCGGCAGCAAATCGCTCCACACACGCCGCCCCGATGCCGCTGGTCCCGCCGGTGATGATCGCTACCTTTCCGTCTAGCGCTGGCATGGTCATCCCTTTGCTAACGAAGCGAGCAAGGCCGCTGCGTTTCGATGATCGGCGGTCTCCGAACGCTCGGTGAACCGCGAAAGAGTCTCGCGCAGCAATGCATGCGCGTTTTCCGCGTCGTCACGACCACGGCGGAGCTCCGCCAAGGACATCGCGATCCGTAGCTCCCAGCTCAGCGCTCCCTGATGCTTCGCCGTCGCGAGCGCATCCTCTAAGAGTCGCTCGGCGCCATCGGCGTTCCCGCTCGCGGCGAGACGTACTGCCTTCGCGCGCTGGACCTCCGGCAGTGCCCAACCGAGCGCGCCGGAATGGATGCGAGCTTCGGTCGGTCCGTCGAGAAGGTCAGCGCGGATCGTGACGAGGCAGTCACACAACGACGCACCGAAGCCGAGATCCTCCGCCACCAGCCCGTGAGCGGGACCAAGATCGAGCGCCCGGTCGAATGCTTGCCCCCAAGACAGCCAAAAACCGAGGGAAGCGCGAGTCGCCGTCTCGATAAGCAACCGAACGAGCCGCCGAGCATCTTCGATATCGCCTGCCCACAGGGCGACGGGACATGCACCGAGCGCGAGGAGGTAGCAGAGTGTGCCGTCGTGCCGCATCTCGAGCGCTGCGTCGAGGCCCCTGTGTGCTTCGCGCTTCGCGGCCTCTGGGCGGCCAGTGATCCAATACGTCTTTGCGATGAGGGCGTGCATCATCACGCGGCCGTCCACTCGTTGGGTTCCGTAGGTCACACGCGGTGGAGGCGGAACAGATAGGACACGCTCGGCAAGCCGCAGACCTTCGGGGTATCGACCGAGGTGATGTCGTGCCCACGCCATCATGCGCGCCGCAATGAGCTGAGTTGCCGGGTCGCTGGAAGCATTCGCGAGAGGCGCGAAACGCTCCGCTGCTTCGAGCATTTCTCCGTAGTCGGCGCGCGCATGTCCGTCGATCCACATTGCTCCGAGAGCCTCCATGTGGAGCGCGGGCGAAAGCGTTTCTGCGATCGCGAGTCCTCCGAGGATGGCGTCGCTCATCGCGGTGACCGGTCCGACGGTGTGCATGATCATCATGCCTAGCGCGAGCTTCAGTCGAACCTCACTCTCAGCTGCTCTCGTGGACGGATGCGCCTGCAGATGAGCGAGTGTTCGTTCGACGTATCGACGGAATTCTTCCATCGCCGAGATTTCGAGCCAAAGCGTGATCGACGCGATGGTCAGAGCGGCTCCGATTGCAGCGTCACCACCCGGAGCAAAGGACCAAATCAGAGCCGCGCGGACATCATCCATTCGCCAGCGATACGACGCGATCCAGACGTTCGCCGGTCGGGTAGGCAGCTGCCGTTCTGCGTCCTCGCAGACCGTGAGTTGATAGCTCGCATGCCTGCGGAGCGTGTCATCGAGCTCGCCGGTCGCGCCGAGTTGCTCCAGTCCATACTCACGCGTGCTCTCGAGGAGTCGAAAGCGGACGTCGTCGCCCGCGGGGTCTGTGGCGACCATCGATTTCTCGACGAGCCCGAGAAGCGCGTCGTAGACGAGTGGCTTCTCGGAGGCGTTCGCTGCTGCGATTGCAGCCGCACACTCGAACGTGAACGGTCCGCGAAACACCGACAGCGAGCGAAGAAGCTTCTGTTCGAAAGAGGAGAGAGTCGCGTAGCTCCACTCGAAGACGGACCGTAGCGTGCGGTGCCGCGGTGGCGTGGACCTCGATACGCCGAAGGCGGTGCCGAGGTACGTCTGGAGTGCCGATTCCAGTCCCGCAACGCCGAGGCGTTCGACGCGCGATGCAGCCAGCTCGATGGCGAGCGGGATGCCGTCGAGCCTCCGACATATCTCGCATACGGTTGGGGCGTCGCGATCGGTGAGAACATATGGCTGGCCTTGAGAAGCCGCACGCTCGACAAATAGCTGAACCCCGGAGAAGCCGAGTGCTTCGTTCGCTGTCAGGGCCGCATCGACGCTCGGTGTTTCGAGCGATGGAACACGGTAGACCCATTCTCCCTCGATGCGCAGAGCTTCGCGACTGGTCGCGATGATGTGAAGCTGCGGTGCACCCGCGCAGATTTCGCTGACGAGATCGGCCGCTGCATCGATCACGTGCTCACAGTTGTCGATGACAATGAGTAAGCGCCGGTTCGCGAGGAAGCGGGCCAGCTCCGCTGCGGTAGCGGCAGCGCGAAGTCCGAGGGCGGAAGCGAATCCGTCCAGAATGCGTTCCTTCTCGCGAACCGTCGTTAGGTCCACGAAGAGCGCACCGTCGTAGCTCGTGGCGAGCTCATTCGCCAATGCGACCGCGAGAGAGGTCTTGCCTACGCCGCCGGGACCGACAAGCGTGACCAGGCGGCGGCTGGCCAAGGCTTCGGCAACCTTCGTCTCGAGGCCCCTCCGGCCGATCATCGCTGACGGACTCGGCAGACTCGCGGTTGATGCGACCGCTTCAGTGCGCTCGCGCTGCGTCTGATCCGGTCGGGAACGCTCCACAATGCCTACGAACGAGTAACCGTTTCCGACAGAAGTGATGATCAGTCGCCGACCTTCACGTCCGTCGTGGAGTGCCTTGCGAAGACTCGCGATGTGAACTCGCAGGTTGACCTCGTCGACCGCGACATCGCGCCAGACCTTCTTGATCAGCTCCTGTGCCGTGATGAAGGTTCCAGCATCCTCGAGAAGAGCGAGCAGTACAGCGAAGGCTCGTCCACCGATCTTGAGCAGCCGGTCGCCTTCGTAGATGGCGTGTTCTCGCGGCAGCAGCGTGAACTCAGCGAAGACGAATGCATCGCTGCTTGTCGCGTCGAACGAGGTATCGGGCAATCTTGTTCTCGTCGCTCAGTACTCGAACCACATTCCGAGCGCGGCGTTCTTCTCGGGCGTGTACGGCGGGAGCAGGTGATCGATCGCGACGTCTGGCGGTGAGACCAGCATGGACTTCGCGTGCGTCAACATGTCGAAGCCGTACTTGCCGTAGTACTGACCAGATCCCGAAGAACCAACTCCGCCGAACGGCATCGACTCGATGAACAGGTGGACGTTGACTTGATTGACAGCGCCGCCGCCAAACGAGAGCTCACCGACAAACCGATCGATCGCCGCCTGGTTGCGGCTGAAGATAAAGCCGGCAAGCGGGCGAGGTGCGCTCGCAATTCGAGCGAATGCCTCGTCGAGCGTTCGATAGGTCAGTACCGGAAGAATCGGCCCGAAGACCTCCTCCTGCATGACTCGATCGCTCCAGGCAGCTGGGTAGATGATCGTTGGCTCGAAGTAGCGCGCTTCGGGATCCCCGTGGCCACCCGTTACAACGTTGGCTTGGTCGACCAACTCCGCGAGGCGGGTCACATCGCGTGCGCTGATGATGCGCGAGTAGTCGGGGTTGCTCTTGGGATCGCTTCCGTAGAGCTCGATCAGGGCACGCTTGGCTTCGCGGACAAAGTCGTCAGCGATCGACTCGTGTACGTAGGCATAGCCGGGAGAACTGCACCACTGACCGCCCCACGCAGTTGCTCCCCACGCGATCTTCTTCGCAGCGTCCGGGACGTTTGCCGTTTCGTCGACGAGAACCGGGTTCTGGCCGCCGAGCTCGAGCACCACCGGCGTGAGGTGCTCTGCCGCAGCTCGAGCGACAATCTTGCCGACGCGAGTACTTCCCGTGAAGAAGATAAAATCTAACGGAAGCTTCAGAAGCTCTGATGTCTCATCGCGATCGCCAGCAACGGCAACCACGGCATCGGGCTCGAAGTATCGAGGAACGAGCGCCGTGAGGAGCTTCGACGTCGCTGCGGCGGCGGGGCTGAGCTTGAGCATGCAGCAGTTGCCAGCAGACAGTGCGGTCATGGCTGGACGTAGTGAGAGGAGCAGGGGCCCGTTGAACGGGCAGATGATCAGGGCGACGCCAAACGGATCCCGATAGACGATGCCGCGATGCCCGGTCGCGGCGAGCGCGCGGGGCACCGGAGCTTCGACAGGCGCCATCCAGTCCTTCAACATGCTCTTCTGGAACCCAACCTCGCCGAGGCACGCTCCCCACTCGAACGCGTGCTCCTGACTCGCGGTCTTGAAGTCGCGTGCGACCGCGTCCTGTAGCGCCGCAGCATTCTCGCCGAGCATGCGTCCCATCCGATCGAGCTGCTCGATCCGCCATTCGTAGCTTCGAGTACGCCCTGATGCGAAGAGGCGTCGCTGGCCGTCGAACAGCTGCTGGTACGAGCTCATGCGCTCATCATCCTCAGCCGTTCTGCCGGCACAAGCCGTCGCACACGTCCGATCGACCGGCACGTTCGGCCACAGCAAGAAACGTCAAAACGCGTCGGGATTCGCAAAGAATCGGCATTCGCGCTGACGCTACGGTGCACGGACAATGACCCTCGAACAGCTAAAGGCCGCGCTGGTCGGCAACTGGCGCAGCATCGCGCCGGAGATCCGCCCCAGCAAGAACCCGGACGGCAGCCTCAAGCCGTTCTTCCTTTCACGCGAGTACACCTACGAGTCGAGCGACCGATTCCAGCTGACGGTGTCCAACTTCGCCGATCCCAACGGCAAGGTCCCGATCGCGAAGATCGAGATCGTTGGCCACGCCGCATGGGTTGGTCCGCACCCGATTACCGACGGAGCGCAGAAGGTCAACTTCACTGCTGACGAGGCGTACGCGGTGACACCGCTTGTTCAGCCCTTCGTCGACATCCTGAACAAGGTAGCTGTCGATGGCTACGCGAAGTGGGAAGTGGGCGGAAGGCAGAGCATCTTCGGGAAGTCGTTCGCTCCGTTCGGTCTCGTCGCGGGACAGAACTTCAAGGAGTACGACCTGACACACATCGCTCACGACCTCATGTTCTGGGGCGCGCGCAATATCGACGGTCGCGGCTTCGATACCGAAGAGAATCGACCGACGAACCTCCAGATTCCGCTCGTACGCGCATAGAACTACGTGAGCGACGCCTTCATGCTGATCGGTCTGCTCTAGATCGTTCGCCGAGAGCGTAAGCGCGGCGGCTGCTACTAGTCAGAGGTCGGCGAGCTCGGTGAGGTCCACAGTCATGAGCCCGTGCTGCGAGAACAGCAGCTTGTTGATGTGTGCGCGCGCCTCGTCGACGCTTTCGACTCGCCAGATCAGTGCGACGCCTTTTCCGTCTACGCGCCGGAAAGCGTGCGCGACCACGCCTGCTGCCTTGTGAGCCGCGATCGTGGCGAGCTCTGTTTCTGCGTAGGGCGCGATCTTCGCCGGATCCGTGAATGTGCCGATAGCGAGAACAAGCATGCTGATGTCCCTCGTTGTTAGTTGGACGGCAGTACGTTGGTGCATCGTGTGTGCCTGCTTCGTCAGACTCGGCTGTGCTTCACCAAGAACGGCCAAACGACCTCGCTCAAGAGCTCGGGCGCCTCGAACGGAGGGGCGTGGCCCACACCGCGCAACACCTTCAGCTCCGCGCCGGCGATCGCGTTAGTGTAGGCGCGACCGTACTCGCGGTCGACGACATCGTCGTCGTCTCCCCAAACAACGAGTGTCGGTGGCATCTTGCTCGCCGATAGTCGTCGACGAAGCGTCGGCTCCATCAGGTTGCCCGCGTACATCTTCAGAGCTCGGCCGCTCTCGCTCCGCGGCTCGCCAGAGAAGACATCGGCAGCTGGGTGATCGCGATCCTCGAGCCCGACTGCATCGACGAGGACGAGGCTGCTAACGCGTTCGTGCGGTGCAATTCCGATCTCGGCAGCAATCCAGCCGCCGATGGAATGGCCGACAACGGCGACATCCTGGAGGTCGAGCTGCTCGAGTAGTGCCGCATAGACGCGCGCGAGCCCTCGGACGTCCGTCAGAGTCTCGGGCCTATGTGTTCCGACCAGTCCCGGATGCGTCGGCGTCATCACGGATGCGTGTCGCTCGCGGGCAAGGAGCTCGCCCCACGGCAACACCGAACCCGGCCCTCCGCCTCCGTGCAACAGCAGAATTGGTCGCCCCCTGCCGTGCTGCGAGAACTGAACATCAACGCGGCCAATGCCGTCGACGACAAGGGTCTCTTTCATCGGGTCCTCGGTCAGTAAGGCGCTTGCTCGGAGTCGGAATCCAGGAATGCGTTCGCCTGACGCGCAAACATCTCGGCGTACTGGAACAGCGATCCGTGTCCAGAGTCCGGGTACGTGATCAGCACTGCGTTCGGCAGGTTCTCCGCGAGCCAATACGAATTCTTGACCGAGATCATCGAGTCGAGTGTGCCGTTTACGACGAGCGTCGGCTGTCGAATGCGTCGCAGGTCCGCGAAGCGCTCGCCGGTGTAGTGATCCCATTCGCGAAACGCTGCCATCTGGGCCTGTGCCACCTCGGGCTTCGACGGCGGATCGAGATCCGAGGTGCGACGCGCGAGACGACCGATAAACCGCTCGCCTTCTGCTTGAGCGGTAGGGGAGGGTGGGAAGAAGATCTTCTGGAGGATCTTGTAGCCCTTGTTGCTCGAGTCGGAGAGGTGCTTTGCCAGCTCCGGCTTCTCGAGATGCATGATGTCCTCGCCACCTCGCGGTCCGGTGCCCACGAGGATCATCTTGCGGAGGACCGCGGGACGCTCCTGCGCGATCACTTGCGCAATGCAGCCACCGAGGGAGAAGCCAAGCACATCAACGTTCTTCATGCTGAACGCTTCGAGAAACGCGAGTACGTGCTTCGCCATCGCGGGGATCGTGCTCGGCACCGTTCCCGACGAGCGACCGATACCGGCGTTGTCGAACAGAATGACCTCTCGCTCGGCCGCGAGCGCATCGATCAGCGCGGGATCCCAATTGTCGAGGGTCCCGGTGAAGTGCTGCAGGCAGATCAGTGGACGAGAGCCGCCGCTCCCAATTCGGCGATACGCGTAGGTCTCGCCGCTCGCCTTCAGAAACTCGGTCTTGGCATCGATCGTCTTTGACATGATTGATTCCTCTCAATTCAGGCGAGCAAGCGACGTGCCTCGCTGTCTCGTCGAGAATCGCGAAGCTGACTGTCCATTCCGAGGGATCACGTTCGCTGGCCAGCGTTTCTGTCAGCCCGTTGACACCGCGTTCCCGGCCTCGCTGGGGACACGACGCAGGGCGTGGCATGTCCGCTGCACCGCGCTGGCAATGAAGGGATCAACGACATGAACAACGAAAAGACTCACGAGAAGCCGCCGTTCGAGGTCGCGACGCGAACGGTCGACGGACTCAAGATTCGCTACGCCAAGGACGGCAAGAGCGGCGAGAAGCTCGTGCTCTTCAGCCCGTGGCCGGAGAGCATCATGGCTTTCTCCCAAATCTGGAGCGGGCTGACGGAGCAGTTCCAGGTGCTCGCGATCGATCTCCCAGGGTTCGGTGGCTCCGAGGGCCGCGACGAGCTCTTCGCGCCCGAAAAGATGGGCGAGTTCATCGGGAAGGCATTGGACGCGTTCGACTTCAACGGTGTCCATGCGATCGGTCTCGACGTTGGTGCACCCTCGGTACTCTTCACCGCGATCGCGCGACCGCAACGCTTCCGTAGCCTCGTTGTCGGCGCTGGCGCGATGACGTATCCGCTCGTCGTCGACGGAGTGCTAAAGCAGATGATCGAAGCGCCGTCGCTTCCGCCGCTGAACGGTGCTGAAATCGTCGGCGGATTCGTCTCGTCGATCAAAGGCTATGACGTGCCGAGCTTCGTTCGCGAAGACTACCTGGCGTCGTACGCCGGCGATCGAATGCTGCGGTCTGCGGCGCTGGTTCGCGCGTACCCGAAGGATCTCGCAACGCTGGCGCCGAAGCTCACTTCGCTGGAGCTGCCGGTCGCGATCGTCGTCGGTCGTAACGATCCATACGCGCTCGCTCGCGATGCAGAGATCCTGCGCACGCGTCTGCCGCATGCTCGCCTGGACGTCCTCGAGTCTGGCCACTGCTTCTGGGAGGAGCGGGCGCCCGAGTTCGAATCGATCGTCACCCAGTGGGTGAACGGCGGGTTTCGTCGCTAGATCGCGAACCTGGCCCTCATGGTCGGGAGGCATGCCGCCGAGATCGATCAAGACCGCTGCTCTCAGGAGGCAGCACCTTTCTCGAGCCATCGGACAATGTTGGTGACGGTGTCGCCGTAGAACAGTCGGTACAGGTCGTCTGAGACGAAGCCGATGTGCGGTGTCGCGAGCACGTTTGGCAGGGTTCGAAACGGGTGCTGCGGCGGCAGTGGTTCCTCGTCGAAGACGTCGAGGGCGGCGTTCGCGATGCGTCCTTCGCGCAGTGCGGAGATGAGGTCGGCTTCGACAACGATCGCACCGCGCGACGTGTTGACCAGTCGCGCCGTCGGCTTCATCAGGCCGAGCTCGGTCGCGCTGACGAGGCCGCGCGTGCGCCGACTCAACACGAGATGGATGCTCACAACATCGGACTCGCGAAACAGCTGTTCCTTCGAGACATGGCGCGCGCCAAACTCGGCAGCCCGCGATGGCGTGAGGTTTTCACTCCAAGCGACCACGTTCATGTTGAACGCTTTGGCGATCTTCGCCACGACGCCACCGATGTGACCGAGTCCAAGGATTCCTAGTGTGCTTCCCGAGAGAGCGCTGCCAAGGTGCTGCTGCCATCCGCCTGAGCGGAGCGATGCGTTCTCGGCCGCGATGTGCCGCGCACCGGCGAGGATCAGCGCCCAGGTGAGCTCGATCGCAGCTGTGGAATCGTAGCGAGTGTGGACAATCTCGATGCCACGCTCCTTTGCCGCAGCGAGGTCGATCGACGAGTTGAATACTCCCGTCGAGGCGATCAACTTCAAGCGCGGTAGCCGTTCGAGGACGGCGCGAGGTAGCGGAGTCCGTTCCCGCATGACGCAGATGATGTCGAAGGGAAGGAGGCGTTCGACGAGGGCGTTATCGTCCACGACGTGGTCGGTGAACACGGTCACGTTCGCCTTGCCATCCAGCGGCGACCAGTCGGCCATCTTCAACGCGACGTTCTGGAAGTCGTCCAGGACGGCGATGTTTGGTTCGCTCGACATTACATGTTGCATCTCTGATCTCCTGTTGAGCTCAAGCCTTGGCCGGTGCCGTCGCTTCGGCCGTAAGGCGGGGACCGTGCACAAGGAACGTTCCCGCGAACGCCGTGGCGGCAAGAACGATGACGACTGCGCCGAATTCGTAGGAAGTACCCACGAGTCCGCCACCGTGCACGACGCGAACGCCACCAAGCACGGCAGGAACTCCGATCGCGAGGTAGGCGATCAGGCTGAGAACAGACAGCACTCCAGCGCGATGGTCCGCCGGCGTGATCGAGAGAACAGAATGAAGGCCGCCGTGGAAGCTTCCTCCAAAGCCGGCGCCGGCGACAGCAGTCGCTACGAAGAACCCGATCCTCGAGTGTTCGAATGTTGCGAGCAACACGCCAGCAACGCCGACCATCAAGAGCAGGCTGCCGAGGCGCACGATGCTCCTTGCGGGGAGGTGACGCGCGATGATGATGGTCAACGCGCCACTCGCCGCCAGCGCGAACAGTCCGACACCACCCAGTACTGGCGCGGTCGAGCCGAGTACACGCCGGATGAGCGCGGGCGCCAACGATCCGTAGAAGCCGGCCAGTGCCCACGCAGCGACCAGTGCAGGCGCGGCGAGGAGTACTGCCATCCGCAGCTCGGATGGAACGCGAATGTGGGGTACGAGTGACTTGACCGCCCCCGGCTTGCGTTTGGTCGTCTCACGCATGAAGTAGATGCCGACGATCTGCAATGCGAGGAGTGCGGCGATCACGCAGTAGACAAGCGTCTTCGGCATCGGAAGGAATTGCACAAACAGCCCCGAAACGAGTGCTCCCAGAGCGCTACCCAACCCAGGCGAGGCAGCGTTCGCAGCGGACCCTCGCTCGCGATCGAGATCGAGCAGAGCGGCGCCGGCTGCAGCAACCGCCGCACCGACGCCGAGTCCCTGCACCACGCGCGCAACGAGAAGAGCGATCAAACCGTTCGCCCTCGCGAATACGACCATCGCTACAATCTCGACGAGCGTTGCCACGACCAGAACGGGCCGGCGTCCGATGTAGTCCGAGAGCGAGCCGATGACGAGCAGCGCGGTCAGCACGGCCAGCGCGTAGATTCCGAAGATAAACGTGATCGTGATCGCGGAGAATCCCCACTCGGCCTGATAGGTCGGGTAGAGCGGCGTCGGAGCGCTGGATCCGGCAAGGAACACGACGATGATCGACGCGAGTAAAACAAATGCGGTGCGGTTCGAGAGACGCATATGACTCCTTCGAGTGAGGCTCCGGCTCGCGACTATTCGCTGAGGTGCTTGATCGCCTCGTGGAGCAGCGATTGGCTTGATAGGTCGTCATTGGCCGTCATGGCTCGCTCGTCTTGGCTCGCTCGATTCCGAGCTTCTTCATCCGGAAGATCAGCGTCGGCCGCTTGATGCCCAGACGTGCTGCGGCGCCGCGTGGGCCGCCGACGACCCAGTTCGTCGCCTCGAGAACGGCAAGGATGTGACTGCGATCTACGTCCTCGAGCCGATCGCCGACCCGAAGTTCCCGAGTCGCGGTCGGGATCGCGCGCGGTGGCGGCGGCGGGATAGGAGATGACTCCTGCACGTCTCCGGCTGCGATGGCGTCGTCGAGACACTTGAGCGCTCGGACCGACAGCGTGCCGTCGGTCGCAAGAATCGTCGCGCGCTCCATCGCGTGCATGAGCTCGCGCACGTTTCCCGGCCACGGGTGGGCGCGAAGCCGATCGAGAAACTCGGCAGGCATTCGCGGGACGTCCTTCTTCACCTTCCGCGAGAAATGCTCGACGAAATGCTGCGCGAGCATCGGGATGTCGTCCTCGCGCTCGCGAAGCGGCGGGAGGGAGATTGGAAACACATTGAGCCGGTAGTACAGGTCCGCGCGGAACGTGCGCTCCGCGACCATCGCGCGCAGATCGCGATTGGTTGCGACTACGACTCGCGCCGAGGATGTAACTGTCTGAGTGCCACCGACCCGCTCGAATGCGCGCTCCTGCAGTAGGCGCAGGATCTTCGGCTGCAGTTCCAATGGGAGCTCGCCGATCTCATCGAGGAAGATCGTTCCCTCGTGGGCGGCTTCGAATCGACCGATGCGTCGCGTGAGAGCGCCCGTGAAGGCACCCTTCTCGTGCCCCATCAATTCACTCTCGAGTAGGTTCGCCGGCACCGCGGCGCAGTTCAGGCGAACGAGCGGACCGCGACGCTCACTCATCACGTGGATCGCTTGTGCGATGAGCTCCTTTCCGGTGCCGGTTTCACCGTGGACGAGCACCGTCGCGTCGGTTTTCGCGACCACGTCCACCTCGTCGAGCACCCGCTTGAGGCTGCGGCTCGCGCCGATAATTCCCAACCCTCGGGTCTCGAGGTCAGCGACTCGCCCGCTCATTGATGACACTTGGACCGCACGCGCTACGGATTCGAGCAGTGCGTCAGGATCGAACGGCTTGAGTAGGTATTCGAGCGCACCGGCCTTGATGGCTCGGACCGAGCTGGGAACGTCGCCGTGTGCGGTCACGAAGATGATCGCGCTGCTGCGGTTGTCCTCGTTCAGTTTGCGCTGGAGCTCAAGACCCGTGAGCCCCGGCATGTGGACGTCCAAGATCAGGCAATCCGGCCGCGTGTCCGAGCCGAGGAATGCTTCTGCGGACGAGAACTCACGGACGTCGTAGCCGGCTGATTCGAGCAGCTCTGCGACCGACTCGCGAAGAACGTCATCGTCATCGACGACAGATACCGAGGACTGGGTAGACATGTGATGGCCGCCTTTCACTCGGTTACGGGGTGAGGTCTCGTTGGCGAAGGATGCGTGCGACGAACTCAGGATCTTCGTCGGTCTGGAAGAAGCCGACGGCGTCTGCCCAGCGACGCTCGACCGCGGAAGTCGCGACGTCGACGTCCACGAAGTCGGAAGCGATCAATGCACACGAAACGTCAGTCCTGAAGACTTGCCGGTCGGCGCACGCCGCAATTGAGACGGACAGTCCCGACACGCGTGGCGCAACTGGAGTGCGCTCGTGCGCGAGGTGCACGTACGCTAGTTCCCGTTCACTCAATGCTCGCATGACGTCCGCGAACAGCTCGACTTGCCCTTCCCTCGCACAAGGCGAGAGCCGAACGCCCGCTCGTTCGTGAGAGAACTCCTCGGCGAGGACGTAGACGGCTTCGAGCAGGAAACGCATCCGCCGTTCGGTGTCGCCTCCATACTCGTCGTCGCGCGCGTTTGTGTGTGCCTGAAGAAACCTCTCCGCAAGCGCTCCCGCTCCGGCATCGAGCTCGACACCGTCGAATCCAGCAGCTCGCGCAGATCGCGCGGTCCGCTGATACACGTCCATCACGGGATCGACGTCGAGCACAACGGGTTCTTGTTGCTTGGACTCCGGTGAAATCAAGGCGACGGCGAGCGAGCCGACGTCGTGCACGGAATCCACAATCCTCTTCCAGTCAGCAGGGGACGCTGCGCCGTCGGCATAGCGCGCCGCAATGACCAGACCGCCAGGTGTCGCTCGGCGTCGGTAGTCATCTGCGCTCAGGCGTGCTCGAGGATCGATCGTGGTCACGAGCCGGTGCGCGAGCTCGAGTTGACCGATCCGAAGTCCTGAAAAGAGTTTCTTCATGGCTCGGCTACGCGGCGGCGGGGAGGAGGACGCGAACCGTTGTTCCCTGGTCCGACGGAACGATGTCGAGCTGGCCGCCCTGGTCTTCGACGACCTGTCGCGCGAGCACGAGACCGACACCGGAACCGTTCTGCTTCGACGAGCGAACAGGGAACCGCCCAGCATTACGAACCTGTTCATCCGGCATCCCTGGGCCTTCGTCGCAAATGGCGAAGTACTGCGTGCCGCCGCCGTCCGACGTGTGCATCACGCGAACGTGTCCTCCCGGCGGCGTCGCTTCGATAGCGTTTTGCACGAGGTTCAAGAGCGCCTCGCCGAGCTGGTTCGGCTCGCCAGCAACCGACGCCGGCATATGCGTGAACACCAAGCTGACGTGATGCTCTTGCGCCTTCGGCTCGGCCTCGCTTCGCACGAACCGCAGTAGCTCTGAGACCTCGAGCTGCGTACGCTGCCGTTCGAGTGCGGCGCACAGGAGCTTCGTCATGCGGTCGGCGGTCGCCTGTAGCCGTTCGAGATGCCGCGGATTCGCAGCACTGGTGCCGGCGAGGAGCCGAGTCAGAACGGAGATCGTGGACGCGCAGTTCTTCAGCGCGTGAAGGCGTAGAGCGTCGGTGTCAGAGTTCTGCGTCGCCATGAACGCAGACTGCAGCGATCGAGATCAAGTCGCACGTTAATCGGTGTGAATGCGTTGTTTATCGAGACGTTAGCGATGCGATGACAGCCGCAGCCCGCCGATGGTCAGCGGTCCAAGCTCCCTCTGTAAACCGTGAGAACGTTTCGGTGAGTACACCCCGGGCGTTCCGCTCCTCACCGCGATCTCTCAGGCGTTCTGCGATGTCAGTCGCGATGCGCAACTCCCAGCTCAACGCGCCTTGTTGCTTCGCGGTACTGAGCGCCTCGGCAAGGATTCGGTCAGCCAGCGTCTCACTCCCGCTGGCGGCAGCACGGGCGGCTCTGGCTCGACGAACCTCTGCCGCGCACCATCCAACTTGCCCAGTTTCGACGCGCTCCTCCGTCTCGTCGTCGAGAAGGTCGGTTCGGAACGTCACGAGGTGGTCTCGCGGCTTCGAGCCTTCCACCAGGTCTCGAGCCAACAGCCCGTGCCCGGCGGGCAATCGCAAAGCGCGCGCGTAGGCACGTCCCCAATCCGACCAGAAGCCGAACGATACGCGTGATGCGGTCGCGACCAGTTGCTCGATGTAGATGTCAGCCTGAGCAATGTCGCCGGACCACACAGCGACGGGAATTGCGCCGAGCGCGAGCACGTAGCACATGGCTCCGGCGTGGCGGAGGCGTGTCGCGTACGCGACTCCGTCACGCGCCGTCGCCGCCGCCGCTTCTGGATAGCCTTCGAGCCACTGCGAGCGAGCCACCAATGTCGTCATCGTGACGCGACCGTCGACTTGTAGCGGTGTGCTGTAGACCAACCGTGGTGCCGGTGCCGCGAGAACACGCTCCGCATGTCGCCGCCCTTCAGCAAGTTTGCCGAAGAAATGTCTGGCTGACGCGATCAACCGGTCAGCGACGACAAGGGCCGCCGGATCTCCCAGCCGATTTGCAAGCGTGGTGAACCGCTCCGCCATCTCGTGCACCGCGTGGTAGTCCGCACGCGCGATGCCGTCGACCCACATCGCGCCGATCGCCTGCATTTGAAGCACAGGCGATAGCTGTTCAGCTGCGCGGAGCCCGCCCCTGATTGCTTCCGTCATCGCTGGAATTGGCCCAACCGTGTGCAGGATCATGATTCCGAGCGCGAGCCGCAACTTGACCTCGCGTTCTCGTCCGCTCGGGAGATCCTCGTCGCGGAGGTGTGCCAGCGCACGCTCGACGTGTTGACGATACTCGTCGAGGGAACAGACCTCGAACCACAGGGCGATAGACGCGACCGTCAGCGCTACTCCGACGTTCGCGTCGCCGGATGCGCCGAATGCCCAACCTAGCGCTCCACGTACGTCGTCCATTCTCCAGCGATACGCAGCGATCCAATCACCAGCCGGACGTGAGGGCAGCTGTCGTTCCGCGTCCTCACAAACCGTGCGGTGGTAGATCGCGTGACGACGTTGGACAGCGTCTAACTCGCCGAGCGCTAGAAGCTGCTCCTTGCCGAATTCTCGTGTGCTTTCCAGCAGTCTGAACCGGACCTCTTCGGCGCGCGCATCGGTACTCAGCATCGACTTGTCTACGAGCCCGGCGACGGCATCGAGCACGACCGCTCGCTCAGCGGCAACGTCGGTCACTACCGCTGCAGCACACTCGAGCGTGAACGGTCCACGAAACACAGAGAGTGCCCGCAACGTCCGTTGCTCGATCGCGGACAAAGTGGCGTAGCTCCAGTCGAACATCGCTCGGAGAGTGCGTTGCCGCGGGGGAGCGGAACGCGGTCCACGGAATGCGAGTCCGAGATGAGAGTGCAGAGCTCCGTTGAGGCCGGCGACGCCCAGAACGCCGACGCGAGACGCAGCGAGCTCGATGGCCAGCGGGATCCCATCGAGCTTCCGGCAAATTTCAACCACGGCTCCAACGTCGGCGTCGGTAAGTGCGTACGGCTCGCCCTCGGTGGCTGCTCGCTCGACGAAGAGCGCTACACTCGAGAAGAGAAGCGCATCGTCGGCTTTAAGTGCCGCCTCTAGATCGGGGACTTCGAGGGAGGGCACCCGGTAGACCCATTCACCTTGGCTCCGAAGGGCTTCTCGGCTCGTGGCGATGATGCGAAGCCTGGGAGCCCGAGCGAGGAGCTCGCTTACGATTTCTGCCACCGCATCGACGACGTGCTCGCAGTTGTCGAGAAGGAGAAGCAAGTCTCGATCGGCGAGCGAGGCCGCGAGCGAGCTAGCACTGGAGACCGCACGCGTCCCGAGGGCCGCGGCGAACCCGTCGAGCACGTGGTTGTCCGCCACAGTGGTGAGATCGACGAATACAGCGTCCGCATGTGTAGGCGCTACGCGGTGAGCCACGGCAATTCCAAGAGCGGTCTTGCCGATACCACCGGGCCCGACGAGCGTGACCATGGGGCGCGACGAGACCGCTTCGACGAGACTGTCCTCGAGCTTCTGCCGGCCGATCATTCGAGGCGTGCGGGGAAAATTGGAAACGCGAGGCTCGAACGCCGTCTCGTTCGGCTCCGTCAAACGAACGCGAGTAACGCGCTCGACGAACGTGTAGCCACTGCCGATCGATGTCGCGATGAAGCGGCGACCATCGCGACCGTCGCGCAACATCTTCCGCAGGCTGGCGATGTGGACGCGAACGTTGACATCGTCGACGACCACATCACTCCAGACACGCGTGATGAGATCGTGAGTGGTGACGAGATCGCCAGCATCACGAACAAGCACGAGGAGCACATCGAATGCGCGGCCTCCGATCTCGATCAACGTGCCGGCTTCGTATAGATGCCGTTCTTTGGGCACGAGTTTGAAGTCGCCGAAGACGAACGCAGTCGCCTCGTCGGCGTGCCTCGTTACTCTCGGTCCTCCATCCATCGCACTCGACGATAGCCGAGCGCCAAGCTGCGACCTACTGAGCGCAGGAGCACGAACGGCCAAAACACCGCACGAACCGACAAAAGTGAGCTCGTCTGTCCACGTTCGCATCGAGATTCGCCCGTCGCTTGCAGCGAGCGATTCGCGCTCCCGCCGGTGGTGCTATCGCCGGAGATCGGAAATCGTTCCGAAATAGCGCGACGTCTCTGCGTTTGCCGCACGACGCTCATCGAGCACGCTGGTCAGCGAGCGAGCACGCGTGTCAGCCTGCTGACGGTCCTCGGTACCAGCGGCGAGATCGTCGACTGGCATGGTCGCTGCTTGATGACGAGACATGCATGCCACCAACCGCGAAAAATCGACGAACCGAACCGATCAGCCGTTCGCGATGACCGACGTGATCGCCGAGCGCGTTCGTAAACTCGGCGCACCTACGCTGCGTTCGATCGGGCAGATCTCGCGAACGCAGCGAGTTCTCGACAACGACGCCGACTATGTCGAAGCGTCAGACATGTTGGCCGAGCTCCGAGAAGACAGCGCGACGCTCGCCGGAGCGTTGCGCGAGACCCACGACCTCTGCGACGAGCATCGCGATATCGCAACCGCGAGTCTGATCGAGGTCTGGATCGATGAGACCGAGCGCCGCGCCTGGTTCCTTCACGCGAGCTTGGCGCGTCCCGATTCGGGTGGCCGCTAGCCGTAACAACGAGGAGACGGATCATGCCGTTCATCAGGACTGACGACGCGGTCGACATCTTCTACAAGGACTGGGGCACTGGTCAGCCGATCGTGTTCCACCACGGATGGCCACTGACGTCCGACGAGTGGGACGCTCAGATGCTGTTCTTTCTGCATCACGGGTTCCGGGTCATCGCGTTCGACCGTCGCGGCCACGGACGCTCGAGCCAACCAGCGGATGGTCACGACATGGACCACTACGCCGCTGATGTCATGGCGTTGACCAATCAGCTCGACCTGAGGGGCGCTGTACACGTCGGACATTCGACTGGTGGTGGCGAGGTGGTGGCGTACGTGGCGCGGGCGGAACCGGGCCGCGTCAGCAAGGCAGTGCTAGTCGGGGCGATCACGCCGGTCATGGTCAAGAAGCGGTCGAATCCCAACGGCCTTCCTCTCGAGCTGTTCGATGGCTTTCGCTCTTCGCTCGCCAAGAACCGCGCCCAGTTCTTCATGGAGCTGCCGAGCGGACCGTTCTACGGATTCAACCGTCCAGGTGCGAAGGTGTCCGAGGGCGCGATTCGCAATTGGTGGCGCCAAGGTATGTCAGGCGCGGCGAACGCCCACTACGACTGCATCAAAGCGTTCTCCGAAACGGATCTCACCGATGATCTGAAAACGATCTCTGTACCTGTCCTCGTCATGCACGGCGATGACGACCAGATCGTGCCGTTCGAGAATACGTCGATGCTCGCGGCGAAGCTCCTGCAGCAGGGCGCGCTGAAGATCTACAACGGTTTCCCCCACGGCATGTGTACGACCGAGCCGGAGACGATCAACGCCGACCTCCTCGAGTTCGTCAGGGCGTAACGAGTCGTGATTGCGGCACGCGAGATGCTTCTCGCAGAGTCATGACGCAACAAACGAACGACTCGAACACGGAACAACTCACGACCGAGAAGGCGCGCAAGATCGTCGCGCCGCTCTACGAGGCACTGAACAGGCCGGCGGAGAAGGACACGCTGGCGCTTCTCTCTCAGGCCTGCCACGAAGACTACAAGTCGTATTCTACGAACGAGAATTTCCTCACGCGCGACGTGCTTGCCAAGGTCTTCAAGCAGATCGGCGCGAGCGTTCCCGACCTTACGTGGACGGTGAAGGACCTGATGGTGGTCGGCGATCGCGTGATCGTCCGCGGCGAGGCATCGGGAACTCCGACGGCCGAGTTCTGGGGCGCGAAGCCGACCGGCAAGGCGTTCAAGACCATGGCGATCGACATCTTCACCATCCGAGACAACAAGCTCGCGGTGGCCTATCACATCGAGAATTGGATCGAGGCGCTGCAGCAGATGAAGGGCTGAGCGCTGCCATTCGAGCCAACGGGCTGACACTCTGCTCGGCTGTTGACGCGAGCGAGCCTGGCGCCGTTGGCGGCCTGATTGTCGTTTCTTGCTGTGTTTTGTCGATTCCTGCTTGCGCTGCGAGCTGCTTGCTCGAGCCTCTCGACCGTACCTCCACGAGCGGCGAGAGGTCGCGATCTCTTCGAAGAACTCTGCGGCAACTTCACCGAAGGGCACGCGACGTCGGGCCTCGTCTCTGCGCCTTTGGCCGAGGCGTGATCGCTCGATCAATCGCGGCGATG
This sequence comes from Kofleriaceae bacterium, assembly GCA_036499725.1. Taxonomy (GTDB): domain Bacteria; phylum Myxococcota_A; class Polyangia; order Haliangiales; family Haliangiaceae; genus JABFXX01. The sequence goes on from DASYDE010000013.1 coordinate 87,844, forward strand.
GCGTATCATTCATACGTCGGAGTGCGTATGGCCTGCCGAGAAGGTAGAGACATTCGTCGAGAGAGGGTCGTGCCTCGATGATGGTCAGTTCACTTGAACCGTGGACGAACCTGATGCGCCTCGATCGATCGTCGATGCTGTCGAGTCACCGCTATGCCGATCGATTTTCGGTCGTGCGGGTCGTTCAGCTCGACGACAGAACCGAGCCGATCAAGAAGACCGGGAGCGTGCAGTCGCTTCTCGTATCGGTATTTCTGCAGCCGATGTCGGCCGGCAACTACCGACTGTCGCTCGACGGCGCGAACGTCCCGATCGGTGCGATTCCTGCGTTCAACACGAGCATCGTCGACCTCGAGGCCGAACCAACCATGGCCGCCTCGCGCGGTCTCGACTACGTCCACTTTCACATGCGCCGCAGTACGATCGACGACGCCGCTGCTGAGCTCGGCTATGGACGGACGTCGGCGTTTCGCCCTGTCATCAATCGCGATGACCTGGTTCTCGCGCGCATAGCCAAGGCCATGGCGCCGGTCCTCGGTACATCGGCTCCGTCGCCCCTCGCGCTCGACCATCTCGAGCTCATTCTCGGTGCGTACCTCGTCCAGCGCTACTCCGAGATGAGGTCTGCGAACGTTGCGACCAATCGAGGCCTAGCGTCTTGGCAACGCCGGCGCGTGACCGAGCTCCTTCGCGAGAATCTCGACGGCAACCTTCGCCTCGCGGACCTCGCGACCGCATGCGATCTCTCGGTCAGCCACTTCGCACGCTCGTTCAAGCGCACGTTCGGGGTCACATGCCATCGCTGGCTGCTCGAGGCACGCATGGAACGCGCCAAGACGCTGCTCGCCACTGCGGCTCTCTCCCTCACGGATGTGGCGGAGAAGTCGGGCTTCGCCGATCAGGCGACGTTCACTCGGACGTTTCGACGGCTCGTTGGCGTGCCGCCTGGCCGCTGGCGCCGCGAACAATGAGCTAGCCAGTTCGGGAAGGGCCAGCGTGTAAAGACTCGACCAGGTCGCGTTCGGTGAAGTAGCGATAGTAGAGCTGCCACTCAGCCGACAGGAGCTGTTGCTGCACCGCGGGCAAGATATCGACGGCGGCGGCCACGTCGGGCAGAGGCGCGGCGCTTAGCGCGGATCTCGGCGATCGCCCGCTCGACCAGAATCCCGAGGCCGGCTTCGAAGTCGACGCGGTTAGGTGCCACGCGTGAAACATCGTTCAAGGCGTGCCGGCGAGTTCACTCCTCGCTAGCGAGCATCGGTGAGCGAGCACCTCGTAGCCCTGAAGCCCGATCGCTTCTGACAGTGATTCCCAAGGACCGTCCATCACCCACTCTGGGGCATCGGGACGCCAAACGGGGACGAGGCTATCGATGTAGCCCACGAACCCTGGAATCGGCTCAAACAGCATCTGGTTTACGATCAGCACACCAAGCAGGTTTGGATGGTCCGCACCTTCACCCTCGGAGTTGATCCAACGCTGAACCTCTTCAACCAGGAGATGCGTCGGTGCGTGAAGCCCAGGATTGAGCAGGACGATTCCCAGCTTCGCTGGAGGGATCTGAGTAGCGCCGCGAGTGATCGCACCGCGGACGATCCGTGCCACCTCTCTCCGCGCGTCGGATGAAACACCTGAGGCGCTCCCGCTACTTGCTTGGCCAGGAGGTCCCATGACCTGGACCTCGATGAATCCCTCGATAGTCTCAGCCACCGGAAATGGGCCGCCTGAGTCTGCAAGCCTCTCTTTTGTGGGAGCAATCAGCGACGCGAGACGGTCGATGTTTGCGCGAATGAAGACGCGACCGTCCTCTGTATCTTGGAGCACCCGGAACTCCTCGGTCAGTCCTATGTGAGCGCTTATTGCGCGCCCCGAGGGTGGATTGAGGATTGAAAGCTTCCAGAACCATTCGCGTTCTTCTTTGATCCAGTCACCTTCGTCCGAATGTTTGGCGTCGATATAGAGCGGCTCTTGTAGGTTGAGCCGAAAGTCAGGGTTCTTCCCGCCCTCTGCCGCAAGTGGCTCGTAGTCCACCTCTATATTCGCGTTGGCGAAGGCTGCAAGGCATCGGAGCTCGAACCTCGCTCCCTTGAATTCGCGATAAACGTCTTCACGCAGTCTACGAACAAGGTCTGGGTACGCGAACACCTCAGCGTCGAGTACGTCGAGTGCGAACCGCACCAGCCCGGACAGATCAGCCCGATTTGCGTCAGCGAGTTGCGCCCACAAAGGGCGGTCGCGAAGCATGTGCATCCTGTCTTTGTTCGGTTCCGCTACCCACGCGAACGCTGACCGCGTGAGCTCTTCTGTGTAGAGTTTCTTGAGCAGCTCATATCCGGGTGCGAAGCGCGCGAGTTCCCATGGAGAGCTGGAAAGAAAATCGGGGCACTCCCAGAACGCCGGTTCCCACCAACGACCAGTAATCGCCGTATTCAAGAACCATTCATGCGACGCCCGCATCACAGCCCCAACGTAGCAAGCGCACTGGCGTTGGGCAGGGAGAGTTGCGGCGCCGAGCCCGGGTTTGCAGCGTTTGAGCATGAACATGCTCGTCGAGGCGTAGCGAACGCTTCCTGAGCAAGCTCGTCGAGGGAATCGGCGGAACCGGCCTTGCTGATCGTGATCGGTCAGGCGGCGGGTGGTGGATCGAGCTCGTCAGCCTCGGCGTCGAGTCCGTTGGCGAGTTCGACGTCGTAGTCGGGCGAACGAGCCATCGCGGCTGCGAGCCGCAGGTGCTCGGCGGCCTTGCGGTTGTTACCGCGACGACGATGAAGTTCACCGAGACGCATGTGGCCGTCGAAGACGTCGGGGAACTCGGCGAGGAGTTGGTCGCACATGCGTTCAGCCTCGTCGAGGCGGCCCGCCTTGATCAGATCGAGCGAGCCATTGGACAAGTGATCGAGGCGATCGATCTGGGACCAGTTGCCGAAGCTCGCCTTCCCAGCGGCCTGAAGTGTGGGCTTGGGAAGCGCGGCGATGCGTGCCGCTTCGTCGGCGTCGAGGCAGCACTGTTTGTATTTTTTGCCGCTGCCACAGGGACAGGGATGATTGCGACCGACCTTGGTCATGTAGCTGTCCGGAGGTGTCCTTGAACTCGAAGTTGCTCGTCGACGATCGGTTCTATCATGTGCTCGTCGAGATCGATTTGGATCTGGCCGAGACGGCGCGGCAAGCCGGGTGCGCGTGCTCGGGGGTGCTGCACAGCGCGCGCTATCCGCGGAAACCGCGTGGACTTCCGAGCGACCATCGCGGAGACGATCGGCGCGCGAGCTTCTGTTGTGCGACGTGCCGACGACGAACGACGCCAGCGTCGGTCCGATTCCTCGGTCGCCGGATCTATCTGGGGGCGATGGTGGTGCTCGCTACAGCACTACAGCAAGGCCCATCACCGTGGCGGCTCAAGCGGCTGCGCGAGCTCTTTGGAGTCAGCCGACAGACGCTGGTGCGATGGCGGACATGGTGGACGGAAGCCTTGGCCGAGAGCGAATTCTGGAAGGCAGCTCGGGCATCCTTCTCGCCGCCGGTTGCGGTGGCGGCGGCGCCAAGCTCGCTGCTCGAGCGGTTTGCCGGTGAGGCGCAGGACCAGCTCGCCGCGCTCTTACGTCTGCTGGCGCCACTCTCGACGACGAAAGGCTACGTCCCGGATCGGTGTCGGTGATGGAATCTCCGACGACGATCGAGACCCGCAGAGGAGGGAGATTTCGGTGAAGGCGCCGGCTGCGCGATAGACGTCGCCGATGAAACTCAGAACACACGAACCGACGACACACGAACGATGGGCGAACTTGCGCTTCTCGGTGGTGGGGCATTTGCTCGCCGCGCCGCCACAACGAGGGGACTTGCAGCTCGAGCTCGAGCGACTCGCGGAGAAGAAATGGCGGCACCCGATCACGAACGTGCCGACGACGTTTGGGCACTCGACGATCGAGCGCTGGTACTACGAGGCGAGGAACGCGCCGGTGGATCCGGTCGGCCGGCTGCGCAAGAAGGTCCGCAAGGACATCGGCCGCCGCATCGCGATCTCCGACGTGCTCGCGCAAGCGATCCACGCGCTCTACGCGGCGCATCGCAGCTGGAGCTACCAGCTGCACTACGACAACCTCGTCGCGTGGGCCGAGACGGATCGCGGTCTCGGCTCGGTACCGGCGTATGCGACCGTGCGGCGCTACATGAAGTCGGTGGGTCTGACTCGGCGCCGCAAGATCGGTGGCGAGCCGACCGACGGAACGCGTCGCGCAGAGCGCCGGCTCGACGAGCGCGAGGTGCGCAGCTACGAGAACGAGTACGTCAACGGGCTGTGGCACCTCGACTTCCACCACGGCAAGAAGAAGGTGCTGGTCGCGCGTGGCGAGTACGTGACGCCGCTCGCGCTCGGCATCCTCGACGATCATTCGCGGCTCGCGTGTCACTTGCAGTGGTACTTTGCCGAGGACGCTGAGAACCTCGTGCACGGGCTTCAGCAGGCGATCCACAAGCGCGGTCAGCCGCGCTCGCTGATGACCGACCAGGGCTCGGCGATGAAGGCGGACGAAGTCCGGCAAGGACTCGCGCGGCTCGGCATCGTGCACGAGATGACGCTGCCGCATTCGCCATACCAGAACGCGAAGCAGGAGAGCTTCTGGGCGCACCTCGAGGGCCGACTCGTCGCGATGCTCGAGGGCATCGAAGACCTTACGCTCGCGCGACTCAACGAGATCACGCAGGCGTGGGTCGAGCACGAGTACAACCGCAAGCGACACTCCGAGCTCGGCACGACACCGCTGCGGCGCTTCATCGACGGCAAGGACGTCGGACGACCGAGTCCAACGAGCGAGGCGATGCGGCAGGCGTTTTGCGCCGAGGACAAGCGCACGCAGCGCACGTCTGACGGCACCATCAGCCTCGACGGTCGGCGCTTTGAAATCCCATCGCGCTACCGCCACCTCGATCGGGTGACGATTCGCCGCGCGAGCTGGGATCTCAGCTGGGTGCAACTCGTCGACGAGCGGACGGGCGCGGCGCTGTGCCGGCTGTATCCACTCGACAAGGCCGCGAACGCCGACGGCCAGCGCCGGTCGCTGGAGCAGCCCGACGCGCCGCCGAGGAGCACGAGGAACGCGCCGGCGATGCCGCCGCTTTTGGCCAAGCTCGTCGCGGAGCATGCGGCCACCGGGCTGCCGCCCGCGTACCTCCCTAAAGACGATCTCGTGCCCACCGCCGAAGAGACCGGAGGTGCGTCGTGAACAAGAAGCTCCTCTCGCTGTTTGGCCTCAAGTGGAATCCGTTTGCGCCCGACGTGCCGGCCGACGCGCTGCTCGTCGCGCCGCGCATCGAGAGCTTCTGCTGGCGCGTCGAGAACCTCGCGCGCGAGGGCGGCTTCGCGCTCATCACCGGTGCTCCCGGCATCGGCAAGTCGTCCGCGCTGCGCTTGCTCGTCGAGCGGCTCGGCGCGCTGCGCGAGATCAAGATCGGCGTGATGGCGCGCCCGCATAGCGGCGTGTCCGACTTCTACCGCGAGCTCGGCGATCTCTTCGGCGTGCAGCTCACACCGCACAACCGGTGGGGCGGCGCCAAGCTCTTGCGCGAGCGCTGGCAAGCGCACATCGACGCCGCGCTCGTGCGGCCCGTGCTCGTCGTCGATGAAGCGCAAGACATGTCGAGCGCCGTGCTCAACGAGATGCGCCATCTGTCGAGCGCGCGACTCGACTCGCACATGCTGCTCACCACCGTCCTCGCTGGAGATACGCGCCTCGTCGAGAAATTCCGCAGCGACGACCTCTTGCCACTCGCGAGCCGGATGCGCGTGAAGCTCAACCTCGACCGCGCGACCCCCGACGAGCTGGAGCAGTGCCTGCGGCACGCCATGACGAAGGCGGGTGCCACCAAGCTGATGACCACCGAGCTCGTCGCGACGCTGTGCGAGCACGCCGCCGGCAACTACCGCGCGCTGATGACGATGGCGAACGAACTACTCGTCACCGGCGCACAGCGCGAGGTCAAGCACCTCGACGAGAAGCTCTTCTTCGACTCGTACACGCCGACGAGCAGCGAGCCGGCAGCGAAGTCGGTCGTCGTGTCGAGCAAGCGGCGATGAACCTCCCGACGGTGCGAGCGCACCGGATCGCCGTGCAGCCGCACGCGCGTCGCTGGCTCATCGAGGAGCTGTGGGCCGACGAAGCGGTCGGTATCGTCGGAGGCGAACCGAAGTGCTGCAAGTCGTTTCTCGCGCTCGACATGGCGGTCTCGGTCGCTGGCGGCGTGCCGTGCTTGCGGCGCTTCGCGCCAGCGCAGACCGGTCGCGTGCTGCTCTTCGCCGCCGAGGACGCGCTGCATGTCGTGCGGCAGCGACTTGCCGGCATCGCGCTCGCCGCAGGCCGTGCGCTCGACGACCTCGACATCCACGTCATCACGGCACCGTCGGTGCGGCTGGACATCGAGCGCGACCGCGACGCGCTCACCGAGACCGTCGGCGAGCTGCGACCGAAGCTGCTCGTGCTCGATCCATTTGTCCGCTTGCATCGTGTCGACGAGAACCTCTCCGGTGAGGTCGCGCCACTGCTCGCGTATCTGCGCGAGCTCCAGCGTCGCTTCCACGTCGCGGTCGTCCTCGTGCACCACGCCCGCAAAGGCGGCGCGAAGATGCGTGCCGGTCAGGCGCTGCGCGGCTCGAGCGAATTCCACGCGTGGGGCGACTCGAACCTCTATCTGCGCCGTCACGGCGATCAACTCGCGCTCTCGGTCGAGCACCGCGCCGCAGCGGCGATCACCGCCGTCTCGCTCCAGCTCGCGATCGACGGCGACGCGATCGCGCTCGCCCCGATCGAACGCGCCGCCGCCGCGCCAGCAACCGCCGCGCCGATCGCGCTCGCCGATCAGATCGAGGCGCTGCTCGCATCAGCGGTGACGCCGCAAACGGCCGCCGCGATCCGCAAGCTCTGCCACGTCCGTAACGCGACGCTGAACACCGCGCTCACGGGTCTCGTCGCCGCCGGCCGTGTCCGCAAGGATGGGGCTGGCTACGTGATCTCGCGCTGATTCCCGATTTCCATTCCCGACGACCCTAGGTGTGTGCGGGAACGGGAACGGGAAACATCAAAGAGCGCGTCCGCCATCCCATCAAACAGCGCGCTCACGCTCAAAGTTCGAACAGCACGGGATTTGGACCGTCCAGCTTCTTCGTGACGCTCTCACGCCGGCACAAGTCGACGCACGCGAAGACCGCAGCGTTGGCGAGCACGTCGGAACACTTGTGAATCAGCGACGCCGAGCGCAGCGCGATCGCGCGTACCAGACCGGCGACCTAGCCGACCGGCACCACGCGCAATTCGCGCCCTACGTCGACATCTGGACTGGCGACCACGATGTCTGCACCTGGCTCACAGAGTGGCGCACCAAAATCGACTACGAGCGCGATGTCGCCCCCATCGGAAGCCGTCATCTCTCGGACGTCGTCGCACTGCTCTCTGAGGATGGCAGGCAATGACACGCCGCCAACAATTGCCGCGTGTGTCACAGCGTTGTTGATGGCAGCCTGATTACGTCGCGTTCTGGCGGTTGAGCCGGTCGGCGAGAAAGTCGCTGCCTCGATGATCTCGCCGTTACGATCCTCGTCGTCTTGGCTCGCGAGGCTTCGCGGCAACCGCCTTACCAAAGCGGCGTGGCCAAGCGGTTCGGCTGGATCAATGGAGCCCATCACATCCACTGATGCAGCGACGCATACAGCGTTGGCGAAAATCTACCAACGCGCGTCGATTGAAGTCTTTCTTCCCTGCGCTCGCGCCGGTTGCGCACCATGCCGAGCCTATATGGCGCGAAGTCAGAATCAGACCGGACCGTTCTTTCAACTAGGAACATTTGCAGCTAGCCACGCGTCGGCTCTAGTGCGGATGTAGCGTCCGTACGGCTTCGTCCATGACACGCAGGTCGTCGGCCATCTGCCCCGTCACGTGGACATCTATGTACCCCTTCGTTCCGTAAAATCTGACGGTGGAGTCCTTCGCGTGAACGATCTTGTCGACGACGGCCCTGAGCGCTGTGCCGTAGTCTAGGAGGACGCCCTCCGTCACTCCGCTCTCGTCGAAATCACGCTTGAACTTCTGTCGACCCGACTTCCACCGATACTCATCGGCAGCGACCGTGATCTGGTCGGCGAAGAGCCACGAATCGCTTTGATACTCGAAGCTCAACCAGACCGCACTCTTCGACGAAGACAGCGCGCCTGCGAACGAAACGTAAGAACCCTGAAGATATGCGGGGTCGCTTGGTGGGTAGAATCGAACCAGCCGCTCGACGTCGTCGCACTCGACGTGGAACCGCGCGAGTGCTTGCGTCCACGCGTCCCTGGTTGCTGCTGGCCTAGCGTCCACATACGCGCGCGCGCACTCAGGAAGGGCGGCCGTACTCGAACCAGCGCTGACGCTCTGCTCCTCAGTCACGTTCTGCTCCTCGTGGTCTTCGACAGGCGGAAGGTCAGAGGTGAGTCGCTTCACTTCGTCGTCTTGAGAAGGTTCCGGAACTGTAGGAGGCAAAGACTGTGCGCGAGGACCACGCGGCTGCGGCGCGGTTGGCGAGCACGCTGCCATCGTAGCTACGGCCCAAACGACGGCCAGTCGCATGACACCCCAGCCCCTTCGACAATCCATAGAACTTTCTATCTTGCACACTGATCGCGGTCCATCGCGTTCGCAAACCGACGGTTACGAGTGGGGTGTCGAGATACGCCGAATCGCCAGTCTCGTCTGCGCTCGCCTGCGAGTCCGTGGAGAGTTCTATTGCCGGCATGTCTTCGCGCAACTGATGCACGCGTTCCCACAGCGACATCCAGTTCGGCAGCCTCCGCCTGAATACGAAGGACTAGTTTCGCTTTCTTGGAACGCCTTCGGTGTGGGCCGAGGCGGAGCCGACTTAACGACGACTCGCCTCACCCGTATCGCGCGCTCGAGCGTCTTCTCTCGCGAGCCATAGTGCGTGGGAGGAGCGACAAAGCGGCCCCGCCACGTCCGATTCGTCAGATCGGCCCACGTCCAGATCGACAAACGGATCTCTCCACCGTCGGCAATCGCGGGGATCCTCTTGTCGTCGATAACGGCGAGCAGTCCGTCGGGGGTGAAGCTCGCCTTCACCGACTCGCCCGGCTTCACCACTGCTGGCGTCTGACTCCTCGCGTCTGGTTGAGTCGTCTCTAGGATCAGCCTGCCCGCGTTGATGCCGCGCGCGGTAATGAATTCGCTCGCATCCCAATGTACGAGGATCGTCTCGTCGGACTTGTTAGTGAGCTCTACCTCCCAGATTGCGTCCCAACTGCGATCCAATTTTACTGAGACGCCACGTACGGCCTCCAACTCCTCAGACGTCGCGACAGGCGGTTCGGGCACTACCGGAGATGGGGCATCTGGCTTCTGGGCAGCGTCCGCAACTGGTTGAGGCCTTTGAGCGGACTCGACGACTACGTTGCGCTCTTTCGACGGCGACGAGTCGGTGCACCCGAGCGAGATCGACATCCATCCGAGCACAGCAACGCGGAACGATGAGAAGAACTGCGTTCGATATGGACGCTTAGTGCGCCTCGTGTCCATCCACGTGGATGCGGTGGCCGCGTCGCGAAAATCGATACGGATGGGCACGTCCTCGTCGTCCGACACGGTCAGTTATTCCCCAGCAGAAGAATCAAGTGGGTCCAAGGGCTGCGCTAGCAAGCCCGTGAGCGTCGCCGAAGCGGGCTCCACTTCGAGAGAGAAATCGGCGGCTTCTGAACCGATTCAGAAACTGCTTGCAGCGAGGCGACTCAGGCCTTATCAAGAATTGATAGGCACCTCCCGTGTGCCTGCTCCCTGTAACCGGCCACACCCCGGTTCACGAAGGGATGAACGAAAGATCGGGCGACACTTCAACTCTTGGATCTCTTTGGCCCTGCGGGCGCTTGGTGTGGAATGCGGCCCGGGGTCTCGAAAGAGAATCCGATGAGTAAGAAGAAAGGCGCTCAGAAGAGCCGCGATCGTGGACTGCAGAAGCAGGTGCGGGAGCGTCAGCGTCGCACTGGCGAGAGCTATCAACTCGCGTGGCGGCGCGTTACAGACGCGATCCAGACACTTGGCCCAATGAGTCAGTTTGCTGGACCACTGACGATCGACCAGCTCCTCGAACGCGATCGTCGTCAGCGAGCAGCACCGCCGCTTTCTCGGCCAGAATATGCGACGAGCGCCGAGGATCGCGAGGCGGCATTCGGTTTCGAGCGGCGCGTCGTGATGACACCGAAACGAATGGGCGACGAGCCCGATCGGATGTACGCGGTTGCCGCCGAGATGCTCGGCATTGCCGGACACTTGTTCGCGATGAAACTCGCGACGGGCGGCTACGAGATTCGGACGGCGGACACGTCAGATTTCATTGACCTTGTTCCGTCGTTCGACCAATTGATCGCGAGATATGGAACGCAGCGACGCCTCCCGTTCGATGCTTTCGCGCTGCCGTCGGGCACTGACACGGCGGAGACCCTCCTCGCTCAAGCAAGGCTTGGCCGAGTCCTGCTTGAGCGGTTTCAGACTGTCGAATTCACGAACGCTGTGCGCGCGGCCGAGCCCGAACGCAAGTTCGTACACTTTGGCAGCCCGCGCTTCGAAGTGATCAACGGCGCATCACGCTATGCGCGGTTCTCCGTCGAGTACGTCGACCTGCTCAAGGACGGCAAGAACATCCATGACGGCGTGCTTCGCGGGGAAGTGGCAATTGACGCCACGGTCGGCGACGACAAAGCTGTGGCCGAGGGTCTCCGTCTCGTTGGGATGCGCGTATTTGGGCGCGATGGCGTCGAACGCGACATGACCTTAGAGGCACGCATGAAGAGCGAACGGCAATATCAGCCTTCGGTGGACGGACACGCGCTTCTGCCGACGGAGTCCTGTCTCGGCGATGGTCCATTCTCGCTTGTCGAGCTGGCCGATGCGCATCGCAAGGTTCCCCCAGCGCACGTGCTTCTTGTGAAGAAGGCCGATCGCGAGCTCGGCGACTATCACGTGCCGTTCATCGTCTACGAGATGAAGATCCTCGGTTGGGTCAAGGACGGCTATCGAACGCTCACGACAACTGAGATCGATCGCATGTACCCGGCCGTAGCGAAGAACGTCGAAGCACTCACGACGTAGTCGAACGCGGTCTCAGCAAACGTCTCGTCCTCCGCAGTCACAGCATCGCTGCGGCGGCGGATCCACCATTCGATCGGTTCTCGAACCGAGCAGGAGTAGGCATGCCCGCTACTGCATTGCTTCTTGTTCCTCCATTCCTGAAAGTCGCCTTTGGCCCTCTACTCGGACCGGCGATGCTCGTCGCGGCCGGTCGTGAGGCTGGTCACCACACTCTTCTGGTTGACCTCAACGCGCAGTGGATCCTCGAGCGCCTCACGCGTACGCACGCGCGGCGTTCGTTCGTCGGCGACCACGACCGCCCTAACGAGCTGACCAAGTTACACGCCGAGTTCGCGCGCGATTTGGAACTCTCCTCCCCGGAACGGACCCACGAAACGATAGCTAGAACGGCTCGTCGTATCGCTCGCACAGCGTTCGGACGCTGGGCTACCGCGCAACTCACCATCTCGACAACGCCTGACGTCGTCGGCATCTCGGTCATGTATCGGGATCAAGTCGAGCCAGCGCTGTCTCTGGCGATCGTTGCGCGTGAACGCTGGCCCGACGCCTTGATCATCTTTGGAGGTGCGCACGTAACGGCACTGCAGGACGACATCGTCACTGACGCTCGTTACGGCGAACTAGTTGACCGATTCGTGTTTGGTTACGCGGAGCGGACGTGGGTGGAGCTACTTGATGCTGTTGCCGACGGAACGGCGTTCCCTTCTGAAATAGTTCGGGCAGGAAGCAAAGCAGTTCACCGCGCGAAGCAAGACTTCAGCGTGACTCCAGTCTACGAGGATCTCGATCGCTACCAAGCGGACCGCCTTACCCTCTCGATTCAGTCATCGCGAGGGTGTCGCTACGGCGTCTGCGCATACTGTACATATCCGCAAATTGAGGGAGAGCCGTGCGACATCCCGTGGGCTCCGATGGATTTAGTGATCGCCGAAGCCGTTCGCCGCGCGGCGGCGCTCTCCTTCAAGGACAGTCTTCTGGCAGGCGATCGAATGGAGGAGATCGCAAGACGCATTGAAGGACGCGTGCCGTGGAGCGCTTGCACCAAGCTCGACGCAGACCTTCCGGACCGCCTCGCCGTACTCGCCAGAGGAGGCTGTTCGACGCTGGAGATCGGGCTTGAGACGACGCATCTCGGTGCACAACGTTTGATCGGCAAGCGTCAGCGTTGGGAGACCTTTATTGCGTTCGTCGACGCAGCGACCGAAGCGGGCATCGCACTCGTAGTGAACTACATGACCGACCTGCCAGGTATCGATCGTGACGAAGAGGAACGCTGTATGGAACGAGTGTTGAGCGAGCTCGAGCGTCGACGACCGAGACTCGTCGCAAAGCTAGAACACAACCGCTTCGAGCTCGAACGCCTATCGAGAATGGGCCGCGATGCATCCGGCTTCGGAATGCGGGTGCGGCAACGAATCCCATGGTCGAGCGTTTTGGAATGGGAGCACGCTTGAAGACCTTTCACGAAGGTGAAGCGCGAACGTAGCGAGAGGTTGTCGCCTTTCACGACATGCGCGGGTCAGGCCTTGTCCTACGAAGGCGATCACGCTGCCAAACTCGTCTGCACACGACCCCGCCCCTACCCCATCGCTCGCATCACCGTGCGAGAGTGGCGCTGAACTTCTAGGCGTGGGGGCCGTGTGAGCAAAGTAATTTGGTTGTTGGGGCTGGTCGTCATGCTCGCACCGGCGGCAGTGATCGCCGATCCTGATTCCGACGCGATCGAGAAGATTCCCACTGGCCGGTCTGTCGTTTTCGCAGCCGAGCTTGGAACTACACCCGACATCCTTGGGATGGGGGTCGAGCGCAACCTGACCACAACTGATTCCAACGGCGATTCACATCGCGTCTTTCCCAACAAGGTGACCAACGTCGCGGTCAACCAATACGACGCGAAGTTCGAACTGGTCGACAACAGCTTTCTGCTTGAGGCTCACGGGCACTATCTGTTCGGCGAAGCCGGCATCAAGGCGAACACGAACCGGCGCTATATGGTCGTTCGTGCTTACCAGGTGAGCAAGGTCGCAAAGGTGTCCACCGAGGGACGCCCGGTCGCGAATGCCCCTATGTATGCGTCTCGCATCTTTTACGGTTGGGCACTGTACGTCGTGATCGAAGGAGACTCGTCCTCGTTCACCAGTGAAGTCGCCGCTGAACTGATGGGAGCTGGCGGCAAGCTCGGCGCGACGATCAAAGCAAACAAGCTCACGTCGCGTGTCCATCTGATCGGGCTCAAGCCCAAAAAAGCTGGCGATGTTCCGATTGCAGTCACAACGGATGAAGTCCAGGCGAGCTTCGAAACGTCGCCGGATCCTCAGCCAATATTCGTCGAATACACGCTCATGCAAGACATGGTCGTTGATGCGATACCGTGGACGAAGAACGAGTTCACAGCAGGGCGATACGCTGTGAACGTGGACATCTCAGTCATGGACAGCAAGGCGAGTGGAAAGCCATGGGACGTCGGCAGCCTTCCAGATCCGAACGTCACCTTGTTTGTGAACGGCCAGAAGGTAACGAGCTGCAAGCAACAAGACTCGATCGAGTCTCACTGCTTGCACGATCGAGTGATCGACGTCGACGCGATCACAGAGCTGATGCTCCGAGTCGTCGACGCAGATGTTGCTGCCGATGACCCGATAGGCACGACCATCCCGCTCCAGGTCATGAGCTCCGGCGGCGCGCCGCGATCACCAATCGAGCTAAAGACGACCGATCAGTTGCGTTGGGCGAAGGTTACTTTCACACCCGTCCGCTGAGCACGAGGTAGAATAGAAGTTACCGGAGGGTGGTAGGTGGAACTCGATGAGGCATACCGAATCCTCGAGCTGCAAGAAGGCGCGTCGAAGCAAGACGCCAAAGGTGCGTATCGCGACCTACTGAAGGTTTGGCATCCCGATCGTCACGCGTCGGATCCGCCGCTGCAGCGACGCGCTGAGGAACGACTCAAACGGATAAATTCCGCCTTCGAACAACTGAAGGAGGCGGGATTTCCGCCAGCTCGGAGCGCACAACCGCACTCCGGCGCGGCCGGCAGTTCAGAACATACCGATGAGGAACGGGGTGCAAAAACACCACCGGCCGGCGGAGCGCGATCCTACGAAGCGCCCCCGCCCCCGCGGAACGCTTCACCTCCGCACGAACCGCCACCGCACCGCCCGTTCACGCAGGCTCCGCCACCGCCATCTCACGGTAACGTCCCCCCGCCTCCTCCACCTACCGGCGCCTACGCTCAAGGTGCGCCTCCCGTTCCGAGGGGCACTTCGGCTGGACGGGGCGGGCTCAGCTTGCTTCTCAGTCTCGGGGTCATCGGAGCGATCGGATACTGGCGATACACGGTTAACCATCGAGCGACAAGCGACTCCTATTCCTACGAGCGACCCACGTATGCGGAGCCGCGCTACACGCGCAAACAAGAACCGTCCGTCACTCCTCGATCAGCGATTCCTGCCGAGGTTGCGCAGGTGGCGCCACTGGAGAATACGGCGCTAGCCGACGAGACGAAGCCACCTCCGTTTACTCTCGGATCATCTCGCGCGGCAGTCGAGGCCGCACAAGGTGTCCCTTCTGCCAAGGACACGTCGTTCGGCGAGACCTGGTCCTATGGGACCGCGAGCGTCGACTTTCGTAACGGCAAGGTACTCGGTTGGCACGCGTCTCCGTTCACCTCGCTCAACGTGATTCTAGTTCCGAAAGACAGCGCTAAGGCAGAAGCTGCCCGAACTCGCGGAACGTTCACCCTGGGTTCGGCTCGAGATGAAGTCATGGCCGTGCAAGGTACGCCTACTACTCTCGACTTAAGTTTCGGTGAGGCGTGGTCCTACGGCACTTCGACGATTGAATTCGCAAACGGCAAAGTTCGCGGTTGGCATACGTCGCCTGTCGGTCCGGCTCTCAAAGTCGCCGTTTCGTTTCGAGACTCGCCGACAACGCGTGAAGCGCAGACGAACGGCTCGTTCGCCGCGAACGCGACGAAGGACGAGGTCCTCGCGGTTGAAGGAACCCCTACCGGCATTGATGTGTCCTTCGGCGAAACCTGGTCCTACGGCACGTCAACGCTGACCTTTAGAAATGGGCGCGTGTCCGAATATCACAGCAGTCCGGTTGGCCCCGTATTGCGAATCAGCTCGGCGACCGCTCCAGTTCGGCGAACCGCCAGCGTTAATGAGCCACAACCTCGAGCGGGCAATAGCGATGGCAGCCCCACCACACAGGTGAAGAGCGTTGGCGCTACCGCAACGGGTTCATTCGCCGTTGGAGCGTCCGCTGAACGCGTCCGGTCGGTTCAGGGGCAACCTGACCGCGTGCTCAACAACTCAGCCATCAGAGAGACCTGGCTGTACGGGACTGCCTCGGTTGTACTTGAGCAAGGCAAGGTCGTTGAGTACAGAAATTCAGGCGGAACGCTGCACGTCGACTAGTGCCCCGGATCAGAAGTTCGCAAGCGCCCCCTGCGAACTGAGCGTCCGCCCGCAAAAGCGGCTCAAGCTGTCGAGAATGTCATCAGCAGACTTGGTCCAAAGATACGGCCGCGGTTCCTCGTTGCTCACCTCGATGA
>DASYDE010000014.1:0-67910 GCA_036499725.1 Kofleriaceae bacterium
CCAGGGGTGCCGCAGCTGCCCGTAGGTCACGTTCTTGTCCCACTGCAGGTCGTACATGCTGTCTTTGTTCTGCAGGTACATCGCGAGCCGCTCGACGCCGTACGTGAGCTCCGCGGTGACGGGCAGCAGGTCGAGACCACCGGCCTGCTGGAAGTAGGTGAACTGCGTCACCTCCATGCCGTCGCACCAGACTTCCCACCCGAGTCCCCACGCACCGAGCGTCGGCGACTCCCAGTCGTCCTCGACGAAGCGGATGTCGTGCGCCGACGGATCCATTCCGATCGCACGCAGCGAGTCGAGATAGAGATCCTGCACGTGCAGCGGGCTCGGCTTGAGGCCGACCTGGAACTGGTAGTACGCCCCCGCGCGATTGGGGTTCTCGCCGTAGCGACCGTCGCTAGGACGGCGACAGAACTGCGCGAGCGCCGCATTCCACGGCTCCGGACCGAGCACGCGAAGGAATGTCGACGGATGGAACGTCGCGGCGCCGACCGAGATGTCGACAGGCTGTTCGACAACGCAGCCGTGGTCAGCCCAGAACTTCTGCAGCGTGAAGATGAGGTCTTGCAGGTACATGGTTAGTGACGCGCGGGCACCCTACCGTCGGCCTAGGGGGAGGTCAAGCGACGAACCCGAGCTAAGTCCCTCAGATCTCTTGACGTTCTCGCCCTGCGGCGCTTAGGGTGACCCTATGGTTCGGGAGTGTGCCGTCCTCGCTCTTCTCGCGATGTCTTCGACAGGCTGCGAGCTGATCTTGGACTTCTCCGACAGTCAGATTCCGATCGATGCCGCGCCCGACGCTCCGTACACCGACGACGAGTGCGCATACAAAGAGCCGAACGACACCGTCGCGTCGGCGCAGCCCATCGCCCCCGGCGAAACGGGCCCCGCCGCGATCTGCGCGAACGACCCCGAGGACCTCGACTTCTACAAGTTCACCGTCCCCGCGAACACCGCGTCTGTCGTCGTCGGCATCACGTTCATGAACCGCGCGAGCGGTGACCTCGATCTCAAGCTCCTCGACTCGACGGGCACCATGCTCGCGCAGTCGCGTGGCGTGACCGACAGCGAGACCATCACCTGCCCCGCCGCTTCACCGGCGTGCGCGCAGCTCGCCGCAGGCGACTACATCTTCGAGGTGTTCCCGGCGCTCATGGGCGCGGTCAACTCGTACGAGATCAATCTCGCGATCACTCCGATGTGACACTAGGGCAAGTACGTCAGCACGTACTCGGCCCGCACCGTTCCCTTGGGCGGCACTGACACCTGCATCCGCATGATGCCGTTCGCGAGCGTCGGCGTCCCCGGACTCCCGCCGTGGAGCGCCACGCGGTGGTCGGCAGCGAAGTGATAGATCCAGATCTCGCGCGCCTTTGGCATCGGGTTCGTGAACGCGACCGTGTAGCGCATGTCCGTCGCGCGATCGGTGCGCTGCACCTGGGTCTCCGAGCGGACGACCGTGATCGATGGATCCGTCCACAGAGGTAGTGACAACCGCGACGTGATGGCGTGGCGTTGGTCGTCGGTGACGAGGATGTCGCTCGACACGAGGCCGTCGTGCGCTGCGGACACGATGATCTGCCCGGGGACGAGCCTGTCGATCGCGAGCTCGGCCCATACCGAGACCGAGTCGGGCTGCACCACCGCCGGATCGTTCTCGAAGATCGTGCGCAAGCGACCGCGGATCATTCGCGGCGGCGGCGTGAGCCGCGTAGCGCTTCCGTCGAGCGTGACGGTCGCCCGGGCAAGCGGAAGCGCCTTCTGCGGTTCGTCTACCTCGCCATCGTAGATCCGCACATCCGCATCGCGGTTCCACTGCGGAGTGACGAGCATGAGGTCTGTCGCGAGCTTTCCCGAACCGTCGGCCGAGAGCTCGAGCCGATGGTGTGCAGTCACATCCACAACGCCGAGTGCATACATCACGCGAACGATGCGCGTACCGCGCGTGCCGCTCACGGCGCAGTGCACCTCGTCCTTCGCGTCGTGCCCGATGCGTTCGCGCCCGCACTGGGTCACGACGAGCGGCTTCCCATCGACCGCTTCGACGACGAGCGAGCTGAAGTTCGCGTCCGCCGACACCTGTGGGATCACGATCGAGCCTGCTGTCACCTCGATGGAGCGCCGGTCATCGACGAACCCCGCCGTCACGTGCTGGCCGATGTACACGGAGAGCGAAATCCCGAGCCGCGGGATCTTCGGCGGCGGCTCGACGACAGCGCGCGCGCCCCCACAGGCACCGAGCAGAGCGATCACGGACAGCGCACGCACGACGCCATGATAGTACGTTCGCGCCGTGCCCCACCGCATCTCGCGAGCGTGGTCGAGCTATTGGCTCGCACCGGGCGGACGCACATCGCTCGCCGTGCTGCGCATCGCGATCGCGACCTCACTCCTGTGGATGCTCTGGCGCTACCACGATGGCTGGGACTTCTCGTCGGCGCGCTACTACAAGCTGGGCCCCTGGCTCCTCTGGCCTGGCGATCGGCCCGGCCCTGGCCTCATCCACATCCTCACCATTGTCGCGTGGCTCTCGACGAGCGCGATGCTCCTCGGCCTGTTCAGTCGCGCCTCGCATGCGCTCTCGCTGTTCTGCATCATCGCGATCGCGGCCTACGGCGTCTCGGACGCGCCGACGTGGTCGCACTACGACGTGCCGCCGCTGCTCGCGAGCTTTGCGTTCCTCGGCGCGCGCTCCGGCGACACGCTCTCGATCGACGCGCTGCTTCGGCGTCGCCGCGGCATCGCGCCCCCCGCTCCGCGCCAGACGAGCGCGCGCCTCGTGCAGCTCACCGTCGTCTCCGTCTTCTTCGTTGCCGGCCTGTGGAAGCTGCGCACCGGTGGGATCGGCTTTGGCTGGGCGCTCTCCGACAACATGCGGCACCAGCTCCTCGCTCGCTACGACTGGATCTCCGCCGAGCGCACGCCGCTCGCGAACTGGCTGATCGACTCCGCGTGGCGGTACCGCACCGCGGCGACGCTCAACATGATCTCGCAGCTCACTCCGATCAGCGCGCCGTTCCTGTTCCGCTTTCCGCGCCTCCGCGCCCTGCTCGCGATTCTGTTCATCCTCGAGGTGCTCGGCCTCGGCTACGTGATGCTGCTGTGGAACCTGCACTGGCTTCCGCTCGCCGCCGCGTTCATCGATTGGGACGCGCTGCTCGCGTGGGCTCGCCGCAAGCGCGGCATCTCACCTCCGCCGCCCGTCGAGGAATCACCGACGCGGCATCGCGCGCACCTCGCGTTCGTCACGATCTTCCTCGCGTTCTACGCGCTCCAAGCGGTGTGGCTGAACCAGCGGCTGCGGGCGTTCCCGTTCTCTTCGTTCCCGTTGTTCGCGACGCTGCGCGCGAAGGAGCCGTTCAGCCAGCACCAGACGTACGAGCTCCTCGGCGGTCACATCGAGGTGTTCGGCAACCGACCTCTGCTCCCCGAAGAGGAAGTGTTCCTCGCGACCCGCGCGACGTACCGCTGGATGTTCCGCGCGCGCGACAAGAAGACGGTCGCGCAGGACATGCACGTGATCCTCGACGATGTGCGCCGCATCTGGCCGTCGCTCGAGATCAAAGGCGTGCGCTTGTGGCTCTCCGTCGATCAAGCGCCCGCGTATCCCGCGCCCGCGCATCTCGAGCGGCACGACCTCGGCATGCTCGGCGAGATGTACCTCGACGAGAAAGTGCACACCGCGCTCGGCTCGCTCGGCGCGGATGGAGTGACGCTGACGTCACCGGACTTCGTGGATCTCTCGACGGCGCACGCGAGCATCTCGCGCGACCTCGCGATCACGCCGAGACCGGTCGCGTCGACGCCGACGGCGACGGGCCTCTTGCTCGCCACGCCACTCGTCGGAGATCCGGCCTACTTGATCGTCACGGATCGTGACGGCACGCCGTGGATCGCCGGCTGGCGCGGGCGCGGCTCGTACTAGGCCGTCACCGTCATCGTAGTGGTCGGCGTCTATGGTCACCGTGATCGTTGACGTGCACGTGCACGTGAACTCCCACGTGGCCGTGATCCGTAACCTCGTGATCGATCTGCCAAAAACAAACCTAGCAACTCCTCGACGGCCCGGCCGATTCCGAGGGGATGCTCAGCTTTCAAAAGCTCGACGTCTACCGAGCGGCCATCGACCTCCTTTCGGTCATCAATCGGATCCGTGCACACGTTCCTCGTGGTCACGCGGACCTCGTCGATCAATTGAAGCGAGCCACCCAGTCAATCCCGCTCAATATCGCCGAAGGCGTCGGACGCCAGTCCAAGGCAGATAAGGCGCGCCATTACACAATTGCACGTGGCTCCGCGATGGAGGTCGCGTCGCAGCTGGACGTCATGAAGGTGGACGGACTCTTGCCAGACCAGGTGTACGGCGAGGCGATCCTGCTGCTCGAGCGGATTGTTTCGATGCTGACGAAGATGATCGGTCTGTAGCGCTGAGCGGGAGCGATCGATCACGGGGCTACCAATCACGGCCACGTGGGAGTTCACGTGCACGTGCACGTCAACGATCACGGGAACCGTAGACGCTGACGGTGACGGGTTCGATGACGGATTAGGGACGCCGTCCACGGGTCAAAGCTCGTGGCTCTCAGTCGCGATTGCTCCGCGCTTAGAGCTACTCGTCGCCGTACGAGCCGTAGCCTTCGCCACCACCGCCACCGCCGTCGCCACCCTCATTGCCGCCGCCACCGCCGTCCGGACCGCTGCCGCCACCCTCGCCGCCTTGGCCTTCGGAGCCGGGCGCGCCGGTACGGAGCTCGCGTTGACGACCACCGCGACCGCGACGCCGCCGACGACGACGCTTGCGCAGCGGCTGACCATCGGGGCCTAGCTGCGGCGGCTGGTTGCCGTTGTTCTGCTGTTGATCGCCACCACCACCACCACCACCACCACCACCACCACCACCACCACCACCACCACCACCGCCGCCAACATTGCCACGCGTCTCGAAGACCTCGACAGGCGCGTTGTCGTGCCCCTGGCCGCCTGCTTGCTGCTGGTTGGGATTGAACTCTTGGCCCGGACCATTACCCGGTCCACGCCTCCGGCGACGACGCCGACGACGACGCCCCTCGCCTGGAGCGCTCGGTTGGCCGGGTTGACCACCGTTGGCGTTCTGGTGCTGACCGTTCGGACCGCCGTTCTGTCCGCCGTTCGGACCGCCGGGTGCGCCCGGTCCGCGATCGAAGCGCGGACGATCGCCACCGCCACCGCCACCGCCGCCGCGATCGAAGCGCGGACGATCACCACGACCGCCGCCACCACCACCGCTACCGCCGCGTTCCCAGCGACGGTTCTTCTTGGTGCGACGACCGACGCCTGAGTCGTTCGGGTTCGCCGACGCAACGGGCGACGCAGCGATGCGCATCGGACCGCGCACGTACTCGATGACCGGGCCGCCACCGGCGCCGGGGCGACGCACTTGAGCATCGCCTGGTGCACCAGTCGAGAGGATCGGCGTCGTGAACGCGCTCTTCGGCGGCAACATCGCGCGCCGCTTGCGACGGCGGCGACGGCGGCGGCGACGCGCCTCTGCAGCGGCCGCCGACGGAGACGTGTCTTCGCCCGGGCGCGGCGGGCGCAGCTTGAGCGCCTTGGGCACCTTCTTGCGCGCGAGAACGGTGACGACGCCTTCGCCTTCGATGCCTTCTTCGGCGAGCTCGGCGGCGGTCTTCTCGATTACTTCGTAATCGTCGTCCTCGTCGTCATCATCATCATCGTCGTCATCGTCGTCATCGTCGTCGTCATCGTCCTCGCCATCGACGAGCTCGCCGTCCTCATCCTCGTCGTCGTCCTCGTCATCATCGAGGTCGTCGTCATCATCGAGGTCGTCGTCGTCCTCGTCGTCCTTCTTCTTCGGCGCAGGCGGCGCTTTGGCGACGACGGGCTCGGGGGCCGGCGCAGCGATCGGCGCAGCGGAGCGCTTCATCACGGACGGCGCAGCGGCCGGCGGAGCCGCAACGATGGGCGTTCCCCTGGGCGGCGTACCGGCAGGCGCGCTCGAGCGGCGCAGCACCGTCGACGGCTTGGCCGGCGCGGCCGGCGCGGTGATCGCTTCGACGACATCGCTGGAGGCAGCGGCGACGAGCGGCGCGGGGGCATCGATGCGCACGACGCGCGCCTTGATCTCGCGGCGCGGCGCGACCGCCACGGGCTCGTCGTCGAGACCGCGCGTGATGGATGCACCGAGGCGCGTCGCTTCCGTCGACGCGGCGAGCGCTGCTTCGCGCGAGCGCAAACAGTTGTCGCAGCGACCGCACTTGGGCGGCTCCGGCTCGCCGAGGTACTGGAGGATGACCTGGTTGCGGCAGCCGGGCGCTTTGACGTAGCCGAGCAGCGAGTCGAGGCGCTGGCGATCAGCGATGCGGCGCGCCTCGTACTGCTTGGCGCGCTCCATGAGCTCGGCGTACTCGGGCGGCGGCTCGGCGATGTAAAAGATGCCGCCCTCCTTTTCGGTGACGAAGCCTTCGTCCTTGAGCAGGCCGAGCACGGTGCGCGTGCGCTGCTGACCGACGCCGGAGGAGAGCGCGACGTTGACGATGCTCGGCAGCGTCTCTTCGCCGCCGCGCGGCGCACTGGGGCCGGGGCGCGCGAACGCTTGGAGCGCGTCGAACACCATCTTGACCTGGCGCTTGGTCGGGTACGTGCCGGAGAGGAAGTACTCCTGGATCGCGATGTCATCCGGGGAGAACAGGAGCACGCAGCGTGCGGGCTTGCCGTCGCGACCACCGCGGCCGGCTTCCTGGGCGTAGGCCTCGAGGGAACCGGGCACGTGATAGTGGATGACGTTGCGGACGTTCGCCTTGTCGACGCCGAGGCCGAACGCGTTCGTCGCGATCATCACCTGGTCGGACGACGCCATGAAGGTGTTCTGCGAGTCGTCGCGCTCTTTCTTGTTCATGCGCCCGTGGTATTTGCCCACCGGAACGCCCCAGCGCGTGAGTGCCTCGTAGAGCTCCTCGACCTTCTTGACGGTCGCGCAGTACACGATGCCCGGTCGCGGCAGCTTCTTGAGCAGCGTGACGAGCGTCCTCATCTTCTCGTCGTCGTCGCTGAACGCGATGACTTCGTAGTGCAGGTTCGGGCGATCGAACGTCGTCGTGACTGTCGTCGCGCCTTCGATGCCGAGCTGGAACAGGATGTCGTCGCGGACGTGCGGCGGTGCCGTTGCCGTCGTCGCGAGCACGGGCGGACGGCCGACGTCCTCGAGCGCCTTGCGCAGCGAGAGATAGGCGGGACGGAAGTCGTGGCCCCACTGCGAGACGCAGTGCGCTTCGTCGACGACGAACCGCGAGACGCCGATGCCACCCGACGCCTCGCGCAGGAACACGCGGAACTCTGGATCGGCCATGCGCTCGGGCGTCGTGAGGAGCAGCTTGCCGCCGGGCGCGCGAATCATCGCGTCGACTTCGCGGCGCTGCTTTACGGTCAGCGTCGAGTCGATCTTCACCGCCGACAGACCCTTGGTGGTCATCTTGTCGAGCTGATCCTTGATCAGTGCGATCAGGGGGCTGACGACAACGGTGACGCCGGGAACGATCAGTGACGTGAGCTGATAGAGCAGCGACTTACCGCTGCCGGTCGGCATGACGGCGAGCAGGTCTTCCTTCGCGAGGAGATGCTCGAACGCTTCGGCCTGGCCTGGTCGGAACGACTTGAGGCCCATCGCCTTTTGCGCGACGCCGAGCAAGGCACCCACGTTGGCGGGCAGCTTCGCGCCCTCTGCCGGAACGGGACCATCGAGGTTCCATTCCTGTTTCGGCTTGGGTGGGGCGGGCGGCGGCTCCGCGGCCTTCGCTCCCTTCCCCCCTGCTTTTTTCGGCGCCTCCATCTCGAGCGCCAGCTGCTTCTCGACCTTCTCCAGCTTCTCGACCTTCTCGACCTTTGCCGGAGGTTTCTTCTTCTCCGGCTCCTTGTCGGCCCTCGCCTTGGGCTTCTCAGGTTTTGACGGAGCTTTCACAGGAGTCCCCTTCTTCGCAGGCGCGCGCTTGGGCGCCGCAGAAGCGGATTCCTTGGCGTTGGAGCGTGTCGGACGCTTGGTCGGAGACATCGGAGATGGACTCAACCTATTGGAAGGCTGTCCCGGCACGAACTCTCTTCCACAGGAAGGAAGCTCACGCCTGCATCAAGGATCACCATAGCACCCCATTTGACTGCAAGCGGGATCGCGCCAATTTACCTGCGCATCGCCCTTCGGCGCCGCTGCGCGCCAGCTTTCGCTGGCTTGCCCGATTTGCATGAATC
The DNA here is from genome assembly GCA_036499725.1 of Kofleriaceae bacterium. GTDB lineage: Bacteria > Myxococcota_A > Polyangia > Haliangiales > Haliangiaceae > JABFXX01. Next base: position 8,239 of record DASYDE010000014.1, read on the forward strand.
TCTCGTAGTGTAGGGGGACACATGGCAAGTGATCGCCCGGTGAGGGAGGCAGAGAACCGCCTCGAACGGTTCAATGCGGACCGCGAGAAGCTGCTGTCCGAGGTGGAGCGTCGGGTAGTCGCCCATCGGGTAGCGACGTCGAAAGCGGGTGGCGACCACTCGCTCGAGTACGTCCTCAATGATGTCGCGTTCAACGAGATCAAACGTCTCGATGGAAAAGGCGACGGCGCCGCGGACCGCTGGAAGGAGCTGTCGCGTCGGCTCCTCGGTATGACCGAGGACGAGAAGCAGGCCGAGCTGCGCTCGCTCGTGAACTATTACGGGCACGACGTCGTCGGCAACTTCAACCCGCGCGTCTACAACTTCGCGACCGGCATCGGTCCGTCGATCCTGGGCTTCGTCTTCAATCCGATGACGTCGGTGAAGGAGGGCATGAACACCCTCCGCAACCTCGACTCGCGGATCAGCGCGGACGGCGAGCTGGAGCTGGTGCGCAGGTGCGCCGAGCGCGGAACGATCGTCGTCACGCCGACACACTCGTCGAACATGGACTCGCCGGCGATCGGTTTTGGCCTGTTGCGCGGCGGTCTGCCGCCCGTGACGTACGGCGCCGGCAAGAACCTGTTCACCAATCCGTTCATCTCCTACTTCATGCGGAACATGGGCGCGTATCGCGTCGATCGCCGCCTGCGGTTCGAGCTCTACAAGGATGTGCTGAAGGAGTACTCGACGGTCCTCCTCGAGCACGGCTACCACTCGCTGTTCTTCCCCGGCGGGACGCGGTGCCGCTCGAACATCATCGAGAAGCACCTCAAGCTCGGTCTGCTCGGCACGACGGTCACCGCGTACAAGAACAGCGTCCGCGAGGGTGCGCCGAACAAGCGCATCTTCATTGTTCCCGTCACGATCAACTACCGCCTCACGCTCGAGGCGGAGACGCTGATCTCCGACTACCTCGCCGATACGGGCAAGAGTCGCTTCATCATCACCGACGACGAATTCTCGCGCGTCGGTCGCATCCTCGAGTTCTTCCGCAAGATCCTCGTGCACGAGGGCTCGGTCGTCGTGCGCTTCGGCCGCCCGCTCGATCCGTTTGGCAACGACATCACCGACGAGGGCGAGTCGCTCGATCGCCAAGGGCGCATCGTCGACCCGGCGAGCTACGTGCGCGGCGCCGATGGGGAGGTCACCGACGACGATCAGCGCGATGCGGAGTACACGCGCGCGCTCGGGCGCCGGCTCGCCGCCGCGTATCCGACGCTCACGGTGTTCCACTCCACCAACCTCGCGGCCCGCGCGCTCTACGATGCGGTCGCGAAGTCCGTCGGGACGCACGATATCTATCGTCTGTTGCGCGCACCGAACGCGCAGCTCGCGGTCCCGCGCGGCGAGGCTCTCGCGAACCTCGCGCGACTACGGGCGCGGATCGTCGCAAACCCGGCGTTTGGCGCGGAGCATCCGCACTATGCCAATCAGAGCGACAGCGAGAAGCTCGACGACGCGGTGAAGGGGCTCGGCACGTATCACACGCGTCCGGCCGTTCGCGTCGAAGGTGACATCCTGCAGGTCGACGACGTGAAGCTGCTCTACTACTACCAGAACCGTACGGCCCACATCCCGGTGGAGAAGTCGTGACCCAGCGTAGCGATACCATTGGCATCGTCGGAGCGGGCACGTTTGGCTCCGCGCTCGCGAGCGTGTTGGCGCGCGCCGGCCGCCGCGTCGTTCTGTGGTCGCGCGATGCCGCCGTCGTGCGCTCGATCGAAACGCAGCGGTTCTCGCCGCGCTTGCCGGAAGCAAAGTTCCCCGACTCGCTGATCGCGACGCAGGATCCCAAGCGGCTCGCGACGGAGGCGCGCTTCCTCGTGCTCGCCGTCGCATCCACGGACGTGCGCGACCGCAGCAAGGAGCTCGGCGCGTTCCTCGACGGCAGTCACATCGTCGTCCACGCGGTCGGTGCCCTCGCGACGCCGACCAACGAGCGCGTGTCGGAAGTGATGATGGCGGGCCTGCCGACGCTGAAGATCGGCGCGATCGCCGGCCCTGCTCTGCCCGCGGATCTCGTCGAGGGTGCGTTTGCCTCGCTCGTGGCAGCCTCGAGCTTCGACGAAGTCGTGGCCGAGTCGCGCCGCTTGCTCAACGTTCCTCCGCAGCTGCGCGTGTATGGCTCGCGCGACCTCGCGGGCGTGGAGCTCGCCTCCGCACTCGCCGGTGCGTACACCATCGCGCTTGGCATGCTCGACGGCCTCGGGCTCGGCCACGGCACGCGCGCCGTCCTCATCACGCGCGCGATCGCGGAGGCGGGTCGGCTCGGCAAGTCGCTCGGCGCCGACGAGCGCACGTTCGCGGGACTCGCCGGCCTGGGCAACCTCCTCGTTCGCACGAGCGACAAGAGTGCCGACTACGTGCTCGGAGGGCGCATCGCGGAAGGCGTCATGACCGCAGACTCCATGCGCACCGAGGGCGCACGCGCCGCCATCGCGGGGGCGTCGCTCGCCGAGAAGCAGCGGATCCGGATGCCCGTGCTGCAGGGCGTTGCGGCCGTGCTCGCAGGCAAGGTCGAACCGACCGCCGCTGCGCAGGCCATCGGTGCCGACGTTGCGTCCTACGAGTAGCTGCTATGATTGAGGCGTGCTCGATTGGCTTGGCTCGGTCCAGATCCGGAAGCGGACGGAGTCGCGCGTCGAGCTCGATCTGACACGCGCGACGGCGTGGACCGGTTGGGGCATGGCAGCCGGCGGTGTCTGGCTACTTCGCCTGGGCCCGCTGTGGACGACGCTGCTCGGCATCATCGCTGTCACGTCCGGAGTGTTGCTCGGAACGCTGCAGCGCACGCTCGTGTTCGACCGCGAGGACGGTCTACTGCGCAGCGAGCAACGCATCCTCGGCATCAAGCGCCGCCTGGCGATTCCGCTGTTCCACCTGCGCGCCGTCGTCGTTGCCGCGCGTCATGGGATGTACATCGCGTACGTCGAGCGCCGCGTCGGCGACGCGATTCACCTCGACGAAGCGCGTAAACCGGGGCCGCTGCTCGCGCTCGCAAAGGCGATCTCTGACGTGACCGAGCTGCGTTTCGAGTACGACGCGACCGAGCCGCGCAAGTCCAAGTCGTCGTGATACCGTCGGCGCGTCGTGCGCCGTACCGTCGTCTCTCTTGCCCTCGCCACCGTGTCTGCGTGTGGCAATCCGAGCAGTGACGCACCCGCGAAGAAGACCGAGGAACCGCCGAGGAAGCTCGCCGGCGTGTACCCCGAGCGCTTCCAGTGCAACAGCGTCGCAACCGATGCCGAGCTGACGACCACGCTCGGCGCGGCAGTGAAGTTGATGGACTCGCCGTCCGCGATCACGCGCGGTCTCGCTCACCCGTGCACGTACGAGGTCGAGACGCAGCCGAACCCCGAGTACTGGACGTTCGACTTCGACTGTCGCGACAACTACAAGACCACCGCCGACGCGCTGTTCAAGCAGTACGCGGAGATGTCGACCGCGATGGTGAAGAGCTTCAACGAGCAGGCGGACGCCGCGCCCGTTCCGCTGACGGCAGACGAGAAGAAGCACGAGCGCGAGCTCGCCGAAGATCGCCGCAAGAACCACGAGGACGCCGCGATCGATGCACCGCAGCGCGCGCCCGAGGAGTCGTCGTCGGTCGACATCGGCGCCAAGGCGCTCGACCATAACGGCCAGGGCCTGTTGTTCATCGATGATGATGCGCCGTGCTACGTGCGCATCGTCGGACCCGATAAGGCCAAGCGCCTCGCGTTGGCGCAGCTGCTCGTGAAGAACCTGACCTTCGCGAACGCGCCGATGTCTCCGCGCCCGTTCAAGTGAGCGAGATCCGCGAGCAGATCAAGCTCGCCATTCCGCTCGCGGCCCAGCAGGTCGGGTTCCAGCTCATGGGGACCGTCGATGCGGCGTGGCTCGGGCGTTACAACAACACCGCCATCGCGGCAGCCGGCGTCGGCAACAATCTCCTGTTCGCGATCACCGCGATCGGCCTCGGCGTGATCATGGGCATGGAGTCCGTCGTGCCCAAGGCGATCGGTGCAGGACGGCCCGAGGACGCGCGGCGTTACTTTCACGCGGGGCTGCGTCTCGCACTCATCGTCGGGCTCGCGTCGACGCTGCTCGTGATCGCGTCGCCGCACATCCTCACGCTCGCCGACGTCGACAAGGATGTCGCGCACGACGCACGCATCTATATCTACCTGCGGTCCGTCGGCGTCATCCCGTTCCTGCTGCAAGTCGCGTTTCGTGGCTACCTCGCCGCGCGCGGCATCACGCGCCCGCTCGTGCTCGCCGTCGTGCTCGGCAACATCGCGAACTTCTTTCTCGACTGGCTGCTCATCTTTGGCTCGTCGAAGCTCGGCATTCCCGCGCTCGGCATCCTCGGCGCCGCGCTCGCCACCGTTTCGGTGCAGGTCGTGATCATCGGCACCTACTTCCTGGCGGTGCGCATCGTCGACAAGGGGCAGCCCCTCCCCCGCTCGACGAAGGCGGACATGAAGGAGATCGTGAAGTACGGCGCCCCCGTCGGTGGGCAGCTGTTCGCCGAGGTCGGCATCTTCGGCGTCTCCACCGTCGTCGCGGCGCACCTCGGCAAGGTGCCGGCGGCGGCCCACTCCATCGCGCTCAATCTGTGCAGCTTCACGTTCTCCATCGCGATGGGCATCGGCGCGGCGACGAGCGTCCGCGTCGGGCACGCCGTTGGCGCCTGGGACATTCCGCTCGCGCGCCGGCGCGGCTGGATCGGCATGGCGCTCGGCCTCATCGTGATGGGCGTGGGCGCGATCGCCCTGGTCGCCGTGCCGTCGCACATCGCCGCCCTCCTCACGGATCAGTCCGACACCATCACGGCCACGGTTCCCCTGCTGATGATCGCCGCGGTGTTCCAGCTCTCCGACGGCACGCAAGCGATCGCCGCCGGCGCGCTCCGTGGCTTCGGCAACACGCGCGCGACGTTGGTCGGCAACATCGTCGGCCACTACGGCGTCGGTCTCGCCATCTCGCTCTCGCTCGCGTTCGCGGCGGGCATGGGCGTCGTCGGTCTGTGGTGGGGCCTGTCGGCAGGCCTCACGGCGACGGCGCTGTACCTGGTGCTGAGGTTCGCGCAGGCGACGGCGAATCAGAAATCCGACTGAAAGCCCGCGATGAAGTGCGGCGTCGGCGAGCGACCGTCGAGCGGGAACGCGAGATCGAAGCGGAACAGCTCGCGCGACGTCTGCGGCACGAGCGCGCGGACACCGAAGCCCGCGTCGGGGCGGATCCTCAGCTGACCGACGGTGTCTGCCGCGGCACCTGCCTCGCCGAACACGACGCCACCCGCGCGGAACACCCAGATCGGAATCGGCGTGGTGCGGTACTCGAGCTGCGTCGATGCGAGGCGCTTGCCGAAGAACTCGTTGATGTCGTAGCCGCGCAAACCGTTGTCGCTACCGATGAAGTAGAAGCGCGTCACGCGATCGTTCCAGCGCGTCGCGACGGAAGCCTCGGCGACAAACCGACCGTAGCCACCGATCGACGGCGTCACGATGCGCACGTTCGACGACGCCGTGTTGTCGCGGAACTCGCTCGTCTGGTAGCGCGTCGCGTAGCTCGCGGAGATCGTCGCCGATGCGTCCTGGGCGAAGCCGAGCGTGTAGCCCGCGCTGATGCCGCCGCGCTGGAAGTTCGACGTCGAGCCCCAGGCTTCCAGGCCCAGGCCGTAGGAGACGTCAAAGCTCGCGCCGCTGCGCAGATCCTCGGCGAGGTCGTACGTCTGCACGTTCCGGCGCGTCTTGTAGCGAGGCTGGAAGAAGCTGTACTCGACGAACGGCGCGGAGTTGTTCTCCGAGACCGGAAGGATCGTATTCTTGAACGCCGCGTACTGCTCCGCGCTGCCCGCGAACTCGCTGTCGCGAACGCTGTACGCGAGCGCGTCGAAGTTCCAGCCGAACGCGACCTGTTGCTTCAGCGCGGAGCCCCACTGCCGCGTCGCGCTGGCAGAGGTGCTGTACGACCTGTTGCGATAGCGGTAGTCGAAGACCTCGCCCGTGGGGAGCATCTTCGCCTGGCTCAGGGTCGGGAACATGCAGCTCGTCGCGCCGTCGGGGCAATACACGGGCCGCGGACCGAGCCCGAGGTAGCTGCGCTCGATCGCGAAGCGGTGAGCGAACGAGATGTTTGCGCCCCACGCCTCGGACAGTCGCCACAGCGTCTTGGTCAGACGCACCGAGCTCGTGGAGCCCTCGGTCGCCCAATCGCCGTTGAAGAACTTATCGCGATTGATGATCGTCGACGCCGCGGCGCGGAACTCGTAGTGCTTGCCGACAAGGTTCTTGTCGAGCAACAGCGGTCCGAGCGCGAGCGTGCCCTGATCCATCAGCACCGTGCCCGCGACAAGCGTGCGGTAGCCGAGGAAGTTGTTCTCCGACAGCGACGTCGAGAGGTTCGTCAGCGAACCTTGCTGGAACGTGTACTGCGTGTTGAGGCGCAGGCTCCAGATGTCGCGCGTGACGACGAGGAGGTCGACCGCGCCGTCCGTCTTGGACTTCACTGGCACGATCGCGATGACCGAGCTGAAGACGGGGTCGCGCAGGTGGCGCGCCGTCTCGTCGACGATCTCTTGCGAATACACCTCGCCCGGCTCGACGACGAGGTCCTTGCGGACCGTCGATTCACGCGTCGTGTAGTGGAAGTAGTTGAAGAACCGGAGCCAGTTCTTCTCGGAGAACACGTCCTCGTTGTAGACGTTGACTGTCCCGATCGTCTTGCCCCACGGCGAAGGCTCGATGACGTAGCCGCGCGCTTCGATCGCGCGCCGGATGCTCGAGCGCTCCAGGCTCGACAGCGTCGCCATCCAATCGCAGTCCGGAGACTGCGACTGACACGCCGTGGCCGCCTGCTCGCGCTTCAGCTTCTCGGCCGCCTTCTTTTCTTCGGCGCTCTGCGTCGCGGGGGCCGGAACGGGAGGCGGTGGCGTCGGTGCCGTTTGCGGGGGGGACGGTGCGGCGGTCCCCGTCGGCGTTGTATCAGTCGCGCTCGGATCCGACGGCGACGTCGGGCCTGGTGCGGGTGCGGGCGCGTTCGGCGCGGGCGGATTTTGCGCGAGCACCGGTGCTGCTGCGAGCAACACGCTAGCGATCGTCAGCAGGCGCACGAACGCCATCGTACCGAGAAATGGAGTCGCCCCCCGTTTGGCGCGCGGCCCTTTTCGAGCGTTTCTACGCCAGCGAGCTGCCAGGCGAGCCAGTACCCTTGGGGTACAACCGACGTGCCCAGGTCACACGCGGGTTCTTCCCGAGGTCGTGCACGAGCTTGATCTCCGCAAACCCCGCCCGTTCGAACCGCGCGCGGACCGTGTCGGCCTGGTCGTAGCCGTGCTCCACGACGAGCGCTCCACCGGGCACGAGATGCTCCATCGCCTCGCCGCAGATGCGGTCGTAGAACACCAACCCGTCGGTGCCGCCATCGAGCGCGAGGACCGGTTCGCGCTTCACCTCGGCCGAGAGCGTCGCGATGACGGCCGTCGCGATGTACGGCGGATTCGAGACGATCAGGTCGAACGGCGCTTCGCCGCGGATCGCATCCCACAAGTCGCCCTCGCGCACGTCGATGCGGGCTGCGCCACCGATGGCCTTGTCATTCCTCTCGACGTTGCGCTTTGCGATCGCGACGGCAGCGGCGGAGATGTCTGTCGCGATCACCGTCGCGGCCGGCAGTTCCTTCGCGAGGCCGAGCGCGAGCGCCCCCGAGCCGGTGCACAGGTCCAGCACGCGGCACGGCGCCTTCTTGTCCGCGAGCGTGTCGCGCGCGACCTCGACAACGGTCTCCGTATCGGGACGCGGTACGAGGACGTTCGGATCGACGTAGACGGGCAAGCCCCAGAACTCGTGCTCGCCGAGCAAGTATGCGACGGGCTCGCCGCCGAGGCGGCGCTTGATCAGCTCGCGGTAGCCGGCTAGCTCGGTCTCGCCGAGCGGCTTGTCGAACTGCATGTAGAGCTGCGTGCGCGTGCAGTGCAGCACGTGCGTCAGCAGCAGCTGCGCCTCGAGACGCGCGGCTCCGATTCCAGCGTCGGTGAAACGCTTCGTTGTCCAGTCGAGGACCGACAGAGTGGTCCAGGTCGCCACGCGCCTCTATAGCATCGCTAGTTCGGCAGCGGCTCGCTCCAACCACACGCGCAGTAGTCCCGCGTCAGCAGCGGAACATCGATCGGGGTGTCCTCTGGCGGCACCGAATAGAGCGGAACGCCGCACCGCGGACACCGCCGTGTACGGCTGCCTTCGACCAGCGCGTAGTACGCGACGACGGCCCGCACGACCGCGTACCAGAACACCACGACCAGTAACCACGAGACGATCAGCCCCAGCATCTTCTCCTCGCTGACGACGATAGACCTCCGTGCGCTCTGGTCAACGGCGGCGATTTTTTGTGAGCAGCGCTTCGAAGCTAGAGGATCGCGAAGGCCGCGCGATCACCGAGGATGACAAGGTCTGCGTGATTGATACCCGTCGGCCCGGTCACGACGAGCGCGTTCACGGCCGCAAGAGCACCTCCCGCGTCGCGGCGCTCGAGCGCGGCGTCCGGATCGATCCCGGCGGAAACGATCGCGTCCCACGTCGTCCCGTCGACATACGCGCCCGCGGGCGTGGACCTATCGGCGGGTGCGGGACCATCCACACCGTCGGTGCCGACTACGAGCGCGACGCGATCCGTGCCGCGAATGCGCTTGGCGAGCTCGAGGGCGAGCTGCTGCGCCCTGCCCCCGTCCCCGTGATCTGCTGGTAGCGACACCACCGGTTCGCCCCACGCGATGACCGCGCTCGCGGGCTCATCACTACTCATCGCAGTCGTTCGCTCGAACGCCGCGCCTGCGTCCTCGCCATCGAGTCGCGCGAGCAATGCATTCACGCACGCGCTTGTCGAGTGAACGAGCGGCTCGAGAAGAAACTCCGCATCGGGAAGCGCGAGCGCGGCGTGCGCAGCGGCAGCACGCATGCGAGCCACGACGCGCGCGCGATCTTCGCGCACGACAATGAAGCTCGCGAGCGGCAAGTCGAGGACGCCGCGCACCGACGGCACCACCTCGATGGCGTAGCGCGCGAGGATCTCGCTCGCCTTCGTGCGCAGCGTGGCGTCGGAGCGGCCCACATCGTACGGGCCCGCCACGGCGCGATATCGCGGACCAGGCTGTGTGGATGCGGCCGCCTCGGGCAGCTCGATCTCTTCCGCGTCGTCCTGTGGCCCGGGCGGATAGACCACCTCGGGTGGCTGGGGACGTGGAGGATCGGGTTCGTCCTCGACGAGCCACGGTCCACACGTCGGCCCCGAGCCGATGATCGCGAGGTCATCGTCGACGACGTCGGAGAGCGCCATCGTGTACACGGGTGCGGCGCAACTCATCACGAGACCACCGGCCTTGCAGATCGAGAGCGCGGAACGGACCGCGTTGAGCTCCGCGATCGGGGCGCCTGCGGCCATCAACGCCGCCGTCACCGTGCGCAGCTCGTCGAGCGTGATGTCCCCGCGCGGCGATTCGATGAGCGCAGAGGCGCCGCCGGAGATCAGCGCGATCACGACATCGTCGGGTTTCGCGTCGTCCTCGACCACGCGCGCCACGATCTCGAACGCGGCCTGGCTGCGCGCGTCGACGAACGGATGCGCGCTGACGAACCGGCGCCACCCCGGTGGAAGCGCCTTTCCATCGTCGTGCGGCGCGATCGCGACGCCGTCCTCGACCGGCCCGATGCCGCGCGCCATGCCGAGCGCGGCCTTGCCGATCGCCAAGCCGAAGCGTCGCCGTCGCGTATCGATCGGTCCCAGCCCCATTCCATGCGCGCAGCGCCGCACGGTGAGCTCCGGATCGCAGGCGCGAACCACCTGCGTGAACAGCGCGAGGAGTTGCTCGCGCACTACCCCTCCCGGCGCGGCATCGTCTCGAGCACGGCGTTGATGCGATCGACGCCTTCTGCGAGACGCGTTGGCGATACGCCCGTGAAGCACAGGCGCGCGTAGCGCTCGCACGCAGCGCCGAACGCGGAGCCCGGCGCCAGCAGAACGCCCGCCGCGGCGCAGTTCTCGAGGACGGGCATGCAGTCGTCGCCGCTCCACGCACCGAAATCGACCCACAGATACGCGCCACCGGGCGGCAACGCGGCCGGCGCCTTCAGCCGCGCGCGCGTCGCATCGCGAGCTGCGCGATACAGACCGCGCGCGTCGGCGAGAAACCGGTCTCCCGATCGCATCGCCGCGACGGCCGCGCGCTGTGCCGCGACCGGCACGTTGTAGACGCCGTGATTGATCAGCTTGCGCATCGTCGACATCACCGCGGCCGGGCCGACCGCGTAGCCGACGCGCAGACCTGCTTGCGCGTACGACTTGGCGAACGAATACGTCGAAACGGTGCGCGCGGGAGCGATCGCCGCGATCGAGGCGTGCGCCGCGTCGTACGTGTAGTGCTCGTAGACCTCGTCGGCGATCAACCAGAGGCCGCGCTGCTCGGCGAGCGTCGCGATGGCGGCGAGCTGCTCGCGCGAGAGCATCTCCCCGTCGGGATTGTTCGGCGTCGCGAAGTAGATCGCCGTCGTGCGCGGTGTAATCGCCGCCGCGATGCGGGCCACGAGCTCGGCCGTTGGCAGCGAGCCGTGCGCGATCACCTCGACGGGAACCACATGCGCCGCGAGCGCGATGCCGCGGATCAGCGGCCAGTGCGGCGTGAGCATGATCAGCTCGTCTCCTGGATCACACAGCGCTCCGACCGTCGCGGCGAGCGCCTGCGTCGTCCCCATCGCGATCTGCACGTGGTCGACACCAACGCCGTGGCGTTCGGCGATCGTCTCGAGTAGCGGCGCATGCCCGTGCGGTGCACCGTAGGTGTAGAGCTCGGCATCGGACGCGTCGGAGATTGCATCCGCGAGCCCCGCCGGTGGCGGCAGGTACGTGTCGCCGATCTGGAGGGGAATGACGTCGCCGGGGTAGCGTGCGAGGTGCTCGCGCAAGCGGGCAAAGATCGACGCAGGAACGGCCGCACCAGCAGCCGAAACGTCGGGGAAGCGAGCCACGCCCGACCTTACCAGCTGATACAACCAGAGCGTGCGGCGCCTCTGCCTCCTCGTGCTAGTCGGCGCGTGCGGACGGCTGAGCTTCGACGGCGTCGGGAGCGCAGGCTCGCCCGATGACGCCGTCCTGCCCGACGTTGGCGCCGCGATGCCCGCGCCGAGCGTCGTGGACTTTTGCACGACGGCCGCAGCGACGATTCCCGGAACTGCGACCGAATCGTTCTGCGTGGACTTCCAGGACCAACTTCCGCGCGCGCTCGCCGGCGAAGCGGACCTCGTCCCGAACCACCTGCACGCGAGGGCAAACGACGGGTTCTCGGTGGTCTCGGTCGCGCAATCAGGCCGGAACCTCGCGTTTCGTTATCAGCCCGCCCCGTCGGCCGTGTGCGTGGACAGCGACGGCATGGCTGCGTGTTGCTACTCGGATCTGCTCGTGGACTACATGAGCTCGAACTTCACGGGACAGGTGCACTTCGAGTACGACCACTACATCGTCGATGCGCCCGACGACGCCTGGGTCGGCAGCGTATTCTGGGGCTCGCGCAGCACGCCGTACAAGCGCGGCATCGTCGATCCGCCGCTCGACCTCGGGCGCTGGCAACACGTCGCGATCGACGCATTCATTGGCACCGACCAGCCGCTGAACGTGACGGTCGACGGCGTCGGGCGTCCGAATGGCGCAGGTCAGGATACGCACGGTGGCGGCATCGCCGGGTCGGTTGGCACGTTCTGCTGGGGAGATCCGGGCGCCGGCTACATCGACAACCTGCTGTTCTACGCGTTCTAACGCGGCAACGTTTGGTAGGTTCGCGAGCGTGTCTGACCTTGCCCCCGCTCACGTGATCGCGCCGCGCCGCCGGCCCCTCGCGTTCGAGCTGGTGTTCGTCGTGCTCGTCTCGTTGATCGTGCTCGTGCCCGGCATCTGGCGCTACACGCTCGTCGACCCGTGGGAGACGCACTACGGCGAAGTCGCGCGAGAGATGCTCCAGAACAACGACTGGGTGCACACCGAGTGGCGCGGCACCATGGACGGCAATCCCGGCGACAACGAGGGATTCCGCAGCAAGCCCGTCCTCCAGTTCTGGATGATGGCGGCGAGCATGCGCGCGCTGAACGTCGCGCCGCACGGTGGCTACTCCGGCGAGCTGACGGACACACCGATGACGATGGTGGCGATCCGGCTGCCCTTCATCCTGAGCGCGATCCTCGGGCTCGTCCTGTTGTGGTGGATGCTCGCGCGACTCGTCAGTCGACGGTGCGCGTGGTTCACCCTGCTGATCGTCGGCACGATGCCGATGTTCTGTTTGATCTCGCGGCAAGCGATACCCGACATGCCGTTGGTCGCGTGCACGATGGGAGCGGTCGCGTTGTTCACGATGGCCGTCGAGGATGGCGCACGCCCGATCTTCGCGTTGTTCCACGTCGGGCGACGGCGCATCCCCATCGACGCGCGGCACATCGTCCTCGGGATCAGCGGCGCATTCGTCGCGATCCAGGCGATCTACTACATGTTCTATTTCTTCGCGCAGCCGACGCTGGCCGTGCGCGGCGCTCCCAATCCCGCGATCTCGCTCCCGTTCATGATGGCGGGCGCGTTCGCGATCATGTCCGCAGACCTCTGGCTGATCGTTCGCCTGCCGTTCGTGCTCATCGGCGGCGTGTACAGCGCGATCAAGAACCTGCCGGTGCCGACGCGCCAGCCTGGCCAGACGCTGTGGCGCCACGTGTTCGACGACATTCTCGGCGGCTGGGACGCGTACGCCGCGGATCGCGTCGTGCTCACGGCCCTGCTCTTCCCTGTCGCGCTCTTGCTCGGTGACACCTGGCGCGATGCCGCGACCTGGGCGCGCCGCATCATGCGCATCGAGCCGATCACGACGATGCGGCAGCTCTACTTGCTCGGCTGCTACTTCTTGCTCGGCGTCTCCATCCTCGCAAAAGGACCACCTGGTCTCACCGTCGTCGGTGTCGTCGGCGCGCTCTACCTGATCGTGCTCGGCAAGTGGCGCGACCTGTACGATGGCGGCTTCGAGCTCAAGCGTGGCGTCGCGCTCCTGCTCGTCGTCGCCATCCCGTGGCACCTCGCGATGTTCTACGCGGACGGCCTCCGCTTCATCAACGAGTACCTGTTCCAGCACATCCTCAATCGTGCTGCCGCCGGCGTCGACGATTCGTTCGGCACGTTCGCGCGCGCGAACAGCGGTCCGATGTACTCGGCGCAGATGGGCCACGGCATGTGGTTATGGGGCGCGCTCCTTCCCGCTGCGCTCGCCGCCGCGTTCATGCGCTCGCGCCTCGAGACTCGCGAGGGCCGCGTTCGGTTCATGATGGCTCTCTGGGCGATCAGCGCCGTCGCTGTTTTCTGCCTCGTCCAGACCAAGTTCCATCACTACATCCTGCCCGCGCTCCCTCCGCTCGGCGTGCTCGTCGCGTTTCAGTTCGACGACATCTGGGAAGGTCGCGACAGGTTTCATCCGCTGTGGGCGCTCGTCGCGGTCGGCATCGTGTTGCTGATCTGCCGCGATCTGATGTTCGAGCCGGAGCGGTGGATCGAGATGTTCGTCTACCGCTACGACCGCCCTTGGCCGACGGGCGATCCGTACACGATCGATCCGTCGCAGGGCTTCTTGATCCTCGGCATCGCCGCTGCTGTCGCGATCCCATTATTAGCGTCGCGCTTTCCCCGCGTCGGTATCGCTGCCGTCTGTACCGTCGGTCTCGCGATCGGCGTGTGGTCATTGCAGTCCTACATGCCTGTCGCTGGTCGCCACTGGGGCATGGGCGATGCGATGCGCACGTACTACAAGCAGCGGACCGTCTACGGCCAACACCTCGTCTACTTCTCGAACGACCAGCTAGCCAAGGACTGGCGCGGCGTCACGACCACGTGGTCGTTCGACACGGTGATCCCCGATGATCTACTCGAGGGGCAGCCGATGACGATCAAGGTTGGCATCGCGAAGGACAACGACGAGAAGCTGCTCGACAACGAGATCACGCTCGTCGGCACGACGACCAAGATCGGCGAGCACACGATCACCGTGACGTTCGCTCCTGGTGAGCGCGCCAAGCTCGACCCACTGATCAAGACAAAGAGTGCTCCCAAGGGCCGCGCGCGCAAGCCCCTGCTCACCGTCGACGCGGACCGCCTGATCGGTTGGCAGCTCTACTGGCGCGGCGAGAACTTCTGGTCCGGCGACGAAGTCTGGGCCTATCTCCCCGAGCAGAAGACGCAGTTCAACAAGACGGACAACGTCGAGCTGCTGAAGTATCTGAACGACCACCAGCGCGCCCCGCTCGGTCGCCGGTACTTCGTCATCACCGAGGCGGGACGCGCGCCGAGCTTCAAGTCGATCGTCCCCACCGCTCGCGGCCGCGACACGTACGACGTCATCGACACGACCAGCAACAAGTTCTCCCTCGGCGCGTTCTGGCTCTAGGACCTTTCCGTGTGGCGTGGGGCGGGCCCGCCGTGTCACTACACGACGACCACGGCCGCTTCCACGTCACGCCAGTGTAAGAACTGCGCTCACCGACGTGTAGGTGCGATTTCGAGGCAACGCCTGCGACGGTGGTGGTGTCTCGTGGGAGTCCAACCGTCGCGCCTAGATAGACCGACGCCTACCCCCGGCCGTTTGGAATGGAGATGCTATCCTCGGTCGTTACGGCAGGAACGTCGGGGGCACCTGATGTGGAGCTATTGTGAAAGCTACTGATACGTCGGCGATCCAGCGTCTGATCGGCCAGGCTCGGCTCCGGCTGCGGGGTCAAGGTGCGCTCGAAGCAGCGACGACTGCATCGATTCTCGCAGCGGCTCTCGCGCTCGCGGCGGTGTTCGCGATGCGCATCGAGTGGGTGACCACCGACGTTGGCATCGGAATGCTGATCGGCGCGATCGGGATCGTCATGATCGGCGGTCTCATCGGAGCGATCCGAACGCTCAAGGACGAGACCATCGCGCGCAGGATCGATCGCGCGTCCGGGCTCGCGGATCGCCTCTCCACGGCGATCGCGTTCGACACCGCGCTCGCGAGCGGCAAGACGGTCGATGTCGGTGCTGCCGATGAAGGCGAGACGCGCGCGCTCATGCAGGCCGCGATCAAGGATGGCCTCCGCGCCGTTCCCAAGGCGAATGTCGCGGCGGCCACGCCGTTCCGCGCGCCTCGCGATCTGCGCGCTGCGAGCTTGTTCATCGTCGTGTGCGCCCTCGCGGCGGGTATCGGCATCCCGGTGCCCGATCGCCAGCCCGCGCTGACCGGTATCACCCCCGACCACGGTCGCCCCGGCGATACCGTGAAGCTCGTCGGCAGGAACCTGTCGCCCGGCCCTGCCGGCGTCGAGACGAGCGTGACGTTCGACACCGACAAGGGCGTGCGCCCGATGGACGTGCTGTCGTGGACGGGCACCGACATCGAGATTCACGTTCCCAAAGACGCGCCGTTCGGTCCCACCAAGATCACGGCCGTCATCGGCACCAAGAGCATCGGCCCCGTCGACTTCCTCATCGTCGACCCCAAGGACACGCGCTACCACGACGAGAACTCGGTCCTCCTCGATGCGGACGAGCGCGCGTACGTCGAGTCGATCCTCAATCAGCTGCGCGCGCAGCACGTGCCCGAGCTCGACAAGTTCGCCGACGACATCGAGAAGATGTTGAAGGAGGCCGAGGAAGGCAAGGTCACCAAGGAGCAGCTCCTCGACGCGCTCGCGAAAGCGGAGAAGGCGCTCTCCGAGCACATGGAGCCGAACCAGGCCGAGATCGACAAGCAGATGTCCGAGATGGGCAAGTCGCTCCAGGACAACCCGCTCACGAAGGAGCTCGGCAAAGCGCTCGAGCAGCACGACCTCAAGAAGGCGCAGGAAGAGTTCGAGAAGCTCGGCGACAAGCTCGATCCCGACACGCAGAAGAAGATGGAAGAGCTCAAGAAGAAGCTCGAGGACCAGACCATGTCGGAGGCGCAGAAGAGCGACCTCAAGAAGCAGCTCGACGACCTCAAGAAGGAGCTCGAGAACAAGAACCTCTCCGAGAAGGAGAAGAAGGACCTCGAGAAGAAGATCGAGGACATGGAGAAGCAGCTCGAGAACAAGGACCTCACGCCCGAGCAAAAGGCGGAGCTGCAGAAGAAGATCGACGACCTGCAAAAGCAGATGCAGCAGCAGAACCTGACGCCCGAGCAGAAGCAGGAGCTCCAGAAGCAGCTCGATCAGGCAAAGAAGGACATGCAAAACCCGCAGCTGTCCGACGAGCAGAAGAAGGATCTGGAGAAGAAGCTCCAGGAGTCCAAGGACAAGCTCGCGAACAAGGACCTCTCGCCCGAGAAGAAGAAAGAGCTCGAGGACAAAGCGAAAGAGATCCAGAAGCAGCTCGAGAACAAGAACCTGACGCCCGAGCAAAAGCAGGAGCTGCAGAAGCAGCTCGAGCAGCTCCAGGACAACAAGCCGATGACGGATCAGGAGAAGCAGCAGCTCCAGCAGAAGCTCGAGCAGCTCTCCAAGCAGATGCAGCAAAAGCAGGACGATCAGAAGAAGCAGTCCTCGCAGCAGCAGCAAAAGATGGAGGACGAGATCAAGCGCCTGGAGAAGAAGAAGCAGGAAGCCAAGAACGACAAGGAACAACAGGACGCCGAGCGCCAGTTACAGAAGAAGAAGGACGAGCTCCAGCAGTTGAAGAAGGACGAGGACCAGAAGGAGCAGTCGGCGCAGCGCGAGGCGTTGAAGCGCCTGCAGAAGGACGTCGAGAAGGCGGCCGAGAGCCTCGACAAAAAGGATCAGCAAAAGCAGAACAAAGACGAGCGCGACGAAGAAGAGAAAGAGCGCGATCGCCAGGCGTCACAGAAGATGAAGGACGCCGCGCGCGAGACCGGCGCCGTCGACAAGGATCAGCGCAAGCAAGCCGCGCAGAAGAAGATGGCGTCGCAGATGGACGATCTGCGCGAGGCACTTCGCCGCGCGAAGCAAAAAGGGAACAAAGGCCCGAACGATCCGTTCAACAAGAACGGCAAGAATCAGGACTTCGCACAACGCTCGCGCGGCCAGAAGGGCCAGGGCAGCCAGTGGAAGCCCGGCCAAGGTCAGCAGGGCCAGGGCCAAGGTCAGCAGGGCCAAGGTCAGGGTCAGCAGGGTCAGGGCCAGCAAGGTGGTCAGCAGGGCGGCAACGAGGCCGGCACCGAGCACGACGAGAACCTGACCGGAGACCCGACCCAGAAGAGCGGCCACAACAAGGACCAGGACCTCCAGGGCACGCAGGGCAAGAACGGTTCATCCAGACGCGAGACCATCCTCTCGGCGGCTCAGAAGGGCTTCGCCTCGACGGGCTACGAGAAGGTCTATGCCGATTACCAGAAGATCGTCGAAGAGGTCATGCGCAACGAGAAGCTGCCCTCTAGCTACAAGTATTACGTGAAGCGTTACTTCGCGAAGATCCACCCGAGTGGAGAGGCAGCACCCGAATGAGCACCACGACCGCAGCACCCACCAAAGACGTCGAAGCCACCGTTGCCGCGTTCACGGCGGACTTGAAGAAGCTCCGCAACGAGATCGGGACGATGATGGTCGGGCAGGACAAGATCATCGAGGGCGTCCTCATGTGCTTGCTCGGTGGCGGCCACGCGCTGCTCGAAGGCGTCCCCGGCCTCGGCAAGACGATGCTCGTGCGCACGCTCGCCGAGACCATCGAAGCGAACTTCTCGCGCATCCAGTTCACACCGGACCTCATGCCGGCCGACATCGTGGGCACCAACGTCATCACCGAGCAAGCCGGTGGTCAGAAGGTGTTCGAGTTCCAGCGCGGCCCGATCTTCGCGAACATCGTGCTCGCGGACGAGATCAACCGCGCCACGCCCAAGACGCAGTCCGCACTGCTCGAGGCCATGAGCGAAGGCTCCGTCACGGTCGCAAAGCAGACGCACCAGCTCGAGAAGCCGTTCTTCGTGCTCGCGACGCAGAACCCGCTCGAGATGGACGGCACCTACCCTCTCCCCGAGGCGCAGCTCGATCGCTTCTTCTTCAAGCTGATGGTCGAGTACCCGGACAAGGCCTCGCTCCACACCATCCTCGACCGCACGACCGCCGACGAGAAGCCGACGCCCAAGGCCGTCATCCACAAGACCCGCATCGTGGAGATGCGCGAGCTCGTCCGCAAAGTGCCGCTCGCCCGCCAGATCCAGGACTACGCCGTACGCGTGGTGCTCGCGACGCACCCGGAGAACCCGGAAGCGACGGCGATGAGCAAGCAGTTCCTTCGCTACGGCGCGTCGCCGCGCGGCCTGCAGTCCGTCATCCTCGCCGCGAAGATCCGCGCGCTCCTCGAGGGCCGCTACGCGGTGGCCATCGACGACATTCGCCATGTCGCGACGCCCGCCCTGCGCCACCGCCTGATCATGAACTTCGAGGGTGAAGCCGAAGGCGTCTCGCCCGACAAGATCGTCGCCGAGATTCTCAAGGCGACCAAGGAAGCGTAGTGGGCATTCTCTCGAACGTCTCGGGTGCCTTCAAAGCCATCGATCCGCGCAAGATCGCCGCAGCTGCGCGCGCGAACCCTGCCGCTGATCGTAGCGAGCTGTTCGACGAGATGTTCCTCAAGAAGCTCGAGCACCTCCACATGGTGTCTCGCAAGATCTTCGCCGGAAACCTCCGCTCGGAGCGCCGCACGCGCAAGGTCGGCTCGGGAATCGAGTTCGCGGATCACCGCACGTACTCGCGCGGCGATGACTTTCGCTACATCGATTGGAACCTCTACGGTCGCCTCGACAAGCTGCTGCTCCGCCTGTTCGAGGAAGAAGAGGATCTCTCGATCTACATCCTCGTCGACGTCAGCGACTCGATGTCGATCGGCTCGCCGCTGCCGAAGCTGCACTACGCGATGCAGGTCTCCGCGGCGCTCACGTACGTTGGGCTCGCCAACCTCGATCGCGTCGCGATCATCCCGTTCGCGAGCAAGCTGATCGATCGCCTGCCGCCATCGCGCGGCAAGAACCGCATCTTCCGCGTGTTCGAGTTCCTGCGGAGCTGCGACATCGGTGGCAAGACGGATCTGGCGGATTGCATGAAGACGTTCGTCGCCCAGAACAAGCGCCGCGGCCTCGCCGTCGTGATCAGCGACTTCTACGATCCAGAGGGCTTCCAGCAGGGCCTCAACACGCTCCGCTACAACAAGTTCGAGCCGTTCGTCCTCCAGGTCTACGACAAGCGCGAAGCGGAGCCGAACCTCGCTGGTGACCTCGCGCTCGTCGACTGCGAGACGGGCGACACCAAGGAGGTCACGATCTCCAAGTCGCTACTGCAGGCGTACACGGCAGAGCACGAGAAGTACTGCAAGGAGCTCGAGGCGTACTGCACCAAGTACGCGATGCCGTTCTTCCGCACGCACACCTCGATCCCGTTCGATGACCTCGTGATGAAGATCTTCCGCTCGGGAGGCTTCCTCCGGTGAGCTTGCTCGGTCCGTTCTCGCTCGCAACGTTCGCATGGCTCGCTGGTGGCGCTACTGCCGTCGCGGTGTCTGCGTACGTCATCAAGATGCGGCGCCGCCGCTTCGAGGTACCGTTCAGCCACCTGTGGAAGCGCGTCCTCGAGCAGAAAGATGCGAACGCGCTGTGGAAGCAGCTCAAGCGCCTCATCTCGCTGCTCGCGATCCTGCTCATCCTCGGCCTCGTGCTGTTCGCGGCGCTCGATCCCACGCTCGGTGCGGTGTCGCGCGATGCGCGCAGCGTCGTCGTGCTGATCGATGCGTCGGCCTCCATGAAGGTGAAGGACGGCGGGCCTGACGACGTGAAGACGCGCATGCAGGCGGCCAAGGACAAGGCCATCGAGCTGATCGAAGGCATGGGCGGCGGCGACCAGGCGCTGATCATGAAGGTCGACGGCCAAGCGACGCCGATGTCGCGGTTCTCGGGCGACATCCCGATGCTCCGCAAGACTATCGACGCTCTCCAGGCGAGCGATACGCCCGCGGATCTCACGCGCGCGCTCGGTGCCGCGTCGGATGCGCTGCGCGACCGCAAGAATCCGCTGATCGTGATCGTCTCCGACGGCGCGTTTCCCGAGCAGCAGCTGACACAGGTCAACTGGGCCGCCACCCTGCCAGGCCAGACCGCAAACCTCGCGAACGTCGACCTCTCCAAGATCGACGTGCGCTACCTGCCCGTCGGTCGCCGCAGCGACAACGTCGGCGTCGTCGCGTTCAACGTGCGCCGCTACATCGCGAACAAGGCCGCCTACGAGGTCTACGTCGAGATCCAGAACTTCGGCACCGAGACAGCAAAGCGCCAGCTCCGCCTCTACAACGGCGACACCAACATCGACGCGCACGAGATCGAGCTCAAGCCCGGCGAGCGGATGCACCAGATCTACAAGAGCCTGCCCGCGAGCGAGGACAACAAGCTCAAGGTGCAGCTTCTCCCCGTCGACGGCCCCGGCGGATCCGATGCGTTCGCTCTCGATGACACGGCGTACGCGCTGCTGCCGGCGCGCAAGAAGCAAAAGGTCCTGATGGTCACCGAGGACAACCTGTTCCTCGAGGGCGCGCTACTCGTCTATGACAACGTCGATCCGCTGAAGGTCTCGCCGGCGGAGTACGCCGCGAAGCCGTCGGTTGCGGACGACATGGACGTCGTGATCTTCGACGAGACCACGCCCGACGTGCTGCCGATGCCGCCGACGAGCCTGATCTTCTTCCACCCGACCGGCGAGCACAATCCGTTCACCGTCTCGGGCGAGGAGCAGAACCCGCACATCACCGAGATCGACGAAGGCCACCCGGTCATGCGCTGGGTCACGATGTCCGATGTCTTCATGGACAAGAGCAACGTGTTCTCCGTCGACGCCAAGAAGGGCGAGTCGGCGCTCGCGTTCAGTGTTCGCTCGCCGATCGTCGTGGCCAAGCGCGACGGCAAGCAGAAGATGATCGCGTTCGGCTTCTCGCTGCCCTCGACCGGTCGTGATGGAGCCACCGACCTCCCGATGCGCGTCGCGTTCCCGATGCTGCTCGTCAACGCGCTCGACTGGTTCGCGGGTGACACGACGGACCTCCTCACCACGTATCCGACGGGCGCGCGCGAGCGCGTTCCGCTCGACGGTGTCGTCGGCGCGAGCGAAGCGGACGTGAAGGATCCCGACGGCTCGCTTACCCGCACGCCGGTCATCGAAGGCCTCGCGACGTTCTACGGTTCGCGCGTAGGCTACTACGAGCTCACGGCGAAGGACGCGGGCGGCACGGTGATGGCGCAGCTCGAGCTCGCCGCAAACCTCGCGTCGCCGATCGAGAGCGATATCGCACCGTCGACGGAGCTCTCGCTCGGCGGGAAGAAGCTCATGGCGCCCGAGAAGTTCGCGATCAGCCACAGCCAGAAGCTCTGGATCTACCTGGTACTGTTCGCGCTCGGCCTGATCGTCGTCGAGTGGGTCACCTATCACCGGCGGATTACCGTCTGATGAACCGCACGCTGTCATCTACGTTTCGGGCTCTTCTGACGCCCGGTGCACTCATCCGCATCGCGCTCGCCGTTGGTGCATCGGTCGGCCTGTTCTTCCTGATGAAGGGCTGGATCAACGGTCGTCCGAGCCTCCATATCGACTGGCTGCCATTCATCCCCGGCGATCGCCCGGTCGATCTGCTCGCGCCGGAGTGGCTGCTGCTCGTCAGCGTCGTCCCTGCGTTCTTCCTCTTGCGCGTGCTGTCGCTGACCGACCTCTCGCTGCTGCAGCAGACGCTCCAGGCCACGCTGCGCTCGCTCGTCATCGGCGCCATCGCGATCGCGCTCGCACGCCCGTCGTGGATCACGGAGCAGAGCAAGGTCTCGACCGTCGTCCTCGTCGATGTCTCTGACTCGGTCAGCGACAAGCAGCTCGCGGCGACCAAGACCTACGTCGACGACCTCGAGAAGGCCAAGGGCGAAGGCAACATCCAGCTGATCACGTTTGCGGAGAAGCCGCAGGTCGAGCGGGTTCCGAGCGACGCCAAGATGTCGTCGGTCATCGCTCGCCACAAGGGCGCAGGTGCCGGCACCGATACGCAGGCGGCGATGCAGCTCGCCTACGGCCTCTACCCCGATGGCTACCTCCCTCGCATGGTCATCATCTCCGACGGCAACCAGACGCAGGGCGACGTCGCGACCGAGGCCTATCGCGCCAAGGAGCTCGGGGTGCGCGTCTCGTGGCGCACGTTTGATCAGGATAAAACGTCCGAGATCCGCGTCGTCGGCGTGCTCGTGCCCGACGACATCAAGGTCGGCCAGCCGTACGAGGTGACCGCCGAAGTGTGGTCCACCGAGGCGCAGACCGCGACGCTCGCGCTCCAGCAGGACGAGTTCCCCAACCCGCTCGAGCCGAGCAAGACGGTCGAGCTACGCGAGGGCAAGAACCTCATCAAGTTCAAGTCCGACGCGAAGAAGGCCGGCGCGACGACGTACAAGCTGCGCCTCGCAAAGTTCGATCACGACACCGAGAAGGCGAACAACGAGGCGACAATGACGGCGCCCGTGAAGGGCAAGCCGAGCATCCTCTACGTCGAGGGCGGCCTCTCCCGCGAGCCCGGCTCCGCGAGCTATCTCCAGAAGGCGCTCGAGCACGAGCAGATGGACGTCACCGTGCGCCCGCCGTCGGGCCTCCCGTCCAACCCCAAGGAGCTCGAGAAGTACGACCTCGTGTTCGTCTCCGACATGCCTGCTCACCTGATGGGTGCGGGCCAGATGGCGGCGCTCGACACGTACGTCTCGGGTATGGGCGGCGGTCTCATCATGGCCGGCGGCGAGGACTCGTTTGGCTCGGGCGGCTACCAGAACACGCGCATCGAGCAGATCATGCCGGTGCGCTTCGACAGCGAGAAGATCAAGGAGCAGCCCGACATCGCGCTCGTGCTCGTCATCGATCGCTCGGGCTCCATGCAGGGCGCCAAGCTCGAAGCCGCCAAGGAATCCGCGCGCGTCACGACCGAGGTCCTCTCGCCGAACGACTACATCGCTGTCGTCGCGTTCGACTCCGAGGCCCAGGTCTTCGTTCGCCCGCAGCGCGCCGCGAATCGCTCGCGCATCTCGGCCGACATCTCGCGCCTCGCATCGGGCGGCGGCACCAACATCTATCCGGGCCTCAAAGAAGCGTTCGAGATCCTCACCAACATCAACGCCAAGGTGAAGCACGTCATCTTGCTCTCCGACGGTGAAGCGCCCGCCGAGCAGATTCCCGAGCTCCTCCAGGAGATGCGCTCCGCTCGCATCACGGTCTCCGCCGTCGGTGTCCAAGGCGCCGACAAGAACCTCCTGTCGATGATCGCCGACCAAGGCGACGGTCGCCTCTACATGGTCGAGGACATCGGCGCCCTGCCCCGCATCTTCATGAAGGAGACGCAGGAAGCGCAGAAGTCGCAGCTCGTCGAGGACGACATCCACGTGCGCATCGCCAAGCGCGTCGAAGCGATCGAAGGCACGTCCGTCGATTCCGCGCCGCCGCTCAAGGGCTACGTCACCACCAAGCCCAAGCCGACGGCCGAGACGATCCTCATCTCCGACCTCGGCGAGCCCATCCTCGCGCGCTGGCGCCACGGCGCGGGCACCTCTGTCGCGTGGACCTCCGACGTGAAGAACCGCTGGGCCGTGAACTGGATCCGCTGGGGCGGCTTCCCGAAGTTCTGGGCGCAGGTCGTGCGCAGCTCGATGCGCCGCAAGGTGTACGACTCGTACGAGCTGTTCGCGAAGGTCGCGGATGGGCGCGCGCTCGTGACCGTCGATGCGATCGACTCCGCCGACAAGTTCGTCAACGAGCTCGACACCAAGCTCGAGGTCATCGACCCGGCGACGAACAAGACGACGATGACCATCCCGATGAATCAGACGGCGGCCGGTCGCTACACCGCTGACTTCAAGATCCAGAAGTACGGCTCGTACCTCTTGAAGGCCGTCCACCAGCGCGATGGCAAGACCGTCGCCGAATCGATGGGCGCGGTCGCTCTCTCCTACCCGCTCGAGTACCTGCGCACGACGCCGGATCCCGAACCGCTGCGCCACGCCGCGCAGGTCTCCGGTGGTACGGACCAGGCGCCGCCCGCTTCCGTCTGGGAGACGCATGGCGAGGCCGTGAAGTACACGCAGGACCTGTGGCCGTTCGTGCTGATCGGCGTCGCCGGTCTGTTCCTGCTCGACCTCTACGCGAAGCGCGTGCGCCTCTTCGGTTACCGCACCATCAAGTTCTAGCGGAGCGTGATGACCGCGGGCCGCAAGCCCGGCGCGGTTACGCTGGCCGTCATCGCCGTCTTCGCGGGCGCAGGATCGGGCACCGTGGGGGTGCTCGCGTTTGCGACGAGCCCGATCACACCAGCCAAGAGGAGCCCGGCACCGACGATGCCCAGCCCGATCGCCCCCGGGCCGGGATATGGGGCCTCGCAGGCATCAGATGAGCAGCCGGCGGGCGTGCCGGGGTAGTAGTGAGACTGTAGCGCGAGCGCCACCACGCCGGTCGCCATCATCACGCCGTCGATCGCGACCGCGTGACGCTTCTGGGTCGCGGTCCGACCCAGGTAGCAGCCCGACGATGTGACGGTTACGAGGGCGACGATGACGACGAAGTTCCGCATGCCGAGCGCTAAAGCGAACGCCGTGCCCCGCGGGTGTTCGTCGGCCGCACACGAGTTCACCGTAGTTGCGAGCTGGCTGCCCACTCGATGGGGCACTCGAGCTCTCGAAGATTTGCCAGATCCGGCAACGATCTAACAGCTCCCCGTCAACTCCTACGTCCATCGGCGCGATGGCAAGACCGCTCGGATCAAGTTCTAGCGGCTGACGACGGATGTCGAGCCGATGGTCACGGCAGCCGGCTTGAGTCCCGGTGCGGTGACCTGCGCAGTCGTCGCGCGCGGCTGCGTGACCGTGTCATTAGGTTCGTCGGCATGGACTGGCGTCGCGACATTCACGAGGAGAGCGATCGAGCCGGCGGCGATGAAGGCCTTCCCCACGAACGATTTGCCCGTTCCGGGACTGGCGAGGTAGCACATGTCACGGCCGTCGCACGGATCGTCCGCCGTCGCGGCCTCGTGGTGGCCTGCGAGCATCAAGCCGGCGCCGACAACAACCGCACCGGCGCTGATCACTTCGGCGGTCGTCTTCCGGCTGCGTTGCTGCCCGAGGTAGCAACCGGATGAGGCGACGGAGAGGAGGGCGGCGATGGCGAGTAGATGGCGCATGCAATCCTCTAGAGCGAACGCCGTGCCGGCACCTCGGTTCGCGCCGCACACTGCCTCTCGACGCGCGGACTCGACTTACGCCCGTAGACACGCCAGAACGGGGCAACAAGTGGCAAGCGCGCCGGCTAACGGCACTGCCGCTGGCGCGCGTCGCAGTCAGGTCGACGGGCCTCTGTGTGGGAATCGCACGCGGAGCCCGTTTCCGAGGTAGCGGGCCGCGGAGAAACGGGTCTAGGCTCGGCGCATGATCAAGGGGATCTCGGTCGGACTTGTCGTGTTGCTCGTCGGCTGCGCAACGGAGGGCACGAAACCCGAGGCACCGACCGCACGGTTCGATCTCCGCGCAGCCCTCGGCGGCTCCGACGTAACTCCGATCGGAATCGCGGTCACGAGCGACGGCACGCGGTTCGTGTTCGACGAGACGCGCGGGCTGTATCGCATCGATGGCGACCAGCTGACGTCGATCCTCACGATGGAGCAGATGCCGACACCCGACAAGCCGATGCGCTTGCCCGTCACGGACCTCGTCGCCCTCGCGCCGAACCTGTTCGCGATGACGGCGATCGGCGACGGCTTCTTGCTCGACACCACCGCGATGACGCTCCAACAGCACTTCTGTTACCTGCCCGACGGCGGCGACGGGATGCCCACGTCGCTCACCCAGCGCACCGATGCGATCGCCTACGACGCGACCGCCGACAAGCTCTACGCGCAACCGCTGACCTACGATGGGACCGGCGTGCTCCAGTATGCGCAGGTCGCTCGCTACAACCGGGTCACTGGCGTCGCCGAACAATGGAGCAACGCGCCCGCGGGGACCGCCGCGACCGGCAGCGTCTTCCTGCCCGACCTCGGCCTCGTGCTCGGCCAGGGCGCGACGTTGTCTCGCTTCGACGCCGAGACACAATCCACGACCGTCCTCGATGACCTGAGCCGCTTCGGCGTGCGCTCGATCGACGGTCTCGCTAGCGACGCGTCGGCCAACACGCTCGTCGTGGTCGATAAGGAGGCGGACGCCGTCTTCGACATCGACCTCGCGCGCATCTCGCTCTCTCGTTAGCGAGCGACGACGGACTTGGAATCGATCGTGACCGCGGCAGGCAAGAGCCCCGGGGCCGTCACGGTCGCGCGTTGTGGAGCGGTGCGTTCGGGGAGGCATCAGGAATTGTCGGGGTCGCGATGTTCACCAGCAGACCGACGACGCCGGCTGCGATGAGCGCGCCGTCCATCAACGCAATGAGCTGCTGCTCGTCACCGCGATGGTTCGAGACGAGCGCGATGGTGCCGACGGCAACCGCGGTTCCGGAGATAACTTCGGCCACGGTCTTGGGCGTCCTCCCCTGACCGAGATAACAGCCGCTGGACACGACGGAGAGAAGAGCGGCGATCGCGAGCAAGTGGCGCATACCGAGAGCTCGTGCGAACAACGTGCCCCCGGCGGAGCGCAACGCGGCACGCGTATCTACCGAGATGTTCTCGAAGCGATCGACAGAAATTCGCCAGCGGCGGCAACCGTCGTCAGACAGCTCGCCACCACCGCGCGTCGACGAAGATACTTTCGGTCGTCGCGCTAGAAGCGATACGCGATGCGACCGAAGCCCGTGATGCCGATGATCGCGGGGTCAGACGTGTACGTGACGGGCGGGACGACCGCATTGCCGATCGACTCGAGCGACTGGTGCGTCAGGTACAGCGAACCGACAACCATCCAGTCCGTGTTGATGCGGTAGTAGATCGTGCCGCCGGCGGACAGGATCGAGCCCTTCGACGAGCCGTAGCAGTTGGAGACCGGTTTGCTGCCGTCGGGGATGCACGTCGTTCCGGTCGACGTGTCCACGGACTGCGTGTACGCGACCTCCGCTTCCCACTCGCCGTGACCGTTCTCGAGCTCGCGCGCACCGAACACGCGGACCGCGAGGATCTCGCTGCGCTGGAACGCGGGGTCCGACACAGCGCCGAGCTTGAGCGTGCGCACCGCGTCGATGCCGAGACGCATGTCCTTGAACGAGCGGCGGTCGACGAACGAGCCGTGGAGCTCTGCGCCCTTACTCGCTTGCAGCGTTTGCGTCGCCTTCGTGCCCATCCCGTCGTTGAGGATGTAGGGAATGTCGATGGTTCCCCGCTCGCGATAGCTCGCGTCGATGGAGAGCTCGAAGCGGTTGAGCTCGCCGAGCGCAGCCGAGACACCACCGCGCGCGGTGTTCGTCGCGAGGCGGCGGAAGTACGTCTCGTTCTCGATCGCAGTCGAGCCCTGCGGGGTGTTGAGGAACGAGTTCGCCTGCACGCCGAGCGTGTCGACGTCGACGCGGTTGAACGCCGCCGTCACGCGCAGCCGTTGGCCGGGCTTGTAGTTGAGGCCGGCAGAGAGGTTCGTCAGGCCCGAGCCCTGGGTGCCGTACCCGTCGATGAGTGCGAAGTGATAGAGGTCGATCGTCGAGCCGTAGCGGTAGTAGCCCGTCGACGTCGCATAGCCGCGGCCTTGGCTGCCATCGATGGGCTGAAGGATGACGCCGCCGAACGCGCCGTACGCGTTGAGCGTGCGATACGCCGCGCCGAAGCCACCGCTGCCGACCCAGCGTCCCGCGGACATGCCGTCGTCGGAGCGAAGGGTTGGGTAGTCGCTCGTGATGGACCGCGATCCGCGCAGCGGGTACGTGCCGCCGAAGCCGATCAGCGTGAACGTCTTGGACTTCGCGTAGTCGAAGCGTAGGCCGTCGAACTTGAGACCGCCGAAATCGGGGATGAACTGGCGCCCGAAGAAGAAGTCGGTGCGCTTGCCGGAGCGGTACAGCCACAGCTCGCGGATGTCGTACTCGTTTTTGCCGTTGAAGCCCGATTGCGGGTGGTTCGGATCGGCGCCGGAATTTCCCGTCAGCATCGAGTCTGCTGGGAGAGAGTTGTCGGCGGGCTTCAACACGCGCACTCGCGCGTCGATGCGGGCATCCCAGTCGCTCGCCGAGATGTGGCGGAAGTCGGTCTGCAGGCGCAGATCGGTGTAGAGGCGCGCGAAGCGAGCGTTGTTGAAGCCTTGATCGCCCGCGTTCGGGTACTTCCCGCCCGTCTCCTTGTAGAGGAACGTCGTCGATTGCAGGCTGCCCTGGATCAGCGTGCCCTTCTCGGTCTTCTCGCTATCGATCTTGTCGACGTAGAAGCGGTCCTGCTCGAACTCGTTCTTCTTCTTCGTCGATCCCATGTCATGGCCCGACAGGTCCTGCTTGACCGGCTTCGCGGTGCCGTCATCCGGCGCGCTGCTCTCGTCCTCGTCGTCGGACTTCTTCTTCTTCTTGGGCGTGTCGTCGTCCTCGTCGGACGAGCCCTGATCCGAGTCGCTGTCGTCACTCGCGCTGTCGTCGTCGTCGTCGGACTTCTTGGCCGCCTTCGACGCCTTCGACTTCTTCGCCGGCTTCTCGCTGTCCTCGTCGCTGTCGTCGTCGGACTTCTTCGCCGCCTTCTTGGACTTCTTCGCCGGCTTCTCCGTGTCCTCGTCGCTGGAGTCGTCGGACGTCTCCTCGTCGTCATCGCTCTTTTTCTTCTTCGCCTCGGCGAGTGACGGCGCGACGAGAAGACCTACGAGTGCGAGCGCGACGAGCTTGCTCAGCGACACACGGACTCCCGGCCGAAGCCCGCCGTGGCGGGACGCAGCGTCGACCCGACTGCCGGGAGCCACGCGTTCGGGTTGTGGCAGGTGGAGCACGCCGGCTGCGTGTTGTGCATCATGGTGTCGTTGCCAGCCGCGGCACGACGGACGGCGTCGTCCCGGTGGCAGCTGATGCACTGCGGGCTGATGACGGCGAAGTTGCCGTTGCGGTGGCAGTCGAAGCACGCGACGGTGCGGTGCACGCCGGTCAGGTTGCAGCCGACGCGGCTGTGATCGAACTTGGCGGGCGAGAACGACCACTGCGTGTGGCACTCACCGCAGCGCGGCGAGAGCGCGTTGGAGTGGATGTCGTCCTGGCGGTGGCAGTTGATGCACAGGTTGCCGGAGCCGGCGAGCGGGCGGTTGTCGCGGTGGCATCGCTCGCACGCGATGTTGTTGTGCGCGCCGCGCAGCGAGAAGTCGCCCACGTCGTGCAGAGGCTTCACATCTTCGAACGTCTTGGTGGAGTGGCACTGCTCGCACGCCGTGCCGTACTGGCCCTTGTGAACTGCCGGCTCCGGGTGGCAGCCAAAGCAGTTGGTGGGGCGCGGCTTGAACGTGATCGACGGGTGGCAGTCAGCGCACTTCACCTGCAGGTGCTTTCCGTCGATGTGGAACTTCGCCATCGTGTTGTGGTTGAACGTGTTGTCGCCGGTCTCGACGTGGCACTTCTCGCACTGCTGCCCCAGGCGACCTTTGTGCGCGTCATCGTCGGCGTGGCAGCCAACGTCAGCGCACTTGGTGTTGGTGTTCGCGAAGTCGCGCTGCGGGTGACACGCCTCGCACTTGTTGTCCTTGTGCGCGCCCTTGAGCGGGAACGAGTCGACGCTGCCTTCGTTGGGCTTGGGGAAGGGCTCGTCGTGGCTGAAGCGGGTCGCGTCCCAGGTGCCCGGCGAGTGGCACAGCTCGCACTTGTTGGAGAGCGAGCCCTTGTGCAGCGAGTCCTCGTGGCACTTCTTGTTCTCGGCGCACGACGACGGGATTTTCTCGAACGTCGTCTTGTTGCTCTTGGAGCGACCCGTGTGGCACTCGGCGCAGGGCACATCCTTGTGGCCCTTCACGAGCGGGAAGGCGGAGTTGGGGCCGTGATAGACCTTCTCCATCTCCTTGCTCTTGATGTTCGGGTTGCCGGGCTCGACGTGGCAGCCGCCGCCGCCGAAGCACTGGGCGTTCGTGTACTTCTTGTCGTGAACGTTCTTGTGCTGGTGGCAGCCCATGCAGTCGACGGTCTTTCCCTTCACGAGCCCCGAGAGCATCTCGAAGTCGGCCGGGCCTTCACCGCGGTGACACGCACGGCACGCGGCCTGGGCGTGCTTGGCCACGAGCGGGAAGTTTGTCCTCGCGCTGTGATTGAACGCCGTCGGCGCCCACTTCGTCGTCGGGTGACACGTCTCGCACTTGGGCGGGCTGCCGAACTGGTTGAAGCGCGTGCCGTGCTTGTTGTCCTTGGCGTGGCACGTGTTGCATGACGCGGTCGGCTTGTTCTCGCCGAGCGCTTTGGTGTGGCAGTCGTAGCAGGACAGCTTGTTGTGCGCGCCGAGGTCGAAGCGCGTGCGCTCCGTGTGATCGAAGAACTTCTTCTCCGCGACCGACTGGATCTTGAACGACTTGAACGTCGGCGAGTGACACCACTCGCAGTCGCGCTTGCCGAACAGGTGGCCGTCGTGGATGGACTTGTGGCAACCCGAGTTACCGCAGTTGTCTGGGTCGGGGTTCGGCAGGTTGAACACCGCTTTGACGTGGCACTTGGTGCACGACACGTCGGCGTGGCTGCCGAGCATCGGCATCGCCGCGTCTTTGCGGTCGTTGTGATCGAACTGCATCACCTTCTTCTGCGGCTTCCACACGCTCTCGGTGTGGCAGCGCTCGCACTTGAGGAGCTCCTTGCGCTCGAGCTTGTGCGGCTGATCCTTGGCGTGGCAGCCCGACGAACCGCAGAGCGTGTCGGTGCCCATGTACGTCTTGAGGCCCTGCTTGTCGCGCGCCTTGTGGCACTCGGCGCACTCGGTGACCGCGTGCTTGCCGTTGAGCTTCCAGCCGGTGAGCTCGTGGTTGAAGTTCTTCTCGCCGCCCTGCTGCGACTTCCAGCCCATGACGTCGAACGACTTGCCCTTGTGCTCGCCGTGGCAGGTCTTGCAGTTCTTGCCCTTCACGACCGGCGACGCGTGGAAGCCTTTCCCTGCCGCGATACGCGCGCCGAGGTCCTGGTGGTCGTGACAGGCGAGGCACTTGGTGTCGCTGATCTCGTTGGTGCCGTTGATGTGGCAGTCGTTGCAGTGCTGCGCGTTGTCGATGTCCGCGTGCGACGCGGTCAACGCGCCGGGCGAGCTGGAGAAGAAGTCCTGCGCGTACGCGCGCCGGCCGGAGGGCATGACCGAGGGCGCGAGCATCACGAGCAGTAGCGCTATCGCGACTGCGATCGCGAACGCGATCTTGGCCCTCATCGAGCCCACTCTATCAGGGTTAGAAGTGCGCAACTTTCCAGGCCAGGTAGATGTGGGCGGTCGCGAGGATCGTCAGGAGGATCGTGAACGGCACGTGGACTCTCTTCCACGAGTTCAGCAACAGCTGCGCCTTGGGCGCAACAACCTGGCTGCGCGCGATGACGATCATCCGCTGCGCGCGACGTGCGAGCTCGCGGCGGGTCTTGCGATCCACGCCTAGCTGCGCGAGCCGGCTGCGCCGGGCCCACGTACGCGGGATGCGGAAGATGTCCTGGAACACGAGCCACCACAGCGCGCGAAGCATGCTCGGCGACATCGCGACCAGGTGGGCGTTGGCGCGTTGTGCGGCGAGCTCGCGATCGATCTCCGCCATCGGCACGGTGAGCCGCGGGCGGTGCAGCTGGAAGAAGCGCTCGTGGTCCAGCTCCTCGAGCTCGACGCCCGAGGCGAGCTCTGGCACCTGCGTGTAGAGGTACCGACCGAGAAAGCCGCTGACGACGACGATGACCATGCTCCAGAACGCGGAGCTGACCCACGTATCGAGCTTGAGCACCGAGTGCAGCATGATGAACATCGGGCCAACGGTGCCCGTCATCAGGTGGAAGTCGAACCACATCGTGTTCGATGCGAGCCAGCGGAACACCTTGATGCGCCGAAAGATCGGATAGACGGCCGCGATGATCATGAAGCCAGTCCCGACGAGGCCGCAGTACGTCGAGAGCTGATCGCCGGCGCGGTTGATCACCTTCTCGAGGATCAGCTCCGTCGGTTGGTCCACGAACTGCGGATCGTGCGAGAGCGTGTGGAACAGATAGGACATCGTCGGCGCGTACGCGCGCAGCAGCGACTCGCCAAGCGCGATGAGGAACGCGAAGATGCCGAGCATCCAGATGAACAGCGGCGCGTAGCGTCCGCGCTTGATCTTGGCGATGCCTCCCGAGCGCACGGCGAGGCCCTCGGTGAACGCCATCACGGGCAGGACCTCTTTGCGGTCCTTCTTCTCTAGATCTGCATCCCAGCCCGCCTTGGCGATCTGCGCCATCTTCGGCGAGCGCTCGCGGAACAGGTCGTACGCGTTGATCTCGATCAGCGAGCCTGTCGGGCACGCCGAGACGCAGGCCTGATCGCCGTACGCCATGCAGTGATCGCACTTGTTGGCGATGCGGCGCGCGCGCGCGACACGCGGAGTTCCTGCGCCGAACTTGAGCGCGTCTTTCTTCTCGAGGCGCTTGAGGAAGTCCGCCTTGAACATCGGCGCCTCCTTCTCGATCTCGATCATGTCGATCGCGCCGTACGGACAGCTCTGTGCGCAGGCCGTGCAGCCGGTGCACGTCGCCTCGTTGATGACGACTTCCTTCTTCTCCGCGTCGTACTTGATGGAGTCGTACGCGCACGGATCGACGCAGCGCTGATCGGTACACGTGCGGCACGTGTAGATGAAGTCGAGCATGCCCAGGTGGTAGCCACCGAGGGTCAGGCGCTTCGCGCCGTAGCGCTCCTCGCACGCCTCCTCGCACAACTTGCAGTCGATGCACAGGCCGAGCTGGCGCACGCGCACCATGTCGCCTGACACGCTGATGCCCTGGCGAACGAAGAAGTCGAGCAGCTCCTGCTTCACGCCGCTGACCCATGCGAGACGCTCGCGCGAGACAGAGAGCGCGCGGCGCAGCTTGGCCTCGAACGGGGGGAACCGTGCCGCGAGGTCGGCGACCCAGCGGTGATCGAGCGAGATGAGCGAGCTCGGTGCCGTCGTGTAGAACGCGATCGGTTGACCGCGCGCCGCGGAGAGCGCGCCCGAGTTGAACAGGTCGTTCTCCATGAACAGCGCGACGTTCTTGAGCGCGATGCGCGCCAGCGGCGGCGGCTTGATCAGCGACTCTTCCTCGCGCTCCTCTTTGGACGCGGTCTCGTGCGCGACTTGCTGCTGCCGGCGATCGTAGAGCTCGGCCTCGGAGAACACGGCCGCGCAGACCTGCCCCTCGGCGACGTAGACGACGGGCGCGGCCTGCCCGGTCGAGAGTCCGATCGGATCGAGCACGAACATGTCGCGCTCGAGACGGCGCACGCTCACGCCGCCCTGCTGCATCCCGGCCATCAGGTCGTTGTTTCCGACGCCTTCGAACAACGGAAGCGCGCGGAGCAGCGCATAATCCGTGTCCATGCCAGGTGGAAGTGCGGCGCCACCATCGCTCGGTCCGAAGGCGTTGCGCTGAATGGCCAAGTTCGACATCTCGCGCGGTGGGAGGACCGGAGGCACGAGCGGAGTCGCTGGATGCTTGTCGGCCCGCACGCAGCGGAGCTATCAAGCAAAGGTCGAGCCCGACCCACCCTCGGTTTACGTGACTGATTCTACACGGATGGCTGGAGCGAAAGGGCGATCGGCGTGCAATGAGCGGAGATTTTCGTCCCCACTTCTGTACGTAATCTGCGCGTTTTTCGGGGCGTTCTGGGGCGCCGCTCCGGCAGCGCTCGCGGACCCCTCTCCGACGAGGATCGAGCCGGTCCCGCCGGAGAGGAGTTCGATTCCGCACGCTGGGGGCCCGAGCGGCTTTCGCCCCAGCTGGGATCTCGACGGCAGCTACGCCTGGCTCGGTCCCACGGGCGCGGCCGAGTACATCGATGGTGGATGGGACACGACCTTCGGCGCGGTCCTCGGCATCGTCCGCGTGCGCGAGCGCGAGCCGCTCTCGGTCCTGGGCACCTCGATCGGCGGCGTGATGTGGTCGGGGCGCGATGGGGGCCGCATCTGGGTCGACGCCCTCGTCGGGACGCGCGTCGGGCGCGTGATCGGCGCCTCGTTGGGGCCCCTCGTCGAGCTGGGTGATCTGCACCATCCGCGCATCGGAGGCAGTGTCGGCGTCTGGGCGTTCCTCGGGGTCACGCCCTATGTCCGCGTCGGCCTCATCCAGGAGACGGGCGCGTTCGCCGAGCTCGGGATCCACATTGCCTTCCCCGTCTTCCGACGCTGAAGGCGGGCTGCCCCCTTTTCCGGCCGCCCCGTTGACACGCCCATCGCCACAAGCTACTTAAGCGTCGCTTAGTTCGAGGTGTAGCGCAGTCTGGTAGCGCACCTGGTTCGGGACCAGGGGGTCGCAGGTTCGAATCCTGTCACCTCGACCACCGCGGAGTCCGTCACTGGTCTCCGCGGTTTCTTTTTTTCGGTAACCTTTTTAGACGTCGCGCGTGGCCGATTGAGCGTGCGTTTCGGCGGCCTCTGTGGCCTAACGTTCGGCTATGGTCGCGGTATCGATGGTGGCAGGGGCGATTCCTCTACGGACAGCATCAAAGCTGTCGGTTCTAGTCGTCGATGACGACCAAGACATTCGCGAGTACCTGCAGGACTTCCTGCAAGCAGAAGGGTTCGACGTCACGACGCTCGCCGACCCGAGCAACGCGGTCGAGCGCATTCGCGACGAGGTGTTTCACCTGGTCGTGCTCGATCTGATGATGCCCAAGCTGTCGGGCCTCGACGTGCTCGCGCAGATCCGCAGCGTCGATGACGACATCGCGGTCATCATCCTCACGGGTTACCCCACGCTCGAGACGGCCTCCGCGTCGATCCAGCACGAGGTCAGCGCGTACATCCACAAGCCGTTCACGCCGGCCGAGTTCCGCGACGTCATCGCGCGCATCGCGAAGAAGAAGGGCCTCGTGCTCCGCCGCGAGGACGAGCTCCACGCCGCGATCGGTCGCCAGATCCGCGATCTCCGCAAGTCGCGGGGCCTCACGCTCAAGCAGATGGCGCGCCGTACGAACCTGTCGGTGTCCCTGCTCTCTCAGATCGAGCGCGCCGAGTCATCGGCGTCTGTCTCGTCGCTGTTCAAGGTCGCGACCGCGCTCGACGTGCGATTGACCGACCTGTTCGGCGGCTACTAACCCCAGGGCTCAGCTCGATTGAGCCCGAGCCCGAGCCCGATCTCCGGATCGGCTCCGAGCGGTGCACACTCGACAAAGAGTCGCCGGGCTTGGACGTCGTCGGTGGCGGGTCCCCCCTCCGACGGCGTGCCTTCCGAGGGATGAACGCTCACCCCGGACGAGTACGTGTCGTCACGAATCGGCGCTCGGGCTCGGGTTAGGCTCTGGCCTTCGTTCCGGCGTCGCGCAGCGCTTTGATCGTCGCTGCGCGATCCGGCGTTCCGTAGACGCCCGACCCGCTGACGAG
This sequence comes from Kofleriaceae bacterium, assembly GCA_036499725.1. Classification (GTDB taxonomy): domain Bacteria; phylum Myxococcota_A; class Polyangia; order Haliangiales; family Haliangiaceae; genus JABFXX01. The sequence continues at coordinate 43,688 of DASYDE010000014.1, forward strand.
CACGTCGGCGCCCGCCGCACAGACCTCGGCGATGTTGTCGAGCTTGATGCCGCCATCGACCTCGATCTCGACGGCGAGCTTGCGCGCATCGATCATCGACCGGAGCTTTCTGATCTTGTCGAGCTGGCTCGGGATGAAGCTCTGGCCGCCGAACCCGGGGTTGACGGACATGACGAGCACCTGCGCGACGTCGCCGAGCACGTACTCGATCATCTCGGGTGGCGTGGCCGGGTTCAGCACGACACACGGCTTCTTGCCGAGGTGCTTGATCTGCTGCAGCGTGCGGTGCAGGTGCGGGCATGCTTCGACGTGGACGCCGATGATGTCCGCGCCCGCCTTCGCATAGGCCTCGACCCAGCGCTCGGCGTCCTCGATCATCAGGTGAACATCGAGCGGTAGCGACGTCGCCTTCCTGACGGCCTCGATGACCACGGGGCCGATGGTCAGGTTCGGCACGAAGTGGCCGTCCATCACGTCCACGTGCACGTAGTCCGCGGAGGCGATCGCTTTCACCTCTTCGGCGAGGCGCCCGAAGTCAGCCGACAGGATGGAAGGCGCGATCTTGATGGCCACGCGCGGACGCTAGCATGCGGCGTCGGCCACGGAGCCTGCCCTCCCATGGCGCCGACGGTTGTTTGCGCGGCTGCCCCGCCGGCCGGTGGAAATGGACGCGCGTTCGAAGTGCGCGGTTTTGCGCGACTTGTAACAGGCGCGGGCGGCCACGAGTGTCGCGTCGGTCAAAACCCGGGACGGCACGGTCTTCGCTGATGACCTGGGCATGCGCAACACCATCCTCCTCGCCTCGCTCCTCTCCATCCTCGGCAGCGGCTGCTACTTCGGTCGGTCGCCGAGCCACAAGACGGCGGCGTACCTCGCGAACGGCACCATGGCGTTCGTCGGCACCGCGCTGATCGCCTCCGGTAGCGGCAACGAGTGCAATGGGGATTGCCTGGCCGTGACAATCGACAACGACGCTATCGGTGCCGTGCTCGTCGGCGCGGCCGTCGTCGGCGTATTGGTCACTCTTGCGGTGCCGACCAAGCACGAGGAAACGCGTCCTGCGATCGCGCCCGCGAACGTCACGACGCACCAGACGGTCACTGCGCCCGGCCTCAAGCCGGCTGCCGTCACGCTCCGCTGAGCAGGGCGTCGGTTCGCTCGCGCAGCATCTTGCGGGCGAGTGCGTCGTACGCCTGTTCGTCGGCACGAGCTGGTTCGAGCTCGTCGAAGAACACGCCGGTCGTTCCCGAGAGTGCGCGCTCGGCAGCGATACGAACCATCTCCGCACCGTGCTGCGCCGTGCCGAGCGGCGTGATGCCGGACTGCCGGACCATCCCCGTGTCGAGGAACGTGCCCGGGTGGAGCGACACGACGGGCACCGGTTGCTCGGCCGCGAGATCGAGCGACCACATCACCATCGCCAGCTTGCTCCGCCGATACGCGGTCATGCCGTCATAGCCGCGCTCGCTTTGGAGGTCGTCGAAGTCGAGCGCCCGCTGTCCCGCCGACGCGACATTCACGATCGCGCGAAGTCCACCGCGCGCGAGATAGCGACGCGTGAGCAACACCGACGCGAGATAGTTCACCGCGAAGCGCAGCTCGAGACAGTCCGCCGACACTTCGCGATGCAGCTGGTTCGCGCCGAACCCGATGCCCGCGTTGTTGATCAGCACGTCGATCGCCGGGAGCTCCACATCGCGCACGGCGGCGAGTGACGCGAGATCGCAGACCAGGCCCTCACATGCGAGCCGCTGCGAGAGCGCGTCGACCTCGTCCGCTGCGGGTCCATGCGCGATCACGCGCGCACCCTCACCGATGAGAGATGCGCACAGGTGCTGCCCGATGCCACCGGTGGCGCCGGTCACCAATGCTGCAAGATCGCGCCACATCGACGACGCGTATAGCGCGCGGGAGCACGCGCCGGAAGAACGCGCGGCCCTTGTGTGACCGTATTCGGTCTTAGGCACAGAGCGATGGTTTGAGATCCATCGCGATGGTTGACCGGGTAGTCAGCGTTTTACCGCAGCGTCGCGCCAAGGCTGCGAATCGACGAGCCCTAGCCTCGGCACGCGCGTTGCTCCCGCGTATCGCCCATGAAGTACGTGATGACCCTCGCTCTCCTCGTCTCGATCACGGCGTCTGGCTGCTACCTCGGTCGAACGCCCGCCGCGAAGACCAATGCGCGAATCATCAACGGGCTCGCCATCGCCGCCGGTGTCTCGCTGCTCGCCATTGGCCTCCACGATGGGAGCAAGAACGGATGCGAGGAGACGAATTGCGTCCAAACCGAGTTTGCGGGCGGGGCGATCGCAGGAGCCGGGCTCGCAGCGTTGTTGGTCGGCGCGCTCGTGCCGACGACGCCGGCCACGTCCACGCCGGTCGATCTGGCGATGCACTTCTAGGTCAGCAAGCGCTGCAGGAACTTCGCGAGCGGCTCCGTCGACCGAGAGTAGGTACTGTCCGGAATCCCGGACTAATTCGGTTTCGATATGGGCGGCGGCGTCATGTCGAGCGGAACCAAGCGCTCCGCGATGAGCTCGGCGAGCAGCTGCGCCGGATCCAGACGTGTCGCACCCTCGAGTGGCACCACGAGCTTCAACTGCTCCCCGTCGCGAAAAATCTCGACGACCATCGCCGTCGAGCTCAGCGACCTCGCGTCGATAAACGCGGTCCAATCGGGCGTAGGGACGCCGTTTACCGAGAGCAGGATATCGCCGTACACGACCCCCGCTCGGTCCGCGGGGCGATCCGCACGACAACCGAGAACCGGCAGCCCGTTCAGGGCCGCGGCGAGCATGTGGAGATCTTTACGGCTGGTCATCTTCACCAACGTAGTCCTCCACGAGAACGCTTCCCAGTCAGCTCACGGATGCATCACGGGTAGGCGCAGGGTATGTGGTCGCTCACACGGCGCGTTATCGTCGGGGAATGCCACCCGTCATCACCGCCCTCTACGGTGCTCTCAACGCCCTGTTCAACGTGTTCCTCGCGAACAACGTCTCCACGCTGCGACGCAAGCACAAGGTCACCATCGGCACGCACCCCGCGCTCGAAGTGGCGATCCGCGCCCATGGCAACAACGCCGAGTTCATGCCTCTCGGCATCATCGTGTTGCTGCTGCTCGAGATGTGCGGCGGCAATCACATCGTGTTGCACGTCTACGGGGGGACGTTCCTCGTCGCACGCATCGCTCACTGGATCGGCTTGCCGATGAAGGCGCCGAATGCTCCGCGCTTCCTGGGCATCGGGCTCACCTGGGTCGCCATCGCGGTCGGCGCGGGCTACTTGCTCTACCTGCGCTTCAAGTTGACGGGCGCGTTCTAGCGGGGCTTCGTCAGGCGCGCCAAGTAGAACGCGTCCGCTTCGGGTGGCCACGTGCGCTCCTGCTCGACGAGGACGAGGTTGCTGCGTTTGCACAACGCTTCCACCTGCTCCGGTCCTTCCGCTCGCGTGAACGTACACACCGAATAGACGAGCGTGCCCCCGGGCGCGAGACGCGGAACGACGGCATCGAGCAGCATGCGCTGTAGAGCCGCGAGCCGCGGCACATCGCTCTGCTGGAGGCGCCACTTGGCGTCGGGATGGCGACGCAACACGCCAAGGCCCGAGCACGGCGCGTCCAGAACGATGAGGTCGTAGCTCGTGGCCAGCGGCGCCGCGGGGTCCAGCAGATCGCACGCGATGCGCTCGATGCTCGACAGCCCCAAGCGCACGGCAGTCTGCGCACCGAGTCCGAGCTTCGTCGCCGAGACATCGGCCGCGTGGATATGAGCCTTGTCATCGGTGAGCTCGGCGAGATGCGACGACTTGCCACCGACGCCCGCGCACGCGTCGAGGATGAGCTTGCGGTCGGTCCCGTCGAGCCCGCGCACAGCTGCGAGCGCGACGTGCTGCGCGCCCGTGTCCTGCACCGTCCACACGCCAGCCATGAACGACGGGCTGCGGCTCGGATCGCCGAGGCCATCGAGGGTCAACGCCATCGGCGCACTCGTCGGCTCCGCGGTCACGCCTTCCGCGTTCAGCGTCTCGATCAGCGCTTCACGTGTGGTGCGCCGCAGATTGCCGCGCGCGACGATCGGTGCCGCATCACCAAACGCAGTCGCGATCTGCGTGATGCGTTCGGCGGCGTTTGTGGAGGTGTCCGCTTCGATCGCAGTCGCGAGCTCGTCGACGATCCAGCGCGGCAGCGAGAACCGCTCGTGCAGATCCCACAGGCGCTTCCCGCGCGTCGCATCTGCCGGCGTTTCCTCGAATCGAGGCTCGCCGTTCGCCGTCAGCTTGCGGAGCACCGCATTGGTGAAGCCCGCGAGCTTCTGACCGCCGGCCGCACGCGCTGCCCCCACCGCATCGTCGACCGCGGCGTAGCCGGGAACGCGATCCAGCAACAGGATCTGATAGGCCGCGACGCGGAGCGCGGTCACGACCTTGGGCATCGTCTTCTTCAGATCCGCGTGAGCAGCCAGCGCGCGGTCGATGCGCGAACGGTGGCGCAGGACGCCATAGACGAGCTCCGCAGCGAGGCGACGGTCGCGCTCGTCGAGGTTCGTATGAGCGAGCTCGCCGTCCAGCGCTGGCGTCGCCCACGCGCCGTCCTTGGCGATGCGGTCGAGGACGCGGCGCGCGACCTCGCGTGCGTTGATCATCGGCTTCGCCAAGGGGCGGCAGCATACGCCCTTGGAGGACGAGGACACGGCCGCGCGGGCGTGGTTGCACGCATTCGAGGAGATGTTGGTGCAAACATTTCGGTCGCTCGGGCGTAGCTGCCCCGATGAAAAAGCTGCTCCTGCCGTTCGCTCTCGCCGCGTGCGGTTCCCAGCCTCCCAAACCCTCGACTCCCCCCGCCGCCCCCGCCCCGACCGTCGCAGCGGCCCCCGCGGCGGCCCCCACGTGCAAGCCGAGCGTGTTCTGGCAAATGGACCCCGCCAACGCCGCAGAGCTCGCCCAGAACGAAATGTACGTGGAGGATCCCTCACGCATGATCTGCTCCGACGATGGGGTCGGAGGCGGCTGTATCGGCGGCGAAGGAGGTCACACGCTCGACCAGAAGCTCGCGGCGGTAAACCAGCTGCGCCGAGACGAAGGTGTGTGCGACACACGGCACCGCGATGACCTGGCCGACGCGATCCTGGCGCACGACTCACCCACTGCATCCACGCGCCAGCGGTCGAGCAAGTCGGCGACGGTCGCCAACACGGCGCTTGTCGCGAACGTCCTCGCGCTGACTCCGAGCGAGCAAGCACAGCTCGCGCGCGACGGCGTCGTCGTTCCTGATCGCCTCTCCTACGACAGCTTCACGACCGCGTACTACGACGTGCATCGAGGTCAGCTCCCTCTCTACGTCAGCGTCGACTCGATCATGCACGCGGTCTATGCGTCGCATGACAAGCTCCTCGCGAACGTCGAGACCGAGCGCAGCCGGTATCAACTCGATCACGTGCTCGGTGCGCTCCAGTGCGGGCTGGCCGCCGCGGCTGCCGAGTATCCACCCGAGGTCGCACAGGACCTGGACCTCTATCTGACCGTCGCGCGCATGCTCCTCGGTAATTCGGAGATTCCGAGCGCGCTCGGCAAGGTCGACAGCCGTGCGGCCGAGCTCGTCCAGACGATCGTCGCGGAGCAAGGGCTGATCACGATCGACCTGTTCGGCAGAGAGCGCAGGCTCGACACGTCGGCGTACACACCGCGCGGGCACTACACGGACGGGCTGAGCGGATATTTCCGATCCGCGATGTGGTTGTCGCGCATCGAGCTGAACCTCGTCTCCCGCGATACGCGCGCGTCGTCACCAACGGATGAACCCGATCCGCGCGAGACGCCGCGGGAGGACCTGATCGCCCTCGCGCTCGCAGACCTTGCGGAGCGCACCGGCACGCTGGGCGAGATCGCGGGGCTCGATCAATCCTGGCGCGTGCTGGCCGGAGCGCGCGAGGACGTCTCGATCGCGGATCTCGTCGCGCTGCGCAACGCGGCCGGCATCACCACGCTAGATTCCGAGGCACCTGCGAAGCTGCGCGCCGCGATCGGCGACCGTTGGAAGCGGACCGTGAACACGAGCCCGACGCCGAATGTGCCGCATCTCCCGGCGATCGCGACGATGCTCGGCGCGCGCATCACCCCGGATACGGTCGCTGTCGGTGACGTCATCTCGGGTCGCGGCCCACGCGTATCACCCGTCGAATTCGCCGACATGCTCGGGGTCGATCGCGCGCGCGCTTACATCGACGACAAGTCCGCCGATGCCGTTCGACAGCGCGCTGCCGCACGCGCAGCACTCGCGGCCGCCCCGCTCGGGGATGACCTCTACGGCGCGTGGCTCAAGGCGATCCAAACGCTCGCGATCAAACCCGCGGGCGCGACGCCGTCGTTCATGGACCGGCCCGTGTTCGAGGACCTGCGCCTCAACAGTGTTCTCGCGTCGTATGGGCAGCTGAGGCACAACCACGTCCTCGTCGTCGCCCAGGCCTACGATCAGGGGGGATGCGAGATTCCCGACGGCTACGTCGAGCCCGCGCCTGCCACGTACCTCGCGCTCGCCGCGTACGCACGCAGAGGGGCCGCCGCGTTCCGCGCGCTCGATCCGCGGAACCGCAGCAACAGCGCCGCCTACTTCGCGCGCCTCGAGCGGTTGATGAATGTCCTCGCCCAGATCTCTCGTGAAGAGCTCGCGAACCAACCTCTCTCGGAAGAGACCAAGCGCTTCCTCTCGATGATCGTCGAGGAGCGCACGACGAGCGCCGCGACGTACTCCAGCACGTTCCCGGTCGCGACGTTCGATGGCTGGTACCTGGATCTCTTCCCGTCGATCGACGATGGACTTGCGGACCCATCCTTCATCGCCGACGTCGCCACGTTCTCGCGCGACGGCTCGTCGGGAATTCTCTACCTCGGTGCGCAGCGGCCGCACCTCGGCGTGTTCGACGTCGATACCGGAGGCGGGCCGCGCCTGATGGTCGGCCCCGTCGCGGAGGCGTTCCAGTACACCGCGCCGCTCGAGAAGCGAGCCACCGACGCGGACGTTCCGACCCTCGCCGTCGCGCAGCCGTGGGCCGTGTCCTACTCCTCCACCGGACCAGCGACTCCTGCGTTTGCCGTCGCGTTTCAACGGCAGGGCACCAAAGGCGGCAAGTGGGGCCGTGATGTGATCGCGCAGACGGCCCTGAAGCTCGCGAGCAAGACGGCCCTCGGCGCGGTGACGATCGAGCTGCTCGATCACCACTTCACCAAGCTCGCCGACGTTCAGATCGCACTCTCCGGTGGCACGATCGACGTTCCGCTTCCGACGGTGCCGCGACCGATCGAGGCGATCCGCGTGCGCATCGGGACGTACTCGCAGCGCTTCGACGCCTCGCTCGGCGGCTCCATCTCGATCGCCACGAAGGACGACGTGAAAGTGCCAACGTTTGCTCCACCGCCCGGTGAGCCAACCTTGGATGACGACGAGTAGCGCTACGCCGGCTCGGAGACGGGCTTGGTCAGCACCTCACCCACGGCGATGCCGCGGCCCTGCGCGAACTGCTGCGCCGTCATGCGCTTTTTTCCTGCCGCCTGCACGTCGCGGATGACGACTGCCCCGTCGCCCGTCGCGACGTGAACGCCTGCTGCGTCGATCGCGAGGATCGTTCCCGGTGATCCGGATCCCGGACCGACGACAGCGCGGAACAGCTTCATCATCTGCCCGCGATGCTGGGTCTGCGCGCCGGGCCACGGATCTACGCCGCGAACGCGCGCCGCCACGGCTCGAGCGGGCTGCGCGAAGTCGATCGCGCCGTCTGACTTGTCGAGCATCGGCGCATGCGTCGCGCTCGCGTGATCCTGTGCGACGGCAGTCAGCCTCCCGGCGGCGATGCCGTCGAGCGCCTCGAGCAGCGTCGCTGCCCCGATCGGAGACAGGCGCGCGAACAGCTCGCCGCTCGTCTCCTCGGGGCCGATGGGCGTGCGCTTCTCGAGGAACACGGGGCCCGTGTCCATGCCTTCATCGAGCTGCATGATCGCGACGCCTGTCTCCGCATCTCCGTTGATCACGGCCCACTGGATCGGCGCCGCTCCGCGATACCTTGGAAGGATCGATCCGTGGACGTTGATGCAGCCACGCGGCAGCGCCGTCAGCACGGGCGGCGGCAGGATCTTTCCGTACGCGACGACGACCGCGAGCTCCGCGTTCGTTGCCACGAGCGCATCGCGCAGCTCGCCCGTCTTAGCCGAGCGCGGCTGGATCACGGGGAGGCCGAGCTCGAGCGCCGCCGTCTTCACCGCCGGTGCGTGCATCTGCCCGCCTCGACCGGCGGGCTTGTCGGGCTGACTGACGACGAGCGCGACCTCGTGCTTCTCGACGAGCGCACGCAGACATGGAACGGCGAAGTCCGGTGAGCCCATGAACACGACGCGCATCGGCGCGTTCGTAGCACGTCGCCTCACGGAGAGGCGATCGCGGGACTCATTCGATGAGATTGGAGAGGTAGGTCAGGCGCAGGCGATCGTCGCGGAGTACGCGGAACGCTTCGTCGAGAACATGCGCGATGTCGTCGAGCTCTTGCGCGAGCTCGCGGCGCAGATCGTTCGGGAAGCCATCCGCGGCGAAGTCGCGACGCGCCGCCTGGTACGCGCGCCGGATCTCGAAGCCCGTCGCGTCGCGACGTACACCGAGCAGCGCGAAGTAGTCCGCCTCGCTCACGAGCTGCCAGCGCGCGCGTACACGCTCGCGATCGATCGCGATGTCCGTCTCGCCGACGAGCGCCGAGCTCTCATCATGAACTTCCGTATCGGTCCGGCGCGCCGACGCGAGGCCGAGGATGCACAGCCCCCACGCGAGCGGCAGGATGTCCGTCACGTCGACGTTCGCCGTCCGCGCCACCGCCGCGAGATCCGACTGTCCATCGAACGCGGCCAGTGCCGCGCGCTCTTCGGGCGCGAGGTCATTCAGGTTGATGATGCCCCCGAGCTTCTCGCGGTCAGGAACTTCGATCACCGTCGACGCCGAACCGATCAGCCGCTCGAGCGACGCGCGATCCCACTTGCGCCGCACACCCTCGAGGATCAAGGCAGCGGGGTGACGCGACAGCCGGATGCGCTCCACCGACGCCGCTGTCTCGGGGATGATGTGATACGTGCCGCGGTCCCAACCGAACAGCGAGTACACGATATCCTCGACGTGGCGGCGCACGGCCGGCAGCAGCTCGCGGCGCTTGAGATAGCCGAGGTCGACGAGGATCTCGCCGATGCGGCGGCCCGACTCCGCCACCGCCGTCTGACACCGATCGTATTGCGCGGCGGTGATCTTGCCCTCGCGCACGAGCAGCTCGCCCATGCGATCACGGCGCACGCTCGACGCGGCAAACACCGGCCGCCCGACGTCGAAGTAAACGACCTTCTCGACGTCCTCGCGACGGAACACGACCCGCCCCGTCGACTCCTGCGCGAACATCTTCGCGAGCAGCATCGCGGGGTCCGACAAGCCGCGCACGATTTCGCCCTGATTCGGCAGCCCGCGTTCGCGCACCGCCGTGTCCCACGTTCCCGGCGACGTGATCGACACCGAGCCAGGCACCGGCAAGCGAATGTCGCTGCGTCGATCCGCGCGCGCTTCGATCTCCGTCACGCCGCGATCGAGCGCCGGTTCCTCGCCGAGCGACGCGAGATCGATCTCGGTGTGATGGTCGTGCTTCGGCGAGATATCCACCGCGCGCGACTGCGCCGCCTCACCCGCCCCGCCTTGAAACAGGCGCTGCGCCATGTTCGCCATCTTCGCGCGCAGCTGTCGCGCAAAATCACGCCCGCCTGGCGCATCACCGCCCGGCACGTCTGCGCCTGGCAGGTCGCTCGCGCTCGGCATCTCGCCCGCGTTGGTGTTCGCGCCTCCCGCGTTCGTGTTCGTCACGGTACCGATGCTCGGAATCGGCACCTCGGTCGTCACGCCACGAGCTTCGGGAACCGTGGAGCTCGAACGCACTGCGCCCGGCTTCATCGACGGGATCAGATCGTCAGGCAGATCGGCGAGCAAGTCATCCGCGTCCCCGCTGCGCCGCACCGGACGGTTCGGGTCAAGCATGTCGGCGAGCGGCATGCGCGAGATCCAGTCGCCGCCATCACCCGCCTGCGAATCACTCCGCGCACGCCCCGCCTGCGAGCCGCTCTGCGAGTCACTGCGCGGACGGTCGGGCTGCGTGCCGCTGCTCGTGATCGGCGCCGACGAATCGCTCCGCGGACGCGTGATCGGCGCCGACGAATCGCTCCGCGCGCGCCCCGAGTCCAGTGCGATCGGCCCGCTCGAGTCGCGACGCATCCCGCTGCTCGTACCGCCGCTGTAGTCCGCGCCGATCACGTGCGGAACGCCTTCTGCGATCGGTGCATCCGGCGACGCATGTCCCGATCGCGTCGCGCTCGGCGCCGGCGGACGCGGAGGTGGCGTCGCGCCCGGATGTGTCGAACCCGCGAATGGGTTCATCGGCGGAGGTGAGCTGGTCAGCGTTCCCGGCGAGCTCGCGGGCGGATCCGGATCGCGAATGATCAGCGTCGGCTCGCGCGTCGGCGGTCCCATCTCGGACCACGATCGGCGCGCAGGATTCTCGGCCGCAGGCGGCACCGCCTCCGGCCACTCCGTCCCACTATCGTGATCCAGCGCCGCCGTCGTTCCGGGCTTCCACGGCTCGTCTGCCGAGACCGGCGCTTCCGACGGACGCCGCGGACGAATGACGAGCGGAGGCGGCAACGGCGCAGCCTCGGACCGCTCCTCTTCCTTGTCTTCTGCGTCGGCGTCGACCATCGAGTCGGCCATCGCGTCCCACCGCGCGAGTCGCGCCGCCCGCGCATCGTCCTCGGCCTGCGCGATCGGCACCAGCGTTCCGCGCGATGCCTCCGCCGTGCTGCGGATCAACAACACCGCCTCGAGCACGCTGTTCACGGCGAACCGAAACGCATCCGTCGTCAGCGGCCGGGCCACGAACCGATCCGGCGCCATCTCGCCTGCATCGAGCACGGTACGCACCGGACCGTCGTCGTCGCCGACGAGCACGAAGCCCACCTCTGCGCGCGGCAGCATCCCGCGCAGCGCGCCGATCAACGCCGCCGTATCGCCCGCATCCAGCGTCGCGGTGACCACCACCACGTGCGGTGCCTTCTGGCTGAACAGCTCGATCGTGTCGTCACCGCCGGAGCTGACGAGCACCGTCGCCACGCCAGCCGACAGCGGCTCGCCGAGCATGCCGACAAGCTCCCCCAGCCGCGGCGAGTCCGCGACGATCAACACGCATGGTGGAGACGGTTCCGCCACGATTCCCCGGTGTTGCGGAGTATATCGCTTTTCGTCGGGCCGCCGGTCGGTTCGGACCCGAGCGCGTCGTCGATAAAATCGCTCCGGGCGGCCTGACAGCCGCTCAGAGGGCCGAGTTCGGGTCCACGTCGAGCGATACCCGCACCCGCGACGCGTGGTCGATCGTCAGGGCGTGCTTCGCGACCCACCGGATCGACGCGCGATCGGTCCCGCGGACCCAGATCTGCCACCTCGAGCGCCCCCGCAGTCGCGCCAGCGGGGCCGCCGTCGGCCCGAGGATCTCCAGCGCGAAATCATCTGAGCCGCTCGCCACCGCACCACCCTGGGCCTCCTCCAGCAGCTTCGCCGCGCGCTGCCGCAGCATCCCGCGGACAGCTCCGTCGCAGCTCATCGCAATCTTGTGCGCGACACCCGCCACCTCGTGCTCGTCGGGCCCATCCACGCGCACCACGATCAGCCTGCCGTGCGGCGGGTAGTGCATCTCGCGGCGCTCCTCCACCTCGGCCGCATAGAACCGCTCGTAGTCGTGGAGCGCCGCCGCCACCACTGCCGGGGCCTCCGGTCGATACGTCTGGATCAGCACCTTCCCCGCCTTGTCACCGCGCCCCGCGCGCCCCGCCACCTGCGCGAGCAGCTGGAACGTGCGCTCCGACGCGCGGAAGTCCGGCAGATTGAGACCCGTATCCGCGCACAACACGCCGACCAGCGTCACCCCCGGAAAGTCGTGCCCCTTGGTCACCATCTGCGTGCCGACGAGCAAGTCCACCTCGCGCCGCGCGACGCGTCCCAACACGGCCTCCGCGCGCGCGCCACTCGCGACATCGCGATCCAACCGCGCCAGGCGTGCTGACGGAAACTGCTCGGCCAGCGCCGCCGCGATCTTCTCCGTCCCCAACCCCTTCCGCTCGATCTTGGTGCTGTTGCACTTGGGGCACGCCGTCGGCACGCCCTCGCTGTAGTTGCAGTAGTGGCAGGTCAGCCGCTCGCCGTGCCGGTGATACGTGAGCGACACGCTGCAGTTCGGGCATCGAAACGCATGCCCGCAGCTGACGCACACGATGAACGTCGCGAACCCGCGGCGGTTCAGAAACAGAATGACCTGATCGCCTGCCGCCAGCGTTTGCTCGACGGCCTCGCGCAACGGCGCCGCCAGAAATGACTCGCCATCCGGCTGCCACAAGCGGAGATCGATGATGTCGACGCTCGGCATCGGCCGCGCTTTGGGTCGCTGCGTCAGCACCAGCTTCTCGTACGCGCCGCGCTCCGCCAGCGCGTTGCTCTCCAAGCTCGGCGTCCCCGAGCCCAACACGCACACGGCGCCCGCGCGCTGCGCTCGCACCAGCGCCACATCGCGCCCGTGATACTTCACGCCCTCGTCCTGCTTGAACGATCCGTCATGCTCCTCGTCGACGACGATGACGCCGATATTCCCGAGCGGCGCGAATACCGCCGATCGCGCGCCCACCGCGATCCGCGCATCGCCGCGCCGTAGTCGCGACCACTCGCCGAGGCGAGCCTGCTCGGACAGTCCGCTGTGCAAGATCGCGACGCTGTCGCCGAACCGCGCGCGAAACCGAGCCGCCAGCTGCGGCGTCAGCGAGATTTCCGGGACGAGCACGAGCGCCGTCTTGCCGAGCGCGAGCGCCTCGTGGATGACGCGCAGGTAGACCTCTGTCTTGCCCGAGCCCGTCACACCGAACAGCAAGAACGGCCGGAGCGCAGAGCGCGCCTTCGCTGCGGCATTCGCCTCGCCGCGCGCGGAACCCACAGCGCCCACGTGGGCGTCGTGAGGCCGAGTTTCGGACGCAGCGTGATGCTTCAATGCGCCAACGATCTCCGCGACAGCATGTGCTTGCTCCGCGGTGAGCTCGTGCGGCGCGCTCACACTCATGCCTTGCTCGATCGGCACGGCCTCGAGAACGGCCTCGCGCTCGAACACCTCGACCACGCCCGCCTTCACGAGCTCGCGGACGACTGGCTTCGCGCCATCGACACGCATGGCCAGATCCTCGAGCGGAACTTCATCGCGCACGAGCTCCGGTTCGTCCACGGCCGTTTCCGCGGAAACGTTTCGGGCGTTGATGTCCGACGTCCCAGCGGGGACATCGCCTGCGATTGCGTTGTGCGGCTTGTCCGACGTCCCAGCGGGGACACCGCTGGCTGCATCCGGCTCCCTCGCCGACGTTTCCGCGGAAACTCCGGCCGACGCGGCAACGGGAACATTCGCTAGCTGTTCCCCGTCCGGGTTGTCCGATGCGTGGACATCGCTTGCTGTATCCGGCGCCTCCTCACCGCGCATCATCGCGACGAGCGCGTCCATCACCGCGATGCGCTTGGGCCCGCGCTTCACCTTCGCGCGCGCCTCCGCGAGGTCGCCCACGACGCGCACCCACTTCTCGCGGCGCAACCGGGTCGACGTGCTGCGCTCGTCCCGGAGCTCGACGAGCCCCGCGCCGACAAGTCCGTCGACGGCGGTCCGTTGCGCCGTCGTCAATCCCGTCGAGGGTAGCTCTTCGTCGACGATTTTCGCGAGCATCGCGCGCTGCTTGGGCGGAAGCGCACCGCCCTCGCCTTCGATCGCCTTCTCCCCCGTCGTCGTCGCGACGTACAACATGCGGGCGGTCACTCCACTACCGGCGGGGAGCGCGCCCTTCAAGACTTCGCCGGGCGGCGCCTCGTAGTAGTTGGCGATCCACAAGCACAGCTCGACGAGCTCGGGCGACAGCGATGGTTCGGTGTCGAGCACTTCCGAAACATCGAGCGGCGCAACGTCCACGGGTGCTGGCGTTCCCGCGCGGACGATCACGCCCGTCTGCCGCTTCGCACCGAACCTGACGAGGACGCGCGAGCCGACGAATGCGCGACCGCCGAGGTGCGGCGGAATTCGATAGTGATAGAGACCCGGAGCCGGCGTCGTCACCGCGATCTCGACGAGCGTTCCGCCCGCGAGCGCAGTGGAGCCCTGAGCGTTCGACGGATGCGTCGCGCCCGGGATCGTCGCTGATGCGTCGGAGCCCGCCATTTCCAGCGCTGCAACGTACCATCCGAGTCGGACATGGCCGACCAGCGCCCCTTTCCACCGTCGGCGCGGCGAACCAGCCTCGCGCGAGCCGCGGGCCTGACCGCTGCCAGCCCGCTGCTCGTCGGTGGAGTGGCGTGCGGCGTGGCCGCGCTGCTCCTCGCGGCGATGGGCCGCGGCGCGGTCGCGCAGCTCGGCGCGTGGATGCGCGACGGGGTGGCAGCGAGCAGCTCGCCCTCGCCAGATGACCTGGTGCTCTCGGGCTCGCTCGCGCACCTCGCCGAACGCATCGCGAGCCTCGCCCTTCCTCTGCTCGGCGCCATCGCGCTCGCTGCGGCGGCCGCGCACCTCGCGCAGACTCGCTCAGCGTGGCTCCCGCGGCGCAGGCTGCCCGACGCGCCGACACTCGCCCCACGCCGCGGCACCTACGGCTCGCTCGGCCTCGTGAACGGCGTGGTCATCGGTGGCGTCACCGTCGGCTGGCTGTACGCGATGGCCCCGCGCCTCGCCGCACTCGGTGTCGTCCCGCAAGCGGGCGCGCTCCTCGTGATCTCGTTCCTCGCCGCGCTCGCGACGACGTGGATCGCGTTGGGCGCCCTCGACGCGCTCGTTCGCTTCGCCGCCTACACGGCCGACATGCGCATGACGCGCGACGAGCAGCGCGCCGATGCACGCGCGGCCGGCGCCGATCCGCGGTGGGCACAACGCCGCCGAGAGCTCGCGCGTTCGACGCCCGCGCGCGATGCGGTGGCCGGCGCGTCCGTCCTCGTGCTCGGCGATGGCATCGCAGTTGCGGTCGCGTGGGATCCGCTCCGTCGCCCGATTCCCACGCGCACTGCCGTCGGCCGCGCCGCCCGTGCGACGCAACTGCTCGGTCTCGCGCGCCGCCACGCCGTTGCCGTCCATCGCGATCCGGCGCTCGCCGTCGCGCTCGCCACCGACGATGGTCCCGTGCCCCAAGCGCACTGGGCCCGCCTCGCCGAGATCATCGCCGCGGTGCGCGGCCGCCGCAGCTAACTACTCGTCGTCTTCGTCGCCTGCGAACAGCGACGAGATGCGCAGTTCAACCGCATCGAAGGGTTCTGCGCGAACGGTGTCTCCGGCCGAGGCCGTGAGAGCCACGAGATATCCCTTCGGTTCCCAGCGATATACGACGAGTGTTCGCTCGACAGGATTCGCGATCCAGTAGTGCGGCACGCGGTTCGTGTGGAGCACCTGGAACTTGTCGATCGAATCAGTCTTCTGGTTGGAGGGCGACAACAGCTCGCACGCCCAGTCCGGGTGGGCCCGAACCGGACGTCCCGTCGGTAGGTCAGGAACGCGATCGCGACGCCAGCCGACGACATCGTGCAGATAGACCTCGTGGGTCTCGTACTCGATCTCGATCTCGGATCCGATCCACCAACCGCCGGGCCACCGACCACCCGTCTTTCGATCGAAACGACGCCCGAGGACCTGGTTGAACTTTCCCTGAGAAAAACCGTGCTCTGCTGAAGGGCTGGCCTTGTGAACGATGACCCCGTGAATAATCTCGGCGCGCACGTCATCCGCAAGTTCCCGCAGGTCGACAGCTGTCGAAAGCGTTGGGCGGGAGGCAACCATTGGTTTGATTGTAGCTGCCGAGCTAGCTCTCGACGAAGACATTCTGTCTTCCGGGCGGTCACAAGACGCTGGCCCGCACGAGCGCCGCGATGCCCACGGCCGCTGTCGCGACGAGCGTCGCAGTGATCATCACGAGCGCGGCGGGCACCGCTGCCGCTGTCGGTCCATTGAGCGCCGCGCGATTGGACAGCCGCACGCCCGCGCCGACCGCGAGCTCCACGACGGCCGCCGTGATCAACCACGGCACGCTCAGCGCGACCGCCCCTGGCAAGAGTCCACCGAGCGCGTCGAGCACGCGCGGCTGCACCGTCGTCAACGCCGGCACGCTCGCGAAGCTCTCGGCGATGCCGCGCACGACGGCGACGTGACCATCGATACCCACGAACACCGCCGCCGCGAGCATGCCGAACAGCGCCGCGTATGGACCGTTGCGCGCGCTCGCCGCCGTGTTCACCAGACGCCCCGCCATCGCCGCCGCAAGTAACGGCACCGCTGCGATGAGGCCGAGCGTCGCGCCGATGATCACTTCGCGCAGCGCGACCAAGACGAGCGCGTCGCTATCTCCGAGCGTACCGACGACCGCTCCACTCGCGACCGCGGCCCAAAACCCGATCAGCGCCGCGAGCCCGATCTGCACGACCCGCGGCAGACCACCGACGATCGTCGTGAGCACGAGCACCGCGACCGCCCCGCGCAGCGCGAGGATCAAGCTCGGCAGCGCGAACGTATCACCCACACCAACCACCGCACGTAATCAGCGCGAGCGCCGCAACTTGTTCGGCGAAATGCTGCGCCGATCGCAGTTCGACCATCGCTCGCATCGCTACCCGTTCGACGAACCAACCGCGGTGATGAGCGGCCAGATGCGCGCGACAAACGCCTCGAGCTGGTGCGCGATCGGTCCCGCGAACAACACGATCGCGACGCCCATCGCCGCCACGCGAGGCACGACACCGATCGCCGGATCCTGCAGCTGCGTGAACGCGCCGATGAGCCCGGTGACCACCCCCGCGATCAACGCCGCCACCAGCAGCGGCGCCGCGAGCATCAGCGCGAGCAGCACGCCCTCGCGCACCAGCGCGACGAGCTGCGCGGTCACGCGTACCCCCGCAGCACGCTCTCGAGCAACAGGCGCCACCCATCGACCGCGACGAACAACAGCAGCTTCAACGGCAGCGCGACGACCTGCGGCGACATCGTGCTCAACCCGAGCGACGACATCCCCAACCCGACGAGCAGGTCGATCACGAGGAACGGCAAGAAGATCAGCACCGCGATCGCGAACGCCTCGCGCAGCTCCGTGGTGACAAACGCGGGCGCGAGCACCGACATCTCATCCGGCGCGCGCGTCTTGCCGAGCTTGGCGCCGAGGTCCACGAACGTCTTCACATCGCGCGGCGCCGCATTCTTCGCGAGGAATCCCTTGAGCGGCCCGAGCGAACGCTCGACGGCATCGACTTCGTGCTGCTTGTCGGCGGGCACCAACGCGCGCACGACCTGCATCATGTCGTCGCCGCGCGTCGTGGGTGCGGGCGCTCCAGGAGCGGTCGTCCCCGGCGAAGTCTGCGCGGGCGCCGATGCCCCGGCGTGCACCATCTCGACCGCGATCGGGGCCATCACGAAGAACGTGAGGATCAGCGACAGGCCCATCACGACCAGGCCGGACGGCGCGTCCGTCGCCCCGATCGCGTTGCGGAGGAGCGACAACACCACCGAGACCTTCACGAAGCTCGTCAGCATCAGCGCGACGAGCGGAATGATCGCGAGCAGCGCGAGCACGCCTGCGTTGGAGAGGCTGCCTTCCGTCACGCGTCGTCTCGCTTATCGACGCCCGGTTCCGACGCCACGGCGTCCACGTGGACGCTCTGATCCGACTTCATCGCGCCCACGTGGGCGCTCGGCTCCGACGTGGCCCGCCGCTTCCCGAGCGCCTGCATCACCATGTCGCCGAAGCTCTGCTGCGGCACCGCGCGCGAGCGCACCTCCGCGCCGTCGAGCTCCGAGAGCACCGACAAGCCCATCTCGCTCGTCCCCACGAGCAGCGTCTTGTCCGCGACCGCTACGACATACAGCGACCGCCGCGGTTCGAGCGGAAGCCGCGCGATGATGTCCATCATGTGCGCCCCGCGCGCCCTACCCGTCGCGAGAAACCGGCCTGCGAGCTTCACGACGACGAACGCCGCGATGCACACGCCCACCAACACGACGAGCGACGTCACCAACAAGTCGCCGTAGCTCGCCGCCGCACCTGGCCCGTTCATGCAGCCGTCTTAACAACCGGGTCTGACGCTTCCACGCGCCAACGTCCGGATTAACCGTGCGTTTCGCTAGTTGCTGTCGTCGTCGCTCTCGCCCCCGCCCTCGTCATCCTCTTCGCTCTCACCGACCTCGAGCTCGTCGATCGATCCGGCGACCTTCAACAGATCATCGTCGTCCTGGTTGTAGCGAAGGATCATCCCCTTCTGCTCGCCTTCCAACACGAGCGCGAGGAAGCCGTCGTTGTTCATCTCCGCGAAGCTCTCCATGTTCGCCGCCATCCCCAGCACCGCGATCGGCACGAACATGCCACCCTCGATCGCGTCCATCGACTCGCCGGCGAAGTACTCGCCGAAGTCGGCTTCCCACAGCGTGGAGTGGCTGAGGAACTCGTCGCGCTTTCCCTCCGGCAGCGCCTCCGCCTTCTTGAACGTCTCGGCGTCGCGCGCCTGAAGCTCGTACCAGTCGAAGAACACCGCGTCGAACTCGGTGCCATCGACCTCGACGGTGCGCGCCTTCCACGCGTGCTTGGCGATGAATGCGGCGGCGGGATGAGCGGTTGCCATGCCCGTACCGTACGACGGCGCTCACGAGCCGCGCTCGCCGCAGGTGACGCAAATCGCTACACGCAACCGCGGCAGCTCGCGGTCGACACGGCCTCCATGATTCGAGAAACTCTAGTCATGAGGAACTGGCGGGTTGGGTTCGCGCTTGTCGTTGCGTTCGCTGGATGCACCAAGCCGAATCCGAAGTCATGCATCGACGGCACGTGCACTACAGAGGCGTACCCGTTCTGCGATATCGACGGCTCGTTCGCCGGGGAGCCGCAGACGTGCATCGCGGTCGACTGCGAGCCGAACGCGTTCGCGCAGTGCCGCGACGATGATGCGTTGAGCTGCAACGCGACGGGCACCGACTACGACACGAAGCAGTGCCCACTCGGCTGTCAGGATGGTGTCGGCTGTCGCGTCTGCGCACCGAACGAAACGGTCTGCGCGAACGGCGCGGTGCAGACGTGTGATGCGGGCGGCAACGTCGTGTCGAGCGAGGCGTGCGCGCTTGGATGTTTCGAAGTCGAACCGCGCTGCCGGAACATCGATCCGTCGAACAACCTCGCGACGTTCATCGACATGGCGGTATCTCCGCCGGACCTCGATCTGTCGCAAGGCGGTGGCATTGCCACTAGCTCAGGCGTGGTGAGCGATGCAGCGTTCCACTCGATCTCGATTCCGACCTTCTTGATGTCTGCTCCGCCGGGCGGCGTATCGGTCCGAGTGCTCATCGCAAATAACGTGACCCTTGGAAATGTGTCCGTTGTCTCCGGTGAACGAGACGCTCCGGGACCCGCCCTGGCGATCGTTGCGCTTGGGCGGCTCCGGGTGACCGGGACGCTTTCGCTCTGGTACGACTCGGGAACGAGCGGCGCTTATGACTTTGCTGGCGGAGTTGATGATCCGACCTGCCGCCCAGGTCCCGGACAGGAAGATTTCAGTTCGCAGTACGAGCAGTCAGCCGGCTCAGGCGGCGGAGGGCACGCGTCAGCGGGTGGGCATGGCGGAGGAATCAACGCCCAACTCAACGGCGGAACAGGAGGACTCCCCAGTGGGGCTCCCACACTGATTCCGCTGAGAGGAGGGTGCGCAGGTGGAGGCCTGTCCGTCAACGCGCAGCCCGCTGACGGACGAGGTCCATCCGGCGGAGGGGCTCTTCAACTCGTCAGCAACGTCTCTATCGAATTCGACGTCAACTCGATCGTGAATGCGAGCGGGTCAATGGGATCCGTCGAAGAGGGAGGCCCCGCCGCGGCACTTGGTGGTGGCGCCGGAGGCGGAATTCTCGTCGAGGCACCAATCGTGAGCATTGGGCAAGGCGCTCGATTGCTAGTCAACGGCGGCCCGGGCGGAAGTGGATCGAACGGCGTGGGCGTCCCTTCCCTGAGCGCGGACATCGCATTGGGAGGCCAGTGCGCAGGAACGTCCGCACTCTTTCAGTGCACGAACGGGGGCAACGGCGCGACGCTGAGCGGTGCCGCGAATGACATCGGAGACCTTCCGCCTCGATCTAGCGGAGCTGGCCAAACTCGTCAAAAGGGAGGAGCTGGCGGCGGGGGCCTTGGCTTCATCCGTATCAACACGATCACCGGCGACTACGCCGTCTCCAGTGCAGCGATTATTTCGGGGACGTCGTCGAAGGGAACGATCCGAACTCGCTAAGCCGAAACGAGAAACGGACGCGACATGCGCGTCCGTTTCATCAGTACCTATGGAGCGGTGACCTAGTTACACGTGCCGCCTGTCGTGCCGGCCGCGCTGGGCAGGAACGCAAAGCGATCGTTGAAGAAGTCGTAGTTCCAAATGCCGGAGATCGACGCGTAGCAGGTGCCAACGGCATCGGGGAGAACAAAGATGTCAGGCGTCGCCTTGAAGGCGGTGTTGGCGGGGAACTGAGCAAGGTCAGCCGTGCCGGCCGCGTTCGCCGTCACCTTAACGTTCGTCAGCGTCACGAGCACGCTCTCGTAGGGTTCTCCCGTTGCGTCGACGAGAAGCGGCGCCACCAGTTGTCCCGTCACAGGCGTGGGCGACGCGGCGGACGCAGTCATCGCCGTGATCGAGGGACCCTTGAGCTCGGTCAGCGTCCCCGTACCGGTCGAATTGTTGAACTCCACCACGTCTGCAATCAGCGAGACCTTGGCGCCCGGAGTGATCGAGGCGTCGAGTGCAGACGTCGAATCGCAGCCAGTTCCGGCCGTGCCGAGCGAGCAACGGAAGACGTAGACACCTTGGTTGGCCGCCGCGGTCAGCGATTGGGAAACCCAGTAGTTCTTCTTGTTCGCGGATACGGCGCTCACGTAGACATCCGTGAGCTGAACGCTGCCCGTCGCCGTGCCGGCTTGGATCTGCGGAATCGTCGCCTGGGTGAGTGGCGCGCAGCCGGTGCCGCCGCCGGTGGTGGACGCCATGTCCGTGGGCAGAACGAGGTAGCCGCCGAAGTAGTCGCCGATGCCCGTGATGCCGCTAAAGCACGTACCTGCAACAGCGTCGGTGCTGAAGGGAGCGAGGACCGATTCCACGCTCGCGCCGCTGGTGATGCCGAACGACTTTTGATCCGCGGCCATCGCGCCGAAGCCCTTCACGACATTCGTCTGACGCGCGTTGATGACCTTGATGTACACCCCTTCCCACTTCTCCCACTCCGCATCTCGCGCAGTCGCATCCGTCATCATCGAAATCGCAAGCGCGTCGACGACAGCCGGCGCCGGAACGGTCCCTGTACCGCTCTTGACGACGGAGAGGTCACCGCCGTTGACGGACTCGACCTCGGTCACGCTAGCGCCGGCCGGGAACGCGAATCCGCAGATTGCCACCGTGCAGGCGAACTCGTTCTTCTGCGCGTTGGTGATGTCGATCTTGTCGCCGACGGCGAGCGTCGCGACTGCGTCGAGCGGAGCGCCGAAGACCTTCACGCCCGAGAAGGCGCCGCCGTCGGCGTCTTCGACGTAGATGTCGCCAGTCTTCGCGCCGTAGGTGTCGACCGCCGTGACGATGACACCCTTCAGCTCGATCTGCGTGCCCGACGCCATGGCGTCGTTCTGCACCTGCTTGATCGTGACGGTACCGGCGACGATGCTGCCGTCAGAGCCCGAGCCGGGGCCGGCGTCGTCTCCAGTGTTGTTCCCATCATCCCCACCACCACGACATGCGATTAGAGCGAGCGAGAGCGAAGCGAGTGCGACTACGAAGCGATTCATTTTGGGTCTCCGTGCGGGCTGCGGCTGGCTGGCCGGTGGCGGGTTTATCGTCGAGAACGACGGGCGGTGTATAGCCAAAAAAAAAGCCCACCGAAGCGGCGGGCATCACACGAACGGTGACTTGTTGGTGACGAGATCGCTATCTCTGCGCCTCAGGGAAACGTTGCGAGAACGTTACCTAGAAGCGCGTGTAGCGACGGTAGCCCCGCTTACGCGGACGGCTGGCCGTTGAGGCCGACGAGCTCGATGAACGCCATCGGAGCCGCGTCGCCCTTGCGGACGCGCGTCTGGATGATGCGCGTGTAACCGCCCGCGCGCTTGCCCGCGAAGTGGGGACCCACCTCGGTGAACAGCTTCTCCATCGCATCGCGGGTCTTCACGATGAGGCGAGCCTGGCGGCGCGCGTGGAGGATCTTGGCCTTCTCGGCGGCGCTGGCCTTGTCGCCCTTGGCGATGAGGTCAACGACATCGACAGACCAGGTGATCGTCGCTTCGGCGTGGCCGCGGAGGTCCTTGGCCTTCGCCACGGTGGTCTCGATACGACCGTGGGTCAGAAGGGCGGTGACCATGTTGTTCCACATGGCGGTGCGGTGCGAGGACTTGCGGCCGAGTTGGCGGCCTGAAAGGCGGTGACGCATGGGACGATCTCTCTTCTAGGTGGTCAACGTTCGTGGACGCGAACGAATCAGGGCTTCTTGAGCGGGTTCGGGCCGGGCCAGTTGTCGAGCTTCATGCCCAACTGGAGCCCCATCTCGGCGAGGAGCTCTTTGATTTCCTTCAGCGACTTGCGGCCGAAGTTCTTGGTCTTGAGCATCTCGGACTCGGTCTTCTGAACGAGCTCACCGATGTACTTGATGTTGGCGTTCTGGAGGCAGTTCGCCGAGCGGACAGAGAGCTCCAGCTCGTCGACGGTGCGCCAGAGGTTCTCGTTGAGCTTCTCGGCGGCTTCGTCACGCGGAGCCTCGACCGGCTCTGCCATCTCCTCGAAGTTGATGAACAGGTTGAGCTGCTCCTTGAGGATCTTGGCCGCGTACGCAACGCCGTCGTCCGGGCGGACAGAGCCGTTGGTCCAGCACTCGAGCGTGAGCTTGTCGTAGTCCGTCTGCTGACCAACGCGGGCGTTGGTGACGGTGAAGTTCACCTTGCGGATCGGGCTGAAGAGCGCGTCGATGGCGATGGTGCCAACGGGTAGCTCGGCAGAGTGGCGATCGGCCGGCGCGTAGCCGCGACCGGTGGCGATGGTGAGCTCGACCGCGATCTTGCCGTCCTTGGACAGCGTGCAGATGCGGTGGTGCGGGTTGAGGCAGGTGACGCCGTCGACGAGCTGCAGGTCGCCAGCGGTGACGACGCCCTCGCCCTGCTTGTCGAGGCGAATGGTGTACGTCTTGTCGTGCTCGACCTTGAAGAGGGTCTCTTTGAGGTTGAGGATGATGTCGGTGACGTCCTCGACCACGCCCGGGAGGGACGTGAACTCGTGGAGCGCGCCTTCGATCGCGATGTGCGTGATCGCGGCGCCCTGGAGCGAGGACAGGAGGATGCGGCGGAGCGCGACACCGAGCGTCGTGCCGAAGCCACGCTCGAGCGGCTCGCAAGAGAACTTGCCGTAGGTCTCGCTGCGCTCTTCGATCTCGAGCGTCCGGGGACGGATGAGATCGCGCCAGTTCTTGGCCATGAACGCAGTCTGCTCGGGGGTCGGTTCCATAGTCGTTTCTCCTGGGGTCGGGGCGCTTTCATCACGCCCGATGGTGTGTGGGTTTTCGAGGCCCACTCCTTAGGTGCTGCTTGTCCGAGAATCGGACAGCAGCTTCTAAAACTACTTCGAGTAGAGCTCGATGATGAGCTGCTCGCGGATCGGGAGGGTCACATCCTCGCGAGCCGGCAGCTGGGTGATCTGCGCCTTGAAGTTTTCCTTGTCGAGCGCGATCCACTGCGGAACACCACGGCGATCGACGGCGGCGAGTGCCTCGTTGATGCGCGCGATCTTCTGCGACGACTCGCGGACGGCGATGTTGTCGCCAGAGCGCACGAGGTACGACGGGATGTTGACCTTCTTGCCGTTGATCAGGAAGTGGCCGTGGCGAACCAGCTGGCGCGCCTCGGCGTGATCAGAGGCGAAGCCCATGCGGTAGACGACGTTGTCGAGGCGGCGCTCGAGCAGCTGGACCAGCGTGTGACCGGAGACGCCCTTCGAGCGAACGGCCTTGTGGTAGTAGCCGCGGAACTGGCGCTCGGCGATGCCGTAGATGCGCTTGACCTTCTGCTTCTCGCGCAGCTGCTCGCCGTAGTCCGAGCGCTTCTTGCGGCGCGACTGGCCGTGCTGACCCGGCGGATA
>DASYDE010000015.1:0-34108 GCA_036499725.1 Kofleriaceae bacterium
GGTGACCGCGCCGTTGCTCTCGCGCGCCTCGCGCAGCCACGTGCGCATCCACTCCTTCTTCGCGTCCTCGCCCTTGCGGTCGATCGTACGCTGGATGATGTCGTGATCGATCAGGTACTCGACGAGCGCGCGCAGCTCCACGTAGTCGAGCTGGTGGTTGAACAGGATGAAGTAGATGAGCAGGCCATCCATACCCTGCAGGCCACGGATCATGTCGCCCGCGATCTGCTTGCCGTGCTCGTCGAGGACGTGGAGAGCCTTCATGTTCGCGACGAGCTGGTCGAGCGTCTTGAGCAGCTCTTTGCGCTCGCGCTCCGTGAGCAGCAGATTCTCGATGACGGTCAGGATGTCGAGCCGCATCGACGGCGGCAGCGACGCCTCGGCCTCCGCCATGCGCGTGCTTGCTTCCGTCGCGATGGCTCCATCCGCGATGTCGCGCAGGCCGATCGCGAGCACTTGCTCGGCCGTGATCTTGGTCTTGCTCCGCAGCTCTGCCGGCTCGCCCTTCACCAGATCGGCGTGAACCTCCGGCGTCCAGATGATGTCGCCCTTGCGCTGCGCTTCACTGCGATGGCGGTTGTAGATGCCCTTCTTGACCTTGGACTCGTCGTACGCGGGACGCTTCTTCGCGTCCTTCAGTTCCTTCTTGATGTCGCTGACGATCTCCTCGGGGGCGAGCGTGATGGCGAGGCCGCGATCGTCGAACTGCGGTCGTCCCGCGCGGCCGGCCATCTGGTGGTACTCGGCGGCGGTGACGAGGCGCGCCTCTTTCTTGATGAACTTGCGTAGCGCGGGAAACACGACGGTGCGCGCGGGAAGGTTGATGCCCGCGGCGATCGTCTCCGTCGACACGACGAACTTGATCAGGCGCTCGAGCGCGAGCTCCTCGACGAGCTGCTTGTAGCGTGGAAGAATGCCCGCGTGATGGATGCCGATGCCGTGCGAGAGCAGCGGCTTGAGCTCGCGCGAGACGCCCCCGTCGAGCAGCGCCGCGTCGCACTTCGCCTCGATCTTCGCCTTCTCCTCGTCGGTCGTGAAGCGACGGCATGATTTCAGGAGGCGCGCGACCTCGAAGCACTGCTCGCGACCGAACACGAAGATGATCGCGGGCACGTCGCCCGTGTGCGCCAGCTCGCGCACCGTGTCGATCATCATCTCCTCGCGGAACTCGTGAACGAGCGGAACCTTGCGCTCGCGGGATTCCACGAGCGCCATCGGCATGCGGCGCGTCAGCTCGACCCAGTGCGTGAACTTCTCGGGGTGACCGACGGTCGCGGACAGGATCACGAGCTGCGTGCGCGGATCGAGACCAATGATCGACTGCTCCCACACGTACCCGCGCTCCGGATCATTGAAGTAGTGGCCCTCGTCCATCACCACGATCTCCGCGGGCGAGACGTGCTTCTCCGCGACGATCCGGTTCCACAGGATCTCGGCGACCTCGACCTGGATCGGCGCGTCGCGGTTCACCTTGTAGTCGCCGGTCGCGAAGCCGACGTTTTCTTCCCCGAAGTCCGCCGACAGCTCGCGGAACTTCTCTTCCGTCAGCGCGCGCAGCGGCGTGGTGTAGATGGCCCGCTCGCCCCGCCCCATCGCGAGGTGCAGCGCGGCCTTCGCCATGAGCGTCTTGCCGGTACCGGTCGGGACGGTGACGAGCAGGCTCTTCCGCGCGAAGATCGCCGCGACCGCCTGCTCCTGCACGGGATACGGCTCGAGGCCGCGCCCCCAGAGGAACTTCTCGTAGAACGAGAGCTCGAGCTCTCCATCCGTCGGCACCGACGGAGATTACATCACTAGCGCCAGCGGCCGTACGAGCCCGGGTGCTTCATCTGCTGGGCTTCGTAGATGACGCTCCACCACATGTCGTGCCACTTGCGCGACAGGATCTCGTCGACGATCGCGTCGCCTTCCTTGGTGCGGCCCAAGGCGATCAACGCGCGCGCCTTGCGCAACCGCGGCGTCGGATTCGTCTGGTCGAGGCGGATCGCCTGCTCCCAGAAGTCGAGCGCTTCGGCGGCGCGCCCCTGGCCCTCGAACGTCTCTGCGACGGTCATGTAGCCCGTTCCCTGCATCGGGTCGCGCTCGATCACCGTCGAGAGCTGGCGCCACGCTTCGTCCTTGTTGCCGACGGAGAGCTGGAGCTCACCGAGCAGCTTGTCGATCGTCGCGTTGCCCGGGTCGAGCGCGCGCCACCTCGCGCCCCACTCCATCGCACGCGCGACGTACTTGTCACGCTGCGCGCCGCTTTGCTGCTGTGCGATGCGTGCCGCGAGCCCGATGATCTGCCCGATCTCGGCGCGCACCGTGTTGATGTCCACCTGCTCGTCGGCGCCCGCCGTCTGCGCGGCCTCGAGGTGATCGAGCGCGTCGCCCAGGCGCTGCTGGCGCAGGAGGATCTGCGCGTCTAGCTGGTGGAGCTCGCGCGACGGCTTCTTCGCGAGCGCCTTGTCGACGATGTCCTGGGCGATCGCGGCCTGGTCGACGCTCGACGCGAGGTACGCGACGGCGAGCTGGCGGTCCTGATCATCGCCGGCAAGGACGAGCGCCCGCGCCAGCAGCATGTTCAGGTCGCCAGGCGTGCCCTGGCCCATGCGCGCGAGTCCGATCACGTGCGAGAAGCTGTTGCCCGCGATGACCTTGTCGCGCCACGACGCCCACAGCATCTGCCAGCCCGCGACTCCGCGGCGCGACTGCTGGACGGCGTAGTAGTACGTGCCCATCGGCGGTGCCTCGGCAGTGAGGTCCAGGCCGTCGACGAGCTTGCCGACCATCTCGGCTGCCTGCTCGCTCGCGCCGCGGTTGACGAGAGCGATGGCTGCGTTCGCACGCGCCACGTTGACCATGTCACCCGTCGCGACGGAGTCCCAGGCCTTCGCGATGTCGTCGGGCTTTTGGTTCCACTGCGACGAGAGCAGTGCCACCGCGAGCAACCGCAGGTGCGGCGACGACGCCGGCATCGCGAGCACCTTGTCGATGAGCTTCGCGCCACCGCCCTGAGAGAAGTAGCTCGCGATCTCGCGCAGCTGCCAGACCGCGCCGACCACGCCGCCGGTCGTCTCCGGCTTCAGCTTCGCCGACGCGGGGGACTTGTTGTACATCCGGCCCGCGATGAGGTAGCGCGCGACCGATGTGTTCGCGACGGACGCGAGGCCATCCGCGATCTGCTTGTCGGTGCCGGTGGTCGCGAGACCGGCGCTCGCGAGCACGACGTCACCGAGCGTGACACCGCCATTCGACAGGAGTAGCTCGAACGTCTCGAACAGATGGAGCGTATCGCTCGTCGCTGCATAGGTCGCGAGCAACTGACGCTTCGCCGTGCGCCACGGAGCCGAGCCAACCGCTTCGCGATTTCCGGCTGCCTCGCCGAACGCCGCGAGATGCAGCGGTAGCTGGACGACCGTCTCCTGCGCGGACGCCGTGTGAGCCCACGCCATCGCATCGGCGATCGCGTTCGCCTGGAAGCCCACCGGAGTGGCGCGCTCACCGACACGCAGCGCCGTCGGGCCGCTCGTCGTCCACGTGATCGCAGCCGCCTCGTGACCATCGCCATCGCGCAGCGCGACGAGGTGGTTCTGCGCGTCGAATACCATCGTCATCTCGACCGACGACTTCCCCGCGACGGTGCGCGACAGCGTGACTTCGCTCGCGGACGTCAGCTTCACGTCGAACCACGCGGCGTAGTGCGCGGGTTCCGCGATGAGGATCGGCAGGTACGCGAGCGACAGCGCGACATCATCCGTCGACACCGCGCGCGTCACGTCGAGACCGAGCTCCGCGTAGCGGCGCGCGAACGACGAGCCGTCGAACGACGCCGTCTCCGCCAGACCATCCTCGGTCGTGCGCTTCCAGCCAAAGCGGTGCTGCGCATCGACCGCGATCTCGCGATCGTCCCAGCGATACACGCCCGAGGGGAGTGCCGCACGCGCCGCCGCGAGGAGCTTCGTCGCGCCTGCGTCGATCGTGTGCTTGCCGTTGTCGCCCTCGAAGCGCGTCCGCCACGCGTCGCTCGCGTCGGGGAACAGCGCCGGCACCCACATCGACAGATCGCTGAACGCGGCGTCGCCGGGGTACGACAGGCGCATCGGCTGCAATCCGCCGTAGTACCCGCCGTAGTAGCCGCCGCCGCCCTTGTTCGCGAGGTCGCCGTTCATCGCGCCGAGCAACCCGGCCGTGCTGATGTGTCGACGCAGCTCCTGCTGATCAATTGCTCCTGCCTGCGCCGTCATGCGCTCGCTCTTCTCGACGGGGCGATCCTCGTCGGGCTGGGAGCCTTTTTGCAGCTCCGCCTTTGCTTCGACCGCCGCAGTCACTTCCTCCACGGGCGCCTCCTTCCCGGACGCTGACGGGGCGGCCGAGTCCGTCGATTTATCGGAGATGGAGATCGGACCAGCGAGGTCGACATCGCCGCGCGAGCGCGACGCCATGCCACCGCGCCCACCACCGACTCCGTAACCACTGCCCGTTCCCGAGCCGTGACCGAGGGTACCGAACGAGCCTCCGCCGCCCGCGCCAACGCCGATGCGGCCAAAACCGAAGCCGCCGCTCATCTCGCCTGCCGCGTTGCCGAGCAAGCTATCGGAGAGATCGTCGCCGCCCCACCCGTCCTTGTAGCCACCGTTCCACGAGTTGCTCGCGAACAGCTGCAGCGGTGTGCGGAACAGCTCCGCATCGGACGCGACATCCGACGGCGCGATGTTGGTCGGCGCCGCGACCTTCGCCACCGGAATCGTCGCGGGCATCGCATACGGCGCCCACGTGGTTCCAGCCCCCTTCTGCACGCCGTACTGCGCGTACATCGCGTCGTTCTCGAGAACGATGAGCGACGTGTGGCGCGACAGCAGGAAGTACTTCTTGCCGAGGTCGATCACCTCGTGGCGAATCACCTCGTCGCGCGCCTCGCGGGTCTGCGCATCCGTCTGGCACGGCGTCTTCTTGTCTGTACACGGCGGCGCGGTGACGGCCTCGTGCTTCGCGAGCATGCGCGCCGCGATGTGACGCGCGGCCCACAGGCGCGGCAGGTAACCGGCCTCGTGCGACTCGCCGAGCGCGATGTGCTGCGACCACGGCGCGCCATCGACGGTTCCCGTCAGCTCGACGGCAGCCGGTGCGCTGTTCGCCGGAAGCGAGAGCGCGACCATCGGCCCCTCGACCTTCGCGACGATCTCGATCTGCTCGCCATCGGCGATCTGCGCTGCCGTGTAGGTCGTCGCACGCAGCTCGTTGCCGTTCGCGTCCACGATCTTCGCCGTAACGCCCGTCGCGCGCTCCGTGTGCAGCGCCGCGACGAGATCGAACGTGCGCCACGCGACGTCGTCCGCGAGATCGATCGTCGTGGCGTACCCACCAGTCGCCGCCGCGAGCGCGTCGAGCGTCTGCGTATCGGGACCATCGCCGATGCCGACACCGACGAAGCGCGCCTTGTTCGCGAGCTGTGCGCGCAGCGTATCGAGCTGACGCGGCCCCGCTGTGATCACACCGTCGCCGAGATAGACGATCGTCGCGTCGTCCTGGGCCGTGTTCCCGAGCAGGCCCTGTGCGGCAGTGAGCGCGGCCTGGAAGTCTGTCGCTCCGACATCGCCCTCGGCATTGAGAGCGCGGCGCAGGTCCTGGCGATTGACGTCGCGGACGCGCGTTGGCTTGAGCTTGGTCCGCGCGCTGACATCGAACGCGACGACGGACATCGTGTCGTCCTCGTCGAGCTCGCGTGCGAACGCATCGATCATGTCGGCCTGCGCGCGGCGCTCCATCGCCCCGCGCGACGCGGACACGTCGTCGAGAATGACCCACTGGTGCGGCTTGTACGTCCTCGCGACGTTGGGCAGCACCGACGGTGCGCGCACCATGAGGAAGTGATCCGCGCCGTCCGTCGCTTTCGCGGTTGTCGTCGCGGTCCGTGTATCGCGCACGCGCAGCACGAGCGAATCACCGAGCTTGCCGCCCGTCTTGTGGTAGCTGACGATCGCGTCGGAGCCCTTGCGGTCGACGGTGATCGCGTGACTCGGCGAGGTGACCTCGCAGTTACCGCAGCCGCGCAGCGTGACGTCGAACGCGACCTCGCCGACGGGCTGGTCGAGCTCGGGCAGCGGAACGCTCAGCGTCCAGTCGTCGTACAGCTTGGGGAGGCTCTGCGTGTACGCGACCATCAAGCGCTTGTCCTGCTTGGGCGGCAACGGATACACGCGCAGCGCGAGGCGGCCCGTGCCGTTCCACTCGAGCAGCGCCGGATCGACGCGGCGATAGACGAGCTCCTCGTAGATGCGGCGTGCGCGCATGCGCTCGACGACGGCCGACTCGGTCAGCTTGCCGTCGACGTACATCGCGAGGCGCTGCAGCGATGCGTCGGGCGGAATCGCGAATCGATACATGCCCTCCATCACCTGATCGTTGGGATTGAAGAACGTCTGATCGAGCGCGACGCGCGCGACCTGATCCTCGACGACAACATCCACACCGATCTTCGCGATCGGCAGCGGCTTCTCTTCGGCGCTCTGCCCGTTCGTCACGAACCGTGGATCGCGCGCGTAGAGCGTGCCGTTGTGGAGCGGCGCAATGTCGTGCTCCATCGCACGACGCGCTTGCTCTGCCCACGAGACGAGGTGCGAGAGGCGCGGCGCGGGACCGCGCGTCGGCGGACGTCCTGGCTCCGCGACAGCTTGCTCGCCCGCGTGGAGCGTGACCTTGCCATCGCTCGTCGCGAGCTCGACGATGCCGCGCACGACGGCCGCGGTCGTCCGCTCCTTCTGTGCATCGACGAGGAACCGCGTGCCGAGCACGTTGATCGTGCCGCGCGCGGTCTCGACGGTGAACGCGACGCCGGCCTTGGGCGCGACATCCAACAGCGCCGCGCCTTCGACGCGCACGTGGCGATCGCCGAGCACGGTCACCTTCGCGCCATCCGTCGTGATCCATGTCGTGCCGTCCGCCATCACGACGGCGGGGCTCTCGCTATTCACCGGCGTCGGAACGTCCACCCCACCGTGACCGACGACGCGCGTGATGATCAGCGCGGCCGCCGCAGCAGCAGCAAGGCCGCCGCCGATCGCGAGCAGCGGCGAAGACTTCTTCTTCGGCGTCGCCGTCGCATGCGCGGTGACGAGCTTCGCGCGCAACCGAGCGCGCGCCATGTCGTTCATCTTGGGCGCTTCGCCGCCCGATTCGAGAAGGCTCTCGACGTTCTTCTCGAGAATGTCTTTATCGTCACTCATCACACGACCTCCGAGAGGTTGGCGGTAAGGGTCGCGAACGTGTCGCGGAAGGCGCGACGCGCGCGGGCGAGGAGGCTCTTGCAGGCATCGACAGAGATGCCGAGCTCGGACGCGAGGCTCTCGAGGCTCTCGCCGTCCACGTACTTGCGAGTCAGCGCGGTCTTGTACTGACCGGGGAGATTGGCGACCGCCATGTGGACGAGGTCGCGCGTCTCGGCGCGCTCCAGCACTTCACCCGGCAGCGGCTTCTCGGCCATCGCTGCGAACGTCTGCGCG
Source organism: Kofleriaceae bacterium (assembly GCA_036499725.1). Taxonomy (GTDB): domain Bacteria; phylum Myxococcota_A; class Polyangia; order Haliangiales; family Haliangiaceae; genus JABFXX01. The sequence goes on from DASYDE010000015.1 coordinate 7,482, forward strand.
AGCGTTGCATCGATGCGCTCCCACGTGGCCTGCAGCTTGTCCGCGCGGTTGTGCTCGCGGAGGTGATCGCGGATGACGTTGCGCGAGAGGATCGCCAGCCACGTCGCGACCGAGCCGCGCGTGGAGTCGTAGTCCTCGCGCTTGGACAACGCGAGCGTGAACGTCTCCTGCACGACATCCTCCGCGAGCGTTTGATCGCGGCCGACTCGGTAGAAGACGAACGTGTACAAGCCGTCTACGCACGAGTCGTAGAACCGCCCGATGGCGTCCGCATCACCGTCCCGCGCCGCCCGCAGGTCCTTGGGGGTCATGCCGTCTGGTGTCATCACGTCGGCCACAGGTGTCGCCCGATCTCGGAGAACTTTCGAACCCCGCGAATTTCCCTGGGTTCTAAGGTCGGGCGAACGGACCTGGAAGGCAACGGATCCGCCGCCATACTGGTCGTACTGTGGTGCGGTCGTCTGCGTGGGCACTCGGGATCTCGGCGGCCGCCCACGTCGTGATCGCGGTGGTGTTCGTCACCCATACGCCGGAGCCACTCCCACCCACATCGTCCGCGCCGGTCGTGGAGCTCATCCCGGCGACGTCTCGACCGGTCGATGACACGGTCGCCGTCGAGTTCCTGTCGAGCGAGCAGCTGCCAACCGAACAGAGCCCGGTCCCTCCGCCGCTCCCTGCCATCTCGACCGGGACCCGCTCGATGACCGAGGTCGGTCACCCCGCGTCGCCTGCTTCGACAGCCGAGCCGATCGCGACGACGACAGAGCCCGGCACGGCAGAGCCGACCACGTCAGAGCCGAGTGGGCCGTCGCGCAATCGCTACCTGGACATGCGGCGCAACCAGGTCGATCTCCACTTGCCCGGTCACGACTTCGACAACAGCGACTGGGTTCCCAAGGGCACCGATGCGCAGCAGCCGATCGAGAGCGGTCGCCTGAAGCAGAACGGCGCGGGCTTTCAGTCGCACGAGGGCCAGGTCATCGCGACGGTCGCGCCCGACGGCACCGTGAAGCTCGGCAGCCAGAAGAACTTCCACGCGCATGTCGCGCTGCCGAGCGCGCACGAGCTCGGCGACGTGCTGCAGGCCTGGTACTACGATCCGAATAAACCTGTCGGCACGCTCGCCCCCGAGCATCCGCCCGAGGATCTGCAGATGGGCAACGGCGAGGTTGTCTCCGTGCCCGCGCACGGCCCCGCCGTCGAGATTCCCGGCGCGCACGGCCCCTCCAAGATCTCCGACGACGGCACGGTGCCCATCCTCGGTGGCAGCTTCGACGTGACCGACGCGTTCATGCGCAGGCACGGCCAGGATCCATACGCGAGCGCGAAGCTGGCGTACCTCGACTCGACGCGCGACGAGCGCGTGCAGATCGGTCTCAAACACAAGAGCGAGCAGCTCTCGCACGTCGCGGAGCTGATGCAAAAGAACCTGGTGCGCGCGTGGTCCATCCCCGACCTCGCCGCGCGCAAGCAGGCGCTGTTCGAGATGTGGGACGAGTGCATCGAAGGCGGTGGCGCCGAGGAGATGCAGGCCGCGAGCACGCAGGCGCGGAACCTCGTCGTCGCGTTCATCCGCTCGCGTCTCCCGGCCGGCAGCGCGAACGCATTCACCGCCTCCGAGCTCATCGCGTTCAACCGCACGAAGCAGTCCAAGGCCGCCTTCTCGCCTTACGAGTGACCGCAATTCGTTTGACCACGTTGGATTGACACATCTAACGCTGGCCTCGCGATGTCGAAATATTGCGTGGTGAATGACCAGCACTACGTCACGTCGCAGTAGCGTTTGGATCTCACTCGCAAGGAGACATGATGCGTTCTCGTTGGATTTCCGCCGCGATCGCCGCGCTCACATTGGGCGCTCCCGCGGTCTTGTATGCCCAACCTGCTGCTGGCCCGGAGAAGCGCGATCATCGCGACAAGCACGACGATCGCGACAAGCACGACGATCACAAACCTGCCGAAGGACCAACCGAAGCTCCCCCGCCCAACAAGGCGGAGCAGCACGAGGCAGCGAAGGCTGGCTACGTCTGGATGGACGGCCGGTACGACTGGAAGGCCGGTAAGTGGGAGTGGCTCGCTGGTCACTGGGAGCGCGAGCGCGCGAACAAGCACTGGCAAGCCGGCAAGTGGGACAACGCCGGCGGCACGTGGACGTGGCACGAGGGCACGTGGGCCGACGGCGGAGGTCCGGCGAATCCGCCCGGTCCGCCGCAGCCTCCGCCCCAGCCCGGCGACGATCGTCCGCGCGACGCGCCGCCGCCGCGCAAAGCCGAGCAGCACGAGGCCGCCAAGGCCGGCTACGTCTGGGTCGATGGCGACTGGGATTGGAAGGCGGGCAAGTACGAATGGATCCCCGGCCACTGGGAGCGGGAGCGCGAGAAGAAGCGTTGGCGCGCCGCGAGGTGGGAACAGCGCGACGGCGCATGGACGCACACGCCTGGCGATTGGGAGGACGACAACGGTCCGCCCCCGCCGCCGCCGACGGGAAATCTCCCTCCTCCGCCGCCGGGACCCGTGGTGCGCGATCACCGCAGGGAGTGGAAGCTCGAGCGCCCCGTCGTCTCGAACTACTGGCCCGCGAAGGGCAAGGTCGGCACCACGATCACCATCCACGGCAAGAACTTCCCCAAGGACGCGATCGTCGTGTGGGCCGGTCAGGAAGTGCGCGGCGTCAAGGTCTCCGACGACGAGCTGCGCGTGACAGTGCCGCCCGACGCGACGACAGGTCCGCTCGCGGTGCGCGCGGGCCGCGGTCGCGATATCGCGGTCGGCCAGTTCGAGGTCGCTGCATCGTTCGATGCGGTTGCGGAGCAGAAGCGTCTCGACGACGAGGCCCGCAAGAAAGCGGAGTCCGCGTGGGCCGATCGCCAGAAGCAGCTCGCAAAGGATCGCGCTGCGCGTGAAGCAGCGGTCGATCAGCGCCGCGCTGACCGCGAGACCAATCGCGAACAACGCCGCGCCGAGCGCGAGAAGGAGATCCGCGCACAGTACGCGGCGGCGTTCCTCGCCGATCCAAACACGCAGGACGAGCTGACGCTTCACGCCCAGCGTGTCGCTGATATCGAGCGCATGAGCGAGGTCGCGGAGATCAAGGCCGACGGCAAGCTCGCCGTTCGCATCGATATTCTCCGGTCGCGCGAAGAGGATCGCCACGGCCAACGCATGACTGCTCTCGACTCCGCGTTCCGCGCGGGAGGTGCCCAGTGAAGAAACTCTCGACGCTGTTCCTTGCGACAGGTCTCGCGCTCGGTGCGTGCGGCGGCAAGAAGGAAACCAAGAACGAGCCACCGGCCGCGGGCAGCGGCAGCGGTGCCATGGTCGCGAATGGCGCGGGAAGCGATCCGGCGACGGGCAGCGGCAGCGCGGCGACCGGGAGCGGCAGCGGCAGCGGCAGCGCCGTCGACATTCCGACGGAGATCGACTTCGAAGCCCAGGCCACCCAGGACATCACCGACAAGACCGTGGACGACAAGGTGAAGCAGCTCGAAGCGGACCTCGGCCCGTAGCTCCCGCGGCGATGCTATGAAGCCGCATGCCCGCTAGCCCGTTCGACGGCCCGCTGATCGGCGGACGTTTTCGGCTCGGGCCCAAGCTGGGCAAGGGCTCGCAGGGCGAGATCTTCCTCGCGCGCGACGAGAAGGCGAAAGGACCCGCCGTCGCCGAGGTCGTGGTGAAGCGGCTCAAGCCGAGCGGCGCGTGGAAGTCGTTCGAGCTCTTCGAGCGCGAGTCGAAAGTGCTGTCGCAGCTGCGCCACGCAGGCGTTCCGCGCCACTTCGCGACCATCGAGGAACCGCCCGGCACGTTCAACCTCGTGATGGAGCGCGCACCGGGCGAGAACCTGCGCGATCTAGCAAAGCGGCGGCGACTCTCGCTCGTCGAGCTGCGCGACGTGTTGATCCGCGCACTCGAGATCCTCGACTACCTCCACACGCGCACGCCACCCGTGATCCATCGCGATCTCAAGCCGTCGAACTTGGTGCGGGCGCCCGACGGCAAGCTCGCGCTCGTCGATTTCGGCGGCGTGCTCGACAGCTCGCGCGAATCCGGCGGCTCGACGATCGTCGGCACGTTCGGCTACATGGCGCCCGAACAGCTCCACGGGCAAGTGATGCCCGCGACGGACATCTACGCGCTCGGCGCGACGATCGTGGCGCTCGCCGGTGGCATCGAGCCCGAGGATGTTCCGCGCAAGGGCCTCAAGATGGATCTCGCGAAGCACCTCCCGCAGCTCGACGCGGATCTGCGCGACGTGCTGATCGCGATGACGGATCCGGATCCCGACAAGCGTCCGCAGCGCGCACGCGACGTGGTGGCGTTGCTCGCCAAGCCGGGCCGCGCGCGGTCGGCGTCGAGCAAACCCGAACGTGCGCTCGTAACCAGAGGCAGCACAGACCTCGCACCGCGCAAGATGTTCAGCGACATGCCCGAGCCCGCTGCGACGCTGATGCGGTTCGGCGTGCTCGCGTTCGGGGCCGGTGGATGGGTGGGGATGGCCGGCGTGCGCCTCAGCCTCGCGATCGTCATGAGCATCGCATGGGTGGCGACGCTGCCCGCAAAGAACACACGCGCGCGCGTCCGCGGCGTCGGTCGCGAGCTCGACTCGATGCTCACCGAGGGCCAGGGCGGCTTTACGGATCTGATGAGGTTGGCGATGGCGCGGCGCGGACGATGAACCGGCGCTACGCGGCCGTTCTTCCCGTGGCACGGGACTGATCGCGGCGCAGCGTGAGGACGGCCACCTCGGCCGCAGTTCCCTCGCCAAACCGCCGCGTCACACCGGAGAAGCCAACACCGGGCGTGACGTACAGCCGCGCCGTGGCATCGCCCTCACCGACGTCGAACATGCCGCGACGGTAGCGGAGCCCGACCTTCTTCATGATCCGGTCCGTGATGCCTTTGACGTACATCTGGCCGCCGTGGGTGTGCCCGCTGAGCACGAGGTCCGCACCGCGCTTGGCGATCGCCGGGCCTTCGTCAGGCGAGTGGCACAGGACGACGCGCGTCGGGCGCTTGGCCTCCGAGCTACCCTTGGGCGCTCCCGCGAATGCCGCGTCGAGGTCATCGTGCCGGGTGACGGGATCGTCGATCCCGACGAGCGCGAGCGGCGCGCCCTTCACGTCCGCCACCGTCGTCTGGTTGCGCAGCACCTCGTAGCCGTGGCCTTGCAGCACGCCGGCGACGCCCGCTCCCCAGACGAAGTAATCGTGGTTTCCGAGCACGGCCAGCACGCGTGGCGCCCGCAGGCCGCCGAGCTGCTCGCGTGCCATCTCCACCTCGCTGCGCTTCCAGCACACGTAGTCGCCCGTCAGGACGATCAGGTCCGGGTTCGCCGCATTCGCGGAATCGATTGCCGCGCGGATGTGTTCCTTCGGCGTGAGCCTTCCCACGTGGATGTCGGACAGGTGAGCGATGCGCACGCCGTCGTGCCGCGGGTCAAGCCCCGCGATCGGGACCTCGTGCTCGTGAACGCGAGGGGGGACCACCTTCGGCATGCGGTCCACCTTTGCATCCTCCCGGATCTCCTGCCAGCATGAATGACATGGCAGCGGTGGCTCCAAGCTCTTCCGATGCGCGCATCCCGTGTCCCGCGTGCGGCACGCTCATCCATCCGGTCGCGGGTCGGTGCAAGCACTGCAAGCAGGATCTCGCGCAGTTCCGCGCGGCGCGCCCTGCTGCGAACGCCGCGCTGCCCGCGCTCGCACCGCGCGCCACGCCGGTCGCGGGTACGCCCGTGCCGAAGGCCGAGCCCGCACCGGTTGCCAAGCCGGCGGCGACCATCGTTGTCGACGACGCGCCTCCTGGCGTCATCGCTCCGCGCATCGCATCGCCGTTCCCCACCGGTGAGGTGGAGCGCGCCTACGATCCGACGCGCCCCGTCCTCCCGCCGCGCGTCGCCGCGGGTCACGGCGTGGCCAAGCAGGAGAGCTGGCTCGCGCGCAACTGGCCCATCGTGGTGATCGTGCTCGCGAGCGCGGCGATCATCGGCGCGGTCATCCTGATGATGCTGCCGCCCAAGGAGGCAGGAGCTGGCAAAAAGGCCGGCGCTGGTGCGCCTGCTCCCGAGCGCATGGACACGGACCAGCTGCCGGAGAAGAAGGCCGACCCGTGGAGCGGTGCGACGCCCGCGCCTTCTCCGCCCGTGCAGAACGCGCCACCGCCCGACCAGCAGCCCGATCTCAACGATCCATTCGCGCAGAACAATACGCCCGACCCGCTCGCACCCGATCCGTTCCAGACGCCCGGCAACACGTTCAACCCGGCTCCCGTCGCGATCGCGCAAGCACTCGCCGCGCACCTCTGTGACAAGGCCGCGGCCTGCGGTTCGACCGACCCGACGACGCAGCAGATGTGCAGCGCGATGTCGATGATGCCCAAGGTTGCGCTCCCGCAGAACTGCGCGGCCGTGAAGGAGTGCCTCGACACCATCGATCGGATGGACGTCTGCGGAACGATGGCAAACAACATCGATCCCTTGCAGATCGTGCAGAGCGCTTCGAGCTGCATCAAAGCCATCAGCAGCTGCTAGCGCCATCGGCGCGGGGTACGCTCCGCGCGTGGACGTCCCGTTCGAAATCTTCCGCACGCCGCACGAGATGCGCGCGAAGTCCGAGGACCTGCGCCGCGACGGTCGGAAGATCGCCGTCGTCCCCACGATGGGCGCACTTCACGAAGGCCACCTCGCGCTCGTTCGCCACGCTCGCGCACGCGCCGACGTCGTCATCCTCACCATCTTCGTGAACCCGACGCAGTTCGCACCCACCGAGGACCTCTCCCGCTACCCGCGTGACGAGGCCGGTGACCTCGCGAAGTCTCGTCCCGCGGGCGTGAACCTCGCGTTCTGTCCCACGGCGGACGTCATGTACCCCGCTGGCGCGCAGACATTCATCGAGGTGCGCGAGCTCGGCAAGACGCTCGAAGGCGCATCGCGTCCCGGTCACTTCGCCGGCGTCGCGACGATCGTCTCCAAGCTGTTCCACATCACCAAGCCGCACATCGCGGTGTTCGGCGAGAAGGACTACCAGCAGCTCGCGATCATCCGCCGCATGACGCGCGATCTCGATTTCGATATCGACATTCAATCGGTGCCGATCGTCCGAGAAGCGGACGGTCTCGCGATGTCATCGCGCAACGTGTACTTGACCGCGCAGGATCGTCAGGCGGCGCTGTCGCTCTCGCGGGGCCTCGCCGCCGCGGAGGCTGCATTCGAGGCTGGCGAGCGCGGAGCGAACGCCCTGCTCGCAGCCGCCCGCGCTCCGATCGAAGCAGAGAAGCTCGCGACCATCGACTACGTCGAGATCAAAGACTCCGATGACCTGACGCCGATCGACCGCGTGGAGAAGCGCGCCACGCTGCTGATGGCGGTGCGGTTTGGCACCACGCGCTTGATCGACAATCGCGTCCTGGGTCGAGCGGGAACCGGCGCAGCCTGATCGGCGCGCAGATTGGCGCGATCGGCGCGCAGACTGGCGCGATTGCCAGGCTTGCACCTGCCGCACGGCAACCAAACCGACCTCGGTCCGTCCTACAGTCGTGCGCATGAAACGGGTCGTTGCGGTGGTGGTCGCCTTGGCCGTGGTTGCGTTCATCGCGTGGCGGTTGCTCGGGCGGAGCGCCGACGGCACGCATGTCGCGACAGGCGGTAGCAGCGAAGGAAGCACGGCTGCGAGCACGGCGAAGCTCGGCATTGCACCGCGCGAGAAAGTCGATCCGCGCACGCTGCCGGTCGCGTCGATCGCGGGCACGGTGAAGGACGACAAGGCAGCTCCGGTGGCGAAAGCCGCGGTGTGCATCTCGCTCTACTCCGACGAGCTTCCGCCCGACTTTCTCTCCGAAGGCCTGTGCACGGCGACGGACGCGACCGGCGCATACAAGTTCGAGAAGCTGTTCGCGGCCGACTACGTCGTCGTCGCGGGCGCCCCGCACTTCATCCCCGAGTCCTTCCACCCCGGCGGCGATCGCTTGAAGGATCACCTGCACGTCCACGCCGGCGACGTGAAGACGGGTATCGACATCGTGCTGCACGGCGGTGGCGTCGAGGTCACGGGGATCGTGAGCGATATCGGCGGAGGCCCGATCGCCAAGGCGCGTGTCCAGGCAAGCAGCTATACGTGGGGCCGCGCCGACTCTCCGACGGTGGAGACCGACACGAATGGTGCGTACAGCGTGTGGGTGCCGAAAGGTTCCGTGACGGTCAGCGCGCGCGCCGAGGGCTATGCGTCGGGCCGCGAGGTCGCGAGCGCGCCAGGCAAGGCCGACATTCTGCTCACGCCCGAATCATCGCTGTCGGGCGTGGTGGTCAACGCGAAGACGAACGCTCCCATCGAGGGTGCGGATGTCTCCGTCGACCGGACGGATAGCTGGGAGTTCCACGCAGAGAGCGTGCGCAGCGATGCAAAGGGCGCGTTCCGCGTCACGAAGCTCGTACCCGGTCGCTACAACGCGAGTGTGAAGGGCGCGACCGGAGTCGGGACGAGCCCGGGCTCGGTACTCGTGGGTCTGGGCCAGAACGTCGACGGCGTTGTCGTCAAGGTGTGGCCGGCCGCGCGCGTGATCGGCAAGGTCGTGCGCGCGGACACGAAGCAGGTCTGCGAGGACGCCGAGCTCCAGCTTCACTCCGCCGAGCGCAAAGCATGGCAATCCGCGACAGCCGATGCCGATGGCACGATCACCATCAACGCCGTCTTGCCGGGGACGTATGTCGTCTCGGCGGAGTGCCCTGGCTTCATCGAACCCGACGAGAAGAAGGAAGTCGTCGTCGCGGACAAAGACATCACGGGCCTCACGATCACGGTGTCCACGGGCGGTAGGGTCATCGGCAAGATCAGCAGGAAGGATGGAACGCCGGTAGCGGACGCGAGCGTGCGCGCATCAGCAAAGGACATCCCGCGCGGAGCGAAGGAAGGCTGGGGCTTCGCTGCCTCGGCGCCGGATGGAACCTACGAGTTGAAAGGCTTGCGCGCGTACACGTACTCGCTCGAGGTGGCGTCCAACGATGCCGTTCCGACGAAGGAGCCGACGAAGGTAGATGTCAAACTCGGAGCGACGCTTACCCAGGACTTCACGCTCGATGATGGCGGCACCATCGTCGGCACTGTCGAGGATCAGACAGGCAAGCCCGTCGAGGGCGTGGTCGTGAACGCGGAAGCGCAGGAGAGCCGCACGATCATGTTTATCGACGCGCGACCGACCACCGACGCGACGGGTGCGTTCAAGCTCGAGCACCTGCGGCCCGGCAAGTACGACGTGTCAGTCATGAAGAGCGATGCGTGGCAAGCGATGCGCAAGCCCGGCACGACCGACGACGACAAGCAGAGCGAATCGGTCAGCGTCGAAGCTGGAAAGCCGGCCACCGTGAAGCTCGTCATCGAGACACCGAACGGATCGATCAGCGGCACCGTCGTCGATTCGGCGGGCACCCCCGTGACTGACGCGTTCATCTCGAGTGCGCGCGAGTCGGATGCAAAGGGCTCGAATGGCTCGAGCGTTGGTGGCACGCGCGACGAATGGTGGGGCGGCGGCAAGCCCGTGCTCACGTCGACAGAGGGCGCGTTCACCGTGACGAAGCTCTCGCCGGGCAACTACACCCTCCGCGCGTATCGTAAGGGTGGTGGCGAAGGCGTCGTCGAACACGTCACCGTTGGCACCACGAACGCAAAGGTGCAGATCCACGAGACAGGCTCGATCGCGGGAACGGCGACCGGTGGCACACCGCCTGACAACGTGAGGATCCATCTCGAGGACGGCAAGACCGGGTTCTCGCGCGACGAGAGCTTCTTCCGCAGCAACGGCGCGTTCGAGGTTCACGACCTCCCGCCCGGTCATTACAAGATCACGGCCGACGGAGAAAGCGGACACGGGCAGACCGAGCTCGATCTCGCGGGCAACGAGAACAAGACCGGCGTGACGATCCAGATCGAGCAGCTGCTGACGCTTACCGGCCACATCGTCGACGTGCGCACCAAGGTCGGCGTTCCCAACATGCGGATGTCCGCATCGGCAGCGGGCGCGGGCTACTCGTTCTCGTTTGGAGACGATGACGACGAGGAGAATCTCTCCGACGCGACAGGAGCTTTCGCGGTCAAGCGCGCGCCTAAAACGAGGCTCGTCATCATGGCGATGCCGCGAGACTTCAAGGACGGGAAATTCGGCTGGGGGCAGACATTCCGCGACGTCTCGAAGGTCACGACGCCCACCTTTGACATCGGCGAGATCCACATCGTCGAGAAGGCGGTCGCCGACGGCGCCGTCGCCGGCGAGCTCGGCCTCCACTTCAAGGACCGGCCACCCGGCGCGAGCGCGTGGGAGGTCTCGCTCGAGGTCAGCTTCATCGATCCCAAGGGCCCCGCCGTGAACAGCGGCATCAAGGTCGGCGATGTCATCACGTCGGTCGATGGCGTCGACTGCACCGGCGACGATGCGACGCTCGGCACCCAGCTCCTGCGCGGTCCGCCCGGCAAGGCGCTCGCGATCGGCCTCGCACGCGGCGCTACCGTCACCATCACGCTCGCTCCGCCGAAGTGAGTTGCGATGAAGCGCATTGCACCGATCCTCGTGATCCTTGGCCTCGCACCGGCGCAGTCGTGACCAAACGGATCGCGATCATCCTCGGCCTCGCGGCGATCCTCGTCGCGGTCTACCTCTGGCGTCGGCATCACTCGCCCACAGCGGTGTCAACGACGACGACCGGCAGCGCGACACCACCGACGCAGGTCTTCGTCGCGACGCACGGCACGCCGCGCCCCGATCCTGCAACGCTCGCGCGCGGCGCGTTCACTGGCAGGGTGACCGCGTCGACGACCAACGCGCCGATCGCGAACGCGAAGGTGTGCGCGTACGGCCGCTCTGCATCGCTCGCGGGCGAATGGTTCGCGCGTCCGCTCTGTGCGACGAGCGATCAAACGGGTGCGTTCGCGATCGAGAAGTTGTTTCCCGGCACGTACGCGATCACGGCGATGGCGCCGACGTACCTGCCCGGAGGTCATCATCCGGGTGGAGATCGGCGCGCAAAGGACGTGCGACTCGCGCTCGGCGAGAAGAAGACGTCCATCGATATCGCGCTCGATCCAGGCGGCGTCGAGATCACGGGCACCGTCGAGGATCTCACCGGTGGACCGGTCGCGCACGCGCGCGTGTGGACGCAACTGGAGGACTACCCAGCTGCGACCGAAGCCGACGACAAGGGGGCGTTCTCGCTGTGGCTCGCGCCCGGGCGCACGGATCTCGTCGCGACCGCCGACGGGTACGCGAGTGGCTACGCGAGCGCGTACGCACCAGGCATCATCGAGATCTTCCTCGCGCCGGAGTCCTCGATCGCAGGCACCGTGATCGACGGCGCGAGCGGCAAGCCCGTCGAAGGCGCGCGCGTGCAACCAGAATGGAGCGAGGCGTCGGCCGTCTACTCCGACGGACGGGGTGCGTTTCGCATCTCGCACCTCGCTCCGGGACGGTGGCGCATCGTCGCCACGACCGAGAACGGCGCCGGCTCCAGCGAGGGGACGGTCCGCGCGGCGCTTGGTGAAGCTGCTGAAGGCGTCATCGTGAAGTTGTACCCGGCTGTTCGCGTGACGGGCCGTGTGCTTGTCAGCGGCACCGAGCAGTCCTGCCCGTCCGCGCACGCCGCGCTCAACGATGTCGCGCGCAACTCGACGCAGGAACTACGCCCGGAGGCCGAGGCACCCTCTCGCTCGACGGTGTACGCGCCGCGACGTACAAGGTCATCTTCGGGTGCCCGGGCTTCGTCACAGAGGGCGAACCGCCGTCGCTCGTCGTCACCGAGAAGCCCGGCCCGGACCAAGTGTGGCACGTCTCGGCGGCGGGCGGCGTGCGCGGCATCGTCCGCACGGCGAGCGGGATGGTCTCCGCGAACACGACGGTGCAAGTGCGCAAAGCAGAGGGCGCGGACGGCCCCGACGTGTTCGACCACGACACGACGGCGCGCGACGGAAGCTACGAGCTGCGGGGGCTCCCCGATGGCACGTACGAGCTGAGCGCGAGCGGTCCCGACGGGATCGAAGCAGCACCTCTGCGCGTCACCGTCAAAGGCATGATCACGCAGGACATCACGCTCGGTGCAGCGGGGCGCATCCACGGCACCGTCGTCGATGATGCGAACGTTCCGATCACGAACGCGATGGTGCTCGTGGCGCAGCTCTCGCAAGGTACCGGCGGACATCAGGTCGGCACCGATGGGCGCGGTGCGTTCGACCTCGCAGGCGTCGCACCAGGAAACTATGCACTGCGCGCATTTCGCGTCTCCGACGCGGACAACGCGCCCGACGACATCGTTCAGACCGGTGCGGAGCTCGTGGTCAAGGCGAACGCCACGACGACCGTCACACTCACGTTGCCGGGGCCGCACGGCACGATTCGCGGCCGCGTCGTGGATGCCGACGGGAAGCCGGTCAACGACGCTTACATCGCGTGGGCCACGTCGCGCCCCGACGACGGAGCCCGTGCGGTCGACTGGACGCGATGGACGGCCGACTCCCATCCCGTGCTCACGGGCGTCGACGGCTCGTTCGCGCTCACCAAGCTCGCCGACGGCGAGTACACCATCCTCGCGGAGCGCAAAGGCGGCGGCGAAGCGATCGCGAGGCACGTGCGCGTCGGCACCACGAACGTCTCGCTCGCGATCACGCGCACGGGAACGATCCGCGGTGTGGCTCACGGTACGCGCACGATCGTCGATCTGCACGGCACGCTGCGCGGTGCGATGGATGTCTCGCGCACCGAGACCTTCGAGCGGACCGACGGTCGGTTCGTGTTCACGGATCTGCCCGCGGGCCACTACTCGCTCGAGCTCACGACAGCCGAGGCGCGAGGCGCGGCCGTGATCGATCTTGCCGACGGCCAGAGCACCGACATCACCATCGAGCTCGATGGACTTCACAGCGTGCACGGCCGCGTGCTCGACGCGCAGACGAAGGCACCGATCAAGGGCATCGTCATGAGCGCCGCCGCCGCCGGCAGCAACATCAACTTCAACAGCGGTGCACCACGAGCGCAGACAACTGACGCGAGCGGTGCGTTCACGATCGAGAACATGCCGATCGGCAGCCTCACCGTCATGGGCATCCCGAACGATGTCACCAGCTACGACGGGTTCGATGTCGCGCGCACCGTCGGCGCGGATGGAAATCTCGGTGACTTCTTGCTCGCGCATTCGCGCGTGAAGGCGGACGAGCACGCTGGCTCGCTCGGGTTCACCGTCGACAAGACCACGGTGACAGTGGTCACGCCGAACGGTCCGGGGGCAACCGCAGGGATCGTGGTCGGCGACGTGATCACGAGTGTCGACGGCATCGCTGTCGGCGGCGACGAGGTGGACAACTTCGGAGCGCTCGTCGAGGCGCCGGCGGGCACGAAGCTCTCGCTCGCCCTCGCGCGCGGTGACACCGTCGTGGTCGTGCTCGGCCCGCCCTGAGGACGACGACCTCTGGGTCGTTCGCAAGCCGTTGTAGGGCATACTCGATCCGTGAAGCTTCTCCTCGGCGGTCTGGTCCTTCTCGCGGCGTGCGGCTCGGTCGATGACAACACGCACCCGCCCGACGCTCCGCGCCAGGATGCGTTGCCCGACGACGCGCATATCGACATCGACGCGCCGCCCCAAGCTCGCTGCGACGCGAGCAACGCGTTCGGAACGCCGGTGCGAGTCGATGCGCTCGATTCGACGGCCGACGAGGGGGACGCGTTCCTGTCGATCGACGAGCTAACCGTTCTGTTCACGAGCAATCGCGCGGGAGGCCTCGGCGCTGGCGACATCTACATCGCGACGCGCGCGTCCGTGAGCGACACATGGGGCACGCCGGCGCTCCTCGCAGGCGTCAACACCGCAGGTACCGAGGTGCGGCCGTCGATGTCGGCAGACCAGCTCACCTTGTTTGTCGCGACGCGCGCCAACGCGAACTCTGCGATCCTGGTCTCGCGCGCGACGCGTGGCAGCACCGCGGTGGCGTTCGGCTCGCTCGCCGCCGTGGCGGTCGTGAACGATGGCGGCGGCGACAACAGCGAGCCGTTCATCGCGCCCGACCAGAGTGCGCTCTACTTCGCATCGACGCGCGGCACGGCCGGTGACGCCAACCTCCTCGTGTCGACGGGCATCTCCGGATCGTTCTCCGCCCCGGCGGCGGTGGCGGGCACGATGTTGACCACGACATCGAACGAAGGAGCGCCAACGCTCACCGCAGATCAGCTCACCCTCTACTTCCGCTCCGATCGCGGTCAGTCGATGGACATCTGGTTTGCCACGCGGACGAGCATCGCGAACGGCTTCGGCACTCCCGTGAACGCGACGGCACTCAACAGCAACTCGGCGGAAGTGCCGAGCTGGGTCTCCGCGGATAACTGCGTCATCTACTTCAATCGCAACGTCGGTACGGTCGCGTCCAACAACGAGATCTACATGGCGGCCAAGCCGCTCTAAGCAGCGCGCGCGATCGTCGATAGCTTCGCCGCGAGGCCCTGCCGATAGAACCGCCGCAGCTCCGCGAGCATCTCAGGAATCCGGCGCCGCGTCACGAACGTCTCCTCGAGCCAGCTCGCGTAGCGGTGCGCGTTGTCATTTGCCGCGCGGTAGCGAGCGTGTTCGGTCTCGTCGAGATCCTCGTCGTAGTGCGCATCGAACAGCCGATGGCGCAGCTGCTCTGACATCCCCGTCTCCGGCTCGGTCGTGAGGAGACAGGTGACGTACTTGTCGACCTCGGCCTGGAGCTCGAGCTCGAGCTGGCTGACCGGGCGCTCGGCGCGCGCGCAGCACACCGTATAAATGAAGTGCGAGACGCCTTCGATCGCGAGCAGGAAGTCGCCGAGGTTGTGGTCACCGAGGCGACGCGACGGATCGTTCTGATCGAGGTTCGCGATGACAGACGGATCGATGTAAAGCGCGAGGTTCATCTCGCCGTCCTGCTCCACGACGAGCAGCTGCTCGCGCGGGCGCCTACTCACCTTCGCAGCTCCATTCGGAGCTGCTCCGCGCTCGGCGGTCGCCGAGCTTGGTTCACTCACCAGATCATCGCGGTACTGCGTCCCGACGACGTAGTCGCCGACGGAACACCCCGTCTCGACGCGGTACAGCGCTTCAATGCCGCGCTGCACCCGACCGAGCGTGCGCACTACTGGATCACCTTGCCCACGTCGACAATGAGGCCTGCAGCCTTCAGCTTCTTCTCCACCCACTCGTCGCGGGTGCGCAGCCAGATCTCGTAGAGCTTGCCGATATCCGTCGTGTTCGACATCTCGGCAATGTTCGTCCGCCTGCGGACCTGCATCAGCACGTCGACGAACTGCGGGAACTTGGCGGCTAGCTCCTCGTACACCTCGCCGATCGACTTCGATCCGAACGAGCGCGCGAGCTGCAGATAGGCGCTCTGCCCGATGCCCACGTAGTAATCGACATCCACCAGCGAGCGGTTCAGCGAATCCGCGAAGAACCCACTGATGTAGAGCGACGTATCACCGACCTGCTTGAGCGACTTCACGCGCTCTGCTGCGTCGGGTACCTGCTGCGCGAGCTTCAACCCGAGCGGCTCGTCCGTCAGACGCGCCTTCGTGAAGTCACCCAACAGCCCCACCAGGTACCAACTCGCCGGCTCGGAGGCGTCCAGTTCGACCGCCTCGAGCGCATCGGTCACGACCTCATGGAAGTACTCATCCACGGAAGCAGCCAATGTTACGTCCATGGTTTGATCTTCTGCGACTTCGGGGCCAGCGCAAGAACATGGCCTAGGTCAGTCCTTTAGAGACGTTACGGAATCGCCCCTGGGGCGGGACTGAGGCGAATTTTGACGGGAGTCCCCGCCCGATCTGACGGGAGCGGGTTCGGCAACGAAATCGGGCGGTTTGCCCTTGCGGGGAAGCCATTCGGATCTTACGAAGGCGGCCATTAGCACTCGGTCGGGGCGGCTGCTAACAAACGCCGCCAACCCACCGGAATCAGAAGTCCACGTCACAGGAGAGAGCCCAAATGAACGTTCGTCCGCTCCAGGATCGTCTGCTAGTTCGCCGCGTCGAAGAGGTCGAGAAGACCCGCGGCGGCATCATCATTCCGGACTCCGCCAAGGAGCGCCCCCTCGAGGGCAAGGTCATCGCTGTCGGTAACGGCAAGCGCACGGAGGACGGCGTCCTCGTGAAGCTCGACGTGAAGGCGGGCGACACCATTCTGTTCGGCAAGTACGCCGGCACCGAGATCAAGGTCGACGGCGTCGAGCACATCATCATCCGCGAGGATGAAATCCTCGGAATTCTCGAGTAAGGAGCACGCACCATGGCCGCTAAAGACATTATTTTTGATGAGAAGGCGCGCAACCGCGTGCTCGCTGGCGTCGACACCCTCGCCAACGCAGTGAAGGTCACCCTCGGCCCGCGCGGTCGCAACGTGGTGATCGAGAAGTCCTGGGGCGCTCCCACGGTCACCAAGGACGGCGTCACCGTCGCCAAGGAGATCGAGCTCGAGAACAAGTTCGAGAACATGGGCGCGCAGATGGTCAAGGAAGTCGCTTCCAAGACCTCTGACAACGCCGGCGACGGCACGACCACCGCCACGGTGCTCGCGCAGTCGATCTACCGCGAGGGCTCCAAGCTCGTTGCGGCTGGTCACAACCCGATGGAGCTCAAGCGCGGCATCGATGCCGCCGTCTCGACGCTCATCGAGGGCTTGAAGAAGCTCTCGACCCCGACCAAGGGCAAGGACGACATCGCGCAGGTCGGCACGATCAGCGCGAACGGCGATGCCGAGATCGGCAACATGATTGCCGAGGCGATGAAGAAGGTCGGCAAGGAAGGCGTCATCACGGTCGAAGAGGCCAAGACGATGACCTCCGAGCTCGACGTCGTCGAGGGCATGCAGTTCGACCGCGGCTACCTCTCGCCGTACTTCGTGACGGACACGGAGCGCATGGAAGTCGTTCTCAACGACGTCTACGTTCTGATCCACGAGCGCAAGATCTCGAACATGAAGGAGCTCCTCCCGGTGCTCGAGCTGGTTGCCAAGCAGGGCAAGCCGCTCCTCATCATCGCGGAAGACGTCGACGGCGAGGCTCTTGCCACGCTCGTCGTGAACAAGCTCCGTGGCACGCTCCAGATCTGCGCCGTCAAGGCGCCGGGCTTTGGCGATCGCCGCAAGGAGATGCTCAAGGACATCGCCGTGCTCACGGGCGGCGAGGCAGTGACGGAGGACCTCGGCCTCAAGCTCGAGAACCTCACGCTCAACGACCTCGGCACCGCGAAGCGCATCTCGGTCGACAAGGACAACACGACGATCGTCGACGGCTCCGGTAAGAAGGAGCAGATCGACGCTCGCGTGAAGCAGATCCGCAACGCGGTCGAAGAGACCACGTCGGACTACGACCGCGAGAAGCTCCAGGAGCGCCTGGCCAAGCTCGTTGGCGGCGTTGCCGTGATCAAGGTGGGCGCTGCCACCGAGGTCGAGATGAAGGAGAAGAAGGCTCGCGTCGAGGACGCTCTCCACGCGACCCGCGCGGCTGTGGAAGAGGGCGTTGTCCCGGGCGGCGGCGTTGCGCTCCTGCGCGCGCAGGCCGGTCTCGACAGCCTCAAGGTCTCCACCGAGCAGAACTTCGGCGTGCAGATCGTTCGTCGCGCGATCGAGGAGCCGCTCCGCCAGATCTCGGCGAACGCTGGCGTCGACGGCTCGATCGTCGTCTCGAAGGTCAAAGAGGGTAAGGACGCGTTCGGCTTCAACGCCGCGACGCTCGAGTACACCGACCTCGTCAAGGCTGGCGTCATCGACCCGACCAAGGTTGTCCGTACGGCGCTCCAGAACGCCGCATCGGTTGCCTCGCTCCTCCTGACGACCGAGGCGATGATCGCCGAGCGTCCGAAGAAGGATGCCCCGGCTCCGGCCGGTGGTGGCGGCGGCGGCGGTATGGGTGGCATGGGCGGAATGGGCGGAATGGACTTCTAGTCCACTCCCTCACGCACTCGAAGCGGCGCTCTCTCACGAGGGCGCCGTTTTCATTTTCGGTTTCAGATCGCGCCGCGCAGCGCGAGACCGAACAGCAGCTCGTCGGACGAGACGGCGGTGTGCACCGTCACGCGCACGTGGCGCGTGTGGAGGCCGAGACCGCCAATTGCGAACGTGGTGATCGTGCGCGGATCGTGCGCACCGCTCGCCGCGATCTGCGCCGTGCCGACCGGGTCGTTCGTGTTGTTGACCGTGAGCTGACTCGTCAGCTGCATCGCCGCCGTCGTGTGGCCGAGCGCGATGTCGAGCCCGGCGCCGCCGAACAGCTCGAAGTGACGGCCCAGCCGCACGGCGGTGGTGACCTCGAGCGGGATCGTCGTGACGTGCGAGTCGACGGTGAGGAGGCCCGACGAGCTCATGTGGATGCTCTTGGTGCCGCCCGGCCCTGTCACGATCACGTGGCTCTCGATCGGCTCGACGGCGTTCATCGTCCACTTCGCGAGCTCGATGCCGCTCGTGATGAAGACGCCCGACCAGCGCGCGTTTGCATCGCCGCGGGATCCGACGACGCGGTACTGCGCGTGAATGCCGCCCGTGGACAGGTCGCCGGTCACGCCGTGGATCGTGGTGGTCTCGTAGCCGCCGTTCGCGAACACGGTCCAGCGCGGCTGTCCCCAGCGACCGAGGTTGACGCCCGCCATCACCGCGTAATCGGCGATCGAACCACCGAGGAGGCTGTCGGAGGTTCCGATCGCGACGTTGCCGTGCACGCCCGCCACCGAGACGCCGAACGTGATGTCGCGGTCGTCGGGGTCATAGTCGACGCCGAGGCCGCGCTGCGAGAACGATCCGGTGTCCCCGATCGCTTGCAGCAGGCCGTCGATACCGCTGATCCGGTACAGGCTATCGATCTTGTCCTGGATCGCAGCTGCGAGCTGATCAGGGGTGAACCCGAGCTGCGACGCGAGCGCCTGGCCATTCTGGTCCAGCGCGACCGACACCGACGAGTCTGCGCGTGCGCTCGACGCGAACGTGCCGAGCACGAGAACCGCCGCGAGAGCGAGCCGAGGCGTCACGCGTGCAGCATACCCGGTGCGCGAAAGGGTCTGACCCTTTTTCCAGGTTCAGCGACCGTGCGTGAAGTTGCCGACGCCCGACGTGTCCTTGTTGCTGTCGGGGTCGCTGTTCTTGTCGCTTTTGGAGTTGTTGTTCGATGACGACCACCCGCTGTCGTTCGTCCAGCGGCCGGAGCCCGATGACGACGAGCCGCCTGACGAGCCGTGCACGTGCGTTCCATGCGACCACGCGCCGCTCGGGCGATCGTTGGAGCCGCCGATGTGGCGATGGTCGCGGATGATCAACACGTTGTGCGCCGGATCCTTCACGTTCTCCGTGAGCGGCGGACGCGACGCGGTGCGGATGTGGTGCTCGTGGCGATCCGCGAGGTAGAGGCCCTCGAACGCGCCCTCGTTGTAGCCGACGCCGAGATCGGGATTCGGATCCTCACCGCCGGGCCCATCGGTGTCGACGTCGAACGCCGCATAGTCGACGTCATCGAACGCATCGGGGGAGACCCACTGGCCGGCCGTCCACTTCCAGCGACCATCGATCCATTGCCACTCGCCCGTCTGCCACGCCGCACCTTCGAACGGCGGATCACCGGGCGATTCGCTGAGCGCGAGCGGCATGTCCGGCCGACCATGGGCACCGAAGCGCTCGAAGCGTGCACGCAATGCATCGCGTGCCGCGGTCGCGTTATCGAGCCCTGTTTGCAAGCGATCTGTGGGTCGCACCGGGGTCAGCCCGGGGGCCTGCGCGGACGCAGCAGCCGGAGCAGCGACGAGGGCGAGCAGCAACCACATGCGGGGACCAGTCATGCCTGGCAAAGATTGCAACCAGGGGGCCACGCCCCTGGCCCCAGGTTTGTAAAGCTATGTGTCCATGGCCCTGATCGATGCACGTAACGACGCCTACTTGCGTGCCCTCCTCACCGGCAAGCAGGTGATCGGGCGGGCGGTGCGTGAAAGCGCTGCCACGCTTCGCCGTCGTCCTGTGACCACACCTCGGACCTGGATCGCCCTCTCGGCTCTGGCGGTGATGATCGCGGCATGTGGCGGAAATAAAACCCAAAGCAACTACTCGCGCGGTGTTCAGGTCCAAGAGCAGTGCTGCGAGAGCCTGGCCGGCGACGCGCGCGATGCGTGCCTCAAGCAGGTCGTCCGCGTGGATGATCCCACCGCGCAAAAGACGGCGACGAACGAGCAGACCTACGCCTGCGTCGTCGACCACTTCGTGTGCGATCCGACGACCGGCCACGAGACCGCCGCGAGCGCGCAGTCACAGCACGACTGCACGGACGAGCTGCAGTAACTACTTCTTCTCGTCGGGCTCGCCGCCGCACTTGCGGACGTCGGTCACGTTCTGCGCGGCGATCATGCAGTCGATCGTCTTCTCGTTGTTCGCGGACGAGCACTGGCTGACGCAGACATCGACGCCCTCGTCGACCTCGCCGCCGAACTTCGCGAGGTACTTCTTGTTCAGCGCCTCGCGCTTGTCTGCTGGCGCCGCCGCGATGTCCTTGTTCGCCACGTCCCAGTAGTTGAGCTTGGCGTAGTTGCGGCACGCGGCCTCGCACTTCACGGGATCGCCCTTGCAGGCCCCGACGACGGAGACGCCCAGGATGGCGACAAGGAGCGTGACGGTGCGCATGGCCGGTGCGTACCACGGCGCGCGCTCCGACGGGTTTGCGATACGCTGCGACGATGCGTCACACGCTCGTTGGAGCGATCGTGCTGCTGGCAGGGCCGGCGGTAGCGTCGCCTGTCGTCGTGACGGTCGAGGGTGGCGCCGAGTACGACTCCAATCTCCAGCGCGTGGAGACCGGGCCCGGCCTCGAGACGGCGCCGATCGCGGGCGAGGTCGTCCGTGTCGGCGGCAAGCTCGACAAGCGCGACAAGCTGCTCGACGGCACGTACGCCGCGACGGCGTCGATCCTGACCCGCGCCGTCTCGCAAGCGACGGCCGATACCGAGAACGTGGCGCTGTTCGGTGCAGAGCTGCGCTACCTGCGTCCGCTCGCGGCGCGCAACGTCTCCGTCGGGATGGGCGTAGCGGGTGCCGACTCGATCGGCATCTCCGAGGACATCGGCGCGCGCACGTTCACGAGCATCGCCGCGGATGCGCTGCTCGTCCTCGAAGCGAACGACACGACGCACCTCTCGTTCGCCGTCGGTGCGCGCCGCTTCACGTACAAGGAGAACCACGACTTCGACTGGGCCGGCCCCGCGGCGACCGCGCGCCTCGACACGACGCTGTGGGCTCCCTCCGGCGGTACGCGCACGCTCGAGCTCGCGGTGACGGCGGGTTTCGAGCTGCGCGGGTACGATGCGATCGCGCTCGCGAATGTCTGCGCACCAGGAACGCCGCTCGATCAGATGTGCTCGGCCGCGACGCGCCTCGATCGCACCGACCGCGTGGAGCGCATCGGCGCAGAGCTGACCTACACGGGGCGCGTGATCGCGACGGTCGGCTACCAGCTCACGGTCATTGACTCCAACTCGTTTGGCCAGTCGCTCATTCGTCACAAAGCGACGGCATCTGCAACCACCACGCTCGTCGAAGGGTTCTACGCGACCGCGCTCGCGCAGCTCCAGATCGACAAGTACACGGACGGGCTGGTGCTCGAAACAGACACCCAGCGCTCCGAGTTCACGTCTCTGGACGACGAGAACCGCAGCTCGCTCCAAGTGCGTGTGGGGCACCCGCTCACCGACGCGTGGTCTGCCGAGCTCCGCGGCGCGATCTGGCGCAACATCGGTGGTGACATGAACTCGTCGTTCAGCCGGTCGTCCGTGTACGCGGGTCTCATCTACAACCACTGAGAGTGGCCTCGCGGTGTTGGCGCAGCCCGCGCACCCGTGCGATCTTTTTGGCCATGAGCGTCATCTGTACATTGTTCTCGGTCACCGACGCTGATGTGTCGGCCCCGAGCGAGCTGACGCTCCCCGCGATGGACCACACGTCGAAGGTCGGCGCGACGCGCGAGCCACACATCATCGAGCTGGGTGGCGCGTGGACCGTCCTCCACGAAGCATTCGGCGCTCATCCGGCAGAGAACCCGCTCGGCTTTCTCGTCGCTGGCGGTGCGTCGTACAAGCCGCTGTTCGACGGCCAGGGCTCGAGCGGCCGACACTTCACGCCCTCCGAGACGGTCAAGCTCCTCGCCGCGGTCGCCCGCGTCACCGACGAGTCGATCGTCCGCAACGTCGCGACCAAGCAGATCACCGCGCTCTCCGTCGGAGAGTTGCTGCGCAAGCTGACCAAGCTCCGCGTCTTCCTCGCCGAAGCCGTCGCGCAGGACCGCGGCATCATCGTGCATCACTTGCGTTAGCCGCGACGGTCGGGGATGAGGGCCGCAACGACGCGACGACGCGACGGTCGGAGGTGAGGGCCGCAACGACGCGACGACGCAACGGTCGGAGATGAGGGCCGCAACGACGCAACGACGCGACGGTCGGAGATGAGGGCCGCAACGACGCATCGACGCGACGGTTTTCTAACCTCGCCGGGCGAGTTGCGCGGACCGTTCGCGAAGAGCCACGAGGCACGAAGGCACGAACGACTTCAACCCGCGGGGCGAGGTACACGAAAGATACGAATCCGCTCCGTGCAGAACGCGTTCTACCGGTAGTTGGCCCGGCGAGGTTGATCGCCTTTTTCGCGGCTCCGCGGCTTCGCGGTTCTCCCGCTTGCACAAACCCGCGCTCCTCGCCCGGCGAGGTCAAACGTCTCTTCGTTGCGCCGTTGCGTCGTTGCGGCCAGTACCTCTGACGTCGCGCCGTCGCGTCGTTGCGGCCAATACCTCTGACGTTGCGCCGTTGCGTCGTTGCGGCCAGTACCTCTGACGTTGCGCCGTCGCGTCGTTGCGGCCACTACCTCTGACGTTGCGCCGTCGCGTCGTTGCGGCCAACTCTTCTCGCGTCGCGCCGTAGCGGCTCAGTGCGCGCGGCGCTGGCGAGCAGCGGCTTCGATCTCGAGGCGCTTCTTGCGCAGCTGCTCGAGGCGCAGCTGAACGGCATCGCGAGCACGCTTGGCGGCCTGCGCGCGAACGGCGGGGTCGTTGGAATGCGCGGCCTTGGAGAGCGTATCGATCGTCGTCGCGTCGACGACATTCGAGAGCACGACGGACGCTTCCGCGAGCGACGGGCTCTGCGGTCCGCTCTCGCTTCCCGTGCTGCCGCCACTGTGATCGCCTTCGGGCGGAGGAGCGCCGGCGCCGCCCGCGCTGTCGTTGCCCCCAAAGGTCGGCGAGTCGCTCGCGGTGCGGCCGTTCGTCGACTCCCTCGCCGTGCGCTGCGGCTGATCGTCATCGCGCTGCGCGAGCACGCCCGCGCGATCGTGCTGCTTGCGCAGCTTCGCGATGTCGTCGAGCTCCTTGGCCTGCTGATCGAAACCAGCCTCCTGGTTCACGAGCTCCTTCTCGGCGCGCGCGAGCTCGGCCGCCTGCGCATCGAGCTCTTCGGGATCCGCGAGTGGATCGATCTCGAGATCGGGGATGACGATCTTGGTCAGGTTGCGCGTGGCCGGTGCGGGCGAGAGCTGGGCCTTCTGGCGCGAGAGCTCGGCCGTGCGGGCGGGCGACGGATGGGATGCGAGCTCGCGATCGATCGCACCGAGCAGCGACTTCTTCGCAGCAGCGAGCTGCGAGGTCGCAGCGGCGAGATCCGTCGCGGCGGTGCCGAGCTTGGTCGCGGTGGACTGCGCCGTCGCGAGCGCCTCTTTGAGCTCGCGGTCGCGACGCCACGAAGCGCGCTGCTGCTTGAGGCGATCGACAGCCTTGAGCTGGTCCTCGTACTGCTTGGCGAGCGAGTTACGGACGACGCCCTTGTCGGCGACCGAGCGCTCTGCCTTGGTCAGGGCCGCCTGCGCCGAGGGGGTAGTGACAGCGACGGTCGGCGCTGGCGATGGCTGTGCCAGAGCGGCGGCCGGAGCCACCGCGAGCACGAGCATGAGCCACCACCGAGACATGAGACGTTGGAATAGCACCCCTCGTGCCACGCTCAAGTGCCTGTCAGGCAACGAGTGATCACCAGGTCATACATGTGCAAAGTGTGCTCTGAGCGAACCAGGGTCTCAGATTCCTGAGGGGTACTAGCCAGCGTCGGGGCCCGCGTCGCCCGCCACCCGGAGGGCGATGTACCGCAGCGCGGCCGTCGCCATCGTCGCCACGACGGCGAGCGGAGGCTGCCCCGGGCGCTCCCAGACGAGGTAATCGCGGCCCTCCGCATCGACGATCGCGTGGTAGTGGAAGCGCCGCAAGCGCAGGCCACCGGGCAGCTCCAGCGCGTCTCCCGTCAGCGCACCGGAGTCGACGATCGACCCTTCGAGCTCGCGCCCGTAGTGCTGCATCACGTGACCGAGCGCGGCGACGGTCAGGCCGCCGATCGCTTTCTGCGCTTCGTGCAACGTCACGCGATCACCGTCAACCGATGCGTGAGTGCGCACGTGGATTCCGTCGGCAAGGATCCGTTCGTCGAGGAGCAACACGCGCGCAGGTTACTCCATAGAGATCGAGCTACAGTCCGGCCATGGCCGCAAAGCGCCGCGCACTCGTTCTCGCCGCCGTCGCCGCGTGCGGAGGGCCGCAGATCAAGAACCACGACGTCGATCTGTCCAAGGTCACGCCGGCCACGCTCGAAGCGGAGCGACCGCGCGAGGGTGATCCACATCCACTCACGCTGCGCGTCTACGTCGATCCGGGCGTGAAGGCGCTACCCAAGTGGAAAGAAGAGATCACCGAGCAGGTCGATTACGCGAGCCAGGTGCTGACGCCACTCATCGGCGTGCGTCTCTCGATCGCGGAGACCAAGGACTGGGCCCGCTCGGGCGATCCGGGCACCGCGCTCCAGCAGCTCGAGGAGCTCGACAAGGGCGACGGCGTGAACTGGGTCGTCGGCTACATCGCGGCCAACGGCAGCGCATCGAAAGCGTTCAGCGAGCTCGGCGGTGCGCGCCCGCTCGGCAAGCACATCATCGTGCACGCCTGGGCCGAGGAACAGGAGACCGCCGCCATCGCCGGCACGCTGCCCGATCTCAAAGAGGCCGAGCGCGCGCAGGTGATGGAGTCGCACAAGCGACACAAGCAGACGGTCATCCTGCTGCACTTCCTCGCGACGACGCTCGGCGCGATCGCGGAGACGGATCCGGCGTGGATCGGAAATGTCTTGTACTCGCCGACGCAGCACGGCTTTGCAGAAAAGACGCGCGAGCTGATGACCATCGCCGGCGACGGCCGCGCCGCCGAGCTCGACAATGCGGAGATCGCGAAGCGCCTCCTCGAGGTGATCGACAAGGAGGACTGGGGCGGGTGGATCGCGGCCTCCAAAGAAGAGACGACCGCGTATCTGCGCACCCTCACCGACGCGGCGAACAAGGGCAAGGTCGCGACCGACGTCCCCGCCGCCGCGCTCGATCAGCTGACGCGCATCAAGCAGCTCGTGAAGCAGGACCAGGTCCCGACTGCGCTCGCCGAGCTCGACAACCTCCTCGCCGCGTATCCCGCGACGGGCACGCTGCACCAGCTCAAGTGCGACATCATGCTCGCCAAGGTCGGCGTCGGCGATCCCAAGACGATGCAGGCGTGTCGCCGCGTCACCGAGCTCGCACCGGGCGATCCGGGCCCGCACATCGCGATCGCCGAGGCGCAGCTCAAGGGCGGCAAGGACGAGGACATCGTCGCCGCGCGCAAAGAGCTGCAGCTCGCCGAGAGCAAGATCGTCAACCTGCCCGACCCCGCCGCCGCCGAAGCAACGTGGCGCCGCGTGATCGGCATCTACCAGGGCCTCGGCGCGCTCACCTGGACCGACGACGCGATCGTAAAAGCCAAGCTCGACAAGGATCCGATCGCGGTCTCCGTCGCGTCGGTCCGCGCGCGCTACGGCGTGCCGCGCGGCAGTAAGCTCGTCGCACCGGAGCAAGAGGCAGCGCTCGTCGCGGCCGTCAAAAAGTCCCTCGAGCTCGTGTACGGCAGCAAGTACGGCGATGCCGAGAAAGCGCTCGCGGCCGCCGAGAAAAAATGGCCGGGCGCGCCGGGCCTCTACGCCGCGCGCTGTGATCTCGCGATGCGCCAAGGCAGCGTCGACGCCGCAAAGGCGAACTGCAACAAGGCACTCGCCGCCGATCCGAACGAGTCGTGGGCGCTCTATCTCTCGGGCGTGATCGCGCTGAAGAACGCGTCGGGCACGAACGAGGGCATCGCGCAGCTGAAGAAAGCGATCGCGGTCGACCCAGACCTCGGTCAGGCGTGGCGCACGCTTGCCAAGGCGTACTCGCGCACGAAGGACAAGGCCGCGTTCGAGGCGCTGGCCGCGGAGTACCAGGCTCGCTTTAACTCGCAGCTGCAACCGTAGCCGCCATCGCTCGGTCGGGCGGCACCGCGGCGACGGCGTAGGAGATTTAGCCGCGAAAGGCGCCAAGAAGATCGGCCTCGCCGGGCGAGGGACGCGGGCCGAGGGGAAGGATTTAGCCGCCAAGGGCGCCAAGATCGCCAAGACGATCGGCCTCGCCGGGCGAGGGACGCAGGCGAGGCGTAGGCAGAGAACCGCGAAGACACGGAGACGCAAAGTCTTCGATCCGATCCGATCCGATCCGATCCGATCCGATCCGATCCGATCCGATCCGATCCGATCCGATCCGATCCGATCCGATCCGA
>DASYDE010000016.1:0-60412 GCA_036499725.1 Kofleriaceae bacterium
TACACGGTCGATCGCCAGATGCGCCGCTACAAGGTTCCGCGCATCGCGTTCGTCAACAAGCTCGACCGCACGGGTGCGAACCCGTTCCGCGTGAAGGAGCAGCTGCGCGAGAAGCTCAAGCTCAACCCCGTCATGATCCAGGTTCCGATCGGCCTCGAGGACAAGCTCGAAGGCGTCGTCGATCTGATCGAGATGGTCGCGTACACGTTCCACGGTGAGAACGGCGAGCAGATCGAGCGCGGCCCGATTCCGGACCAGCTCCACCCGCTCGCGTCGCACGGCGCCACTGGCACGCTCAAGGAGCTGTGCGAGAAGATGCGCGAGGAGATGCTCGACGGCCTCTCCCTCGTCAACGACGAGCTCGCCGAAGCGATCCTCGAGGACAAGGTCACCCCGGAGCTGCTCCGCGCGTCTCTGCGCGCCTCGACGATCGCGCTCAAGTGCACCCCCGTCATGTGTGGTTCCGCGCTCGGCAACAAGGCCGTGCAGCTGCTGCTCGACGGCGTTTGCAACTTCCTCCCGGAGCCCCGCGAAGTCGAGAACGTCGCACTCGACCTCGACAAGGACGAAGCGCAGCTCGTCCTCCCGTGCGATCCGGCCAAGCCGCTCGTCATGCTCGCGTTCAAGCTCGAGGATGGTCGCTACGGCCAGCTGACGTACATCCGTCTCTACTCGGGTACGGTTCGCAAGGACGACTTCATCATCAACACGCGCAACGGCAAGAAGGTCAAGGTTGGCCGTCTCGTCCGCATGCACTCGGATGACAAGGAAGACATCCTCGACGCGAGCGCCGGCGACATCTGCGCGCTGTTCGGCGTCGACTGCAACTCCGGTGACACGTTCACCGACGGCACCGTGAACTACGCGATGACGTCGATGTTCGTTCCCAAGCCCGTCATCTCCGTCGCCATCAAGCCCAAGGACGGCGGCGCCGAGATCCAGATGTCCAAGGCGCTCAACCGCTTCACCAAAGAGGATCCGACGTTCACGTGCTACGTGGACGCGGAGTCCAACGAGACGATCATCGCCGGCATGGGCGAGCTCCACCTCGACGTCTACATCGAGCGCATGAAGCGCGAGTACAAGGCCGAGGTCGTCACCTCGCCGCCGCAGGTCGCGTACCGCGAGACAATCGGCATGAAGGTGGAGTTCAACTACACCCACAAGAAGCAGACAGGTGGCTCCGGTCAGTACGGTCGCGTCGCCGGTTACGCCGAGCCGCACGAGAACGCCGAGTTCGAGTTCGTCGACGAGATCAAGGGCGGCGCGATTCCGCGCGAGTTCATCCCGTCCTGCGAAAAGGGCTTCAAGTCCATGGTCGCGAAGAGCCCGCGCCTGGGCGTTCCGATCGTCGGCCTCCGCGTCGCCATCAACGATGGTCAGTCGCACGATGTCGACTCGTCCGATAACGCGTTCCAGGAAGCTGCCCGCGGTGCATTCCGCGAGTTCTTCCCCCGCGCGAAGCCCAAGATCCTCGAGCCGATCATGAAGGTCTCGCTCGAAGGTCCGGCGGAGTTCTCGGGCAACATGCTCGGTCTGCTCATGCAGCGTCGCGGCATCGTCATGGGATCGACCGAAGAGGACGGAAACGCGCAGGTCGAGGCAGAAGTTCCGCTCGCCGAGATGTTCGGCTTCTCGACGCCGCTCCGCTCGTCCACGCAGGGCAAGGCAGAGTTCACGATGGAGTTCGCGAAGTACGCCGAAGTCCCGTCGAACATCGGCGAAGAGCTCCTCGCCAAGGCCAAGAAGGCCAAGGAAGACGCGATCAAGAACAAGTAACTCTCGTCATCTGCTGACGAGCGGCCGCCTTTCCGGAGGTGGCCGTTTTTCATTTTCGGGATCGTCGACGCAGCCGCGTGTTACGAGATCGAGGTGTTCAACGAGATCCTGACGGGGAAGGGGAGCAACGAGCCCGAGAAGCAGGCCGACGGCCCGTATCGCGGCACGGAGCTCGCGATGGTGGACACGCGCTGCGCGGGCTGTCACGAGTTCTTCAAGCAGTCCGCGGCGGGCACCGCGACGAAGTGCATGTCGTGTCAGCTCGCCGCCGCGCAGGCGTCCGCGGGAGAGCTCCCCCCCGAGATGCGCATCAGCCGCACGAACAAAGATCTCTTCCGCGCCATCGCGGTCGGCGTGCTGATCCTGATCGTGGCGGGCATTCGCTACTACATCGTGAAGCAGCGCATCGAAGAAGAGCAGCGCAACGCGACGTACTTCCGGTACTGAGCACCCGGTGCCGAGCAGGCCTGCGTGGCCGACAGTGTCGTTCGACTCTGCGCGCCGCGCGTACGTCCGGACTAGCAATGAGTGACCCCGCATTCACCGATGCCGCCTCGGTGCGCACTGCGTTCGAGCAGGTCAAGACTGCCGAGGACGCGAAGAAACTCCGCGAATACGCGGATCGCAATCACGAGTGGCGCGCCGCGTCGCTCCGCTACATGCCAGAGAAGTTCTTCACCAAGAAGGACGTGGTCAACGAGTACCAACTGCTGACGGAGCTGTTCGCGAGGATCCGCGGCATCAAGGCGTTCAAGCCGGCGGACCCCAACCAGCGGTTTCGATTCTCGGCGTACGAGGAGTTCTTGACCGACGACGAGCTCGATGCCGTCCGCGTGGTCATCATGGACACGAGGGGGACAACGTTCGACAAGGATCAGGATCGCGAGATCGAATTCACGAGCGAACAGCTCGCCACGCGGTTTCTCGCGCGCATCTCCGACAAGGATCTGTGCACGTTGTGGCCCCGCTTCGATCTCAGCGCCTGGGTTGCGATTCGCGCCATGAGCGACGCGCAGCTCCTGATGCTGTTCGCGCTGGGTAACGAGCAGCAGTGGTTCGGAAACCAAGGCTGCTTGACGTTCGAAGTGTTTCGGCGCGGGCTGATGACCGAAACGCTCTTGACCTCTCGGCTCGCCGGGTTCGATCGACGCGAGAACGAGCACTCCGCGAATCTCGTCGCCGAGTACTGGGTCGATCCGCCGCGCAGTGGTGGCGAGTACGATCCGTCGTCCGTCGAGAAGGACGTCAGCGGCTATCAGACCGTGCATCGGAACGTGTTGCCGTTCGTCGAGCAACTGCGCGCGTGGTTGTCGAAGATCGCGTCGACGGTGATCCGAGCGAGCTTGTTCCAGGACGGCAAGCTCCTTCTCCTCTGCTTCATCGTCTGGAATGACGATGTCGCGAAGCTCGTGCGGGAGAAATGGAAGGCGGGCAAAGACGACTACAAGGACAAGTACAAGGTCATGCGCGCGAGCGAGAACATCGCGAACGGACTCACGGGCGCACCTCACGCGGACGCGATCGTGAGCACGCTCGAGGAGAACGCGAGCGGCAAGCGGATGGAGACAGTGATCGAGCAGGCCAAGGCGCGGCTCGCGAATCGGCGCGCGCTGCTCACGGGTGAAGAGAAGATCGAGTGGGGGCGAACCGACAACCGCGACGCGTTCCAGATGATCCAGCGCTTCACGAAACCGACGAGCGTGATCGAGCAAGGCCTCACGTCCGACGATCCGGTCGCCGTGATCAACGCGTGGGCCGTTTCCGGCAGCCTCTACTGGGAGCGGAAGAACCGGAAGCTGGAGCCCGCCCTGCCGTCGGCGGACCATCTCGTGGCCGCGCTCGAGAAGCTGGAGCGGATCTACACGACCGACGCGCCGGACCACGCGGCGCTGCAACAGCTCATCGGCATCCTTCACACCTCGTCGCGGCTGTTCGACACCGGCTTCAAGGCCGCGACGGATCGCGACGACAAGCGCGTGTGGAACCGCGCGGCCGAGCTGTACCGGACGACCACGAACGTTCGCTACAAGGAGTGGATCGAGCCGTACCTCCGCTTCATGGACGAATCACTCGTCGAGCCCATCGCAGTGAAGCTCGCGCGGCTCGCGAAGGAGTGCGCGGAGGATGCGTCACTGAAGGAGACCGTCGAGCGTTGCATCATCACGCGCTCGGACAAGGCGCCGACGAAGGCGACGGTGAATCGCTTGTTCGGTGATCCGATCGGTGTCGACGCGAAGCGCTGGCCGACGAGCGGCAAGAAGACGAAGACGAAGATGGAGCACGTCATCACGCTCGACGCGGACGTTCTCGGTCCCGACGAGCGCAGGTGGCTCGCGAAGGACACGGCCGCCGTCGCGGTGTTCGTCGACAACATCGCCGAGGGCTTCAAGGACTCGACGATCGTCGAGATCACCGCCGCGCAGCTGAAGAAGGCGACCGCCGGCAAGAAGTCGGCCGCGAAGGTGGCGAGCCAGGAGAACGGCATCGCGCTCGACGTGATCAGGATGCAGGTGCCGACGCGGGTGTTCCAAGGTGGCAAGAAGACGGGATCGCTGTTCGAGCTGCGCAAGGTCTTCGATCGCACCGATCTGATCGTGCCGGGGAACGGACCTCACTTCATTCAAGAGGCCGAAGGCGGTCCGGATTTCCTGTTCGAGATCGACTCTGCGTTCGCAGTCGAGCTGAACCTCGGCGACGTCGGCCGCATGTTCGTCTACTCGTCAGAAGCGCTGTTCCAGTCGCACTGACGCGTCGGTGTGGCACGGACACTGCTGTGGACGTCGTGGTGGCGACGGAAACCTTCGAAGCACCCGCGGCAACGAAGGCGAGTGAGCGCCCGCGCACGGTGTCGCCGGGGCGCATGGCGCGCGCCGCGGGATCCATGCGGCGGCGCTTGCCGAAGCTGGTGTTCCTGCGGCGCCTCGTCAACGAGTGTATCGACGACAACATCACCGATCTCGGCGCGATGATGGCGTACTACGCGGTGCTCGCGTTGTTCCCGATGATCGTGTTCATCGTGACGCTCTCGCTGCTCGTGATCGATCCGGTGACCGTCCACACGGGCGTCCTCATGGTGACCTCGACGCTGCCCGAATCGACGCGCGTGTTGATCTCCGATTTCACGTCCAAGCTGATCGACGGCGCAGGGACGGGATTTGCGATCACGTCGCTGGTGATCGCGCTGTGGGGTGCGTCGCGCGGCACGGCGTCGCTCGCGACTGCCCTCGACGCGATCTTCGATTGTGAAGAGCGTCGGCCGTGGTGGAAGCGGCAGGTGATCGCAGTTGCGGTCACGGTGGCGGTCGCGCTGATGGCGGTCCTCGCGCTCGCGCTTCTTGTCGTGGGCCCGGTGGTCGGGCACTACCTGGTGGATCGGTTCGGCCTCGGGAGCGCCTTTGATGTGGTGTGGAGCACAGGCCGCTGGGTGGGGGCGGGCCTGCTCGTCATGACCGTGTGCGCGGTCGTGTACAAGTTTTTGCCCGACCGACGGGCTCCGTTCCGGATCTTCACCACCGGCTCGTTCGTCGGCGTCGCACTCTGGCTGGGGATCAGCTTCGCCTTCAACGTGTATCTTCGTCGGTGGGGCTCCTACGACAAGACGTACGGCGCGCTCGGGGGCGCGATCATCTTCCTGACCTGGTTGTGGCTCAGCAACGTCGCGCTCCTCGTCGGGGCGGAGATCAACGACGTTCTGACCCGCTTACGTAAGGAACGCGCCGAGGCCTGGCTCGCCCACTCGACGGTGTCGGATCTCGACGAAGATCACAATCGCTGACCAGCAAGGGGTGGCGAAGGTGGCGGGCTCGCGATTTAACTGCATATACTTCGCGACACGTTCGACTACGGAGAAAACATGCTCGCCAAGTTGCGATGGTTGGTGGTTCCCAGCCTTCTAATTGGTGTCTCGGCCTGCGCGCCGAGCATCGACAAGGATGCTGATGAAGTTGGGAAGCTGGGACCGGTGGTCGAATTCGACCCGGCCAATAGCGTCATTCCGTTCCCCAACAACCTGATCCTCGATCCTGCGACGGGGAAGGTGAACATTCCCGCGCAGTGCAACGAGGGAGCGATCGCCAAGGCGACGCGCGAAGACGTGCTGAACAAGCTCGACGGCTTCGCGACGTACGAGCCGACGCTCTACGCCACGTTCGCGCCTGCGGCCGGCACCGATGGTGCTGTCGCTGTCGACGCGGCGAGCCTGACGGGCCACGTGAAGATCTACAAGCGGGCGAGCGGCTCCACCGCGGTGACCCCGGGGGAGGCCGTCGAGATCCCGTACCTGACGCTGCCCACCGTGACGCTGCGCTACGACGCCGCTTGCGCGAACCCGAAGATGGTCACGCAGATCGTGTTCATCCCGCTGGTGCCGCTCGAGCAGAAGAGCATCTACACCGTCGCGGTGCTGAACGGAGTGAAGACGACGGACGGCACGCCGTTCGGCGCGACGTTCACGTGGTCGCTGGTTCGCCAGGAAGCGGATCCCGTCACGCTCAACCCGGATGGGAGCGTGAAGGACAACCGCACGCCGCTCGACCCGACTGTTGCCGCCGACCTCGCGCAGATCCAGGGCATCGACCTGCTGTGGAAGGCGCACGCAACCGCGTTGACCTTCCTCACCGCGGCCGGTAATGCGCGCGAGGACATCCTCGTCGCATGGGAGTTCAAGACGCAGACGGTCACCGATCCGCTCGACCCGTCGGTCGCGGATAGCGCGGCCGCGCAGCTCGGTAACCCGGTCCCCGCGGGTCTCGTGTCGCTGACGTGCACCATGGGCGCCTCGTGCCCGGCCGGTATCAACCGCGGGGCGCAGCCGTACTCGCAGTGCCAGGCGGGCGACACCAACGCGTTCTGCTTCATGGCCGTCGCGCTCGGGTCGGTCGCAGGCGCTCCGGCCAATCTCCTCTACGCCACGGGCGCGGGCCTCTGCGCGGCGGCGGGCTGCTCCAACATCGGTGACGTGTTCGCGGGCGCCATGCCGGCGAAGCAGTTCCAGGTGCTGAAGGACAACCCGTTCGATGCGGCGCACAAGATTCCCGGTCCGTGGTCGGATCCGATTCATCCGACGATGCAGTCGACGGAGAACATCGGCTTCCTCGCGTTCGTCCCGGCCGTCGCCAAGCCCGTCACCGGTTACCCGACGGTGATCTTCGGTCACGGTCTCGGCAGCACCAAGCAGAGCATCTTCGCGATCGCGTCGCAGATGGCGACCCCACAGCCCGTGCTCGGTTTCTCGACGGGCTTCCTCACCATCGGCATCGACTTCGTCTCGCACGACAGCCGCGCGATTCGCATCTCCAGCACGGGTGCGTGCGCCAATGCTCCGGCGACGGCTCACCCGGAGTGCTTCGCTCCGTTCCTCTCGCCCGACCTCGCGAACACGCGAGACAACATCCGCCAGAGCGTGCTCGACCTGCAGAGCCTGCGGAACATGATCAAGGGTTGCGGCGCCACCGCGTGCGCGACCACGCCGAACGAGGCGTTTGGCTTCGACGACACCAAGGTTAGCTACGCCGGCATCTCGCTCGGCGGCATCATGGGCTCCACGTTTGGCGCCGTGCGCGACGACATCAAGGCTCGCGCGTACAGCGTGCCGGGCGTTGGTTGGATCGACATTCTCGAGAACACGCAGACGCTCGAGATTCGCTGCTCGCTCGTCGACTCGCTGATCGACGCCGGCATCCTCACGGGCGACAAGTCGTCCGCGGGTGCGACCGCGCTGTGTGTCGCCGCGGACCAGGGCTGGAAGAAGCAGCCGGGTTACCAGCAGTTCGCGTCCATCGGTCGCTGGGTGCTCGACAACGCGGACCCGGCGAACTTCACGCCCAAGCTCGCGATGAAGCGCCTCTTGATCCAGGAGGTCATGGACGACCAGGTCGTTCCGAACATCGCGACGAACAACGAAGCGGCGCTCACGGGCCTCACGTCGTCGCGCCGCGATGCCGCCTGTGTTCCGTCGGCAGGCCCCACCGGACCGACGCCCGGCATCCTCGCGAACGGCTCGTCGGCGAACTCGTACGTGCTGTACACGAACTCGCCCGCCAACACGGGGAGCCCGTCGTGCCCCGACGCCACGAACACGCTGCAGACCACGGCTGGCGCGCTGTTCGAGCACGCATCGCTGCTTCGCCCCTCGGTCGGTCACTGCACGATCGCGACGACCCTCACCTGTAATGCGGATGCGCAGTGTGGTGGTTCCGGTGGCGTGTGTGACAACGACGGTACGCGCGGCCTCAACGGCACCAAGCGCATGCAGACCGACTTGATCACCTTCCTCATCCTCAACCGCAACTAACCACGAGGAACATCATGCTTACTCGCATTTCTACATCGCTGTTCCTCGTCGTCACGAGCCTGGGCGGAGTTGCCTCGGCGAACGCGTTCTTCCTCAACGAGCACGACGCCAAGTCCAACGGCCGCGCGGGTGCGTCGACGGCGTCTGACACGGATGCCTCGTCGGTGATCTACAACCCCGGCGGCATTCCGGTCGCCGACGGCGTGCAGGTCAGCGTTAACGGCACGCTGTATGTCGCGCAGGGCTCGTACGAGCCCGAAGGTGGCGGCGCCAAGGTCAAGACGGACTCGGCTCCGCAGCTCGCTCCATCCGTGTTCGCGACCGCTCGCGTCCACGACATGATCGCGGTCGGCGTCGGCTTCCACGCGCCGTTCGGTCTCGCGGTCTCCTACCCGGATCATCACCCGCAGGCGGCGGTGATCCAGGACCAGTCGCTGCGCGCGTACGAGATCTCGGCGGCCGTCGGCATCAACCTCGAGAAGTTCGTCCCTGGTCTCACGTTCGGTGGCGGTGTCGACCTCGTCCCCGCAACGGTGCATCTCCAGAAGGAGGTCGACTTCGGTGACACGACCGGTACCGCCGATCTCGGTGGCAACGCGTTCGGTGTCGGTGGTCGCGCGGGCGTGATGTATCGCCCGGCCGCGCTCAAGATGTTGAAGATCGGCGCGATGTGGCGCAGCAAGGTCAACCTCGACTTCAAGGGCGGCGGCGACTTCGACATCGCGGCCCCGTACCGCGATCAGCTGCCGCCCGATGGCGATATCGCGACCTCGATCACGTTGCCGATGGCGTTCGACGGTGGCGTTGCCGTCAACCCGATCCCGCAGCTCGAGCTCGAGATCGACGCGATGTGGCAGCAGTGGGACAAGTTCAAGACGCTGACCATCGATCTGCCCGGCGGCGTCAAATCGGTGACGCCCGAGAACTACAAGAACACGACGACGATCCGCATCGGTGCCGAGTACGCGATCACCAAGGAAGCCGCGGTTCGCCTCGGCTTCATCTGGGATCCCACGCCGATTCCGAGCACGACGCAGACGGCGCAGCTGCCTGACGTGGACCGGATCGACCTCACCGTTGGTGGCAGCTATGCGTTCGGCAACGGTCTGTCGCTGCACGCGAGCGTCCTCGGCGTCCTGCCGCGTACGCGCAGCACGAGCGACGAGCTCTACATGCCCGCGTACAAGGGCACGTTCGGCGCGGAGGCGATCGTCGCCTCGGTCGCGCTCTCGTATGCGTTCGATCCGATGCACCGCACCAGCGCGGCGGCCCAGGCTCTGGCGTCCAACCCGACGTCCACGCCTCTCGCCTCGAAGTAACGCCTCAAAGTAACGTCGGCTCGATCAACTGGATCGAGCGCCACCGCCCGCTCTTGAAGCGCCACGCGAAAGCGGCTGCAAGCAGAGCGAGGTAACCGACGAGGCAGAGCATCGCCTCGACGGCGCCGTAGCCGCCGACCCGGACCACGCCGAGCGCGACGGGTGTGAAGACGCCCCACGCGAGGAGGGCGCGCACGATGGCGCCCCACGTGGTGTCGCCCGCTGCGCGCAGCGTCTCTGACAGCGTCATCGCCGTCGCATCGAACAGCTGCCAGATCGCGCTGATGAGCAGGAGCGTCGCGCCGAGATCGAGGAACGCGCGCGTCGTCTTGTCGCTCGCGAAGGCAGAGAGCAAGAAGTGGGGCGCGATCGCGTAGACCGCCCCGACGAGCGCCATCCAGCCGAGCGTGCACATCAAGGTGAGACGAACGGTCGGCCACACGTTCTCCTTGGCACCCGCACCGATCGCTTGACCGGCGAGGATCGCACCGGCGGACGCGAGACCGAACGCGGGCATGAAGCCGAGCGTGTTGATCGCGAGCACGACGTTGAACGCGGCGAGCGTCTGCGGGCCGAGACCACCGAACACGACGTTCACGAACAGCTGGAACGCGGCGAACTCGACGAACCAGTTGAGGCCGTTCGGCATCCCGAAGCGAACGACGCGGCCAAACTCGCGCAGCGAGAGAGCGAGTGGACGGTCGCGCGCCGGCGCCGGACCACCGATCGCCATGCCCCAGCGACGCCAGAAGCTGACAGCGAGGATGAGAAAGCCGACCCAGGTCGCGATCGTCGCAGCGAGCGCGGCGCCGGCCACGCCCATCGCGGGCGCGCCGAGGTGACCGTCGATGAGCACCCAGTTGAGGAAGATCGCGGTGACCATGGAGACGATGCCCGCGACCATCTGCATCCAGGTGTTGCCGAGGCCGCCGTACCAGGCACCGAGTGTCTCGACGCCGATGACAGCTGCGATCGAGCACAGGCGGATGTCCATGTAGCTCGACATCTCGACGCGCACGACGGGCGCATAACCGATGAAGCGCAGCGCGGGCTCGATCACGGGCAAGAAGCCGAGCGCGACGAGCTGCGCGAGCAGGGCGATCGCGAGGCCGTACCACGCGTACCGCGGAGTCGCGTCACGCTCGCCGCGCCCGACGTGCTGAGAGACGAAGCTCTGCACGATGAACACGGTGCCCATCCCGAGCGTGGCGAAGCCGATGACGTTCAGGCCGCCGGTCGCGACAGACGCGATGGCTTCGGGGCCGAGGTGCTTGGTCTGCAGTGCGTCGGCGAGCGTGATGAGGGACTGGCTCGCCCGCGCCAGGACCATCGGCATCGCCAACGACAGGAGGTTACGAAGCGTTGGCGCAGACATCGTGCAAAGATCCAGGGGTGGCGAAGGCCGTGAAGGAGATCCTCGAGCTCGACGGCGTCGAGGTGACGCTTTCCAACCCGGAGAAGATCTACTTCCCCCAGGCGTCTATCACGAAGCGCGAGCTCGTGCAGTACTACCTGTCGGTCGCCGAGGGCGCGCTGCGTGGCGTGGCCCGTCGGCCGATGGTGCTGAAGCGCTATGTAAACGGAATCGACAGCGAGCCGTTCTTCCAGAAGCGCGTCCCCGAGAAGCGGCCCGACTGGATCGACATCGCGACGTTTCACTACCCATCGGGCCGGCACGCTGACGAGATCGCGGTCGCGACGAAAGCGGCGCTCGCGTACGTCGTGAACCTCGGGTGCGTCGACCTCAATCCGCACGCGGTGCGCTCCGACGACATGGACCGCCCCGACGAGCTGCGCATCGATCTCGATCCGGGGCCGGGCATCGAGTGGTCGCAGATTCTCGCCACGGCCGCCGTCGTGCGCGACGTGCTCGCCGAGCACCAACTGATCGGTTGGCCCAAGACGAGCGGCTCGCGCGGCGCGCATATCTGGGTGCGGATCGCGCGCGAGTGGAAGTTCGCCGACGTGAAGCGAGCAGGGCAGGCGCTCGCTCGCGAGATCGAGCGGCGCGCGCCCGACATCGCGACGGCGCGGTGGTGGAAGGAGCAGCGTCACGGCGTGTTCGTGGACTACAACCAGAACGCTCGTGACCGCACGACGGCGAGCGCGTACTCCGTGCGCCCGATGCAGGATGCGCGCGTGTCGATGCCGCTCTCGTGGGACGCGTTCCTCCAGTGCGATCCGCGCGAGTTCACGCTGCGCACCGTACCGGCGATGTTCGCGGCGAACGGTGACGCGCACGCGGGCATCGATGCGGCCATCGGGAGGCTCGATACATTGCTCGCGCTCGCCGCCACGCAGGATGCGGAGGGACCACCGCAGCGCGAGGAGATGCCCGTCATCACCATCGCGCAGGCGAAAGCGAAGAAGGACGCGCTCGCCGGTCTGGAGCGGTGGAAGCAGCGCCATCCCGCCGTCGCGGCGCGCCTGGCTGCCGAGGACGTGCTCGTCGACGCGAATCGCGGTCGGAGCTCGGCGTGGTATCGCGTGCGCATCAACCTCAAGAGCGTGCCCGTCGAGGAGCGCCCCGCGCCCGAGCCTCCGGACCCCGACTACGACGTCCGTACAGAGTGGCTCGGTAAGGTAGAATGATTCCCATGCGCGGGATCGCGGGTGTGGTTCTCGTTGCAGCGCTGGCGCCGTCAGCGGTCGCGGATCCAACCGCCGACGTCGCGTACGCCGAAGGCCAGCAGCTCTACACCGCGGGCCGCTACATCGATGCGGCGCAGAAGTTCGAATCAGCGTACGCGCTCAATCAGGATCCCGCGTACCTGTTCAACGTCGCGCAGTCGTATCGGTTCGGCAACTCGTGCGAGAAGGCGGCGAACGCGTATCGCTTGTTCCTTCCGACCGTCGTCGGTGCGAGCGCGCGAGCGAAGATTCAGAGCCACATCGATCAGATGGACGTGTGCGCGCGCGAGCAAGCGACGATCGCGGAGAAGCCCACGCCGCCGCCGGTCTTGGTCGCGGAGAAGCTCGCTTCGCCGATCGAGAAGCCCACTCCGCCGCCCGTGCATCACACGCCGTGGCTCGCGATCACCTCCATCGGGATCGGCGTCGCAGGTGTCGCGGTCGGTGTCGTTGGTGAAGTGAAGCTCCGCAGCATCGCGGATGACCGCGAAGGCCTCTGTGATCACTGCGTTTGGGCGGACGTCGAGAAGAAGGCGACGCAGCTCGATGACCGCGGGAAGCGCTGGCAGGCGGTCTCGCTGACGGGCTTCGTCGTCGGTGGCGTCGGCATCGGGGGTGGGATCGCGCTCTGGCTACTGTCCGGACGGTCGGCGGAGCAGCCTCCTGTCGCGCTGATCCCGACGAGCGGCGGCGCGATGGCGGTTGGCGCGTTCCACTTTTGAGCACATCAGACCCAGTGTAGGCACGCGCGCTTCCCGACCGTTACCCTTTCGCCATGTGTGGGTTGGCAGGATCGTCGCATCCTGCACCGTATACTGAGGGAACGTGGATCCGCTGACTCCCAAGAAGCCACGGGCTAACCCGCGGCTGCCACAGGAAGTCGACGACGATCACACCGAGCTCAACGCTCCGATCGTCCAGCCGGGCGATGGGGACAAGACGGAAATCGGTGGGATCATCGTCGAGCGGACGTCCGGCGAGATGGACGTCCGCAACGCGACGCTCGCGAACATCGACATCCGCGAGTTCGAGATCAAGCCGGGCATGCGGCTCGGCGAGTACCAGGTCGAGGCGAAGGTCGGCGAGGGCGGGATGGGCGTCGTCTACTCCGCCGTGCATCCGCTGATCGGCAAGCGCGCTGCGATCAAGATCCTGTTGAAGGAGCTGTGCAGCGACTCGGCGACCGTCGAACGCTTCATCGACGAAGCGCGCGCGGTGAACAACATCAATCACCCGAACATCGTCGACGTCTTCGCATTTGGCGAGATGCCCGATGGTCGCCGCTTCCTCGTCATGGAGTGGCTCGAGGGTGAGACGTTGCGCCAACGCATCGCGCGCTCGCGCCCGTCTCTCGCCGAGGTCGGCGCGATCGTCAAGCCGCTCGTTCGCGCGTTACAAGCGGCGCACGCCAAGCAGGTCATTCACCGCGACCTCAAGCCCGACAACGTGTTCCTTGCCAGGCGCGACGATCACCCTGTCGTCAAGTTGCTCGATTTCGGGATCGCGAAGCTCGTGCGGACCGACAACGGCGTCTCCAAGACCGCGACAGGGGCGATCGTCGGTACGCCGCAGTACATCGCACCCGAGCAGGCCAAGGGCTACGCGATCGATCACAAGGCCGACGTCTATGCGCTCGGCGGCATCGTGTTCGAGCTGCTCACCGGACGGCCGCCCTTCATCGCAGACAACGCGATGGAGATGGTCGCGAAGCACCTGATGGAGGCGCCCGTCGCGCCGTCCTCGATCGTCGCTGATATTCCTCCAGAGCTCGACGGCATCGTGCTGCGGATGCTGTCCAAGACTCCAGAGGGGCGCCCCGAGCTCACGGAGGTCGTCAGTGTCATCGAGACCGCCGCGTTCGCGTCGTTCGGTGTAGCCCCGCCGACCGGCGTCGGCCTCGTTCCGTTCCTCAACACCGGCCCCGTCGCGAGACAGAGCGGCGCGGTCGACTCGTTCCTCACCGACACGCCGTCGAGTCCAAACGATCTCATCGGGTCGTCGCGCAGCTACACCAACTACGCTGTTCCGGCGGCGATCCGCCTCACGCCGAGCGCTGGTATTCCCTATCACGCGGCACCCGATCGCACGCGCCCGCTGTGGATCGCGCTCGCTGTCGTCGGTGCCCTGCTCGCGGGCGTCATCGCGTTCCTGATCGTGACGCTGTCGGGCAGGGATGCGCCCACACCTATCCATGTCGACGAGCCAACGCGACCCGCCGTGCAACACACCACCGCCGAGCCAGCGCGCCCGATGTCCGGAACGCTGCGCATCAGCGTCGATAGCGGCGCTGCTGCCGCCACGATCCTCGTCGACGGCAAGGCCTACTCGCCCGACATGCGGTTGCCGTTCGGTGCGTACCAAGTGGTCGTGACCGCGCCCGGCATGATCACCGTCTCGCAGAGCGTCTCGATCGATGACGCCTACGTCGCGCGCAGTATCGTCATGAAGCCCATCCCGCAGGAGGTCCCCGCGACGCCGCCCGCGACGGTCCCGCCGAAGAAGTTCGGCGTAGCACCCGGCAAGCGCGTCCCGAAGGAGACCGTGCTACCGGACGACGACAAGGGGCTCGCCGCACCGAAGCACTGATCTCGCGTACTTCGCGGCGACGGCGAACTTTCTTTGCGACAAATCGCCAGCCGCCCCACCAGAAGGCATGAACCGAGTCCTTCTCGTTGCGCTGCTTCTCGCCTCTACCTCTGCCGCCGCTGACACGGTCGGCGCCAATCCGGGTGACTCCGGCAAGGTCACGTTTGTCGCGCAGGGCGTGAAGGAGATCGATGTCGGCGGCATCTTCGTTCTCTCCTCCTCCAAGGCCGGCGATAGCGACGCGCAGACCCGGGTCTCGACGCTCGGCGGCCTCGGCTTCCAGTACTTCCTGAAGGACAACCTGTCCATCGGCGGGCAGTTCCTCGCGAACTATGACCGGCAGAGCGCGACCACGTACGCGACGGCCTTTGGCGGTGCGGCGTTCGCGTCGCTGCA
The DNA here is from genome assembly GCA_036499725.1 of Kofleriaceae bacterium. GTDB lineage: Bacteria > Myxococcota_A > Polyangia > Haliangiales > Haliangiaceae > JABFXX01. The sequence goes on from DASYDE010000016.1 coordinate 15,004, forward strand.
CGTCCGCCTCGGCCTCGGCGCGTTCCTGCGCCCCACGCTCGGCCTGGGCGCGCTGTTCGGCACGCAGAAGACGGAGCTGACACCAGGGCAGTTGCTGTCGGCGAACCAGGTCTCCGGCTTGATCCGGATCGCTCTGCCGTTCGCGTACTTCCCTGGGTCGCGCGTCGTGCTGCAAGCCGGCCCCGAGCTCGACATCTCCATCGGCAACGTGACGCCGGAGGGCGGCGAGTCGCAGTCCTTCACGAACATCACGGGCGGCTTCGGGATCAGCGCAGGCTACGTGTTCTAGTCGAGGCGCGGCCAGGGCGGCACTTCGTCGATGACGGGTGTCGTGTCGGTCGGCACCGGCATGCAAGCGAGCGGGACCTTGGCCGCGTTACTCATGATCAGCGCGCGCAGCTTCGGATCCGTGATGTTGCTAGGAAGCGGAATCGCACACGCCGTCATATTGGCGTGTGCTCCGGTGACGGTGATGTAGAGGTCACCGTCGCGCGCGACCGCCTTCACTTCCGGCGGCACGTTGTCGCCCTGCGTGGGTCGCGCGATGTTGACGCTCGTGACGTGGCTCTTCAGATCCAGGCCACTCAGGAACGTCGCGGTGACGGTGCCAGCGACGACGAGGACCTGCGAGTTTGCGAGCGGTTGCGCGACCTGACTGCGGAGGACGACATAGGCCTTTTGCGGCGACGGAGCAGAGAGCTGGATGCCGGTGATCCTCGGACTGTTCACATCGACCGTCGCCTCGTCGAGAGATTGGGCGAGCAGTCCCGAGATCACGACAGCGACTTTTTGCTCCCCGCGGGGCACGCCATCGACGCGGAACGAGCCATCCGCAGCGACGGGCGCGACGACACCGTAGGTCATCGCCGGGTCGATCACGAACTCGACGAGTGCGCGTTGCGCGGAGAGGCCCTTGAGGTCGACGTGGCCTTCGACGTGCGAGGTCGGCGCGAGGCGCAGTGTGACCTTGTCGTCGATCTTCTTCGCGAGTGAGCGGCGATCGCCAAGCTGGGCAATGACGATCCCGTCCGTGATGACCTCGGGAAACGCGAACGTGCCGTCCGCCGCCGTCGTCGTTGTACGGATGTGCTTGGCGTTCTTCGGCTCGGGCAGCATGACCCCGATCGCGTCACCGAGGAACCGCCCCGCTGCCACGGTCGCGCCGGCGACAGGAGCGCCGCTCTCGTCGACGACGATACCGGTCAGCGAGCGCGGCTTCTCGATCGGCTCGGGCTTCATCAGCGCGACGAGCTCTCTGTGTGATCGCTCGACTTGGTTGTCGGCGAACGCCCAGTAGAACATGTACTGGTCGACCTTGCGCACCGTGGAGGAATCCGCGCCGAGGACACTGGTCGCTCGCTCGTGCATCGAGGCGAAGCGACGCTTGATCTCGACGAGGTCCGCAGCTTCTGCGACGAGCTCGTGCATGAGCACACCCTGCAGACCGAGGTCGATCTCGTTGTAGATGCGTGACCGAGCCGCGAAGCCTGCGACCGCTGCATCGATCGCGCTCAACGAGTGCGGAATATCATCCATGCGCGACGCCATCGTCGCTCGCGAGCTGTCGAGCTCGGCACGCATATCGGCCTGCATCACGGGCTCGACCGCGATCTCTGCTTGTCGCAACCTCTTCTGCACGGACACCGCGCCGAACTCGTCATCCAGCTCCAGCTCGAGCAACGCCAACGCACCATCGGCTCGCGCGCGATCGTCGGTGCAACGCTCGAGATTCTGCTCCACGAGCTCGGTATCGGGACGACGGCCCGCCGCATCCGAGAACTTTGTCGCGCGCTGCATGTGGTCGTACATCGCTGCGCACGGGTCCTTGTTCACGAGCAGTGCAGGCGGGCCCGACAGGCTGAGGTTCTTTGCAATCTGCGCTGCGATCGCGGTGGCGTCCTGAGCACGCGATTCCCGCTCCAGCTGCACGGCGAGCGCGATCCGGACCTCCGGCGATGGGATCGTGATGTGGGGCGCGTGGTCGGTCACGCACACCGACGGGTCGACGAGAATCGCGCCCGCATCGAGCTGGCGATCAGCGGTACTCGCCGTCACTGCTTGCACCGCCGTGTCGAAGCGCCCCATCACGCCGTCGAGGCACGCGAGCATCGCGACCCGCGGTTCCGGAGCCGCAGCGCACGCTTTGTCCCGCGCCGCCTTCCACGCGCGCGCATCTGCATCGAGTTGGGAGACCGCGAGCGAGCGACCGTGATCGACGAGGACCTTGCGCTTCGCGTCCGACCACGCTTCGGCTGATGAGATCGCAGGCAAGCGACACGGAATCACGGCCGAGGCGGGTGGCGTCGGTGGCTGGCGCCGCGCGGTGATGAGGACCAACGTCGCGATGACGAGCGCGCCCGCTGCCATCAGTGCACGCACCGGGAACCACGAGGATGCTGGCTTTTGCGGTGCGATCGCCGCGAGCAGCGCGTCCATGCTCGGCCAGCGCTTCTTGGGATTCGCATCGAGGCCGCGCATCAATGGCGCTCGGAGGTCCTTGGGAAGCGCGCTCGCGTCGAGCTCGGCACTGCCCTCGAGGATCTGCGCGCGGAGCATGTCGACGGTCGGTCCCGTAAATGGACGCGTTCCAGACACCGCTTCCCACAGCGCGACGCAGTACGCGAACTGATCGGTCGCTGGGGTGACTGCACCGCCGGTCCACTGCTCCGGCGCCATGTACGCCGGCGTGCCGAGCAGCGCGCCCGTCACGGTGAGTCCAGCGAGCGACGACGACTTCGACGTGCTCGCGTCAGCAGCGAGCGGCATCGTCACAGCGAGTGGATCACCTTCGATGGACGCTTCACGCGCGAGACCGAAGTCCGTCACCGAGACTTGTCCCGCGCGATCGCGAAGCACGTTGTGCGGCTTGAAGTCGCGATGGACGATGCCAGCGGCATGGGCAGCGGCGAGGCCGCGACCGGCTTGCACGAACGCGTCGAGGACCTCGGCTTGCGTCGGCTTCTTCTCGCGCAGCCAGTCGGCGAGCGAGCTGCCCTCGACGAGCTCCATCGCGACGTAGTCTTGGCCCGCCGCCGTCGCGACCTCGTGCACCGTCACGACGTTGCGGTGCTTGAGTCGCGCCATCGCGCGCGCTTCGCGCTGCAGGCGTTGTGCTGCCTCGGAAGACGTCGCGGCGCGCAACACCTTCAGCGCGATGCGGCGCTCGAGATCCGGATCGAACGCGACGTAGACGACGCCCATGCCGCCCGCGCCGAGCTCGCGCTCGATACGGTACTTCCCGATCTTGGCGGGCAGCACCTTCGCCTTCGAGTCGCGCTTCGCGTCGGGAGACGCAGGCAGCGTTTCGGCTGACGCGTCCTCGCTCACTGCCGGCTTGGCTCGGGCGTGATCCGTCGCCGTATGCGACAGGTCGTCGTCGGAGTCAGCCACGCGCCGACAATACCGCGTCAGAGCAAGCGCGATTTGCAGGCCCGCTGCGGTTTCGGCAGCGAGGTGCCGGCGGATACCGCGGGGGCGTCGCGCCGCGCCTTTGCATTCGGGCAGTTGAGGGGCGGCACGAGCGTTGCGATGGAGCTTGTTCGACCAAGGAGGTCACGTCATGTCGAAGAATTGGAAGCTCGTTATCGTTAGTTCTCTCGCGCTCGTCGGTTCTGTCGTCGGTATTGCGGCGGCCCAGGGTGGAACGCCCAGCCCGGATCGCAAGGCGGAGTTTGCCGAGAAGCGCGCCGAGATGGTCAAGAAGTTCGATCTCAACGGCGACGGACAGCTCGATGCGAACGAGAAAGCGGCGATGAAGGCCGCGCGCACCGAGATGCGGTTCGAGAAGCTCGACGTCAACAAGGACGGCGTTCTCTCGCAGCAGGAGTTCGCTGCTGGCAAGCAGGGTCGGTTCGGTCATCACCACCGCCACCACAAGGGCGGCGAGGGCCGGAGAGGCGGCGAGGGCCGGAAGGGCGACAAGGCGGACGAGTAACGTCTGTCTCCCTCGGGTAGGCGTATGCTCGCGACGATGCCTCCTTCTCGCGTCACACCATTGGCGGGATGGAGCATCGTCGCGATCTTTGTTTTGATCGGCGGCGCGCTGTTGGCCACGGTGTGGACCACGCGTTCGTCGGTTGTTTCTGCGTCCGATGCTGTCGGCCGCGGCGACGCGATCGCGGTCCGCGAGGCGGTGCGCGCGGACGTGGCGGAAGTGGACGGCGTTCCCACCTCGGAGGATCTGCAAGTGCTTCTCGAGCAACACCGCGACGAAGGCTTGCGCTACATCGCGATGACGGAGGGCCGTCAGGTCGTGGCCGCCGCAGGTTCGGCCGTGACCGTCGGTCCCGACGACGATGACGAGCGGCCCCCGCGCCTGGATCAGCGCCTGTCCCTGGACCACGGACGGATTCGCCTGACGCTGCGCGGCCTCCGCCGCATGAAGGCTGGTGGTCGCGCGCTGCGGTACGTCGTCGAGATCGAGCCCGTGCAGGCGAATGCGCTCCGCGATGCATCGACGCTGACGCTCGGTATCGGTGCGATCGCCGCCGCCACACTGCTCGGCGTGGCGTTCGTGCTCGTGCGACGTGAAGCGCGCCGTGCCCGCGAAGAGCGCGAGCGCGAGAGAGAGCGCCGTTTGGCGAGCCTCGGCGAAATGTCGGCCGTTCTCGCGCACGAGATCAAGAACCCTCTCGCGTCGCTCAAGGGCAACGCGCAGCTGCTCGCTCAGATGATCGCGAAGGCGTTGCCGGAGGGCGACAAGCCGCGCGCCAAGGCAGAGCGCGTCGTCGACGAAGCGATCCGGCTCGAGAAGCTCACGAATGACCTGCTACGCTTTGTCCGCACGGGCGCGATCAACCGCGAGCCTGTCGAGCCCGCTGCGATCGCGCGCGACGCGGTCGCCGGGGTGCTTGCCGCAAAGCGCGCCGCCGATGTCGATGCGTCCCGCGATTCGGAGCCAACGATCTCGACCGTCACCGTCGTCGCCGATGCCGCGCCCAAGACGTGGCCCCTCGACGGAGAACGCATCCGCGAGGTGCTGATCAACCTGGTCGACAACGCCGTCTCGGCCGGGCCGCCCGTCGAGGTCCGCGTGCGCACCGTAGGCCGGCTCCTCGTCCTCGAGGTCGAAGATCGCGGCCCTGGCGTGCCCGCTGACGAGCGCGAGAAGATCTTCGAGCCGTTCTTTACGGGAAAGACGCAGGGAACGGGCCTCGGTTTGGCCGTCGCCCGTCGCGTCGTGGAGCTGCATGGAGGTACGCTCGCGGTGCACGAGTCCCCGCACGGTGGCGCCCTGTTTCGCGCCGAGATTCCGGAGTCCTGAACATGTCCCGCATCCTGGTTGCCGACGACGAAGCTGGTCTGCGCGAGTTCATTACCGACAGCCTCGAGCTCGACGAGCATCAGGTCGTCGCGGCCAAGGACGGCAAGGAAGCGGCGAAGCTGCTCGACGAGCGGGGCTTCGACCTGCTGCTCACGGATCTGAAGATGCCGGGCCTCGATGGCATGTCGCTGTTGCGCAAGATGCGCGCGGAGCAGCCCGAGGTCGAGGTCATCGTGATGACGGCGCACGGCTCGGTCGACAACGCGGTCGAAGCGATGAAGCTGGGCGCGTTCGAATTCCTCCAGAAGCCGCTCTCCGGCCCCGACGAGCTGCGCTTGCTCGTCCAGCGCGCCTTGGAGCATCGCGGGCTCAAGGATCGCGTCGACGCAACCGAGCGCGATGACCGCGCGGAGCGTCCAACGTCGGGCCCGCCGCTCACGTACGGCGATCCGGCGATGGCACCTGTCGTCGAGGCGATCGACAAGGTCGCGCGCACCAACGCGACCGTGCTGTTGCTCGGCGAGAGCGGCACCGGCAAAGAGGTCGCGGCACGCACCATCCACGCAAAGTCGCCGCGCGCGACGAAGCCATTCATGGCGATCAACTGCGCCGCTCTGAGTGAAACGCTGCTCGAATCAGAGCTGTTCGGTCACGAGAAGGGCGCGTTCACGGGCGCGACGGAGCGCAAGCGCGGACGGCTCGAGCTGTCCGATGGCGGCACGTTCTTCCTCGACGAGGTCGGCGAGCTCAAGCCCGAGCTGCAAGCGAAGCTGTTGCGCGTGCTGCAGGAGAAACGCTTCGAGCGCGTCGGTGGCAGCCGCACCCTCGAGGTCGACGTGCGCTGGATCGCGGCGACTAACCGCGATCTGCGCGCGATGATCGACGAGGGCACGTTCCGCGAAGATCTCTATCACCGCCTCGCCGTGTTCCCGATCAAGCTGCCCCCCCTGCGCGATCGCAAGGAGGACATCATTCCTCTCGCGAAGCTCCTGCTGGATCGCGCCGCACGCGACCTCAAGCGCAGTGTGCCCAAGCTCTCTCCGTCGGCCGAGAAGCGCATCGCGAACAGTACGTGGCGCGGTAACGTGCGCGAGCTGGCGAATACGCTCGAGCGCGCGGCGATCCTCGCAGATGGCGACGTGATCGACGATTCGCACATCTGGGTCGAAGAGGGCACAGCGCCACGCGCGGGCGGCGCACCGAGTGCGAGCGGCACCGAAGTTCGCCCTCTCGCGGAGCTCGAGAAAGAAGCGATCCTTCACGCGCTCGAAGTGGTGAGCGGAAATCGCCGACGCGCAGCTGAGCTGTTGGGCATCGGTGAGCGCACGCTGTACGACCGCCTCAAAAAGTACGGCGTCGACGGGAACGACTGATCCCGCGGGTTCCGCAGGAACGGCGGTTCACACCTCTGCGTTTCCTGCAGGCGCGGTGGGTCATAAGTGCCCGGATCGAGGGCCGGCAGGCCCGGCACGCTTGATGCTCTATCTCTCGGCATGAAGCGAATCATCCTTATGGCCCTGACGGGCCTCACCCTCTCGTCTGGCGTCGCACTGGCCGATCGCCACGGTGGCGGGCACGACCGCCGCGAGGAGCGCCAGGACCATCGCGAGATCCGACAGGATCGCCGCGAGATTCGTCAGGACCGTCGCGAGGACCACCGCTGGGACCGTCGTGCCGATAGCCGGTGGGGCGGAAACCGCACCTACGTGCGCTCGCGCCCCGTCTATCGCAACAACACCTGGTACTTCAACGGCGGCGTGACGCGCACGTATCACCGCCCGGAGATCCGGTACCACTACCGCAACTACTACCAGCGGCCGACGATCCTCGTCGAGAACTACGACCCGATGCCGGGCTACGTGTGGGTCGCTGGTAACTGGGCGTGGTCGGGCTTCGAGTGGACGTGGTCGCCGGGTCACTACGAAGTCGACGCGAACTACGACGGTTACTAGCCGTTCGTAGCAGCCCGTTCGTAGGGCACCGACGCGAGGCATGTCCGTGTTACCGCCGACACCAAATCGGCGTATGCATGGGCATGACCTCGCGTTCTGGTTTTGATGTCACGCCTCTCTCCCACGATCGCGTCGAGGCGCTCGCCACGGACTTCACGCCCGAGGAGCGCCACGTGATCCTCCACCAGGGCACGGAGCGTCCATTCTGCGGGCTGTTCCTCGACAACAAGAAGGACGGCGCCTACGTGTGCCGCCTCTGCGGGCTGCCCCTGTTCGACAGCAAGTCCAAGTTCGAGTCCGGCACCGGCTGGCCGTCCTACTTCGCGCCGTTCGATCCGGACCACGTGAAGGAGATCTCGGACGTCAGCCACGGCATGCGTCGCGTCGAGATCCGCTGCGCCCGCTGTGATGCCCACCTGGGCCACGTGTTCGATGACGGCCCCAAGCCGACCGGCCTCCGCTACTGCCTGAACTCGGTGTCCCTGCAATTCGTCGAGGCAGGACAGCCACTTCCGCTGCGCAGCTGATTTTCTTCACGGCGCTGTCGATCGGCGCCCATCTCGTTCGACCTGGCGGCAAATGACCAAATTCTGCTGGTTCGAGTACACGTCCACTGAAGCGCAAAAGGCGCAGGGCTTCTTTGGCGAGCTGTTCGGCTGGTCCGTGCGCGACGTCCCGATGGGCGGCGGCACGACCTACCAGATGATCGCCGCGGGAGACACGACCATCGGTGGCTACCTCACCCCACCCGAGTCCGCGCCGAAGCACGCGCACTGGCTCTCGCACATCAAGGTTGCGGATGCGAAGGCGAGCGCCGCCAAGGCGCAGCAGCTCGGCGGCAAGATCCTGATGGACGCGTACAAGCGCGGCGAGTCGGGGACGATGGCCGTGATCGCAGACGTCGCCGGGGCGCCGCTCGCGCTGTGGCAGCCGGCCGGCAAGGAAGGCCCCGCTCCGTCGAGCGCGGTCGGTCGCTTCTGCTGGAACGAGCTCTACGCTCCGGACCCGGCCAAGGCCGCTGCGTTCTACGCGGGGCTCGCGGGCTGGACGAGCGAAGCGAAGGAGATGCCGGGCATGGGCCAGTACACCGTGCTGTCCGCGGGCAGCGAGCAGATCGCGGGTCTGCTCAAGCCGCCGATGCCGGGCGCGCCGCACCAGTGGTTGCCGTACGTCTCCGTCGCGAAGTGCGATACGAGCGCGGAGAAAGCGAAGCGCCTCGGCGGCAAGCTGTTCGTCGAGCCGACGAGCGTGCCGGGTGTCGGTCGCTTCGCGATCATCGGCGATCCGCAGGGCGCCGGTATCGGCATTCTCCAGGCGGAGTAGTACGTTCGCGCGGTGCCGTTGAACCTGCCGTTCCAACCGCCCGTACCGCCGATGCTCGCGAAGCTCTCGCACGAGCTGCCCGAGGGTGACGGCTGGTTGTTCGAGCCCAAGTGGGACGGCTTCCGCGCGATCATCTTCAAGGCGGGCGACGAGCTCTACATCCAGAGCCGCGATACCAAGCCGCTCGGTCGCTACTTTCCCGAGCTGGAGGTCACGCTGCGCCGCGAGCTGCCGGATCGCTGCGTACTCGACGGCGAGATCGTGATCGCGACGGGCGAGCGCCTCGACTTCGACGCGCTGCTGCTGCGCATCCATCCCGCCGCGTCGCGCGTGGCGATGCTCGCCGCGGAGAAGCCGGCGTCGTTCGTCGCGTGGGACCTGCTCGCGTACGGCGACGAGGATCTGCGCGAGGTGCCGCAAGCACAGCGGCGTGAACGCCTGCTCGCCGCGTTGAAGGATGCAAAGCCGCCCGTGTTCATCACGCCGGCGACGAACGATCGCGCGGTCGCGCAGACGTGGTTCGAGGAGTTCGAGGGCGCGGGACTCGACGGCGTGATGGCCAAGCCCGTCGGTGCGTCGTATCAGCCAAACAAGCGCGCGATGCTGAAGATCAAGCACGCGCGAACGGCGGATTGCGTCGTCGCGGGCTTCCGTTGGTACAAGGGCGGGAAGGGCACGCTCGTCGGTTCGCTGCTGCTCGCCCTGTACGATACCGAGGGCACGCTGCATCACGTCGGCGTCGCGTCGTCGTTCAAGCAGAGCGCGCGCGCGGACCTGGCGAAGATGCTCGAGCCGTATCGCGAGAACGCGCGCGAGAATCATCCGTGGAAAGAGTGGGCGGAGTGGCAGGACACCGAGAGCGCGCAGCGCTTGCCCGGTGCCACCTCGCGCTGGAACCGCGGCAAGGATCTGTCGTGGGAACCGCTGCGCCTCGAGCTCGTCGCGGAGGTCTCGTACGACCACATGCAGGGCACGCGCTTTCGCCACGCGACGCACCTCGAGCGCTGGCGGCCCGACAAGCCCGTCCCGGAGTGCACCTACGCGCAGCTCGAAGAAGCGACGCCGTATCTCATCAAGCAGATCTTCGGCGCCTAGTCGGCGGCCGGGTTGAAGCGCACGTGGAAGTGATCCGTGTGGTTCGGCCAGTGACGCACGATGCCCGCGAGCGTGTCCTTGCCACGCGGGTACTGGAAGATCGTGGAGAGCGTCTCGGCCGGTGTGCCGCGCGACTCCGCGTAGTCGTACAAGCGCTTCTGGACTGCGTAGTCGAGGAAGATCATCTGCACGCCGTCGGGTGACTCGGTCGTGCGCACGAACGCGGCGAGCAGCGCCCACGTTGCCTCGAGATCGAGATCGTTGGACGCGGGGGCGAACGCATCGGGATAGCCGTCGGGGACCTTGGTGAAGTAGAAGCCGACGTCGACGTCGAGGCCGGATTGATGCGAGTGGTGCTCGGAGAGCTTGCCGCCTTCTTTCGCGGACAGGTCGCCGATCGCGAGCACGTGGACATCGTGGAGCGCACGGACGGACGCGATCGCGGCGCGCAGATGAGTGACGACGTTCTCGGCGCCCCACGCGTGGTTCGGGCGGCGGATCTTGTATGCATCGTCGTCGGCGGGCAGGTGCTCGCCGTTCTCGAGGCGGCCATTCCACGGCTGACCAAGGGAGTGCGAGTCACCGCTCGGTGTGAACGTGACGTTGCTGCGCGACTCCGTCGCGGTCCCTCCGTCGTGGTCCTCGTCGTTCGTGGGGACGATGACGGTCGCGGTGCCGTCGATGGTGGCGAGTGCTTGCGCGGCCTTGGCGTCGTCGCTGTCGATGCGCTTGGACTTGGTGAGCGTGCGCGTCTTGATGCGCTGCGCGCACGACGGAATCTTCACGGTTGTCCCCGGCGGGACGAGCGTGTTCGTGCGGTTGTTCGCAGAGAGGACCGCGTCGGTCGTGCAGTTGAACATCTCGGCGACGCGCTCGAGCGTCTCGCCGCGCTGCACGACGTACGTGCGCGTGTCCGCGGATGCGATCAGCGGGCAAAGCACGAGGAGCAGAGCGTGGCGGCGCACCTGGGGATTTTCGCCGCTCGATGAGCGCGGAGCGAATTAATAGCCTTCGGTCTTCGCGATCAGCTCGTTCATGATCTCGCGCGTGCCGCCGCCGATGGGGTAGAGGCGGGCGTCGCGGTAGAGCCGCTCGACGAGCGTGTCGCGCATGTAGCCGTAGCCGCCGTGCAGCTGGACCGCCGCGTCGCAGATGAAGCTGCAGGCGTCGGTCGCGGTGTTCTTGGCCATCGCGGCGAGACCGGCCGCCTTCAATTCTCCCCCCGGCATCAGCACGCGCGTGACGCATTCACCGACGAGCGCGCGGGCGGCGGCGAGCCGCGAGGCCATGTCGGCGAGCTTGTGGCGCGTCACCTGAAAGCCCGCGAGCGGCTTGCCGAACGCCATGCGCTGGCGGACGTACGCGATGGACTCGCGGTAGGCGAGCTCGCTGATCGCGACGCACTGACCGGCGAGCATCAGGCGCTCGGCGGCGAAGTTCACCATGATCATCGGGAACGCGGCGTTCTCGGCGCCGATGAGGTTCCTCGCCGGGACGCGACATCCGTCGAAGTGGAGCTCCGCGGTGTCGCTCGCCCACCAGCCCATCTTGCGCAGTCTGCTACCGACGGTGAAACCAGGCGTGCCGCGCTCGATGACGAGCAGCGAGATGCCGCCGTGACCAGGACCACCGGTGCGGACCGCCGTCGTGACGATGTCGGCGCGCGCGCCGCTCGTGATGAACGTCTTCGCGCCCGTGACGACGTAGTGATCGCCGTCGCGCACCGCCTTGGTCGTGAGCGCGGCGACGTCGCTGCCGCCGCCTGGCTCGGTGATCGCGAGCGCGGCGATCTTCTCCCCGAGCAGCGTGGGCCGCACGAACCGCGCCTTCTGCTCGTCGGTCCCGAACCGCACGATCGGCGGAAGCGCGATGTTGTGACTCCCCAACCCGACCAGCGTGCCGACGGACCTCCCCGCGAGCAGCAGCTCTTCACCCGCGGCGAGGATATGGGAGAGGTCGCCGCCCTGACCGCCGACTGCCTCGGGGAACCCGATGCCGGAGACGCCCGCCGCACCGGCTGTCGCGTAGAGCGCCGCAGGAAACTCCTCCGCTTCTTCCCACGCCGCACTCTGGGGGGCGATGTGCGCCGTTGCGAACTTCCGCGCGCTGTCGCGCACTGCTGCATGCTCGTCGGTTTCGAACAGGTAGGTCACGCAGCGCGAGCCTAGCCCGGAAGTGACGTCCGCTACTGCTCGAGGCAGAGGATCGGCGCACCGTCGGTGCACGGCTCTGTCTTCGCTTGCGACCTCATGTCCGTGTTCGTCGTCCAGTGCTGCGGGCCCGACAGCAACATCGTCGCGTCGGTCCAATCGTTACAGTTCTGGCCGCCATCGGGGGCGACATCCGTGAGCTTCTGCGACCCGGTCCAGAAGTCGTTGGAGATCGCCACGCCCGCTTGATCGTGCTCGGGCGCCGTATCGATCCAATCGCTCGAGAACAGTCCGGCATCTCGCAACAGGCGCACGCCGTCGGTGCGGCGATAGATCGCGTCATTGTCGAAGCGACTCGCGATCGATTGGGTCGTCGTCGCGAGAGCCGCGAGGAACGTACCTGGGAGCGACGCGGTTGCGGCTTGGCTCGCGCAGTACGCATCGGCGCTCGCGAGGCCGCCACCGGGATACCACTCGTCGTGCGTCATGAACGCGAGCTTGCCGGTGTCGGCGTGTGTCGCGACGGGGACCGAGCGGCCCGTCTCCACGCATAGGAGGTGAGCTGCATCGGAGCACGCGCTGCCCCAGCCGCCGATCGAGTCCGAGACGCGATTGCCCTCGGTGATCGTTCCGGTGTCGGTGCCAACAGCCGACGTCCAGCCGAGACAATTCTCGATCGTCTTGTTGCCATGGTCGGTGCCCGTGTAGATCCGGATCTGGCCGAGGTCGTTACCAAGCTCGTCGAGCCGCGCGGGGAACACGAGGGCTCCGGTCGAGAACGCGGCTGGCATGTCGGCGTACGGCGCGCCATCGACGCGAACCCACCCGCGCGAGGAGCTCACTCGGCTCGCGGCGTCGGTCGCACCGTCGGAGAGATACGCGATGAACGTGCCGGTCAACCCGCCGGCGACGGCTCGGTCCCGGCAGATCTGATCGCCACCCGCGATACCGCCGAACGCACCGGCGGTCGTCGTCGATGTCACGAACACGCGGTTCGGCGTCGGCGCGAAGTCGGCGCTCACCGTCACCGAGTCATTCACCTCGAGCGCGCAGTTGAAGTTGCCGCCGCACGGCCCTGTCCATCCATCGAACCATCCATCGGTCGCGGCGAGTCCACGCAGCGAGACGGTCGTGCCTGGTTCCACCTCGAGCGTGCAGGTTCCTTGCGTGCACATGAACCCGTTCGGTCCGACGACGGTGCCGTTCGCCGATCCGCCGAGTTGCACCGTCACCGTACGCATCGTGTCGGCGGGTGGCTGATCGTCACCGGGAGCGCCCGTCGCATCGTCGAAGCCCATGCGGCCACATCCTCCGAGCAGGAGGAGGACGTATGCCGATAAGCGCCCCATTGGATCAGAGTATCCCTGGTACAGAGTGTTTTCGATTGGGGCAAAAGCCCACCTTGTCCTACTCGAGGACGAGAGTCGCGTCGCTCGCGATCGTGTACTCGTGGCCCGCGTTCGCATCGCGAACCTGCGCGTAGATCCAACCATCTGCACGAAAGTGCGGAAACAGCGCGTACTGACCAGGGTGCATGGTGGTGACGCGTTGCGCGACGCCCGTCGAGAGATCCATGACGTAGATGTTCGCGGCGCCCGCCGACAAATACGGCGCGAACGCAGGATCGCCGGGGCCCTGAAAGCCGAGCTCGACCGCATCGCTCGCGGTGACGTAGCGATGGAACGCGACCCAACGCTCGTCGTACGAGAACTCGGGTTTGCCACCGGTCATGCAGTAACGCGCGATCTCTGGCGCCGTGATCGCGTACGTCGATCCGTCGGGCGTCGCCATGATCTCGCGCAACACGTAGCCGAGCTGTACGTCGCCAGGGCCCGCGAGGCGCGCGATCGTCAGCTGTGTCGACGGCGACATCGTCGTATCGCCTTCGAAAGGCGTGACGACCGAAACCTTGGCGCGCGGCACGAACGTAGACCCGTCGAAGACGAGCGGCGTGAACGCGGAGTACGCGGCGGAGGTGAACGACGCGAGCGGATCGGAGAGCGTTGGCAACTTGCCTCCGTCATCGGAGACGAACAACGCATCGAGCGTGATGTGGTCACCGCCGGCGAGCATCGCGCCCGCGTGCTGATAGAGCCCGATCTGGGTGATCGCGCGACAGCCCGGCTCCGTCATCGAGATCGCGCTCGGGTTCGCTGTCAGGACACTCAGCGCGCACGTGTTGGCGGGACCGCCCTGGAACACGAACCCGGAGTTATCGGGAAAGAACGCGGGATCGTAGTCGGCGGCGATCGGAATCGTGGCATCGCGCTGCAGATCGATGACGTACGAGCCGGGCACGCTCGCGACCCCGTGCGCGACGAACCGACCGTCCGCGGAGCTCCGCGTCCAGAACGACGTCACGTAGATCTCGTCGCGCAGGACGCGGATCCGACCGCGGCCCGCAACGTCCCAGCCGACGCCGAACGGCTGATCGACAGCGAGCGGATAGCTGGTCAGGCAGTCGCGAGGATCGGTCGCGGAGCCGCAGCCATGCATCGCGAGCTGAGTGGCTCGATCGAGCGCGCGCCAGCCCTGGGTGGACATCGCGGTCGTGTGCGAAGCGACCGCGCTCGAGATCGACGGCGTGCAGGACGATGGCGGAGGATCGCCACCGAGCGTCTGGGCGAGTGCGGGCAAGCCGCGAATGAACCACTCCGCGACGACGTCGAACTCGTCCTGCGTGAGTGACGTCGCGCCGCGCGGCATCCCCGCCAGATCGTGGAACGCAGTCAGCTGAGCTCGAGCATCGCCGCCATACGCGGTGTCGAACGCGTAGACGAACCACGGCAGCTGCACCGCCGTCGCGAAGATGCCGAGCTTGCGCGTCTGGAAGTCGGTCGCGGGATCCGCCGGCGTCGCGCGCGTGCAGTCGATCATCGCGCGGGCCGAGTCGGGCGCGCTGACGGCGAGATCCGTGAGGCAGGTCGCGAGCGCCGTGTCGCTGAGTTGACCCCAGTAGCGCAGCCGCGCCTGCGTCAGGCCGTGGCAGGTGCTGCATGCTCCGTCGAGGACGTTCAGCGCCGCAGCCGCGAGCTCGGTATCGGGGAGGGCGACCGGATGGCGAAACGCGGGCGCGCTCGGCGCATCCGCGGGCGGGACATGCCTGTTGTCGCCACACGCGGCGACCGTCAGGACGAACACCCACGCGCGCCACACGACGCGAGCGTAGCCTGGAAGTGATACCAACAGTGCATGGCCGAAGGAGCTGCTCCGGTACCCGCTCGTCTACGCAAGTCCCGTTACCTCTCGTGGTTCGGGCACATGGGCGCCGTGTATCTGTTCCACGACCTCTACGGCTACCTGATGCAGATGAGCCCCGATATCGCGGAGATGATCGAGGCCTTCTCCGACGGCGTCGATACCAAGGAGACCGTCGAGTACTACCGGGGCAAGCTCGGCGACGCGAACCCGCAGGAGTTTGTCGAGATCCTCGCCGCGCATGCCGTCCTCGTCGAGCCCAAGGAGGACGAGATGGAGGGCGTGTGGGCGTTCGTGCCGATCCACGGCAAGTGGAACGTCTGGCGCCGCCGCGATGGCCGCATGACGCTGTGGACGGCGTGGGGCGATCGCCCCGTGCAGCAGATCTTCCTCGACGAGGAGGAGACCAAGATGTGGGACGCGTTCGACGGCAACAAGCGCCTGATCGAGCTGCGCCACCATCACAACAACGAGAAGCTGATCGCGCTCGTGAAGAAGCTCGTCCACTCCGACGTGCAGGCGCTGAAGATGTCGATGATGCCGTGGAGCGTGTACGCGAAGCGGCCAGCGATGGCACCGGCGTATCTGATGTCGACGATGCCGTACGAGAAGTGGGCCGTCGGCAGCAAGGTCCCCGGTCACCGCGAGGCGATGGCGGGCGATCCGCGCTCGAGCATGCAGATCATCTCGCCGACCGAGTACTACAAGCTCGAGGTCCAGAACGCCGACGCGCAGTTCGACCACCAGGAGACGACGCTCTCGCACCTGCTGCGCTTCCCGCATCCAGCGCTCAACGGCCGCACGTACGGCGAAGCGCTGATCGATGCCCTGATCGCGAAGAAGGACATCGCCGAGGGCAAGGTGCGCGTGCTCGAGATCGGCGCTGGCCTCGGGTTTGTCGCGCAGCACGCGATCGCGCGGCTGAAGAAGGCCGGCCGCGAGGTCGAGTACACGATCCTCGAGCTCGCACCCGCTCTCGCGGAGGCTCAGCAGAAGCGCATCGGCAAGGACGCCGCGACGTGGGTCATCGGCGATGCGACCACCGTCGAGCTGCCGCACGACAGCTTCGATCTCGTCATCTGCAACGAGATGGTCGGCGATCTGCCGGCGATCCAGTTGTCGCGCGGCGACATCGGCCTCGAGCCGGATCAGGGCAACGCTGATCGCGACAAGGTGCGCACGTACTCGCGCATCGCGGCCGATCGCGGTGTAAATCTCGATGACGCCCCCGAGCCGTTCTACTTGATGAGCGGCGCGTTCGATGTGGTCGAGAAGATCGGCAACTGGCTCGCACCAGGCGGCGTCGCTGTCGTCACCGAGTTCGGCGACTACGCCGCGTGGCCCAAGTTGTCGACGCACCTCGATCATCCCGAGCTGTCGACGCACTTCGGTCAGCTGCAGCAAGCAGCGAAGGGCGCCGGCCATCAAGCAACGCTCGAGTTCGTCATCGACTTGCTCGATTTCGATCGCGAACAGAAGGGTCTCGCGACGACGCGCAGCCACTTCCGCGCACTGCGCGCGCTCGCCGCGGATGCTGGTGTGGAGCTTCAGAAGATCGGCTACACGCCGGATCTCCTCGCGCAGGCCGTGGGCGACAAGCTCGACATTTCTAGTGTCGGTGAGCTGCGCTGGGACAAGATCGAAGATCGTCTGATGGGCCTCGTTCCGCACGAATTCAAGGCGCTACTCATCCGCCGCGCGCGGTAGCGCCCACTTCGCGCGCGAGCGCGACAGCCGATCCATTAGGCCACCGCCAGCACTCCTCCAACTAGGTGTTCCGACGGTGATCCTGGATCTGGCAAGCGGCTTGCTCTTACTCCGAGCATTACGGAGGAATGCAATCATGTCGCTTACTAAGTCCTTTGCCCTCGCTTCTGCCCTTGCTCTCGCTGTCCCGACTGTCGCCATGGCGGCCCCGACGGCCCCTGTCGCTCAGCACGTTGTCGTCGACAACACGGCTGCCCCGACGCCCGCTGCCGAGAAGAACGACTACGCACAGCGCGAGCAACAGGACAAGAAGGTTGCTGACTACCAGGGCGGCAGCACTGTCGTCATCGGTATCTCGGGCGGCGCGATCATCGTGATCCTGCTGATCCTCCTGCTCATCTAAATGATGAAGCCGCGCGCACTCGTGCTCGTGGTCGCGTGCATCGCCGCGTCGACCGGTTGTCGCCTCGCCTATACGGGTGGCGCTAAGCCGGTCAATGCAGCGGAGGTCGCGGCGAACGACGAAATGCTTCACTCGGCTCCTACGCCCGCAGTGAAGCAAGTGTCCCGTCAGGACTGCGGTGTTGCCGCGCTGGCGATCGTGGCAGGCGCGTGGGGCAAGCAGTGGTCCGTGGTCGAGATGGAGCGCACGCTCAAGCCGACGAAAGCCGGTTTGAGGCTCGGCACTCTCCGAGACTTCGCACGCCACCGCGGCCTCGATGCTTACGCGATCAAGGGGACGTTTGCGGATCTAGAGCACGAGTTGCGCAACGGCCATCCGGTCCTCTTGGGGCTGGTGTTGCCTTTTGACCAGAAAAATAACCTCAACCACTACGAGGTCGCCGTCGCCATCGATCCACGTACGCATGTCGTGATCACGCGGGACCCTGCGACGGGCGGCTTGATGCGCCGCGAACAGAAGGTGCTCGATCTCGAGTGGAAAACTGCCGGCTACGCCACGCTCGTGGTGGTCGGCTCCAAGGAGAACGACCATGTTGAAGAAATCGTTGGTGCTAGCGACGGCCCTGTGCGCGGTGACCGCCTGCCATAAGGACAAGACAGAGCGCAACGCGAGCCGCGCGGCCGAGGCCGTCAATGACAAGGCCAAGGACGTGAAGGACGAGGCGAAGGACGTCCGCGAGAGCGCGCAGAACGACCGCAACGACCTCGCCGACAAGATCCAGGACAACCGCAACGACCTGAAGAAGGATCTGAAGGACGTCGCGAATAACATGGCCGACCGCGCCAAGAAGACCGGCACCAAGGCCAAGGACAACGTCGACGACGTGAATGGCGAGATGAAGGACGTGACCAAGGAAGTCGCGTCGCTCGATGAAGCGCAGAACGAGTTCGCGTACCAGCGCAACATTCGCATCGAGACGCTCCGCGCGGTTCACGGCATCGACGCGGGTCAGGCGAACTTCATCAACGTCCTGAACACCAACGCAGGCTTCGATGATGCGAGCCGCGCGAACATCAGCGCGAAGCTGAACGTGTTCACGCAACGCCTCGATTCGGCGGCGACGCTCATCCAAGGCCTCGAGGGCGTGGATGCCGCGGCGTGGGTCGACCGCGAGAAGGCGGCGGCTGACGCGATGAACCGCATGGAAGACGCGCGCGTGGATGCGTGGGACGCCGTCAAGGACGGCAAGCGTATCGATACGCGTACGTCGATGCGCTGAGCCCCTCGCCCTCGGCCCGCGTGTTAGCGTCGAGCCGATGGCGAAACCGCTCGAGTACAATGCGACCTTGAGCGAGCGCGTCGATGTAACGGACGCGCTCACGTTATTTCGGGTCACTCCAGATCAGCCGCCCGCAGACAAGCCCTGGTTCACGCCGGGGCAGTACTGCGTGCTCGGCATGAACAACGCCGAGAAGCCGGAGCTGGGCTCGGTGCGGCGTTCGATGTCGATCGCGTCTGCTCCCGAGGACAGCGGCCCGACGGAGTTCTACGTGCGCTTCGTGAGCAAGCCCGAGTCTGAGAATCCGCTCACGCATCAGCTGTGGACGCTCAAGACCGGCGACCGCATGTACATGCGCCCGGTTGCGGCAGGCGTGTTCACCATCAAGGACACCATCGGCGTCGACGACCCGCGCATCCGCGTGATGGTCGCAGCCGGTACCGGCTCCGCGCCGTTCGTCTCGATGGTGCGCAGCGAGCTCCGCCGGAACCCCGCAGCGGATCTGTCCAAGTGGGTGCTGCTGCACGGCGCGTCGTACGACGGTGACCTCGGCTATCGCGAGGAGCTCGGCGGCATGGTCGCGAACAACGGCCTGAAGTACTGGGGCACGGTCTCGCGCCCCAAGGAGTGCCCGAACTGGAAGGGCGACACCGGCCGTGTCGAAGCGTTCTTTGACGGCGCGCGCCTCGACGATCTGGAGAAGCGTCTCGGCCTTCCCGTCGGCGGCTTCAACCCCAAGAACGTCGTCATCTACATCTGTGGATTGACGGGCACGATCAGCGGCACCGTGATTCCGCTCATCGATCGCGGCTTCGTTCCCGACTTCAAGCGCATCCGCGAAGCTCTCGGCGTTCCGGCGGAAGCCAAGGACAGCGTCTTCTACGAGCAGTACGACACGGAGCCCGTCATCAATATCAAGGACGCCGCCGTCGTCGAACCGCTCAAGGCGCGCATGGCCGCCGGCCTCGCGAAGTACGGATGACCTCCTTTATCCTCGGCGCGACGGGCTACGTCGGCCGCGAAGTCGTTCGTCAGCTCGCCGTGCGCGGCGACAAGCCATACGCGCACGTGCGGCCGGACTCCAAGGAGCTCGCGCGCTGGCAGCAGGCATTCGGTGAGATGGGCGCTACCGTCGACACCACGGCGTGGAGCGTCGATGCGATGGCTGCGCGCTGGCGCGAGGTGAAGCCGTCCGTCGTCTACATCTGCATCGGCACGACGAAGAAGAAGGCGAAGACGGATGCGCTCGTCGGCAACATCTACGAGAAGGTCGACTACGGTCTGACCAAGCTCGCGGCCGATGCCGCCGCCGCGTCGACCAAGCCGCGCCTCGTCTATCTATCGAGCGTCGGTGCGAACGCCACGTCGGGTTCGGCATATCTCGCGTGGCGCGGCAAGGCCGAGGACGCGGTGAAGGCGTCGGGCGCACCGTGGGTGATCGCGCGGCCGTCGATGATCCATGGCGAGCGCGACGAGGGACGCCCCGGTGAAGCCGCGGTCTCCGTCGTCGGTGACGGTATCCTCGCCGTCGCGGGCCTGTTCGGCGCCAAGAAGCTGCGCGCGAAGTACCGCTCGACGACGGGCGACATCCTCGCGGCTGCTCTCATCCGTCTCGGCGAGCACGTCGCGCCGGGGACGATCGCTGAAGGCGACGACCTCCGCTAAAGGGGACTCCGTTAGCTAAGTCCGTGTTTCTTGAGCATGCGGTACAGCGTGCTGCGCGCGACACCGAGCTGCTTGGCGGCGACGCTGAGATTGCCCGCGCACTCGACGAGCGTACGCTTCAGCGTCTCGCGCTCCGCGGCGTCGAGCTGACCGCACGGCGCCGGCGGTGGCGCACAGAGCTCGGCCGGAAGGTGCTCGAGCTCCACCCATGCTGCTCCGTCCGCGCGCAGCGCAGCGACGACGAGTGTCGACTTCAGCTCGCGCACGTTGCCGGGCCACGGGTGGCACGCGATGGCGCTCGCCGCGTCGTCCGAGATCTCGAACGTCGGTAGCAAGTGCCGAGCGAGAGCGACGACATCCGTGCGCTCGCGCAGCGCGGGGATGGTGACCGTGGCGCCCTTGAGCCGGTAGTAGAGATCCTGGCGGAAGCGTCCGTCAGCGACGAGGGCGGCGAGGTCGCGACACGTCGCGCACAGAACGCGCACGTCGGTGCGTTCGAGTCGCGTGTCACCGACCCGGCGGTACGTGCCGGTCTCGATCACGCGGAGCAGCGCGGCCTGCATTGCGGGCGACATCTCTGCGACCTCGTCGAGGAACAACGTGCCGCCGCGCGCCGCGTGAAACAGGCCGTTATGACCGGTGCGCTCTGCACCCGTGAATGCACCGGGCGCGTAGCCGAACAGCTCGGTCTCGAGCAGCGATTCCGCGACAGCGCCGCAGTTGATCGAGAGCAACGGGCCTGCCGCGCGCGGGCTCGACGCGTGAATCGCGCGCGCGAATAGTTCCTTACCCGCGCCCGTCTCGGCGAGGAGCATCACGGGGAGATCGCTCGTCGCGAGTCTCCGCGCCCAGTCGATCGCCGACAGAACACTCGCGTCCTCGGCAAAGATCAGGGAGAACGCGTCGGCGTTGTTGGCGGACCGGTACCGCGAGCTGTGTGCGTCACTGGCTCGCAGCGCGACATCGTCGCCGAGCTCCGTCGATACGACGTCCGCATCCGTTGCAAGCGTGCGCGATGGACGGTGACCGGGCTCGAACACGACGAGCGCCGCGACGATCGCGCCGCTGGGGGCTGCGATCGGCTCGACCTTCATTCGCCACGCGCGCTGCTCTGGACCGCGGCCGATCGTGAGCGGACGACCACCCGTCACGGGCGACAACGCTTCGGCGACGAGCGAGGCCCAATGCATGTTCAACGCGATCTCGATCGGTGTTCCGCTCGCGGCGATACCGAGCACTCGTTCCGCGGCCGGGTTCGCGCGCACGACGCGCCCGGGAGATTCGATCAGCAGCGCGGGCTCGCGCATGCGTTCGATCGTGCGGCCCAGTACGCGCGTGATGGACGTGCCCGCCGCAGCGTAGGCCTGGAGGCGGAGAAGCTGCTCGAGGGCAAACGCAGCGCGCGTGATGACCCGACCGACGTGCGAGTCCGCCCCCGCGAGGCGAGACGTAGCGTCGAGAACGGCGATCGGGGCTCCGTCGATGCCGCGGATCGGTGCTGCGTAGCAAACGAGGTCGCTGTACGTCTCGCCGAAGTGCGCGTGCCCGTGCACCTCGACAGGACGGTTCGCGGTCGCCGCCGTGCCGATCGCGTTGGTGCCGCGGTCTCGCTCGCTCCACGAAGCGCCGGCAATCAACCGCAGGTCGCGTGCGCTGCGCTCGAACTCACCACCGCCGCGTGTGTCGATCACGACGCCATCGGCATCGGCGAGCAGCAGTACAAAGTTGCGGTCGGCGACCGTCGCCGTCGCGCGATCGAGCACCGCATCGCCGATCGCTTGAACGAGCTCGACGTGCTCTGCGTGCAGGCGCAACGCATCGCCGCGGAGCAGCTTGTCCTCGCGGTGAGCGCCCTGCTTGGGAGCGCCGAGAGCCTGCGCACGCTGCCAGCAGACGAGAACGTCGCGCCCGACTGGAGGCGCACCACCCGCGTGAAACGCGCCCCATGCTTCGGAGCCCACATCCGCCAACACCAGCCGATCACGCGCCTCGCTCACCGAACGAGCGTGGCCAGGATGGGGCCCCGGCGCAACCGGTGAAGTGCTTCGACGCGAGACAGTGTCGCGGACAGACTGTTTCGTTTCGCTCCACTTCGACGCGCCGCGGCGTGGAGATTTCGGGGGTCTGCGCGCTGGCCGCTTCGATGCACTCGGGCGGGGGCAACCAGGAGGCAGATCCATGAAATACGCACGTCCCAACACGCCCGGCGCCAAGGTGAGCTTCGAGTCCCGCTACGACAACTTCATCGGTGGCGAGTTCGTGAAGCCCGTGAAGGGCCAATACTTCGAGAATATCTCGCCCGTCACGGGCCGCGCGTTCACGGAGGTCGCTCGCGGCACCGCCGAGGACATCGAGAAAGCGCTCGACGCGGCCCACGGCGCCAAGAAGGCGTGGGGCAACACGTCGCCCGCTGCGCGCGCCGTGATCCTCAACAAGATCGCCGACGTCATGGAGCAGAACCTGGAGCTGCTCGCCGTCTCCGAGAGCTGGGACAACGGCAAGCCCATCCGCGAGACGATGGCGGCCGACCTGCCGCTCGCGATCGACCACTTCCGCTACTTCGCGGGCTGTCTGCGCGCCGAGGAAGGTCACCTCTCGCAGATCGACGCGAACACGGTCGCCTACCACCTCAAGGAGCCGCTCGGCGTCGTCGGCCAGATCATCCCGTGGAACTTCCCGCTGCTGATGGCGGTGTGGAAGCTCGCGCCGGCGCTCGCCGCTGGTAACTGCGTCGTGTTGAAGCCGGCCGAGCAGACGCCGGCGACGATCCTTCTGTTCGCCAAGCTGATCGCACATCTGCTTCCGCCCGGCGTGCTGAACATCGTCAACGGCTTCGGCATCGAGGCCGGCAAGCCGCTCGCGCAGAACAAGCGCATCGCGAAGATCGCGTTCACGGGCGAGACCACGACCGGCCGCCTGATCATGCAGTACGCGTCGGAGAACCTGATCCCGGTGACGCTCGAGCTCGGTGGAAAGTCGCCGAATCTATTTTTCGCCGACATCCTCGACAAGGACGACGCGTTCCGCCAGAAGGCGCTCGAAGGTTTCGCGATGTTCGCGCTCAATCAGGGCGAGGTCTGCACGTGTCCGTCGCGCGCGCTGATCGACAAGAAGATCTACGGCGCATTCCTCGAGCTCGCGGTCGAGCGCACCAAGAAGATCAAGCAGGGCGATCCGCTCGACACCGAGACGATGATCGGTGCGCAGGCGTCAAACGATCAGCTCGAGAAAATCCTGTCGTACATCGACATCGGCAAGAAGGAGGGCGCGAAGGTTCGCCTCGGTGGCGAGCGCGTCAAGCTCGGTGATGGTCTCGAGGAGGGCTACTACGTCACGCCAACGATCTTCGAGGGCAACAACGCGATGCGCATCTTCCAGGAGGAGATCTTTGGCCCGGTGGTCTCCGTCGCGAGCTTCGATGGCTTCGACGACGCGATGAAGATCGCAAACGACACGCTCTACGGTCTCGGTGCCGGCGTGTGGTCGCGCGATGGCGCAACGGCGTTCCGCGCCGGTCGCGAGATCGAAGCGGGTCGCGTGTGGACGAACTGCTATCACCTGTACCCGGCCCACGCCGCGTTCGGTGGCTACAAGCACTCGGGCATCGGCCGCGAGAACCACAAGATGATGCTCGATCACTATCAGCAGACGAAGAACCTCTTGGTCAGCTACGACCCGAACCCGATGGGCTTCTTCTGATGAGCGAGCCCGTCGCAGAACCTCAGGTCACGGCCACGGACGCCGCGCTCGCAAAGATCGCGGACCTCGTCGACCGATTCGGACCGCTGATGTTTCATCAGTCAGGCGGGTGCTGCGACGGCTCGGCCCCCATGTGTTACCAGCGCGACGAGTTCAAGCTCGGGATACGCGACGTTCTGCTCGGGCACGTCGGTGGTCAGCCGTTCTTCATGGGCGGCGATCAGTACGAGCTCTGGAAGCACACCAAGCTGACGCTCGACATCGTGAAGGGCAGGGGCGCCGGCTTCTCTCTCGAAGCGCCCGACGGAGTTCGGTTTCTGATCCGCAGCGACGTCTGCGCGACCTAGTCTGTTGGATCGACCCAACAGGCCGCGTATCCCGCGAGATGTAGGCATGATCTGCAAGGCCGCGAATCATCGAGGGTGCAGGTTGGTGCGAGCGGTGCACTCGATGCGCCCATGTTCATCGCTGCTTCTGTACTCGCGGCTGTCACCTCCTTTGGCTCCAACCCCGGCGCGCTCGACATGTACGAGTACGCCCCGGCGAACCTCGCCGCGAACCGGCCTGTCGTCGTCGTCCTCCACGGCTGCACGCAGACCGCATCCGCGATGGAAGTCGCGGGCTGGGACGCGCTCGCGGACGAGGATGGCTTCACGGTCGTCTACCCGCAGCAGCGCAGCGCGAATCAGTCGCTCAGCTGCTTCACCTGGTACGCGTCGAGCGACATCTCGCGCGATCAGGGCGAGGCCGACTCGATCATCCAGATGGTCGACAAGGCGCTCTCCGAGCACGGTGGTGATCGCAGCCGCGTCTACGTGACGGGCCTCTCCGCCGGTGGCGCATTCACGTCCGTGATGCTCGCCGCGTATCCGGATCGCTTCGCTGCGGGCAGCGTGATGGCGGGCCTGCCGTACGCGTGCGCGACGTCTCTCACCGCCGCGAGCACGTGCCAGCAGATGGGCGCATCGAGCCAGAAGACGCCGCAAGCCTGGGGCGATCTCGTGCGCCACGCCGACACCGGCTTCACCGGTCCGTGGCCGCGCGTTCAGATCTGGCAGGGCACGGCGGACTACACCGTCGCGCCCGCGAACGCGACCGAGCTCGTGAAGCAGTGGACCGATGTGTGGGGCACCGACCAGACGGCCGACGAGACAGACATGCTGCCGACCGCGACGCGCACGCGCTATCACGCCGGCTCCGCGACGGCCGTCGAGCTGTACATGGTCGACGGCATGGGCCACGCGATCGCGACTGGCAACGACGACCTCGGCGATTGCCCGTCGACGACCGGCGCGTACTTCTCCGACAAGTCGATCTGCTCGACGCGGCATGCGGCCGTGTTCTTCGGGCTCGAGGACGACGGTGCGGGCACGGGCTCTGGCAGCGGCCCCGGCAGCGGGAGCTCGGGCGGCAGCGGTGAAGGCGGTGGTGGTCAGGGAGACGACGACGCGGCTCCCAGCGGGATGAACGGTGGCTGCTCGACGAGCGCGCCGAGCGGCGGAGCGATCGTGATCGCGCTCGGAGCGCTCGCGGTCGGGCGTCGTCGCCGCCGGTAGACAGATAGAGAGGAGGCTCCCCTCTAGAGGTCCGCGGGGTGCGTGAGGATCTCGGGGACGTCGGCGCGCGCATCGGTGTGAGGATTCGCATCGGCAGCCCCCGCCGCGCTCGCCGCGCTCGCCGTGTGGCCCGTCGTCGGCCGCGCGGGTTCCGGATCGGGCGCAGCGACGGGGAGCCCTTCTTTCTGCTTCTCGACGGGCAGCGCGTGGCGACGGCAGTGCTCGAGGTACGCGGACTCGTGCTTGCCGACGAGCTCGACGAGTGACGCCCACAGCCATCCCGGCGCATCGATGCTCTTCGAGCGGCGCGTCGCCATCTCCTGCTTCCATGCGCGGCGTCCCGCGCCGTCCATCTGGCGACCATGCGCGCGCCCCACAACCTGACCGAGATAGAACGCGACCGTGCGCGCGTCGTCGCCGGAGATCTGGTCCAGCTCGACCTTGAGATCCTGCGGCAGGAGCTCGCGCACGAACACCGAGCGATCGAGCATGTTCGCCGCGACCATGCGGTTGCCGAGCGCGATGACGGCTTGATCGAGATCGCGGAGCTCGACGACCGCGTTGCCCTCCGGGCGACCGATCGGGCCCAGGTTTCCGACGTGGCAGTCACCGCAGATCTAGACGGCGGGGCCGCTCGGGACATAGCGACCGGCGTCCTGGGCGATCCACTCGTAGAACTGCTCCGTGCTCCCACGCACATAGGCGTGTGCGCTGCGCGCCATCTTGAGCTCGCGCCGCGCGATCAGCCTCTGCGTACGGTCTGCGGGGTCTGGAGCCGTCTCGTCGCGGTCGATTCGTTGCTTTGCCACGGGTACCGCTGGGATGTGCAACGCCCGGGCCGGGCTACTCGACGATCGCGTCGATGCTCGAAATCGTGAGCCAGTGCTCGATCAGGTCACGCGCGACATCGGCATTCTTGGAGGACACCGTGATGCGGTGATGCCAGCCCTGGCCGGAGCGATCGAACCGGCCCCACGATCGCGTTGGACCGATCGCCTCCAGGTCGCGCAGCATGCGGCGCGCTTGCCCGTCGTAGCGCCCGCGACTCTCTTCACGCTCGCCAGTGATGACGAGCGTCTCGTCCGGCGGCGGTGCATCGGCGATGTCGGTCATCCGCGCGAGCGCATCGGCGGCCGTCGTCGCGTCTCCGACGACGAGCGCTGCGTGTTTTGCCTCCGCGAGCAAGTGCGCACCGCCGCGGGGCGTGAGGCGCGCGACATCGCGAACGGGCGGAGCCGGCGCTTCGATGAACAGCGGCTCGAGCCCGCCGGTGCGCTTTCCTTCGAGCGAGAGGCGCGTGCCTTGCGCGATCGTGCCGAGCCAGCGCAGCCACGCCGGGAACACTTCCTTCGTCGGGACCTCGCGCAGCTCGTCCATCAGGGGGATCGCAAACAGCAGCGCCCAGCCAAAGCTGCCGAACCACCCGAGGCCGTTGTGCCCGAGCGCGCGCAGCTGGACGAACCGCTTCACGTTGGGCCACTCCGCCTGAAACACGGTCTGCCGATGCCGAACGTGATCGACGAGCATCGCCGCATCGCGCGGACCCGCGCGGCGCTTGCGCGCTTCGAGGTCGTCGCCGTTCACGACCGTGATGTCGACGGGCGTGCCCTCGATCTCGCCGTACAACCGCGGCGGTGTCGTCGGGATGAGCTCCAGCTTCAACTTGTCGGCGAGCCGAACCGGATCATCGTGCGAGATCAACACGTCCACGTCGCTCGCATGCATCGGCGCGTACACGCTCGAGCCGTACAGATCGACGAGCGCGGTCTGCCCGGCGACCGCCTTGATCCGGGCGAGTGCGCGATTGCGTGCGGACAGCCGATCGGTCAGGCGAGCTGCTCGATCACTGCGGTCACGTCGGCTTCCGTGATGCGAGAGTTCGCCTTGATCGCATCGATCGTCTCGGCCTTGTCGCCGCCATTCGCCTCGAGCCACGCGACCACACACTTCGGGTGCAGGTAGCCCGCGCTCTTCTGCATCGCGCCCTGCATCTCCAGATCGCGCTCGACGGCCACGCGCAGCGAGTCCTTCTCGATCGCCTCGCGGCACTGCAGGCACTTCGCGCGACCGGTGGGCGCCTTGTCGACATACGGGAAGCCGCCCGGCTTGCCGCTGCCCTTGGTGTACGCCTCGGCGATCGCCGCCTCGAGCGCAGCTCTGTCGGGCACGTCGCCGACATACGCCTTGAGCGCCTCCGTCAGCTCGGCCGGCAGCTTCTGCGCCGCGCACATCAAGTGATGCCATTGCATTGCTGGCTGATCGCCGAATGCATTCGCGGCCTCCACGCCGAGGCGCAGCTCGCCCTTGCCGATGGTCTTCTTGCAGGTCCGGCAGCTCGCGCGCCCCGACTTTGCTTCCTCGATGTGGTTCGCCATCGCGCCGAACCTACTATATTCACGGCGTGCTACGCGCCGATCAGCCGTACCCCGTACTCCCGTCCAAGATGGACGCGCGCAGTCCGGAGTTCTCCGCGAACGCCGACGCCAATCGCGCCGCCATCGCCAAGCTGAACGCAGCGCTCGGCGAAGCCATTGTCGGCGGCGGCGAAAAGTACACGTCGCGCCACAAGGCGGCCGGCAAGCTCCTCCCGCGCGAGCGCGTGGAATTGCTGTTGGATCGCGATTCCTACTTCCTCGAGCTGTGCGCGCTCGCTGGTAAAGACGTCCCCGGTCACACGCCCGGCGCAACGCTGATCGCTGGCATCGGCCGCGTCTCCGGCGTCGAGTGCCTGATCACCGCGAGCGAGTCGACCGTCAAAGGCGGCGCGATCAGCGAGATGTCCGCTGCCAAGTCCGGCCGCATGAACGACATCGCCGAGGCGAACCGCCTGCCCGTGATCTCGATGATCGAATCCGCCGGCGCGGATCTCCCGAACCAGTCCAAGATCTTCGTCCCCGGCGGCCGCGGCTTTCGCGATCTCACGCAGCGCAGCGCCGAGAAAATCCCGTCCGTCTGCCTCGTGTTCGGCAGCTCCACCGCCGGCGGCGCCTACATCCCGGGCATGTCCGACTACGTCGTCATGGTCGAGCAGCAAGCGCAGGTCTACCTGGCCGGCCCGCCGCTCGTGAAGATGGCGATCGGCGAGGACACCAATCACGAGGAGCTCGGCGGTGCGGAGATGCACTCGCGCATCTCGGGCGTCAGTGATTATCTGGCGCGCGACGAGCGCGATGCGATCCGCCTCGGCCGCGAGATCGTCGCGCACCTCAACTGGAAGAAGGGCGCCGTAAAGACCCCGCGCGCGATCGACGAGCCGCGCTACTCCGCCGAAGACCTGCTCGGCATCGTCTCGCCCGACGTGAAGGTCCCGTTCGATCAGCGCGAAGTGATCGCGCGCATCGTCGACGGTTCACGCTTCTCCGAATTCAAGCCGCTGTTCGGCGGAACGCTCATCTGCGGCTGGGCCCACCTGCACGGGTATCCCGTCGGCATCATCGCGAACAACGGCGTCTTGCTCTCCGAGTCCGCACAGAAGGGCGCGCAGTTCATCCAGCTGTGCAACCAGTCCGATGTGCCGCTGATCTTCCTGCAGAACATCACCGGCTTCATGGTCGGCAAGAAGGTCGAGCAGGAAGGCATCATCAAGCACGGCGCGAAGCTCATCAACGCCGTCTCCAACTCGACCGTCCCCGCCATCACCATCATGACGGGCGCGTCCTACGGCGCGGGCAACTACGGAATGATGGGCCGCGCGTTCGCGCCGCGCTTTCTATTCACGTGGCCGAATCACCGCATCGCGGTCATGGGCGGCAAGCAGCTCGCAGGCGTGCTCGACATCATCACGCGCGACGCAGCGACCAAGCGCGGCGAAGTTCCCGACGAGCAGAAGCTCAACGTCATGAAGGCGATGACCGAGCAGATGATCGACAAGGAGAGCGATCCGTACTTCGCGACAGCGCGCCTCTGGGACGACGGCATCATCGATCCGCGCGACACGCGCACGGTCATCGCGATCGCACTGTCAGCGGCGTACTCCAAGCCGTTCACCGGCTCGACCAACTGGGGCGTCTTCCGCCACTAGGTCAGGTCAGCCCGTACGTCTGGTCGAGGTACTTCACGATGTCACGCGACTCGAACATCGTGACGCCCGTGTTCGGGTCCTCGAGGTACGGGAACATCATCGTGCCGGTGCGCTCGAGGAATGCCGGGCGACGCGCGCTGTTCCTGCCGAGGTTGCGAAGCACGTAGGGGATCTCGAGCTCGCACAGCGTCTCGCGGACTCTGCGGCTATACGGTGAGAGCTCGAAGGACCACAGCTGCAGTGCCTGGTCTGGGGCGCGGCTCGGGCGAACCGATCGACCGGCACCCGCGCGGAGGGCAGACGCGAGCGCCGATGTCGCGTTGCCGATGAGGCCCAGACGTAGGCCGAGCGGCGGGCGGCCGTGACCGTATCGGCCGTACAGGTGCTCGACGATGTCATCGGACTCGTAGAGATCGAGGTCCGCGTTCGGATCGATGAGGAGTGGAAACTGCTTCTTGCCGCCGCGGGCGATCGCGTCGGGGCGAAACCTCGTGCCGCCGTGCGGACTGGGCCGGATCAGGACATCGAGGTCGAGCATCGTCAGGGCCTCGCGCACCTTGCGGCAGTACGGACACGCTTCGATGTCGTACAGCTCGAGGAGCGTGGCGGGCCGTGGACCGACCGCGGCGACGCGATAACCGAGAGGATAACGAACGACACTGGCGGCGGTGGAGGACACGATGAACATGGGTGGGACCGTAGTGATCCCATGTCCCGCCGGCACTGACCGCTCGCGACAACCCCGTGACCCAGGCGGGTCAGTGGATTGGCGCGCCGGGTCACTGGAGAGCGGGCCGCCCGATGCGACGAGTAGCGCATGTCGACACTCTTACAGTTCGTCGTTACCGGCATGGGTCTCGGCCGGATCGCATTGGGCCTCGCGCCCTTTGTCGCACCGGATGCGTCGCGACGGCTCCTCGGATTTCCCGCGGCCCATGATTCGGCGACGGCGCGCCTGATGAGCCGATTCTTCGGGGTACGCGATATCGGCCTCGGCGTGCTCGCCTTCTACGCGTTGAAGCATCCCGCGACCGCTCCGTTCCTGTTCCTGTTCAATGCGTTCATGGACGCGGGCGATCTGTTCGCCATTTCGGTCCCGCTCGTCAAGCGCCAGGGAATCGACCGCGCGGCCCTCCTTTCCGCGGTGTTCGCATCCATCGGCGGCCTTAGCTGGCTCACGGTCTGGCTGATCGCGAGATAATCCACGTGATGGGCTCGGTCTCCGTCCTCCTCGTGCGTCCTCTCGTTGCCGCGATCGGAACGGCGCACCTCGATGCGTTCTGGGGCGCGACGGACCTGACGGCGGAGATCCTCGCTGACGACGACGCACGCGTCTCTGCCGCGCAGTTCTGCGTCGCATGGGCCGAGGGCGTGCGCCTGACGGGCGATCCACAGCTGGCCCTTCGGATCGCCACGACCACACCGACAGGCGCGTTTGGCATCGTCGAGTACGTGTGCCGGTCGGCGCCCACCGTCGGGGCCGCACTGCGGCAGTGGGTCCGCTATCTGAATCTCCTCGACGATGCGGTGACGGTCGCGCTCCTCGTCGAGGGCGATCGCGCGTACCTGCGCGTCGAGCGAGAGAGCGAGGCCCCGGCGCCGGCCTCCCACGAGCTGTGCTGGGCACTCGTCGCCCGGCAAGCGCGTGAGCTGTCCGCGGTACCGTTTCGCTTGATCGCGGTCGAGCTCGCGCATCGCGCGCCGTGCGACATCGCTTCGTACCGCACCTGGTTCGCGGCGCCGGTCGTGTTCGGCGCGGAGCACACGCAGCTCGTGATCCCCGCGGCTGCGCTCGAGGCGAGCCTCGTGTCGTCGGATCCGAAACTGCTCGCGATCCTGTTGCGGGCGGCCGACGAGCTGGACCGCAAGATGCCGACGGATCCGACGCTCACCACGCAGGTCAAGCGCGTGCTCCGCGACGCTCTGCGCAGTGACGAGGCAACGATCGATCAGGTCGCGAGCAGACTCGGTCTGACGGGGCGAAGCCTGCAGCGCCGCCTCAAGGATGAGGGTACGGCGTTCCAGACCGTGCGCGAGGACGTCCGCCGGGAGCTCGCGCAGCGCTATCTCGACGACAATCTGTCGATCGCCGAGATCTCGTTCCTCCTCGGGTTCTCCGAGCCCAGCGCGTTCTTCCGCGCGTTCAAGCGGTGGACCGGGCAGACGCCCGTCGAGAGTCGCCTCGCGCGGCGCGCGCTACCCGCCTGAGTGCGCGGGGTCAGTCGTCTGGCGGGCGCGGCCACTGCCGCGAGGGCATTACCGCGCGAGAACGGGGGCATGACGACGCTTCCGACCTACGACGATCATCCGCTCTGGCGCCGCTACCAGCCCTTCTTCCCCGAAGGCATGCGCTGCACGCCGAGCTCGACACCAACCGAGGAGTACTGGCGATGGCGCGGCCTCGATGTCCACCTCGATCGCCTCGCGATGCCGGCGTCGCCGATCAAGGTGATCGTGTTGCACGGCGCCGGTGCATATGGTCGCGTGATGGCGCCCGCCGCGGTGCTCGCTCAGCGCTACGGCTACGAGACCGTGTCGCCCGACCTCCCGGGCTACGGACTGACGAAGGTCCCGTGGAAGGACATGACGTATCCGCTCTGGATCGACTGCGTGTGCGATCTGATCGACGCAGAGCGCGCACGCGACGGTCGGCCGATCGTGCTGTTCGGCGTCAGCCTCGGCGGCTTGCTCGCGTATCAAGCCGCAGCGCGCTCGCGCAAGGTGGCCGGCCTCGTCGCGACAACGCTCGCCGATCCACGCGAGAAAGCGGTGCGGCGAGACTTCGCGCGGACCGCCCTGCTCGGCAGCGCGGGCCTGTGGCTCCTCGACAAGCTCGCGCCACTGACGGACGGAATCCCGCTCCCCATGGGCTTGGTGTCGAAGATGCACAACATCTCGAACAAGCCGGAGCTCTCGGCGCTCGTCCAGACCGACAAGCTCGGCGGCGGTAGCTGGGTCCCCGCGCGCTTTCTGCGGACGCTGATGTCCACCGCACCCGATCTCGAGCCCGAGCAGTTCGACGCGTGTCCGGTGCTTCTCGCGCATCCCGGCATCGATCGAATGACCGACATCGCGCTCTCGCGCCGATTCTTCGAGCGCCTCGCCGCCCCGAAGCGAATGATCGTGCTCGACGGAGCGAGCCATATGCCGACCGAACACCCGGGCGTCGATCAACTCGAGGCCGCGGTCATCGACTTCCTACGCGCTCCTCCGACGGTCGCAACTGTTCACTGATGTGGTTGCCTCATTGACCCGACGAACTAACCACCATCATTCGTTCAGGAATATCAGCGACGCAGAAGCGGTACTGATCTCTTCATGACAGAGCTGCTCTCCTCGCCCGAAGTCTGGCTAGCGTTCGCGACTCTCGCTGCCCTCGAGGTCGTCCTCGGCATCGACAACATCGTGTTCATCACGATCCTCGCGGGAAAACTTCCCGTCGAGCAGCGCGAGCGCGCGCGCAAGCTGGGCCTCCTCGGCGCGTTCGTGTCGCGCATGGGACTGCTTGCGACGATCTCGTGGATCGTGCGGCTCGATCGCGATCTGTTCACGATCGCGGGCCACGGCTTCTCCGGCAAGGCGCTCATCCTGCTCGGCGGTGGCCTGTTCCTCATCTACAAGGCGACGAAGGAGATCCACCACAAGCTCGAGGATGAAGAGGAGGGATCGAGCACGAAGGGTGCAGCCACGTTCGCGGGCGTCATCGTGCAGATCGTGTTGCTCGACATGGTGTTCTCGATCGACAGCGTGATCACGGCCGTCGGCATGACGGAGTACGTCGCGGTGATGGTCGGCGCAAATATCGTCGCGCTCGTCGTGATGCTGCTGCTCGGCAAGGTCATCGGCACGTTCGTCGAGACGCACCCGAGCGTGAAGATGCTCGCGCTCTCGTTCTTGCTGATGATCGGTCTCGTGCTGCTCGCCGAGGGTTTCGGTGCGCACATCAGCAAGGACTACATTTACGCCGCGATGGGATTCTCCGTGTTCGTCGAGATGCTGAACCTGCGCACGACGCGCAAGAAGAAGGCTCTCATTCAGCGAGCGACGGCACGATCTGCGTGACTTCGGGACGGGCTGCGGCGGCGCAGGTGACGGACCATGTGGCGTCGTTCATCGCGCCGTGGCTCGTCAGACACTGGTCGGGAAACGCGGTGGGCAGCGAGCACAGCAGGAGGCCGGGCGTGGCGGAGCACTGGGCCCGTCCGCCGCCGGGCGAGCATCGGATGGCCGACGAGATCGCGGCGATCGCGGCGCGCGCGTCGGGCTGATCGGGAAGGCAGAACTCCACGCCGCCGTCATTGCTGCATGACTCCTCGCGCGTGAACGTCAGCTTCGCCTCGGCCCCGGCCTGCGGACAGGTGAGCGTCAAGGGCTGCATCGAATCGGCGGGGGGCGACGGTGCTGTGTCGGAGCCGGAACAAGCGCTCATGAGGAGAAGGGCGGCGAGCGTCGTTCGCATGCGGGTAGGGTGCCGCGTGCGTTTCCGCGCTGCAAGCGCGATGGTCCGCGCTCGTAGTAGCGTGTGAGGACGTGTCCGAGCTCGCGAGTGCGGTTGTATCGATCACAGCGACCCAGCGCCGACGGTTCTTTTGGGCCGCGTGGTGGTCGCACACGCCGCGCGCGTCGCCATTTCGCAAGCCGGATGCGTCCAATGGTGGCTGCGCGACGATGGAGGATGCGCTCGCCGAGGCGGAGGAGCGGGCGGGGCGCTACCTCGTGATGATCGATCCGTACTGGGCGCGAGCGTGGACCCGCGTGCTGCGCGGCGAGCGGACGCCACCGATGCCGTCGGCGCGCGTGAAGCGGCCACTGAAGACGGTCGTGAAGCCGGCGTCGGCGTGGGAGATGCTCGGTCTGGCGACGGGAGCCTCGCTCGCCGAGGTGAAGGCGGCGTTCCGGCAGCGGGCGCTCGCGACGCATCCCGATCACGGCGGCGACGCGGATGAGTTTCGGGCGCTCCACGCGGCGTACGAGCGCCTGGTCTCGCGCATTTCTCGTCGATGACCCCATGGGGGCGGACCAATCGGATGCGGTAATTACGACGTAATTACGAGATGCGGCTGATCTGCGGGTGCATTTGGTCCGTCATAACAACGTAGTTACGAGATCGTGGCGAGCCCCCCTCGCTCTATCCGAGAACTGTCTTTCTCCGTCGCGTCGTCGCGTAGGTCGGCGGGATCGCGGTAGGTTTCTGTCGTGCCGGCGTTCGACAAGCTCCTGATCGCAAATCGTGGCGAGATCGCGCTCCGCGTGATGCGCACGGCCAAGGCGATGGGCATCGCGACGGTCGCCGTGTACTCGGATGCGGATGCGAACGCGCCGTTCGTGCGCTTCGCGGATGAGGCAGTGCGGATCGGCCCCGCGCCGGCGCGCGAGAGCTATCTCGTCATCAACAACATCCTCGACGCGGCGCGGATCACCGGCGCGCAAGCGATCCATCCGGGCTACGGGTTTCTGAGCGAGAACGCGCGGTTCTCCGAGGCCGTGGCGGATGCGGGCCTGATCTTCGTCGGGCCACCGGCGGGCGTGATCGAGAAGCTCGGCAGCAAGCAGGGCGCCAAGCGCATCGCCAAGGCGGCGAACGTGCCGGTCGTGCCCGGTTACGAGGGCGACGATCAGTCGGCGGCGGCGTTTGCAGCGGCGGCGAAGGGCATGGGCTATCCGCTGCTCGTCAAGGCGAGCGCCGGTGGTGGCGGCAAGGGCATGCGCATCGTGCGTGGCGAATCAGAGCTCGCCGAGGCGATCGAGCGCGCGCGCGGCGAAGCGAAGAACGCATTCGGCGACGACACGCTGCTCCTCGAGAAGTACGTCGACCGGCCCCGCCACATCGAGATCCAGATCCTCGGCGACGCGCACGGCAACGTGATGCATCTGTGGGAGCGCGAGTGCTCGATCCAGCGCCGCCACCAGAAGGTGATCGAGGAAGCACCGTCGGTCGCACTCGATGCAGGCAAGCGCGAGGCGATGGGCCACGCGGCCGTCGATCTCGGTAAGGCTGTCGGCTACGTCGGCGCCGGTACGGTCGAGTTCATCGCGGATCAGGAGGGGAAGTTCTACTTCCTCGAGGTGAACACGCGCCTGCAGGTCGAACATCCCGTGACGGAGCTGACGTGCGGGGTCGATCTCGTGCGCGCGCAGATCCGCGTCGCGCAGGGCGATACGCTGACCGCGATCCTGCCGAACGGTGCGTCTCCTCCGCAGCGCGGCTGGGCGATCGAAGTGCGCCTGTGCGCCGAGGATCCCGAGAAGGACTACCTGCCGACGACGGGTACATTCCACGCGCTCGATGTTCCGAGCACGGTTCGCGCGGACATCGGCATCGAAGCGGGCAGCGAGGTCGGCATTCACTACGACTCCATGCTCGGCAAGCTGATCGCGCACGCGCCGACGCGCACGGAAGCGGCCAAGGTGTTGCGCCGCGCGCTCGACGAGCTGTGGGCACCCGGCGTCGTGACCAATCGCGAGCAGCTGTCCGCGATCCTCGGGCACCCCGCGTTCCTCGCCGGCGAGCTGGATACGCACTTCCTCGAGCGCCACGCGGGCGAGCTCGCGGCAAAGCCGGCGGGTCTCGATCACGTTCGCGTCGCGGCGATCGCGCTCGTCGTCGCGGGGATTCTCGCGCGTCGCGAATCGGATGCGCTGGCCGCACCGGGCTGGCGCAACGTGCGTGTCGCGGATCAACTCCTGTCATGGACGGTCGCCGGTGCAGGCGCGACCAACGTGGAGCTCGGCTATCGGCCATCCTCTGGTCGCGACGGTGGCATCGACATCGCGATCGGCGGCAAGACGACGCACGTCTCGCGCTATGGCGCCGACGGTGATCGCGTGTGGTTCGTCGAGGGAACGTCGGGCCATCGCCGCAGCGCACGCGTGATCACCGTCGCGGATTCCAAGGGCGATCGCAGCTGGGTGCTCGCCGAAGGCCGCACGCTCGCGTTCACCGAAGTGCCGCGCTTCCCCGATGCAGCCGCGAAGGTCATCCCCGGCGGTCTCATCGCGCCGATGCCGGGCAAGGTCGTGAAGGTGCTCGTCACTGCTGGCGAGAGCGTCGCGCAAGGCGCCGCGCTCGTCGTGCTCGAGGCGATGAAGATGGAGCACACGGTGCGCGCGTCGGAAGCGGGCGTCGTGCGTGCGCTTCACGTGGCGGTGGGTGATCAGGTGGACGCCGATCGCTTGCTCGCTGTCGTGACCGCATGAGCACGTCCAAGGCGAAGGGCCCGGTCGCGACGGGCGCTGCGGCGAAGAAGCTGCTCGCGGGAATGATGGCGGAGTACCTGCCCGCGATCGCAACGTCAGCGAAGAAGATCCTCGCGGTGCTGCGCCCGATGTTCAAAGGCGCCGACGAGATGGTCTACGACTATCCCGTCGGCCTCGTCATCGCGTTCTCACCGACGGGGCGCGGCAAGGATGGCATCGCGTCGATCGTCCTCTATCCGAAGTGGATCAATCTCTTCCTGCTCAACGGACCGACGCTGCCGGATCCGACGAAGCGCTTGCAGGGCGCGGGCACGGCAGTTCGCCACATCACGCTCGACGACGGCATCGCGACGCTGCGCGAAAAAGATGTGCAGGCGCTGATCAAGAGCGCGATCAAGGCGTCGGAATTCGGCCTCGATGCGAAGCGCAAGGGTCAGCTCGTCATCCAGGTCATCTCGCCGAACAAGCGACCGCGTCGCCCCGTCGAGAAGGCTAGTTCTCGGAAGCCGGCGAGCGTAGCTCGAAGTCCACGCCGTCGGGGACGTACGTGATCGTCGCGTACGGAAACTCGAACGACATCTCGTCATCGGGCAGCTCGCGAATGCCGAGGATGTCGGCGATCGCGCGCGCCGCGGCTTCCATCTCTTTCCAGTCGAGCTGCTTGGACGTCGAGTACTTCTCCTCGAGCAGCGGCGCATCGCGGTCGAGCCAGAGATGGATGCCGACGAGCGTGTCGTCGGGCGCAAAGCCGAACGTTGCATTCACGCCGACGTCCGCCGCGGTGAACGCGACCGGCACGAGCTCGTCGCCGCCAACATTCACGACTTCGCCCGTGAACGGATTGCGTCCTTCGATCCTCGGCGTCAGCGTCGCCTGCGGAAACAGGTCCTTGATCTCCGTTCGCGGCATTCCCCAGCGCAGCTTCGCGAAGTACGGATGAGGAACAACGGCGTTCGACACGCGAACCTCATCGCACGAATCGTTGCGATCGCGGGCGTATTCGCTGCGTCTAACTGTTCCGCGCCGGCGACGGGACCCGCGGTACCAACGCCGACCGCCGCCGCATCGGTGCACGCGGTGCCGCCGGGCATGCGTCTCCCCGAGGACATCGCGCCTGTTCACTACGCGCTTCGCCTCTCGATCGATCCAGACAAGCCGACGTTCGCGGGTCACGTCGACATTCGCGTCAAGCTCGACGAGGCCAAGCGCATCGTCTGGCTTCACGCGCGCGACTTGACCATCGCCGCGACGACGATCCGCACCGACGACAAAGCCGCGCGGGCGTTGTTCGTCGTGCCCGAAAAGGGTGACGAGATGATCGGCCTGACGGCGGGCGATCCACTGCCGGTCGGCGTCTACACGATCGGCATCGACTACACGGGGACGCTCCGCGACGATCAGTCGGGGCTGTTTCGTCAGCGCGCCGACGAACACTGGTTCGTGTTCTCGCAGGGCCAAGCGGTCGCGACGCGCTCCTATGTGCCGTGCTTCGACGAACCGCGGTTCAAGACGCCGTGGCAGCTGACGATCACCGCGCCGGCGGGGCAGGTCGCGCTGAACAACGCACCCCAGGTGTCCGACAAGGTGCTCGCCGATGGCCGCCACGAGACGACGTTCGCGGAGATCGGGCCGCTGCCGTCCTATCTCGTCGCGCTCGCGGTTGGCCCGTTCGCGTTCATCGACGAAGGCGTCGTCGGCGAGGCGAACACGCCATTCCGCATCGCGGCGTTTCCCTCCGATGCATCGCGCAAGAGCGTGTTGCGCGGGCGCGTCGACAAGATGGTGCGCTACCTCGAGGACTACACGGGCGTGCCGCTGCCGTGGCCCAAGCTCGACTTCGTCGCCGTGCCCGAGTTCTTCGGTGCGATGGAGAACATCGGCCTCATCACGTTCGAGTCGGAGATCCTGTTCGACACGTCGCCAGGCGAGTTCACGTTCGCGCGCGTCGCCGCACACGAGCTGGCGCATCAGTGGTTTGGAAATCTCGTGACGCCGACGTGGTGGGACGACCTGTGGCTGAGCGAAGCGTTCGCGACGTTTCTCGGAGACGCGGCGGCGAACGCGGCGGGCGAGGGCGATGTCTCCCTCGCGCGGCAGCTCGCACGCAGCGAAGCGCTGATCGCGGATGCGGGCGCGAGGCCGGCCCCGCTCGAGCGCGAGATCAAGTCCAACACGTCCATCGACGACACGTTCGACGCCGTCGCGTATCAGAAGGGCGCGGCCGTCCTCGCCATGTACGAGGGCTTCTTGACGCCGCCGCAGTTCAAGCAGCGCCTGGCGGAGGTGCTCGCGAAGCACTCGTTCGGATCGCTCTCTACAGCTGATCTCGCCGCGGCGTTGAGGATCGAGACAGCGGACTCGCGCAAGCCGCTCGGGCCGTCGTTGCTGTCGTACGTCGCGCATCGCGGCACGCCCGTCGTCGAGCTGACGCTGGATTGCGCGAGCCATCGCGTCGTCGCGAAGTCCAAGAGTGAAGCGATCGTCCCGGTGTGCGTGCGCTACGAGGCGGGCAAGGACACCAACGCGCGCAGCTGCGAGCTCGTCGGCAAGGAAGCGGCGCTCGCGCTGGATCCCAAGAAGTGCCCGGCGTGGGTCATCGGCAACGCGGGCGGTACGGGCTACTACGAGTACACGGGCCTCGCCGCGGCGCCGCTCACCGCGATGACGCCCGCAGAGCTGCTCGCATACGGCAGCGACATGGCGGCGAGCTTCTCGCGCGGGGAGCTCAAGGCGTTCGATGCGCTCGTGATCGCGAAGAAGTTGCTGGCGATGCCAGATGCGCGGCCGCGTCTGGGGGCGATCGCGATCCTGCGCGCCGTCGATCTGATCGTCGAGGACGAGCAGCGCCCGGCGTGGCGCAAGTGGCTCGTCGCAAAGCTCACGGCGGCGTCGCGGGCAACGCGCGCGTCGAGCCACAGCTCGATCGGGCTTCCCGCTGCCTCGGCCGCGGAGGCGCTCGCCGAATCTGTCGGCGATCTGATCGGGCCGCAGCTGCTCACGCGCCATCAAGTCGACGGTGTGATCGACGGCGCGCGCATCACGAGTGATCGCAGGCAAGCAGGGATCCTCGAGGAGCTGGCCGCTGCCGCACCCGATGCCGTTCCGGCCGTCGTCGAGATCGTCGCGGAGGGAAAGTTGCCGAGCGCGCACACGCTGCCGCCACTGCTGACGCTGTTCGAACGGCCCGACGCGCGCATCGCGGCCTGGACCGCGGTCAACGAGCACATCGATGGCGTGCTGAAGCAACTCACGCCGGTCGATCGCCGCACGCTGTTGTCCGCGACAGCGCAGCTGTGTGACGCCAAGTCGCGCGGAGAGGTCGACGCTGCGTTCCGTCCGCGCCTTGCTAAGATCCCCGACGGTGCGGCGTTGCTCGCGACGTCGCTCGATACGATCGATCGCTGCATCGGCATACGACAGGCGGCGGGCGATGTCGCGAAGTCGCTCTCACCGTAGTAACGTTGTCGTCGATGGATGCGAGCTCGGTTGGCTCGATGCCGGTTGCGGTCCACGCAACGGGTAACGGAGCGCTGGTGATCGGAACCGATGACGGTGAGTGGCTGATGCTCGCCAAGCCGGGCGAGCAGCTCGCGTCGCTGCCCTCGACGGGGCCGGTCAGTGATGCGGTCGTCGCGATCGACGGCACGTTGTACGTCGCATGCTGGGAGCCGCGGCTCGAGCAACTGCGCGATGGCGCGTGGCGCGAAGTTCCCCTCGAGACACCCGCGACGGCGCTCGCCGCGACGCCGACAGGACTCGTGATCGCCGACATCGGTGGCGGTCTCTCGGTGCTCGCGAACGACGCGGATCTCACCATCGCGCCCCGCCAGATTCTCTCCTCGCAGGAGCCGCTCGTGTCGCTCGTCTCTCTCGCCGGCGGTGTCGTCGGCCTCGGCGCGAGTGGCTCGGTCGAGATCACGGCGTGGCCCGGCGAGCCCGACGATCCGCTCGAGGCGATCCACACCGGGACGATCGGTCGCGCTCACGCGATCTTCGCGGGGATGGCGGAGGGAACGGCGATGATCGCCGGTGCGCGTGGCCTCGGTATCCTCGACGCCGAGAACCGCCGCTTGATCGCGGTGACCACGGAGCTCGGCGAGCGCATCGCGGGCGGTATTCCATTCGCGGATCGCCGGCGCGCGTTCGTGTACGGCGACGACGGTGGCGGCTGGATCGTCGACGAGCTGCTCTCGCGCCAGGTGCGCGTGAACCTCGGCGCGGCGGTGTCGGGCGCAGCGGCCCACGGTGACGGCACCGTGCTCGCGTGGACCGCCGATGGCGCCCTACACAGCATCAGTCACGACGGCTCGAGCTATCGCATCGTCGACGGCGATGTGGTTCTCGCGGCTCCCGAGCTCGCGCGCGTCGACACGGCAACCATCGCGATTCATTGGTCGCGGTCGACGGGCACGCGTGTCACGCGCGGTCATGTTCCGTGGAATTAGCGCGCTCGTCGCGCTGACGGCCTGCGGTCGCGTCGGCTTCGACGCACCGAGCACGGTCGACGGTGGCAGCGATGCGAGCGGACCGTTGTGCAGTCGCGTGACCGACGCGCTGTACTGCAACGACTTCGACACGGCCGCGCTCGCTCCTGCGGAAAACCTCGGCGCGAACTACGTCGACAACGCAGGCTTCGATAGCAGTGGCGGCTACGTGTTTGTCGCGCCGCCCGCCTCGTCAGCGTTGATCAACTACCCGTTCGTTCCGTTCGTCTCGTCGGGTGAGCTGCACCTCGGCGCGCGCATGTTCGTCGAAGGCACGACCTCTCCCGCCGCGTTCCTCGTGCTCGCGCAGTTCGGCGGTAGCGGCGACAAGACATCGTTCGATGCGATCCAGAACAACGGCATCCAGCTCGTGGACTCGGTCGCGGTGGACGACGTCACCATCGACGGGGCACTACCGCGCGATCGCTGGTTCTGCATGGAGCTCGCGGTCGGCGTCTCCGACGGACCGGGCGGGTTCGTGCGCGGGTACGTCGACGGCGCGATGATCGGCGAGGGATATCTCGATAAAGACACGCTGCCCGACTCGCTGTTCCAAACGGCGCAGCTCTCCGCATACGCGAGCCCCGCGGTCGGTGGGACGTTCGTGGTGCATGTCGACAACTTCGTCGTCAGCACGCACGCGATCGGTTGCCCTTAGATCCGCGGGCGCGCCGCGAGACCGTCGGGATCCGAGATGTGCACGCTCGGGAAGCCCGCCTTCACGGCCGTATCCATCGCGAGCACCATCTGCTGGTACGAGACCGGCGCGGCCTTCGTGCTCTCCGCCGCGACCTGGATGTCACCGACGGACGCGAAGTAGCTCGAGCCCTTCTGCTCCTTGAGCGTCGCTTCGAGCTTCGCCCAGTCATAGCCGCTGCTCGTCATCGCGATGTGCTGGAACTCATCGATGCGCGAGACGCCGACCCAGATGCCATCGTTCTGAATGAGCACGGAGAGCTGCGGATCGGGCGTCTCCTCGTTGTGACCGTCGCGCGCTTTGCCTTCGGGGGTGACGTTGAGGTCCGAGATGTTGACCCAGACCGCCGTCACCAGCAGGAACGCGGTGAGACAGCTCATCAGGTCGATGAACGGCACCACGTTGAGCTCGACGTTCACGCCTTTTTTGTCGTCAGTTCCAATCGCTGCGCCCATGTCCCAAAGACACGAGGGCCGATCAGAGGTTGCACGAGCCGAACCTGGCTTTGTGCCAGGCGGGGAGCTCGTGCAACGTCGCGAACACCACGTCCGCGTGGCTCAGCGCGTCGGCGGTGTCGCTCCCTGTGGCCACGGCACACACCGTCGCCCCGCAGGCCCGGGCCGCGGAGATGTCATGGATCGTATCGCCGACGACGATCACCTCGCGAATGCCGCGCTCACCCGCGAGGGCCCGGCCGCGCTCGATGCCCTTGCCGACCAGCTCCCCGCGCACCCGCGAGTCGCTCCCGTAGCCGCCGAGCACGAAGTACGCGTGCAGGTTCGCGGCCTCCAGCTTCTTCGCGGCGCCCTCGACCACGTTGCCCGTGCCGATCCCCAGGATCACGTCGGGCTGCGTC
This sequence comes from Kofleriaceae bacterium, assembly GCA_036499725.1. Classification (GTDB taxonomy): domain Bacteria; phylum Myxococcota_A; class Polyangia; order Haliangiales; family Haliangiaceae; genus JABFXX01. Next base: position 57,549 of record DASYDE010000016.1, read on the forward strand.
TGCAAGAACGCGAGCGCTTCCACGACGCCGGCGAGGACGGCCACGCCCTGCGCATCGAGCATCAGCTGCAGCCGCGGCAGGTAGTCCGCGAGAAATGCGGCGTGCTCTTCGGTGGTCGCGCTGCGCCCGAGGCGTGCGTTGTACAGCTCGTCGATGATCGCGGGATCCGTCTTGCCGCCGTACCTGATGCCGGCGCTGCCGTCCGCGATGCCGTGCGTTGCGTGGAACACCGCATCGAACGCCGCTTTGCCCGAGCCATGCGCGAGCAACAGCGTCCCGTCGATGTCGAACAGATAGAGAAGGGCCCCGTTCACGCGGGGACGATATCAGGGCAAGCCGCGGAGTTTGCGGACCGAGACGTCCGTCAATCCGTCGAACGTGTCGCGCATGGCCCACGCCTTGTCCTTGTACGAGGACAGCGTGCTCGCGCGCAGCAGACCTTCACCGAACGCTTTGCCGACGCCGGGGCACGGCGGATCGTGCTCGAGCTTCGTCGCCGTTCCCTCGTAGACGCGGAAGCAACCTTCCATGCCCGCGGCTGTGCGCTGGTTGTAGAGCGGCGCGCCGATCTCGATCGCCGAGCCGATCGCTTCCGCGACCTCTTTGATCTGCTGCTCGCTGCAGCCATCGAGTATGGCGATCGGATGGTGCGGAACCTGGCGCGGCGGGATCGGCGTGTTGTCCTCGCCGTCGTTGCCCTCGACCTCGTGCTCGAGCTTTTGCGTCTCCGCGGCAAACGCGGGCATCGCCTGCGCCCCCGGCTTCGCGAGCATCGGCTTGAGATAGTTCGCGGGCATCGCGAGGTTGATCGATTGACCGCCCTGGATGATCGCCGTCGTGATGCCGACGACCTCGCCGAACTGATTGAACAACGGGCCACCGCTCGAGCCCTGTGAGATGGGCACGCTGATCTGCAGCACGGTGAGACCGCCCGGCGGGCAGTGCACTTCATTGCTGTCGAGGTGGCGCTGCTCTGCTTCCGCCTTCGCTTCCGCGCAGAAGTCGCGGACCGCCGAGATGAGTCCGTTCGTGACCGAGTAATCGAACACGCCGAGCGGATTGCCGATCGCGGTCACCTGGTCGCCGGCCGTGACCTGCTGGCTGTCGCCCAGGCGCAACGCGACGAGCGGCTTCTGTGGCTTGATGCGCAGGAGCGCGAGATCGTGCACCGGATCGTAGCCCGCGATCTCGACGACATCGAGGAGCGAGCCGTCGTGCAGCTTCACCTTCACGGACTTCTCGCCGACGACGACGTGCAGGTTGGTCGCGACCAAGCCCGACTTGTCGAGAATGAAGCCGCTGCCGACCTTGTTCTCGCCGGACTGCACGCGCACGACGCCGTCGCTGGATTGCTGGACGACGTCCTTGGGCGTGAGCCGCATGCGCGGCGAGTGGGCTTCGCTGTCGCTCTTGCCGCCGCAGGCACTCAGGAGGAGCGGGACAATCAGCGCGAAGCCGAGACGCATCTGAGGTAAGTCTACCCCGCGCGTCGAGAGACGCCTACTGCTGCGGGGCGGGCGTCGGAGCGGGCGGGGCGGGCGTTTGCGACGGAGCGCGTTCCTTCTCGCCCGAGTGCAGGCGGATGGTGCGCACCGCGTTCTCGCCGGCCGCGCGGAACGCCTTGGGGTTGTGACGCGGGTCGATACCGGCCTTCACGCCTGCATCGAGGTGATCCACGTACAGCGACATGCGCACCTCTTCGAAGCTGGGACAGCCACCGGCGAGGGCGCGACAGGTCGCGAGCGCCTTGGTTGCCCACTCGAGCGCCGGCACGACGTCGACGCGATCGATGTAGCCGACCGACGCCGCGAGCTGCGCCTTCCACTCCGACGGCGAGCCCTTCGCAGCGATAGCTCCCGCGGCGGCGGCCTCGATCGGCCAGTCGTGATAGTTCGCATCACCGAGGCGGCGCGCGAGCTCGGCAACCTTGTCGCCGTTCGTGGGATCCGCGATGGTGCGAGCCTCGCTGAGGGCGAGCGCGAACTGCGCCGTGTCATCGCCCTTCGCAGCCGTGCTCGCGTACATCTCGCGCGGCGGCAGCACCACCATCACGAGCAGCACCGTGATGACGGCGAGGTCGACGAGCCCGATCGAGCGCGGCAGCTTCATTGAACGACTAGGACACTACTCGCGCGGATCCGTTCCGCATCTATTGAGAGAAAAGGGTCGGACCCTTTTACGGACCTACATCGAGCTCTTATGTAGGCGTTATGTAGGTAGTAAACGCGATTCTAGTGACAAGCGTCGCCTTTTGCCCCAACCCCTTCCGATCCCGTCCCGAGATGCCCCAGCGTTTCCACCTGATCAATTCGCGCATTCCGAGCGATTGCGCGCGCTTGTGTCGTGGATCGCACGTTGCAATTCGGCTCGGCTCGAACCTGAGCCACCCCAAGCGGAGGATGTTCTAGATGCTTACTGCAATTTCGACGGCGTTCCACAAGGGTGGATGGGGCATGTGGCCCATCCTTTTCACGTCGGTGATCATCATCGCCGTCATCGTCGAGCGCGCCGTCTACCTGTTCCGCGCATCAGTCGACAAGGACAAGCTCCTCGCGCTCCTCAAGAGCCAGGTGATGAGCGGCAACGTGCAGGGCGCGATCAAGGTTTGCTCGGGTAACCCGACGCCGATGACCCGCATCGTTCAGGCCGGCCTGATGAAGTTCAACAAGTCGGACGACGAGGTCCAGGCTGCGATGGACGAGGCCGCTCTCCGCGAGCTGCCGAAGATCAACGCGCGTACCCCGTACCTCGCGATGCTCTCCAACTTCGCCGTGCTCTCCGGCCTCGTCGGAACCATCACCGGTATGATCAAGTCCTTCGGCTCCGTCGGTAGCGACGAGGGTGGCAACAAGGCCGCCATGCTC
>DASYDE010000017.1:0-158431 GCA_036499725.1 Kofleriaceae bacterium
GAGCAGCCAGCCGACGAAGATCGCGCTGATCGACAGCGTGAGCGCGACGCCCTTGCCGATGTCGTGCAGCGTCGGATCGACGAGGTACGCCGTGTTGTTCAGGTAGTAGACGACGACGAACAGCGAGATGCCGGTCGCCCAGGTCGCGAAGTTCTGCCACTTGAACCAGTGCAGCTTTGCGGGCATCTCGCCCGGTGCGAGCAGCTTCTTCTCGACGTCGTAGAACGCACCCGAGTGCAGCATGTGGATGCGACCGAACGAGAGCGGCGAGGCGTTCGCGGCCTTCTCGAGGTTGCGATCGAGCCAGTTGAACAGCATCGAGTTGCCGACCCACATGATTCCGGCGATGAGGTGAGCCCACCGGAAGATGACGTCGAGCAGCTCGGTAAAGTGCACAGCGGCGTCAGTATATAGTGTCGGCACATGCGTACGCTCATTGCGGCATCCCTCCTCGCGGTCGTCTCCTCTGGTTGCGCGAACGTCGACGAGGACTACAAGAAGGAGAAGCCCCAAGAGGTGGCCAGGCCCTCCGGCGACCAGGCCCCGCCCCCGCCCGCCAAGGTCAAGAAAGCCCCACCGCCCAAGGATCTCGGTACGTGCACCATCTCGGTGACCGGCGACATGGAGGCCGACCAGACCACGCCCGGCGGCAAGGACGCCACGAACGTCGCCTACTGGTACACGGAGGCCGAGCGCAAGAACATGATGGGCATCGACGGCTACGTCGTGAACTGCAAGGGCGACAAGCTCAAGTTCGCGCTCATGCCGGGCGGCGGCAAGCTCGACGGAATGCCGTTCGCGCCCAAGAAGTTCACGTGGGCAAAGGGCAAGTCCGATAGCGCGAGCCTGATGTTCGCGATCGGCTCGACCACCCTCGGAGATGCCAACGGTTCCGTCGAGGTTACCGCGCTCGATGCACGCCACATCGCGGGCACGATCGACCTCGAGGGCAAGATGGTTCCCGGGAACAAGAAGGTCAAGGTGAAGGGAAACTTCGACCTGATCTGCCCCGGCCTGTCCGCGTGCGATTTCGGCCCTGCCGAGTAGCACCGGCCTGCCATATAAAGAAGCGCGATGGAGAATCTCGGTAACGAGCTGGACGACCACCTCAAGGCCATCAAAGAGTCCTTGAAGGAGGTGCGCGCGCAGTACGGCATCGACGGCGATGTCACGTACCGCATCCGGTACTCGAACATCGGCGACGTCACGCGCGTGACCATCGACGACGGGCCCTCGAACATGTCGCCCCAGTTCATCATGGCGGCAAACAACCTCGTGCTCGCGCGGCTACGCATCCCGCGCGCGAACGTTGCCGGCGAGCTGATGTTCACGGATCTAGGTACGGCCACCAGGATCGATCCGCAGGCACTCAACGCGCGCAACGACGCTCACGCGATGGTCGTGCGATCGCAAGGCGACGAGGATCGTCGTCGGCGCAACGTCAGGATCGGTGTGGTCGTCGGCGTGCTGTTCGTTGCCTGGCAAGTCATCTCGGTCATCATCCAGCTGTGACTCAGCCCCAGGCGCGCTCGATCGCTTCGGCGATGCCGCCGCCCGCGCCTGCCTCGGTGCGCAATCGATCCGTCGCTTTCGCGGCGACGGCCTCCGGTGCTCCGCCCATCGCGAACGATCGGCCCGCCACCTCGAACATCGGCACGTCGTTGACCCAGTCCCCGATCGCGACGGCCTGCTCGACGGTGCAACCGACCCGCTCGCACAGCGCGCGCAACGCGGTGCCCTTGGTCGGCCCCTTCGCACGGACGAGAACCGCGTGCTTGCCGGGCACCATGCTGACAGGAAAGTTCACGACGTAGAGGCGGTCCGTCGCCGCACGTAGGGCGTCGGCTGCCGCTGTCACCGCCGGGCCGTCACCGATCGCGACCGTTGCAAGTGGTGCGGTCTGCCAGACGATATCCTCCTCGAGGATCCGCATGTTCGGCGACCACGTGCGGACGTAGCGCGCATACGGAGCGCCCGCGTGATCGTGGTGAATACCGTGTGCGTCGAACACGAATGCGGCGAGGCCATGCGCAGCGAACGTCGTGCGCAGCAGCGCCGCGTCGGCCGCATCGATCGGGTGGTGGACGAGCGTCGTTTGCGACGACAGCTCGACCAAGTGGCTGCCTTCGCAGCACGCGATCGCACCCGTGATCGCGCATGCCTCGGCCGCGGCCACGGAGCCCGACAGCAAGCGCCCGGTCACGATCGTCGTCGTCACGCCGGCGCGCTGGAGCTCGGAGATCGCGGCAAGGTCGCGCTCGTCGACCACTTGGTCGTGGCGGAGCAGCGTCCCGTCGAGATCGAGCGCCAACAGCCGGTACATCGGTGGGAGTTTATAGCCTGAACCGGCGCCGTGTCCGAGCTACGCTAGGCCCGTGAATTCGCGAGACCGGCCTGTAACGGCGGATCCCAACCTGCCGTTTCAGACGTTGGGTCGGTATCGCATCCAGCGCACGCTCGGCTCGGGCGGCATGGGCACCGTGTATCGCGCCTGGGATCCACAGCTAGAGCGCGCGATCGCGATCAAGGTCGTGAACCCCGAGCTCACAGATGAACCGATGCGCATCCGCTTGGTCAAAGAAGCGCAGGCGCTCGCGAAGCTCTCGCATCCCCACGTCTGTCACGTCTACGACGTGGGCACCGAGGGCACGACGGTCTGGGTCGCGATGGAGCTCATCGATGGCCAGTCGCTGCGCCCGTGGAGCGACTCGCATTCCGCGCCCGAGCTCCTGCGCGTCCTGCGCGACGCTGCCGAGGGCCTCCACGCCGCACACGCCGCCAACATCATTCACCGCGATGTAAAGCCGGAGAACGTCCTCGTCGGTTCCGACGGGCGCGCGGTCGTCACCGACTTCGGCCTCGCGCGGACGGAGACGGTCGATGCCATCGGCCCGACGATCAGCGGAGACATCGCGCTGCGCAGCACGGCGAGCTCCGTCGCCAACGCCACGCAGTCCGGAATCGTCGCCGGCACGCCGGCCTATCTCGCCCCCGAGCAACTCACAGGCGCTCCGCTCGATGCGCGCGTCGATCAATTCGCGTGGGGCGTGATGGCATGGGAGCTGATCACAGGCGTCCGTCCGTTCCCGATCGTCGCGAGCGAACGCCTCGTCGCGATCCGCAACGGCATCACGGCACCGCCGTCCATGTCGGCTGCGCTCGCGAGCGTGCTCGTTCGCGCGATGTCGGCCGCGCCTCGCGATCGATTCATGTCGATGCGCTTGCTGCTCGATGCGTTCGCGCAGGCCACGATCGGTCCGGTCAGTCAGCCGAGCATGCCCCACGCATCGTCGCCGCCCGGATCGCGCGCCGCGCCGACGGACGACTCCAGCGTCGCCACGAACCAGCAAGCGATTGCGCCCAAGCGGAGCGTGAGCTCGCTCGCCCTCGCCGGGTTCGCCGTGCTCGCCGCTCTGATGGTGCTCGGGTTCGCCGCGCTGTGGATGCGCGATCGCAAGTACAGCGCCGCGCAGCTGCCCGCGCCGAGCAAGCAGGTCGCGGCGGCACCGGCTCATTCCTCAGCGGCGGAGCTGATCTCGCAAGCGATCGGCTCCAATGTTCCTGTCGCAGACCCCGTTGGCGCCACACCACCGACGACGATTCCACCGACGACGGTCGCAATTCCCAAGACGACGAAGACGCCCGGCGTCACTCCTCCTTCCACCGAACCCGCGATCGTCGCGACACCGACGATGCCCACCCCGGTCACGTCGCAACCGACGGATGATCCCAAGGACTACAAGACGTGGGGCATTCCACCGCCCAACCGAAAGATCTCGGAGAACAAGTTTGCGGAGCTCTGTCAGATCTACGCCGATCCCAAGACGGCCACATCCAAGACAGGTCTCGGAAACGATCTCGACTGGGGCCCCGTCGTTCGTCGCCAGGTGGTCCACGGTCTCGAGTTTGGGAAGGACGCGAGTGCGCTGCTCGTCGAAGTGAAAGGACAGCGCCGCAACTATCAGTTTGACGGTAGCAACGACTTTCCGGGCACCGGCTTGCTGGACGTTCCGGTGGGCACGATGGTCGCCGTCTGCCCCGAGCAGGAAACGAAGTCCTTCGTGGCCGACGATCGCAGCTGGGACACGGTGGTCCTCATGAGCTCGTATCTCGCCATCGCGAAAGCGCCTGCGATCGCGGCGTTCACGAAGGACGCGCCCTATCACGTGCGCAGTACCAAGCTTCACTACGCGCAGATCCACGACGAAGTCGACGACGATCTCAAAGGCGCCGTGCTCGTTCGCACCCGGCTGATCAGCGTCGAGGGACACCGCTGGATGACGGACGATACGTGGGCCGCCGACATCCCCGAGAACCTACCGAGTGCAGACCAGCTGAAGGCAAACACGACGGTGTGGCTTGTCCTCAAGGACGTCCACACGACGAAGTACACGGGCACCGATAAGGATCACGACGACCTCCTCCTCGTCGGTACGGCGAAGGCCGTGATCACGAACATGTTCCCCGCTCCTTAGCGTCGCGCGAGCTTGAGCGTCAGCGGCCAGCGGATCACGCGCTTCTCGCCTTCGGGCCACACCGCTGCGAGATCAGCGCGGAGCGCATCGAACTGCGCCGGTCCGTTCGCCTTCACCATCTTCGACGTCGCGGACCACGTGCTGACGTAGCCGCCCAGCTCGTCGCGCGTCCACGTCTCCGTCATCTCGATCGCGGGCGCGGGAACGCTCGGCCACGGCATCACGAGATCGCGATAACCGTTCTCGACGTGCGCGCGCTCCGCGGGCCAGTAGCTGCCGACGACGTCGAAGTAGAAGCGCTGGACGATCGGCTCCACGACCGGATCATCGACGTGAAGGATCCCGTAGCTGACCAATGCGACGAGCGCTCCCGGCACGGCGACGCGTTCGACCTCCGCGATGAACTTCGGCCAGTCGAACCAGTGTGCAGCTTGCGCGGCGACGACGAGTGTCGCGCTCTGGTCCGGCAATCCCGACGCCTCTGCAGAACCGACCCGGTAGGTGGCACGCGCGTGGGGGAACGCCTGTTTCACTTGCGCCGCGGACGGATCCGTTCCGATCACGTCGATGTGCTCCGCGAGCTGCGTCGTCAGCTGTCCGCTGCCGCAGCCGACGTCCCACGCCGTACCGGGAGGCGCGAGGTTCGCGAGGATCCGCGACAGCTCGGCGGGATAGCTCGGCCGATAGGCCGCGTAGGCGGCAGCGACGGAGGAGAAGTGATCGGCGAACGTCACAGGAAGCGCGCTTGCACGCCGATGCCGACTTCCAGGTCGGCCTCGAGCCAGCGCTTGAACATCAGCGTCGGGCCCGCGTAGGCGTAGAAGCCGTAGCCGCGATCGAGATCGAGCCACACGCCGTTCATGCTGCGCAGACCGAAGTCGAAGCCGCGGCCGTTGCCGGACGAGTCCTTGTAGCCGGCGAAGTCGAACACGGCCTGCGCCGTCGTGAAGAGCTTCGTCTTGCCGGCGTCGGCGAAGAAGAAGCGGGCGCCCGGCGAGAGATGGAACAGGTGGGGGCCCGCGGTATCAGACGAGTTGGTCGCGCGGAAATCGGTCTCGACGCCGAGGCGCATCTCGAGGATGAGATCGACCTTGTCGGTCGCGCCATAGCCGGCTTCGATGTCGAACCCGAACGGCGCGCGGCCCGTGCACACGGAGCTGTTGCCGTACGCCGTGGTCATGTCGGAGTCGCCGCAGTAGTCCTTGGAGTTGTAGGCGACGATGGCGCGGTAGCCGAGCGACGTGCGCAGCGACACCTCGATCTGGCCCTTATGCGACAGGGGATTCGCGGGCTTGGGAGTCACGGGATCTTTGGCGGGAGCAACTTGCGCCCAGGCCGAGCCAAAAGCCCCGAACAGAATCACCGAGACGAGGCTCGTTCGCAGGAACTGCTGCACCGCTGGGCACGCTAACACGCTACAAATCCCGCATGTTCCGACCGACGCGCCGAGGTGTGCTCGCAGGCGGTCTCGCGGCCGCTGCGTCGCTCGTCATCCCTCGGCAGCGCCGTGCCGAGGCAATTGGCCCCGCATCGAAGTTTCGCTTCGGTCAGCTGTCGCTCGGTGCTGGCACCAACCCACGTCCCGATGCGCTGCGCCGACTCGGCTGGGAGCTCGAGAAGCGAACGTCGATCGAGCCGAACCTCGACGCCGCGACCGTGACGCCGACGAGCGACTCGCTCTACGAGACGCCGTTCCTCTATCTCGCGGGAGAGCGCGAGCTCGAGATGCCGAGCACGGCAGGCATCGAAGCGCTGCGCCGGTTCCTCACGTTTGGTGGGTTCCTGCTCATCGACAGTGCGGAAGGCACGGCGGACGGCGCGTTCGACGGGTCGGTCCGCAAGCTGCTCGATCAGGTGCTGCCGGCGAGCGGCGCGCAAAAGGGGCTCGAAATTGTCCCTGCGGATCACGTCGTCTATCGCTCGTTCTACTTGCTCGACAAGCCGCTCGGGCGGCTCGCGATCGCGCCAGCCATGGAAGGCATCGTGCGCGATGGTCGCCTCGTCGTCGCGTACGTCGCGAACGATATGGGCGGCGCGTGGACGCGCGATGACTTTGGCAACTACGCGCTGCAGTGCACGCCGGGCGGAGAGCGCCAGCGCGAGCTGTCGTTCCGCATGGGCGTGAACCTCGTGATGTACGCGCTCTGTCTCGACTACAAGGCCGACCAGGTGCACGTGCCGTTCATCATGAAGCGGCGGCGCTGGAAGCCCGACGACGGTGCGATCACGCCGCCTCCGAAATCTTCGAAGCCAAAGGGCACGTGAACATCGTCCTGTTCCCAGAGCTCGTGCGCTATGCGCTCGTGGCGGCGGTGTTCGTGCTCAGCGCGACGACGGTGATCGTCGTGAAGCGCGGCAAGGGCGGTCTCGGCGGAGTGACCGCGTCGCTCGCGTTCATGGCGCTCGGCGCGCTGATCGCGGAGTTGCTCGTCGGGTTGACGGTGCGCCTCGCCTCGCGCGGCAGCAGTGACTTCAACGAGTACCGCTGGGTGATCCTCGCGCCGTGGGGGCGCATCGGCTTGTCCGTCGGTGGTGCAGCCGTGATCGCGATCGTCGCGCTCGCGTGGCGGGCGAGCCGCGGGGCAACCGCGTGGCGCCGCGCGACGATGATCGGCCTCCGCGCGGGAGCCGCGGTGTGCGCGCTCGTCGTGTTCCTCGAGCCGGCCGTCGAGCTACGCCAGGTCGCCCGCGAGCCCAACCGCATCGCGATCCTCATCGACGACTCCAAGTCGATGAGCCTCGCGGAGCAGACCGACGGGCCCACGCGCATTGCACGCGCGCGGCAGATGCTCGCCGCGTCCAGTGCGACGCTCGCGACGTGGGGCGAGAACCACAAGATCGACTTCTACACGTTCAGCGACACGCTCTCGCCGACGAGCCTCGCGTCACTCGCGACCAATCCTGCGGCGGGCAAAGCGACGCTGACGCGCAAGGCGCTCGAGCTGGTGCGAGCGCGCTACGAGGGCCACGACCTCGCAGGTATCGTGCTGATCTCCGACGGTGCGTCGACGGGTGGCTTTGACGAGGACTCCGGCGACGGCGCCGTGCGCGACTTCTTGCGCTCGCTCGACACGCGCGTTCACACCGTGTGGGCCGCGCGGCCCGGTCTCAAGGACACGGCTGTCGCCAAGGTGCTCGCCGACGAGTTCGCGTTCGTTCGCACCGTCGTGCGCATCGACGCCGTCATTCGCACGACGGGTCTACCCGCGCGCCAGGTACCGGTCACGCTCTCCACCGACGGTCAGCCGTTGCGCCAGAAGATGATCGATCTCCCGGAGGGCGATCACGATGTCACCGTCACGTTCGAGGTCACGCCGCCGCGCGTGGGCCGCTACGTGTACGAGGTCTCCGTGCCGGTCGCGCCCGGCGAAGCCGTCACGGCGAACAACAAGCGCAGCTTCGTCGTGCGCGTCATCCGCGACAAGACGCGCGTGCTGCAGGTCGCCGGTCAGCCGAGCTGGGACGTGCGTGCGCTGCGCCAGATGTTGAAGTCCAACCCCAACGTCGATCTGATCTCGTTCTTCATCTTGCGCACGCAGGATGATCCGTCGACCTCGATCGATGGTGTCAACATCGGCAACGACGAGATGTCGCTCATCCCGTTTCCGACGCGCGAGCTGTTCGAGCAACAGCTGCCGTCGTTCGACCTCATCATCCTGCAGAACTTCGAGTACCTGCCCTACGGCATCGGGGACTACCTCGAGAACATCCGCAGCTACGTCGACGGCGGTGGCGGTCTCGCGATGCTCGGCGGCCCCGTGTCGTTCTCGTCGGGCGGTTACTACGGCACACCGGTCGCACAGGCACTGCCCGTCGATCTCTACGGACCGTTCGACAGCGGCCCCGTGCTCGACACGCAGAAGTTCGCGCCGCAGCTCACCGAAGCGGGGCAGATGCATCCGGTCACGTCGCTGCGCTACTCCGCAGAGGACAACCTCGCCGCGTGGAAGTCGCTGCCGCAGCTCGAAGGTGTGAACCTCGTCGCGGGCGCCAAGGCCGATGCGACGGTACTCGCCACGCATCCGCGCCTGAAGACCAAGAACGGCAAGCCGATGCCCGTGATCGTCGCTGGCGAATACGGCAACGGTCGCTCCCTCGTGGTCACGACGGACACGGTGTGGAAGTGGGGCCTCGTCGCGGCGGCCCGCCCTGGCGATCAGGGCCGCAACTACACGCGCTTCTGGGACCAGTCGATCCGCTGGCTCATCCAGGATCCCGACCTCCGCAACCTGCACGTCGACAGCGACGCCGTCGAGTACGCGCCGAGCCAGACGGTGCGCATCGCCGTCCGCTTGCTCGGTCGCGACTACCAGCCGCTGCCCAATGGCGTCGTGGACCTCGTCGTCACGCGCGGCGCTGATCCGCAGACGGCCGTGAAGGTGTTCGCTGGCAAGGCGACCGTAGGCGACGACGGCAACGCACAGATCGAGCTCCCGGCGACCGCGAGCAGCGAGCCCGGCGTTTACCGCGCCGTCGGCTCGGCGCTCGTCGGCGGCCGCAAGGTCGACGCGACCGACATCTTCCTCGTCCGCGAAGGCGGCACCGAGCTCGATCGGCCCGTCGGTGACGAGGCCACGCTGCGCTCCATCGCGAAGACCACGAACGGCACCGCGCTCGGTGCGGTCGACACGCTGCCATCGAATCTCGCATTCGACCCGCCGCGCATCGTCCGCGTCGACAAGCGGACGGACGTGGAGCTGTGGTCCCGGCCGGGATTGTTGATTCTTGTCATCGGGTTGCTAGGCCTTGAGTGGCTCTTGCGCCAGCGAAGCGGCTACTTGTAGAAGGAATTACCAATGGCACTCTCTCTCGATAGCCTCGTCACCGACCTGATGTTTCAGGCCAATGCATCGCTCGATCAGCCGACGCTGATCGAAGGCTTTGGCGGTGAGGAGTATCTGCAGACGAAGGACGTCCTCGACGTCGATCGTCTGGATCCGCGCGCCGAAATGGAGCTGTCTCCGTCGATGCCGTTCCGCCACCGTGGCGAGCGCCGCATCATGCTCATCGACGGCGCCCTGATCACACCGCGGCCCGATCCGGGGCAGGACCCGATCGTGAACGCCGACCTGCGCCCGGCAAAGGAAGCGCTGATCAAGACGTGCGCGGCGCTGCCGATCCGCCTCGGCCGCCTGTTCGCACTCGGCAGCTGGGGCGACGCTGTCCTCGTCGCGCGCACGGCTCGCGATCTGCGCGGCATCGCGCTGTTGCCGTATGCACTCAACCCGCAGGTCGACATCGACGGTAAGCGCCGTGGCACGCCGCTCTCGCAGAAGGAGTTCGAAGCGAAGCTCATGGCGTTCGAGAAGCGCCTCGAGGAGCTCGACGACGAGCAGATCATCGCGAACCTCTCGGGCGTCACGTTCGAGCGCCGCGGCGACCTCCTGATCGTGGATGTGCTCGAACTCGACGGCACGTGGGATCAGCGCAAGTCGATGATGATGGAGCAGCAGCTCGCGGCGATGGACCGCTTCTCGATGCTCCCCGGTGCACCGAACCGGAGCGTTCCGGCCGAGCGCCCGACGCAGAAGATGGACGGTGCGGCCGCCGCTGCCGCTTCCAACGGCGCCGCAAAGACTGCCCCCGCGCCTGCTCCGAAACCTGCGCCCGCGCCTGCGCCCGTGAAGGAGGAGCTCAAGGGTCCGCCGATCGGCGTGAAGGAGCTCGACGGTGCGGTCCTGCTCGTGTTCCCCGCAGAGCGCTTCGACCTCGACGTCGCGGCCGCGCTCGGCAAGCAGGACTGGGATCACATCGTTCGCCGCAACGACAATGTCCCCGGCAGCATCCGCGACAAGATGCAACGCGATGGCGCCACCTGGATCGCGCCGATCGAGTTCCTCTCCGAGGTGTTCGTCGACGGCAAGCCGCTCACCAAGCAAGAGTTCGAGCGCGACTCCGAGAAGACCGACGGCGTGAAGTCGCTCGACGTGCACTTCCCGCGCTTCGGCGAGGTGAAGCTCCTCGAGATCGCGGGCAAAGGCCGCTTCGTCACCAGCCATCGCGACGCACACCGCGCCGCGCAACTGGTGCCGTGATGCTGACGCGCGCGCTCGTCGCTCTCGCGATCATTTCGGCAGCGAGCGTCGCGCATGCGGCGCCCGACGAGAACTTTGGCGGAGGGAGCGTGATCTTCGCGCGTGCGTCGTCGTTGTTTCGCACGGACCCCAAGGGCAAGAGCGAGACCGAGATCGCGAAGCTGCCCACCGGTGCCGTCGTTCGTGCGCTGCGCACCGACGAGGCCGGCAAGGTCTTGCTCGCGAACATCGGCGGCAAGTGGGCGTGGATGCCCCTCGACGGAAAAGCGACGACGCTCACGGATCTCCCGTGTGCCGACGGTCCCGCTCAGATCGCACCCGATGGCGCGTGCGTCTTGTGCCGCGCGGCAGCGGCGACGTCGTCGCTGATCGTGAACCTCACCAACGGCAAGTCGATCACGGTGCCCATCCCTACCGCTGGAGCGCGCTTGACCGGCGGGACCAACAGCCTTCCCCGCTCGTTGGTGTGGGCGGACGCGACCGGCATCTGGAGCGCACCGGCCAGCGCATACACCAAGAAGGTCAAGGTCGCGGCGGAGGCACCACTGCGCGGATTCCTCGCGAGCCCCGATGGCGCGCACGCACTCGGCGTCTACCTGGATGTCATCCACGACTCGACGCACACGACCAAGCCGGGCGAGATGCTGTTCACGGTCGCGCTCGACGGTGATGGCCCCAAGCGCAAGGCGATCCGCAACGGCGTCGGCGCTGAGTGGTCACACGACAGCAAGTGGTCGCTCGTGCAGGACAAGAACAGCGCCTGCATCATGAAGCTCAACGGCGGCGAATATAAATGCTGGCGCGGTTTCACCGGCGCATCGATCGCCCCCGACGGCCAATGGGCGCTGCTCGTCGGATCGCAGAATCGCGCCGCTCCTCCGCCCCCGAAGAAAAAGCCTGCAAAGGGCAAGAAGGGACCACCGGGCGCCGAACCGAGTGGCGAGGCCGAGAACAACGGGGAGTCCGACGAGGAAGTCGACGACGTCGAAGTCGCTCCGCCGAGCGGTCCCCTCGCGCTCTATCGCGCTCAGCTCAGCGGCGCGTACACCACGTCACCGGCGCTGATCGTCAAGACGATCGACGGCGCGGCCGTGTGGGTCCCCGGCGCAAACTAGGCCCGCGTCATCGCGCAGCGGTCTGCGGAGGGCTGCCATCGCGGTCCCACAGAACAGGGGACTCCGAAAGCGTGAACACCCCACGCTCCTTGCGCGGCCGTTGCGCGCCGTTCTCCCACACCACGATCAGGTCCTTGGTGTACTCGTAGGTCAAGGTCAACTGGCCCGGTTGAAACGGAACTCTGACGTCCGTGTTGTCGATGACGAAGTCGAACTTCCTCGCGTGGCCCCGAGGCACGCTGAATGATCGCTGGAACAGCCCCGGGATGCTGACGTGAATCTCGGCGTCGAGCTCCGGCAGTGTGTAGAGGTCGCGGTTCAAGTAGCAGCGCACGTGGATGCTCGGCCGCGCACCGACGATGCGAAAGACGAGCGCCTGATTCGCGACCCCTTCGGTACCGAACGCGCGCGTCGCGAACACACAGTTGCCAGGCTTCTCGATGAGCGTGGTCGACGAGGTCTGCTGCACGACCTTCCCGCCTGCGATCCGCGTCGTTCCCGTCGAGCGCGTCGCCAGCTCACCGCGGACCACGTACGAGTACGTCCGTTTCTCGCTAAACTCGCGTTGCCGACGGGCAACACGCGCGTCGCTAAGCTCTCGCAGCGTCGCCAACGGAGTGTCGTCCCCTTCCGTGACGGCCATGCTCGCCAACGCGTATCCGAGATCCGGGGTATTCGCGACCCTCGCCGATGCGAGTAGATACCGGACCCGCGCGACGTCCATCCGCGCGACGAGCTTCGCCTGATCGGCAGCGGGCAACTTCTGCTGGGAGATGTACCCGCTCCAATCCTCGAACTGCTGCAGCATCTTCAGCGTGGGGGCGGTGTCGCCGCGTGCCAGACCGTCTGTATCCGGCGTAAGGGCCTCGAAACTCCGAACGCGACGGTCGTACTTGTTCACCTGTCCTTGCGCGATCCACGCACATCCCGCCATCGCGACGGTCACGAACATCACGCACAGGGCTCGCTCGATCCTCGCCATATCAGGACCAACCCGTCCACGCGAACATGAGCGCTTGATGATTGCGTTCGCGATGCGCGTCGCCGAGCGTCGACGGAATCGGACCTCGTTCGGAGGTACCGCCCGTTCCCGGCGACGGATCGATCATGACGAGGTCGTCGGTACTGGTGTCGTCGACCCGATCGATCACGATGCCGACAGCGTGGGATGTCGACTGCTGCCCCGAGAACATCGTCGGCAACATCGCTCCGCGGTAGCCGCGTCCGTGCTTGACCCAACTGACGACATCTCGCGTCGGTGCGGTCACGAACTGGCATCTCAGGCGATAGCCCATCAGGTAGAGAGCCGCCGAGCGGCGATCGAACCAGTGTTGAACACGAACGAGCGTCGCGCCGTGGGCGACGTAGTTGAGCTCGTCGAACACCGTGCTCTGCCCCGCGGGCACATGGATGCCGGCGCGATACGCGATCTTGCGCAGCACGTACGAGCTCGCTGCGCCCGCGCACGTGATGGGCGTGTGGAACAGGTCCGCCACCGGCTGCGGCACCACCTCGGTTATGACGTTCGTGATCTCATCGAGTTTGCTGTTCGACATAGGGTTCTCCGTCACGGACGGACGCTACTCGACGCAGGCGCACTCGCTCAGTGGTTCCGTGAGGGCGGAACGCGCCAGAGTGCGAGCGGTACGCGCCACGAGTCGAATCGCGTCCGTGCGCCTGCGATCACGGACGTAGTGTTGCGTCCGTGATGGACAACATGAGGACGAACGACAAGCTCGATGAGGCCACGGACGTCACAACTCTGGAGACACGCCGACCGGTGGGGGACTTGTTCCACACGTCCACTGCGTGTGCCGGAGCCGCCTCGGCGTATGTGCTTCGCAAGATCGCGTATCGCGCTGGCGCCTACGCTCCCGGCATCCAGGGATCCGTGTTCGATGAGCTCAACAGCCCGGGGAATGGGGGAACGCTCGCGCGGGTGCAACAGTGGTTTCATTTGCGCACGTCGTTCATGCAGCAGATGGGCTATCGGCTGAAGTGCCGGTTTGTCGGCGCCCCGACTCCGGAGGTCATCGAGTGGGTGAAGTATGGGCGCGGGTACCGTGGAGCGATGCTCCCGACGATGTTCTCGAAGCTGCATCCCGACGACGCGTCGCAGCGCCAACCGAACTACCAACGCTGGGTCATCCACGCGGTCGGCCTGGCCATCGACCGCATCGACGAGACGGGCGATGAAGCGGTGATGATGGTCGACCCGTGGCCGGGCCTTGGAGATGCGCGAGGCGTCAGCGCGATCCCATCGACTCTCGAGAGCGCTCATCGGGAGCGGAGCTCGCACGCGCTCCTGTTTGCGTGGACCGGTTGGTCCTGACCAGCACTGTGCTGTCAGTGCGCGATACTCTCCCGGGGGAGACACGTGCCCGGATCAAAGCCACCGACCACTCGTACGACCTCGTCGCGCGTCATCGGTATCTGGACGCGCATGATGCTCGACGAGGTGGCACCGACCTGGCGCGATAGCCTGCCCGTCGAGCTGGTCGAGCCCGATGTACTGCGGAGTGCGGAGCCGTACATCGCCCATGAAGACATGATCGCGTTGTGGACGCACTACACGGATCGCCACGACGACCCGCTGTTCGGTGTTCACTACGCCGAGCGCCATGCGAGCGGAGCTGTCGGCATGTACGCGTATGCGGCCGCTCACGCGCCTGACTTTGGGACGGCGGCGCAGACCTGCATCAAGCTGCAACGCATGATCGATACGCACGGCGGCATGGAGATGACGACCGAAGGCGATCGCGCGGTCATCCAACACATTCCACCAACGGCGCGCTGGCCTCGTCACCTCGCCGAGTCGCTCTCCGCGGGTTGCATCCACCTCGGCCGGCACTTCACGGACGTTCACATCGCGCCGCTCGAAGCGCAATTCCAACACTCCGACGCCGGCTCCGCGGTGAGTCGTTGGTTCGACTGTCCCGTCAAGTACGACCAGCCGCGCAACGCGCTCGTGTTCGACGCAGCAACGTTGGCTCTTCCGTTTCGTCATGCGGACCCTACACAGTTCGCTGCGATCGTGGCCGCAGCATCACGCACGCTCGAACAGGTCGCACCGCCGGCGGACTTTCTCGACGAAGTTCGCGCGGCGATTCGCTCGCGGAAAGGCGAGCGCACTTCGCTCGCGCAGATCGCTCGCCAGATCCGAATGTCCGAGCGCACGCTGCAGCGCCGGCTGGCCGAGGCTGGCTCGACGTTTCGCGAGCTCCTCGACGAAGTGCGCGTCAAGCTCATGTCCGAAGAGGAGCAAACGCCGCAGAAGCGCCACGCAACCGCTGCCGCGCTCGGCTTCGCGGATCCGTCTTCGCTGCGCCGACTCAGGCGTCGATGGCGTCGGTCTCGCTAGTCTCAGCGGCGCGCACGAGCTTCACGAGGCGCCCGATCGCTTCTTCGTCGGCGTCCTGGCCGTTCATCATCATCTCGATATACGCATGCCAGCGATCCGGGCTCGCGTAGAGCTCGGCTCGCGCCTTCGGATCGGGATGATCCTTGCGCAGGCGCTCGACGATGCGTTCGACGTGATCTGCTTCCGACATCACTTCATCGGCGCCGGTGCGGGGACCGGATTCGTCGGGCCAGGCGTCGGCGTTGGCGCAGGCGTCGGAGCGGGCGTGCCCGGAGGCACCTTCGGTCCGCCCGGTGCGGGCTTTGGGGCGCCCGGCGGGGTTGGCGACGGCGCGGGTGCGGGGTTCGGTGGCGGCTTGGGTGGCTTCACGCCACTGCCACTGCCGCTGCCACTGCCCGTGCTCGGCGGCATACCGCCGTCAGCCATCGGCATCGCCTGGGATGCAGCCACCCCAGCGACTAAGAAAAGTGAGCACAACGTCGCTTTGAGCATCCCGTAGTGACTTGCGACGATCGTGCCGGCTACTACAGCGTGTCGAGGAGCTTGTTCGCCGGATCCGAAATGTCGGACTGACACGACCACGGGCCGATGCCGCCGACGAGCGAGGTGCCGGTCAGCTTCACGCTCGTGCCCTCCTTCGCCTGGTACGCGCACGAGATCTTTTTGATCTTCGCGGCGACTGCCTTCTTACCCTCCGGCTTCGCGCACCGGCCGCGGATCTGACTGATCAGCTGCATGCAGTTCGATTGATCGCCCGACGGGATGCCGGGGACGCCCACGCCTTCGTCGGTCCAGTGGCCGTGCCACGACTTGTCGTACTCGACCGTGATCTTCGTGCCGCAGTCCTTGTTCAGGCTGGCGACGTCGAGGCTCGCGTTGAGCTTCTTGTAGTACTCCTTCTCCACCGCCGCACCCGGCTGAGGCTTCGCAGCCTTCGTCGGCTCACCCGCGACGCCACACTTCTCCGACGCGAAATCTTCAGCGACGGCAACACCGCCGATGACGACACTCGCGATCACCACTGCACCCAACATGTTTTTGCGCATGCAGTGGGCGTAGCACGCGACAAAAACCGATTGTGACGTGCAGGTGACGCAGAATTACGGAACGTAAATCGAATCGCCCGGGAGAACAAAGATGTTCATTTCTGTGCGCTTCCCCGACGCGAGGTCATCGTAGTCGAGCGGGATGCGGCGTTGCTCTTTGGTCTTGGGATCAGCGCGCATGAGCACGATGTCGCTACGCTTCGCGAACCGCGTCGGTCCCCCTGCGAGTGCGATCGCATCCGCGACGGTGACGTACTGATCCGAGTTGTAGACGCCGGTGCGCACGACCTCGCCTTGCACCGTGAAGCGGTAGCTGCGCCACGCCTTGAGCGCGACGGTCACCTCCGTGCCCTCCATCTTCACGTAGTTCGCGAGCTGTTTCCTGATCACGGCCTTGAGCGTGGACGTGGTCTCGCCCGCCGCCTTGACGTCGCCGATCAGCGCCATCGTGATCGTACCGTCGGGGCGAACCGTCGCCTCGGTATTGAGCCCCTGGTTGCTCTCACCCCACACGTTGATGGCGACCACATCGCCGACTCCGAGCGTCACCTCCGCTTTGCGCGGATCGGGCTCGGATTGATACGGGTAGTCGAGGTGGCCTCCGATGCAAGCACCGAGGCAGACGAGCGCACTTAGAAAAAGCCAACGAAGCGTCATTGCAGACGCCTTCTGCTGCGAGATTCGCGCCGCGGCGATCCGCTGGAAATTCTTAGCGCGGCAGGCTCACCGGGCGTGCGCTCGCGCGCACTGCGCTCAGCGGCCCTCGTTGGTCTTCTGGATCGTCGAGTTAACGCTGCTCACGAAGTACTGCGCGTTCACGCTCGACACGCCATCGGCATCGCAGGTCGCGACGATGTAGAACCACGCGCCGGTCGGAGAAGTGAACGTGAAGCCGGTCGGCGCCGTTGCACCCGTGCCTGTACCGATCGTGGTGGTGTACGTGCAGATCAACTTCTGACGCGGGAGGCGAACCTTGAGGGGCACCCACGCGCCACTGCCGGTGATGCACGACGTGGCGTCGGTGCCCTGCGGAATGGTCGTCGCAGGACACGCAGCCGTCGCGAGGTAGAAGCCGTTCTCGAGCTTGTACTGATCCTGGCGGATCGCGAGCTCACCGAACATGGCCGCGGTCTCGCTGCCCGTGTCCGTCTTGCGCTTCTCCTTGGAGAACATGGGAATCGCGATGGCTGCCAAGATCGCGATGATCGCGACGGTGATCATGATCTCGATGAGCGTGAAGCCGCGCTGCGTTCCTCGGCGCATATGTCCCATCGTAGCACGCACAGCTTTCGTGACTTCGAACCATCACGATGCCAAACTCCCCGATCACAATGACCTACAGGTGGACAGCGTTCGCGCTCGTGCTGTTCGCCTGCCAGAGCAAGCCCGCGCCTCCTCCACCACCGGAGAATGGATCTGGCTCGGGGTCCGGGTCGGGTAGCGCGACCGAGCCGGGGAACCAGGTCGTGTACGCCGACCTCCCCGATCCCGACGTGAAGCTGCCGATGCAGACCGCGTTCGACATCGTCGACGCTGGAACGGGCGACAAGGCTCCCCTGCGCTATGCGCCTGCCGCAGAGATGCGCTCCTACCTGGCAGCGACCGCCCTCAAGACGCGGCGACTCGCGAACAAGGAGTGGAGCCCTCTCACGACGACACCCACCGTGACGACGGGCCTTGCCCTGATCCCGTCGACGAACGGGACGTTCACGGGACGCGGGTTGCCCGCCGAAGGCCCCGCAGACAACGCGGATGCCAAGGCGATGATGGCCGCGTGGAAGGTGTTCGGGGACCGCCGCATCGCACTGCCCGTCGACGATCGCGGTCAGGCCGGCCTCCCGAGCTTCGCGGATAATCCGAACGCAGCCACCCCTGCTGCCCTCGATGATCTCGTTCAGCGCGACCTGCTCACGTTCGTGCCGGTCCCTGCTGATCCGATCGGCGTGGGCGCGTCGTGGCGCGTCGTGACCGTGCTGCGCCAGGGGCCGTTCATCGTGAAGCAGACGGCGCTCTACAAGCTCGCCGCGCGCACCAAGACTGCGTGGACCGTGCACGTGGACATCCAGCGCGTCGGTGAAACGCAGCCCGTCAAGGACGCGTCCGTGCCGCCGAATACGGCCGTGCAGCTCGTCCTGCTCGTTCGCCACTACAGCGGCGCGTTGACGATCGATCCCACCCACGCGATGGGCGATGGCGCACTGAAGGTCGACTCCTCGCTCCACCTGCGCTACTCGTCGCCGACGATGCCGATGGTCGAAGAGATGGTCGAAGATCAGGGCACGATCACCCTGAGCTCCAAGCTCTGATCGCTACTGCCAGCTGTTGCGCACGAACGCGGCCGTGCCGAGTGGCATGACCGATAGGCGCGCGAACCGATCGCCGTATGCACCCTTCGCGGTCTGGAAGAACAGCGTGGTGCCGTTCGCGGAGCCGTTGGGCTCGAAGCTGACGGCAAACGCTGTCCAGACGTTCGTCGAGCCAGCGCCGTACGTGGCGTAGTCACCGACGTTGCCCGTCCACGTCATCGTCACGGTGTTCGGCGGAGTATAGCTGTCGATGGGATACCAGACGGCCGTCGTCGTGCCCGTGAGGAGCTCGAGGTTGAACGTGGGCGGATTGGTATTGGTCGCCGTCAGTCGAACGCGGCGCGTCTTTCCTTCGGAAATCACGAGCGCCGTCGGAACCGGTCCGTAGCGCACCGCCCAGCGACCGCCCTCTTCGACCATGTTGCCGACGCGACGCGCGACATCGACGGCTCGCGTGTTCGGTCGCACGTACACGGCCGCGAGCGTGGAGAGGATCGCCAGAATCGCGACCACGACCATCATCTCGATCAGCGTGAAGCCGCGGACCGCAGAGCGCTTGATCGTGCGGCTCATCGCCCAACTCCCATGTTGCGCATATCGACCTGGAACGTCAGGTACCGGTAGATGCGATTGCCCGCGAGCACGCCAGTTCCCGGGAGCGGCACCGAGTCGCGATCGCCGAGTGGGTTGTTGTTCTTCTTCGCCGGGACTGCGTCCGTCAGGAGCGGCGTCTGGCTCGACGACACACCCTCGACGTTGGCGTCGGTGCGATTCACGAGGGAGATGGTGATCATCAACGGGATGAACGGCACGGGCGAGGTGGTCGCGGTGCCGAGCGTGTAGGGCACCGTCGTCGGCGCGGTGTACGTGGTCTGGTTGTCGCCCGACTGCCAGTCACGCTTGGCATCCGTATCGGGGTCGTTCGTGTCGGTACCATCGTTGTCGTAGAAGTACGTCGCGACCTGGAGGTCGGAGAACCCGTACGCCTCGTCGATGTAGTTCGACGAGACCAGCGCGCCAGTGGCCTCGAGCTGGAGCGGCGCGAGCGTCGGGCGCGTCGTGTCGAGGCGCCAGTAGTGCGCGACGAACTTGTACATCATCGTCGTACCGGCGACGGGAAGCTGGCAGTGCACGTTGGTGCTGGACCCCCACGGAGCGGACGTCTTGAACGTGACAGCTGTGGCCCCGACGGTGCTGATCTGCAGCACGCACGCCGTGAACGTCGCGACCTTCGCGTCGTAGATGGTCAGCGGGTTAGCGACGACGGTGGGCGTGGACAGGACAACGATGTCGTTCTGCGCAAACCCGGTCGCATTGTCGACGGTGATGATACTGCGCGAGGTCACGCTGGCGACGACGGCTTGCACCGAGGTATCCGCGTAGTAAAAGCCGACGCCGTCGGGCCCGGTCGAGCTATTCGCGACAACGACGGGCGAACGATATTTGGTCGGGCTATCAGCGGCGATCGTGAAGCCCTGCGAGATGCCGAGGCCGGCCTGCTTGGCATCGGTCTCGATCGCCGTGCGAGCGGCGGCGAGCGTCTGCTGCACGGCAACGATCTGCTGCTGCTCGCGCAGCGAGAACGACATGCGCGAGAAGATCGAGAGCAGCATGATGACGAGCAGCGTGCTGATCACGAGCGCGATCATCATCTCGACGAGCGTGAAGCCCATCAGGGGGACGCGGCGACGCGTACTCACAGCGACTCACCCGAGGGCTTGAGAAGCTCGATCGGAATCTGATGCGGATCGCCCGTGAGCTCGTCGGTCCACTTCGCGACAACGCGGACCTTCCAGATCGTCGTCGAGAGCAGCGTCACGTAGACGTCGGCCGTGTAGTTGTAGCCGTTGCGTCCGAGCACCGTCGTGTAGGTCGTACGCGTGATCGGCGGGACCGACGTCGCGCTCCCCGTCAACGCGGTCGCCATGTCGGTGCTGCGCATCGAGCGGAGCGACTCCATGACCTGCGCGCCCACAGAGGTCGCTTCCTGCGCGCGTGACGCGTAGGTGTTACCAGCGGTCAACGAGCTATGCAGCGCCATCGCGCCCATGAGGGCAAAGATGGAGACGACGAGCGTGATCAAGAGCTCGACCATAGTGAAACCGACACCGCGTCGGCGACGGGGGATGCGTTGGTTCATAGAACGTTGCGCCATCCCAAGAAGGTGAGTGGACCATTGGTGTAGGTCGTCGTCGTGCTTCCCGATTGCTGGGTCGCGCCCGCGGTGGAGTCAGCACCGGCCGAGGTAGCGCGCGGAGTACCGACGCGGTCGACCTTGCCGTCCGCGGTTGCGAAGTAGATCGCACCCGCGTCGCCGAACAGCGGGCTCGAGATCGCCTTCATCGCGACGCCAGCGATCGAGGTCAGGTTGAAGACCTGGCTGAACGGAGAGTTCAGGCCGAACGCCGTCACGGTGCCGGAGCCGAAGTCACACGATCCACTGCCGATCACCGGATCGACGCTGCGCGCGACGATGACGGAGTCCGTCGTCACGACGACACCGCCGTAGAACTTCTCGCACCTGCCGCCCGAGCACGTGCCGGTGACCTTGCTCCGGATCACGCCCGACTTGGCGTAGATGGCGTAGAACTCGTTGACGAGCGACGTGCTCTGGCTCTCGACACCGCCGGTGCCGAAGAACAGGACCATATCGGTCGTGTTGTCAGCGAGGGCGCCGAGCGCGCCGACGATCGGACGCTGAGAGCCGAGTGCGCCGGAGGTCGAGGCCGTGCTGAACAGCGCGGTGCGCGACACGCCATTGGCCGCCGCGAGCGTGATCGGACCATAGCCCGAGTTGCCCATCCAACCGCCGGACAGGTCCTGGCCCGGGTTGACCTTGTAGACGTAGCCGCAGTTGTCAGCGAAGACGGCGCGGTCGGCGAAACCATCGAGCAGGGGCGAGCCGGGCTCGTACGTACCCGTGTCGTCCGTGTCGAACGTCGTGATGTCGCTGGTGAGCGGACACATCATCTCGTACTTCCACAGCACAGCACCGGTCTCCAAATTGTAGCCAACGACGATCTTGCCGGCGTTGGCGTCCGACGCGATGGTGCCGCTGCCTGCGACGAGCACGTACGCCTCATTGCCGGCGATCTTCACGCGCGCGACGCCGGGCTTGGACTTCGCGAGGCCAGCGGACGGAACCTCGGCCGACCACATCGGAAGCGGGCCCTTGCCGGAGACGCTGAATGCGGAGCTGATGGTGTCAGTGACATCGAGGACGGTCGTTGCCTTGGAACCGTCACCACCCGAGAAGATCGCGGCGCTCGCGATCGTGCCGTTTGCCTTCTTGAAGTCGACGAGCGCCGGCGAACCGTCGGGGTACGACGTCACCGTGAGCGTGCCCGACTGCGAAGCGGTGTAGTCGCTCTGCATGTTCTTCGCGACGCCGGGCGGGATGAAGCCCCACGCTTCCGTGCCGTTGTGCGACTCGGAGATGTTGCTCGCCGCCGAGATGACGGCGTGGAGCATGCCGTCCATCGAGGCGAACAGGACGAGCGGGAGGCGCGTCTTGTACGTCGCTTGGAACGTGTCGTACGGCGACTTCTCTTGCAGCGACAGGAAGCCGTACCACTTCGGCAAGAACGGCGGCGCGAGGATGGCCGGCGTCGAGTTCTGCACCGCGCCGAGCTTGGTGTACGCGAAGCCGTTGGCGGTCGAGCCGAAGCGCGCGCTCAACACCCAGTTGATGGTGTTCGTCGCCGCCGCCGCCGTCGTCGATCCGAGTGCGCTCTGCAGCGTGGAGCTCGGTGAGGTCGGAACGAAGTCGAGGCGCGTCGACGTCGCCGACTCGTTGGTCAGGTAGATGTTGCGCGAGCTCTGCGCGTCGAGCGAGGTCGCGAAGTCGTAGTACTTGGAGCCCGTGCCCGCGGCGAGAGCGTAGAAGTGGCCGCGGTTACCGGGCTGCGTGAACGTGCCGCTGTAGGTGATGCCGTCATAGACGACAACGCCAGCCTTGTAGTGCTGATCGGCCGCCGTATAGGTGTAGTTCGCGGCAACGGAGCTGATGCTCGGTGACGTCGTACCGGTCGCGGTGCACACGTCGGTGCCATCGGTCGTGTTGGAGTCCATCACGGCCTTCCAGGTGATCGTGCGGCCCGTGATGTTCGTGAAGCTGACGCAGCACTGACCGCCGGTGAGAGCAGGCGAGAACGTCGAGGTGCCGGTCTGACGGCACGCCATCACGTAGTTCGCGGGCGACTCGTTGTTCAGGTAGTACGTGATCGACGTGCCCGATGGGACCGTCGCGGACGGCGTGAGGCACGCACCCGACACCGTGGACTCACCGTTCGGCGGCGGCAACGTACCGGAGACGACCGTTCCGCACGCGGCGACGATGCTCGGGGTGGCGCGGTTCGCGAACAGATAGAACTGATTGACGTCGTTACCGTTCGTTAGAATCATGTCCTGCGTGTTCGATGGATCGTGGTCGTAGTCCATCAGAATGCCGGTATCGAAGTCGCCGAACACGGGGAGACCGAGCGGGTTGCCGGTCGAGGTTCCGGGATTGAGGTTATAGGTCAGCGTGCTGTGCGACGAGCCCGTGGGGTTCGTCGAGGACGTGTCGGCCATCGCGAGGACCTGTGGCGACGGGTTACACGTCGTGCTGCAGCCGGAGGCGCACGTCGTCGGCACGCCCGTACAGGTCGGCCAGCTCGCGCCGAACGGCGTGGCCGAGTTGCCGCTGTTCTTCCAGTAGAAGACACCCGTCTTGCTCACGCTGATCGCGGCGCCTTCGCCGGCGACCATGAAGTCGGCGTAGCCGTCACCCGAGAAGTCCGAGGCCAAGATCGCCGTCGCGCTTCCCGTGAACCCGGGGTACGTGCTGCTCGTCGTGCTGAGGTTGATCGGGTTGCTCGTGTCCAGCATGTGCACGGTCTTGCTGTTCGACGTGCCCTTGTAGACGCGGAGCTGGTACGGCGCGTTCGAGCCCGTGGTGCAGCAACCGGGCGAGCCAACGACGAGGTCATAGTCGTTGTCATTGTCGATATCGACGTACGCGAACGCGACGTTCTGGCGCGGGTCGACGTCGAAGTTGATGTTGGCGTTGGGGAGGATCGTGCTGTTGTTGTGCGAGGTGCTCGGGATCAGCGACTGCGGATCGTTGCAGGCTGCCGAGCCGCTCGTGCAGAACGACGTTCCGCGCGAGAAGCGAGGGATGTAGCCGGCGCACGACTTGGTCGTCGCGTTCCACGAGCCCGACTGTGCGCAGTCGTTCAACCACACATCGATGCCGGGGTAGATCACGCGACCGGCAGTCGCACAGAGGCCCGACGGACACGTGCCGCCGGAGTGCGCCATCAGGAAGTCGATGTCGCCATCGCCATCGAAGTCGAGCGCGAACGTATTGGAGGCCGAGTGGCCGATCGGGCCGAAGTCGCCTGGATTGGTGGTCGACGGCGAGATGGTCGTGGTGCTCGAGGTGGTGCCGTTGCCGGTCACGGCAGCGCCCGTCCGTGCGTCATACGACGCGAACGTCGGGTAGTACTTCTGGCACGACGAGGCGGACGAGTTGGTGCACGAGAGCTGGGTGTCGGCCCACGCGGTTCCGGAGCCGGCCGTCGAACCACCGCTGCATACGCCGTTGGACGTCTGCGTACCGCACAGCATGCCGACGCCGCACGGCACGTTGGATGCGTCGTGGCAATTCTTCGTGTTCAAGAACAAGCGCGCCGCCGTCGGCCAGCGCGGGTTGCCACCGGTGTTGCCGGTATCGCTAACGACGACGAAGTCCGTCCAGCCGTCGCCGTCGAAGTCTCCCGAGACAACCGGCTCCTCCGTGTTGCTACCGCCCGACGAAGCCTTGATCGACCGCGCGGTTCCGGCCGACGAGTACGGGCGACGGAACTGCATCTTGCGCTGGTTGGTCAGCACGCTCCATTGCGCCGTGGTGATCGAGGCGACGGAAGGCGCGGTGGAGGTGCCGCCGGTGCAACCGCTCATGTCGCAAGTGATGGTCTGGTTGCGCATCACGTAGACATCGTCGGTCGCGGTGATGGCGACGAAGTCGGTCCACCCGTCCTTGTCGAAGTCGCCGGCGCTCGCGTAGTAGACGCTGTCCTGGAACGTGTCGCCGGGTGGGCGCTGGAAGTTGCCGCCCGATCCCGGCAGCGTGAGGAGGCTCGTCGTGCCGTTAAAGACGACGCCTGCCTTCGACGTACAGCCCGTCGTGATCGTGGCGCTGCAGTCGGTCGACGCCGTGGTTCCGCTGAACGACGTGTTGCTCGTCGTGACGGGACAGACGAGTGACTGCGCGCTCGCCACGGAGGCAAACGACAGAGAACCGATCACGAGAGTTAGGGCTAGACGCGTAGTCATACGGAACCTCCTCAAGACGGAGAGAACGTGGCTTGCTGGCTCGTGTCGAGCGTGCCGCCAGTAAGGCATTCATTGACGGCGGAGTTATCGCCGGCTTGGTTCTTCTGATTGTTCTGGCAAGGCGTCTGTACCGGCGTGCCCGACGACTGCACATCCCACTCGATGATCGCAGACGCGTTGTCGGGGCCGTAGCCGGTCGCGCGGATGATCACGCGCTTGTTGCTGTCAGTGCCGGTGGTGTATCCGCTGTCCGCGCGGTCGTTGAGGATCTCGACGTGGTACCAGGCCTGCGTATCCGTCGAGAACGGGTTGTTCGCATCACCGACGGGCTTGTCGTTGCCGTAGATCGCGGCGGGCGCGGGAGGGTTCACGTTGCTGCCCGTGAGTCCGACGGTGGTCCATCCCGTCGTCTGGTTCACGTTCGCGCGGAGATAATCCATCGCGGATGCGGCGCCACTCTCGGCGGCGTAGAGCGCGACCGCGTGAAAGCGATCGCTCGCAGCGGTCTGCAAACCGCCACGCACGGAGAACACGCTGAGCGTGCACAACAGCGCGAGCGCCGTCATGACGATCATCGCGAGGAGCAGCGCGCTTCCGCGCTGAGCAAGCCGTTTTGGAGCGCGCGCGCTCCGTCGCATAGTCCTCACCACGTAATCACCAGTATAGGGATGATCGCGTGGATCGACCAAGAACTCGCGAGAGCTAGTGCGTTGGTTTTCCGTCGGTATCTAGCTCCACGAAGCCACCGGCACCTACATCACCGCGCGCGGCCAAATCCATAAGTGCGGCGCGCAGCGTCTGCGGTTTTCCGTCTTTCTCGTACGGCACGTCCTTGCCGTCTTTGCGGATGATCACATTCGCATCCCCATCGCCAACGACGAGGTAAACCGCCTTCGCCGGATCGAGGTGCTTGGTCGACGCCTTGACCTGGGCCTCGGTGACCTTGCCGACCTTGTCGACGAAACCGCCGTAATAGTCCAACGGCAGGCCGAAGTAGACGAGGTTGCGGTACTGCCCGAGAGCGGCCTGGCCGGTGCTGAACCGGCCCGGGAGTCCCAGGATCGCGCCCTGCTTCTCGCGGTCGAGCTCGGCGGCGGTGACCGGCTTGTCACCTTTGAGCGCCTTCACCTCGTGGTCGATCTCGAGCAGCGTTTGGTACGTCGAGTCCGTGCGGACCGACGCGCTACCCGTGAACGTGCCGTAGTCCTTGGTGTAGGAGAACCCACCCCGGGCACCATACGAGTACCCCTTGTCCTCGCGGAGGTTCATGTTGATGCGCGAGGCGAAGCCACCGCCGAACACCGAGCTCATCATCGCGTTCGCGAAGTAGTCCGGCGCCGTGCGCTTGGGTCCGAAGTGCATCACCTGGACCTGCGATTGCGCAGCACCGGGGACGTTCACGAAGAAGATGCGGCCCTTGGGTCCCTTGGGCGCGGGCAGCGCAGCGACGTGCGGCAGCGTGCCCTTCCACGCCGTGAGCGCATCACCCTCGAAGTAACTGCGGACCTGCTTCTCGGTGAGATCACCGACGACGAACAGGCGCGCGCCACCCGGCTCGAGCCACTTCTTCGCCATCGCCTTGCAGTCGTCGAGCGTGATTGCCTTGAGCGACGCTTCGCTGACGACAGTGCCGAACGGATGCTTCTCGCCGTAGAGAACAGCGCCCGAGACGCGACCCGCGACCGACGACGGGTTGCCCTTGGACTGCTTCACGCCCTCGATGCGGCGCATGATCATGCGGTCGAAGTCGCTCTGGCGAAAGCCCGGCTTCAACAGCGTGTCGGCGAAGATCGCGAACGTCGCGTCGAGGTGCTTGCTCAGCGACGACAGGCCGATGCCGTGCGAATCATCGATGGAGTACGAGCTGACCGACGACGCGATATCGGCGAGAGCCTCCGCGTACTGGATCTTGTCGAGCTTCTCCGTCCCCTCGGTGAGCATCGACATGCAGACGTTGGACAGGCCTTCCTTGCCCTTGGGATCGACCTCGCTGCCGCCGATGAACGACAGGTCGAGCGAGACGAGCGGAAGCGTGTGCTGCTCGACGAGATAGACCTGGATGCCGTTCTTGAGCTTGAACGGCTGCACCTTGGGCAGGTTGAACGGGCGCGGCGGACCGGCGACCGGCTGCGTCCCGCGAAACTCCTCGTCGGGGAACACGAGCTGTTGCGGCGTGGCCGTCTGCGTGACGTGGAACAGATCGTCTTTGGACGGAGGCGTCATCTTCAGCTCCGGGGTAGCGACAGGCGTGGGGTCCGCGGGCGCGAGAGGTGCCGGCTTCGCGACAGGCTTAGCACCACCACAGGCAGCGAGCAGGACGGTCGTGAACAGGATCGAGCGCATTACTTGGCTCCCTTCGCGGCCGGCGTGGTGATCACGGTCAGCACGTTGGTCGACTGCAGGTACTTCGAGACGGTCGCGCGGATCTTCTCCGGCGTCGTCGTGCGATAGCGATCGAGATCCCACGTCGTGCGATCCGGATCGAGCAGGTAGTGGTTGTACTGCTGCAAGCGCTGCGAGCGACCGAGCACCGTCTCGAGGCCGCGCACCGCTTGCGCCTCTTGCCCGACGACGACGCGGTTGATCTCCTTGCCGTCGAGCGGGGTCTTGCCGAGGTCCGTGACCGCGTCCATGACGATCTTCTTGATCTCGTTCATGTCGGAGTCGCCCTTGAGTGTCACGGTGATCGTGAACACGCTCGAGAAGCCCTGGCTGTCTTGATTGGCGGAGACACTCTGCGCCTTGTTCGAGTAGACGAGCGCCTTGTACAGGCGGCCCGGACCTTCGCGCGTGAGCGCGCTCGCGGCGACGTCGAGCTCGGCGTCACCCTCGGCGAACATCGCCGGCGTGTGCCAGTTGAACGAGATCTGGCGCAGCTTCGCGAACTCGTCGGAGACCTCGACCTCCTTGCTCGTGATCGACGGCATCGGCGCGACGACGAGGTGCGGACGGACGCTCTTGGGGAACGTGCCGAACCACTTGTCGACGAGCTTCTTCCCCTCCTCGACCGTGAAGTCACCGGTGATCGACAGCGTCGCGTTCGCCGGCACGTACCAGGTGCGGAAGAAGTCGCGCACGTCCTCGAGCGAGGCCTTCGCGAGATCCTCGTGCTTGCCGATCGTCAGGTAGCGATACGGATGGCCCTCGGGAAAGAGGCCCTGGAACGTCGCGAACAGCGCCTTGCCGTACGGACGGTTGTCGTAGCTCTGACGGCGCTCGTTGCGCACGACGTCGATCTGGTTCGACAGGCTGTCCTGGAAGTACTTGTCCTTGTCCTTGTCGGCGACCTTCGACGGCGGATCGAGGAGGAAGCCCATACGATCGCTCTCGAGCCACAGCGCGGTCTCGATCTGATTGCTCGGCACGACCTCGAAGTAGTTCGTGCGATCGGTGTTCGTGGTGCCGTTGACGTTCTCCGCACCGATCTTCTTGAGGATCTCGAAGTGCATGTCGTTGCCGACGTGCTTGCTGCCCTGGAACAGCATGTGCTCGAACAGGTGAGCGAACCCGGACTTGCCGTAGGTCTCGTTGCCCGATCCGACGTGGTACCAGATGTTCACCGCGACGAGCGGCACCGTCGGATCTGGCGCGAGAATGACCTCGAGACCGTTCGGCAGCGTGTACTTGGTGAACTCGATCTTCGGGTCCGCCGCGACCGGCTCTTTGGGCCGGAACATCGGGGCAGGCCCGGCGAGCGCGACCGACGAGACGGCCGCGATGATCGCAGGCAGCAGGAGCTTCATGCCCCGTGTCGTACTACAGATCGAGAGGCTGGACGCCTAGCAGGACCTGTTCTGGAGAGACAGCGTCTAGCCAGAGCAGCAGCCTGCGGACCTCACCCTCGGCGACATCGATCTCGATGATGCGGCGGATGAGCTGACCGCCGATCGTACGGCGAATGTCCTGCTCTGCCGTCGACCACGCATTTGCGAGCGCCGTGGACTTCACCGGGAGACCTTCGACCTCGACGGCCGCCCCCATCACGAACTTCGCGAACGCCGGGTTCGCGGTCATGATCAGGCCGCTCGTCGAGAGCATCGCGAGAGGCAAGCGACACGCATCGAACGCGAGGCGAGAGAGCTCGTCGCGCGTGTTGGTGTTGCTCGGGCGCTGCTGCTCGATGACAACGCGCTTGGCGGGCCCCTGTGCACCACCGCGACCGCGCCGACCAAAGCCCATCATGTCCATGACGGTGCGCAGCTCGTAGATGAACGCCGCCATGTCCTTGTGGCGGTTCACGGGGCGCTTCTCGAGCGCGTGCAGGATCAGCGTCTCGAGCGCCGGATCGAGCCCTTCGACGATCTGCGACGGAGGCTTGGGTTTCTCGTCGAGGTGACCGGCGAGGATCTTCTGCACCGGGCCATCCCACGGCACCGCGCCGCAGATCAGCTCGTAGAGGAGAATGCCGACGCCGTAGACGTCCGATGCGGGCGACGCGGGCTCGCCACGGATGCGCTCCGGCGCGACGTAGTGAGGCGTGCCGGAGAGAGAGGTGGAAGCGCGGCTCGCGACGAGCGAGCGAGCGAGACCGAAGTCGAGCAGCTTCGCGACCATCTTGGTGCGCTTCGCCTCGAGCTCCTCCTCGTGGATGAGGATGTTCTCGGTCTTGATGTCGCAGTGGACGACGTTCTGGCGGTGGATGTAGTGCAGCGCCTCGGCTACTTGAAGGACGATCTCGCACGCCTTGCGCGGCGTCATCCGCTTCTCGCGGAACAGCATGCGGTTCAGGGGCTCGCCTTCGACGAACTCCATGACCATGAACATGCCGACCTTCTCGTCCTCGCCGAAATCGACGACCGACGTGATGCCGGGATGGGTCATCGCCGAGGCAAAGCGGGCCTCGCGATAGAACAGCTCGCGCGCTTCGTCGGTCTCCGCGACCTGGTTGGAGATGATCTTGAGCGCGAACGTGCGCGACAGGTGCGTGTGCGTGACCTTGTAGACCTTGCCCATGCCGCCCTGGCCGATGCGCTGCTGGATCTGATAGCGGCCACCGATCAGCACGGACGCTTGCACCGTGTGGACGCGCGGGCCCGGCGAGCGCTGCGGCGGCATCGGCGTGTGCGCGTTGATCATCTTCGGCGAGACAGGCGCGGGCTGGTACTGCTGCGGCGGAGGCGGTTGCTGCGGACGGGGCGGTTGCGGAGGTTGCTGCGTGTACTGCGGTTCGGGCGTACGCGGACCACCGCGGCGTGGGTCGACGACGTGTGGACGGTTCTGCATCGGCGGGGGCACGGGCATCGAGCGCGCGCCGGTGATGGAGCGACGGTTCGGCACGAGGGCGCGCTGATCGACGCGGACCTCGCTCGACTCCTCCGAGTGGAGGCCGACCTCGGGGAGGCGCGGGAGCTCCGTCGTCACATCCTTGGTCGGCGGACGCGGCGCGGCCGGGCGCTGACGAGCGTTGGTGCGACCGAATTGGGTCGCGTCGTCATCATCCGGCGCGGGAAGCGGGAGAACGGGCGGTCGCCGCCCCCCAGGATTGCGTGGATCCCCCACGCGACAATCATACATCCTTTGGGGGCTCCCCCTCGCGGGTGCTACCCCGATCGCTCGCTTCGCTCGCCTGCCCCGCTCGGGGGGCGTCTCACTACGCTCGACGCACGCCCCCGGGATACAGTCGGCGCGTGCAGGAGTTGTGGTCGAGCGCGAGTTACTCCGCGCACCTCCTGTCGTTGCCATTCGCGCTCGCGCCTGTCGCGATGGTGATCGTCATCGCCTACGTGGCGGTCATGCGCGGCGCCCCGATGCTGCGGTTCTGGCTGCTCGCCCACTGCATGTCGCTGCTTCCATACGCGGTCACGATCATGCTGTCACCGTCGATCGTCGACGGAGTTCTCGCGCAGAAGCTGTTTCAAGTCGCGGCCGCGTTCATCCCGATGGCGGCTGCGACGGGCGGGGCTTTTCAGCTCACGCTGCTGCGCAAGACCCGCCGGATGCGCTGGTTCATCTGGCTCGGCACGGCGAACGCGATGGTGTGGGTGATCGTCTCTAGCACCAGTACGGCGGCGATCTCGGGCGTCCAGCACCTCAACGGCCTGTGGTACCCGCTCGCCGGAAAATGGGCGTGGCTCGCCCTCGTCAACACGTTCTTCCTCACCCTCCCCGGCTTCATCTCGCTCGGTCAGGCAGCCGTCTTTGGCAAGCCCGGCGGAGATCGCCGGCAGCAGCGCGCGGTCCTGCTCGCCAACCTCATCACGTACTCCGGTCTCGTCGACGTGCTGCTCGCCTACCGCGTCGGCCTCGGTGTCGTGCAGTGGCCGCTCGGCTGGCTGCTCTCGGGGATCGGCTCGCTGCTGGTCCTGCGAGCACTCGTCGTCGAGGATCTCCTTCGCGTCCGCGCGATCGACACGACGGCGCCGATGCTCGTGTTCTTCTTCGCGGCCGCGATGTGGCTCGGCTGGCTCGTACTCGAGCAGCTAGGACCGCCGCTCCCGTGGTGGGCCGTTGCCGTCGCTCTCGCGATGACGTTCGGCGCCGTGCGTGCGTCCGTCGCGACCGTGCAGCTCGTGCAGCGAGGAGGTCGCGGCAATGAGGGCCCGCTCGAACGGTTGCTCGCACAGCTCGTCGGTCGCGCGCGCAACCTGACGCAAGCACCGCCGATCGCGGAGCTCGCCGTCGATGTCGTGCAGCTCGGCCTGGGCGTGCGGCCGCAGATCTTTCTCGCCGCCGAGGAGGACTGGGGCTGGTTGCGCAGCACCGGCGAGCGCCTCGCGGATGATCTCGCACCCGATCCCCTGCTGCTGTCGTGGCTCGCCGATCACCGCGCTGTCCTGTTCGCCGACGATCTCGAGCCCGTGCCCGCCGATCTCCACGAGACCACGGCGCAGCTGTTCAAGCGCAACGACGCGCGCGCGCTCGTCGCCGTTGGAAATACCGACGAGCTGTTGGCGCTGATCGTCATCCCTGCGAACGCACCGCGCCTGCGCGGCGGCCCGCTGGAGTTTCTCGAGCGCTGCGGTGAACGCCTCGCAGACGCACTGATGCACGCACGCATGGCTCGTCGCGCTGCCGAACGCGCGAACCTCGCGCGCGAAGTCGAGCTCGCGGCGACGGTGCAGAGCGAGTTGCTCCCGACGAGCGATCCGCAGACGTTCCGCACCCCCGATGCGCCCGCGATCACCGTCGTCGGTTCGTGGCAGCCCGCGACGCGCTGTGCAGGCGACTTCTGGGACGTCTTCGCGCTCGGCGATGGTCGCGTGCTCGTCGTGATCGGCGACGTCACGGGCCACGGCGTCGCGTCCGCGATGGTCACCGCCGCCGCCGCCGGAGCGTGTGACGTGTGCGTGCGCCGCAGCGGTACCACGCTCGATCTCGGCGAGCTCACGACCGCGCTCGACGCCGCCGTGCGCCGCGTCGGTGGTGGCCAGCTCGCGATGACGTGCGCGGCCGCGATCCTCGATCCCAAAGCGAACGAAGTGCGCTTCGTGTCGTGCGGGCATACCGCGCCCTATTTGTGTCGTCCCGGCGCTGATAAGATCGAGCTCCAGGCACTCGTCGGCCGTGGCAACCCGCTCGGCACGGGCGTCGCAACCGTTCCCCGCGTGCTCACGAAAGCGATCCAGCCTGGCGATCTCATCGTCTGGTATACCGATGGTGTGATCGACGCGCAGGATCCCGCGGGCACGCCGTTCGGAGACCGCCGCCTGCAGCAGCTCTTGCGACGCCTCGACAAGACGCACCTCTCCTCCCCCGCTGTTCACGACCTCGTGCAGGCCGGCATCGCCGCGCACCGCGCCGGGCGCCCGCTCGCCGACGACGAGACCGTGATAGTCGCGTCTCTGGAGGCTGCGTGAAGCTGCGCGTTCTCTCGTACAACATCCACAAGTGCATCGGCGGGCTCGATCGCCGCTACGAACCGCACCGCACCGCGGAGGTGATCCGCAAGCAGGACGTCGACATCCTGATGCTCCAGGAAGTCGACTCGGGCGTGGCGCGCTCCAACAAGGACAAGCAGACCGAGCTTCTCGGCGAGCTCCTCGGCTTGAAGCATCACGCGTGGTTCCCGAACGTCGACGTGCGCGGCGGCGGCCAGTACGGCAACGCGATCCTGTCGCGCTATCCGCTCATCGAGGCGTCCAACCTCGATCTCTCCATCCGCTTCAAGAAGAAGCGCAGCGCGCTCCACGGGGTCGTTCGCGTTCGCCACGACAACGTCGATCGGACGGTCCACGTCTTCAACATGCACCTCGGCCTCGCGGGCTTCGAGCGCAAGATCCAGCTACAGAAGTTCCTCGACTCGCATCCGTTCAACGGCCTCCACCACGACACGCCGGTGATCGTCGGCGGCGATCTGAACGACGTGTACGGCGGCCTCAAGGATCTGCTCGCCCCGGCCGGTTTCCGCGGCATCGAAAAGCGCCCGCTCACGTTCCCGGCATGGGGCCCGTTGCGCGCGCTCGACGCGATCTTCGTGCGTGGCCACGTCGACTTCATGCACCTGCGCCGCTGCGACTCCGAGCTCGCGCGCCGCGCCAGCGATCACCGTCCGCTCGTTGCAGAGCTCCAGCTGCGCGCTCACACGATCCACGCGAGCCACGAGCACCCGCCGCCCGCTCCGCGCCCTTAACGCTTGGTCGCGTCGTACCAGGCGCTGACCTCAGCGGCGCTCAAGGAGCGGCTCCAGATCACCGCATCGTCGAGGTAGCCGACGAGCCCCTGGATCAGTCCGTTCAACGGCAAGCAGCCGATGGCGACATCGGGTGGCGTCATCGGCACGGGGATCGATGCCGCGTCCTCCGCAACGAACGTCTTGAACTGCCCGTCGATGTAGATCGCCACTCGCTGCGGCACCGGCAGCGAGCCGTCGTACACGGTCGTCAGTTGCTTCCAGTTGTTCAAGAACGGCTCGGTCATCTCCTCGCCGCGATTGTCCACGCCGACGATATCGACGTATGCGTGATTCGGCGTGCCGGCACCGAAATTCGCGCCCCAGATGAAGGACGCGTACGCGTTGTCCACGAGGTTTGTCGTGCGCTTCGCGATCAGGCCGTAGCTCTCGGGGGTCACCGCCGTGGCATACACCCAGGCACTCAGCGTCAGCGCGGATCCACCGCGCAGGCTCGGCGCGTCCGGAACGATGATGCAGCTCGAGCCGCCGAACATCTCGGCCACGCGGCCACGCACCGGATCGACGGCGGCCGTCACACCCGAATTGGCGACACCCTCGTTGTCGCCGCCGCACGAATCGATCACGTCCGTGCCGAACACGGCGTCGTCGAGCTTCATCCACAGCTCACAGCCCTGGAGCAAGGACGGATCGATCGACGCGTCTGCCATATCGGCCGGCGCCCCGTCGCTGCCAACACCGCTCTCGGCGTCGAAGTCGAGGCGCCCGCAGCCGGCGAACATGACCGCGATCGCCAGGACTGCAGCTCTCACGCGCGGCAATCTATCACCCCTCAACTCGTGACGAGCTGACCTGATACCCTCATCGCATGCGGTTCGCGCCCTCTGTGCTCGCGCTTCTCGCAGCGTGCGGCTCATCCGGCAGCACCGCGTTCGACGCGCCGCAAGCGCTCGACGGACCGTCCGGTGACACCATCACCGACGGCAAGACCGACGCTACCGCAGGTGGCCGCCAGACCGCGGATCAGCCCGACGAGGTCTCTGGATACCAGGTGCACGCGATCTACGCGGTCGCATCCGACGGAACCGATCGCAACTACGACACCGACGGGCACATCGCAAACAGCGTCGCGTCGTGGAACACGTGGTTCGGCACCGCCTCCGGCGACGGCCGCAAGTTCCGCCTCGACACGTACAACGGCGCGCTCGACATCACATTCGTGCGGCTCTCCGAGACCGAGCAGCAGCTCTCCGATCAGGGCGCGTTCATTCGCGATCACATCGAGAACGATCTCGCCGCCGTGGGTCAGATCAAGGCGACCAAGGCCTACGCGGTCTACTACGATGGCCCGACGACGTTCTCGTGCGGCGGAGGCGCGTTCCCGCCCGGGCTCATCGGTCACGTCGGTGCGTTCTATCTCAAGGGCGCCATCCCGAGCGCACCCACGTGTGACTCCAACCCGTGGGCTCCCGCCGGTGGCGCGCCGCACTACCGAGAGTTCGCGATGATCCACGAGCTGTTCCACGTCCTCGGCGCCGCGCCCCTCTGCGCTCCGCACCAGGTCACGTCGATGAACGGTCACACCTCCGACGGCGCGACCGATCTGATGTACGCGGGCAACCTCCCGTGGAACCCGAGCCAGCTCGACATCGGTCACGACGACTACTTCGACACGACGAGCTCGACCTGCCTCGACATCGCTGACTCGGTGTTCATCGATCCGCTGCCTCCGAACGCGAAGAAGCCGCCCGGCTGGTAGTGACTCGCAGAGTAGCCACCGCGCCGATAGTTCCTGCCGTGATGTCCTGAATTATCGAGGGGCCGAGTAGCCAGGGTCGGCGGACCTCTCGTGATGTCGCGTGATTGCGACGGCGCGCTGCTTGCTGATGCAGACACGCATGCTTCGCATCGCGCTCGTCGCAGCCACCCTCGCACTGCTCCCTGGCTCTGCGTTCGCCGACGCGGATCAGTGCGGCGAGACCGAGCTGAGCGACGACGCGCTCGCCGCGATCCAGCACGCAGAGGATGCGGAGGACGCGAAGACAGACGAGGCCGACGTCCAGTACCACGTGCCCGTCCACCTCCACATCGTGCGCAAGGCGTCGCAGGGCGAAGGAGACATGCCGGTCGCACACGCGCGAGAGATCACGATCGACGTGTTGAACCGCGAGTTCGCGGCGCAGGACATCCCGTTCACGTTCGACCTCGCGAGCATCGACTACTTCGATGGCAGCGACGCCGAGTACCACCTCGCGCAGAGCAGCAGCGACGAGAAGCATCTCTACGACACGCTGAACAAGGGCGGCCGCCGCGACCTGAACATCTACGTCGTCGGGCCGAACCCGAGCACCAGCGTCACGGGCTGGGCGGAGTTTCTCGTCAACCCGGCGCTCCTGCGCGGCGACCACGCGGTCCTGCGCTACTACCCGGCGACAGGTGGCTTCTCCGATCCGCTCGTGCCGGTGCACGAAGTCGGGCACTGGCTTGGCCTCCTGCACACGTTTCAGTTCGGCTGCGGCCAGCTGCGCCACGGCGATTTGATTCGCGACACGCCGACGCAAAAGGCGGCCGTGTTCACGTGCGCCGCTGACACCGACACGTGCCCCGACGATCCGGGCCTCGATCCCGTCGACAACATCATGGGCTACTCGCACAGCTGCCGCAGCGTGTTCACGCCGGGTCAGCAGACGCGCATGAAGTTCCTGTGGCGAACCGTGC
This sequence comes from Kofleriaceae bacterium, assembly GCA_036499725.1. GTDB lineage: Bacteria > Myxococcota_A > Polyangia > Haliangiales > Haliangiaceae > JABFXX01. The sequence goes on from DASYDE010000017.1 coordinate 35,944, forward strand.
GCGGCGGAAAGAGCGACGACATCGTTGTTCCCGATGCGACCGTCCCCGCGGATGACGACGCGGGCGGCTGCTCGACCTCTCACTCCTCGGGCCTGGGCGTCGCGCTGCTCGGCATCGCGTGCGTGCTGCGCCGCAGCAAGCGCCCCTAGCTATTTCACCGCATCCTCGGCAAAGCTGCCGAAGCGCGGATCGACCATCACGCGATTGGCACCGACGGTGTACTCGAGCCGCGGCTCCTTTGGCGTCGACGCGCCCCACAACGACGTAGCGAACGCGCCGAGCTCTGCGCTCATCTCCGGCGACGGACGGAACGCTGTCTTGTCGACGAGCCAGCTCGTGACGACGTCGTTCTCGTCGGTGTAGATGGTCAGCGACGACATCTCGTCGGCGTATTCCGTTGGAGGTAGATCGAACGTCCAGTCGGAGCGCTCGATGCTGTGAGGCGCGAGGTGCCGGATGACATCGTCGACGGGGATCCCGACGACAGGCTGACCGAAGAGCTTGGTCGGATCCTTGTCGAGGATCGAGTCGAGCGGAACGTAGGACTCGAGAGTGATCGCGAGCGGACTCACGTTTTCGTCGGCGAGCAGCGCGCGCACGTGTGTCTTCTTGTCGAGGAAGATCCGCATGCTGGTCGAGCGCTTCATGACGCTCGCGCCCCATGCCTGGAGCAGCTCGTCGCGCTTGATCGCGATCTCGATCGTCACGCGCGCAAGTAGTCCGTCGGAGAACGTCACGCGGTACTCGTACTCGCCCTTCTTGCCCGCGTAGTACGCCAGCTCGTGATCGACCCAGCCTTCGCCGGTGTACGGCTGAGGATGTGGACCGTCGACGGTAACGAGCTCGGGTAGCTTCGCGAGCACATCCGCCTTCGCTGCTCCGAACTGCATGCCCTCGAGCGCACCGAACAGATGCGGCGTCGTACCGACCGGGCTCGACGGAGGCGGAGGCGCGGAGCCGGAGCCCGTGGAAGGCGTCGACGGCTTGCCGCACGCGACAAGCATCACGAGAACTGCGACTCGCACCCAGCGAGCTTAGCGCTTAGCGCGCGATCGGCTTGTACTTGATGCGGTGCGGGCGGTCAGCCTCGTCACCGAGGCGGCGCTTGCGGTCCGCTTCGTAGTCCTGGAAGTTTCCTTCGAACCACTCGACGTGCGAATCGCCCTCGAACGCGAGGATGTGCGTCGCGATGCGGTCGAGGAACCAGCGATCGTGGGAAATGACGACGGCGCAGCCCGGGAACTTGAGGAGACCATCCTCGAGTGCGCGGAGGGTATCGACATCGAGATCGTTGGACGGCTCGTCGAGGAGCAGGAGGTTGCCGGAGCGCTTGATCATCTTCGCGAGGTGCACGCGGTTGCGCTCACCACCGGAGAGGATGCCGACGCGCTTCTGCTGGTCCTGGCCTTTGAAGTTGAACGAGCTGACATACGAGCGGATGAGGATCGACGTATCGCCGACCGTCATGCTCTCCGCACCCTCGCTGACTTCCTCGTAGATCGTCGCGTTGTCGTCGAGCGCGTCGCGCGATTGGTCGACGTAGCCGAGCTTGACGGTGTCGCCGACCTTGATCGTGCCCTTGTCGGGCTTCTCGGTGCCCATGATCATGCGGAACAGCGTGGTCTTGCCGGCGCCGTTCGGACCGATGACACCGACGATGCCGCCGCGGGGCAGCTTGAACGTCAGGTTGTCGATGAGCAGGCGATCGCCGAATGCCTTGGTGACGCCTTCAAAGGAAACGACCTCGCCACCGAGACGCGGGCCCGGCGGCACGACGATCTCCAGCGACGGATCGCGCTTCTCCTTCTGCGCCTCGTCCATCATCTCTTCATAGCGATTGAGACGCGCCTTGCTCTTGGCCTGGCGGGCCTTGGGCGAGAGGCGGACCCACTCGAGCTCGCGCGCGAGCATCTTCTGACGCGCGTCCTGCTGGCGCTCCTCGTCCTTGAGGCGCTTCGCCTTGAGCTCGAGCCAGGTGGTGTAGTTGCCCTCGTGCGGGTGGCCCTCACCGCGATCGAGCTCGAGGATCCACTTCGCGACGTTCTCGAGGAAGTAGCGATCGTGCGTGATGGCGACGACCGTGCCCTTGAAGTCCTCGAGGAAGCGCTCCAGCCACGCGACGGACTCGGCGTCGAGGTGGTTGGTCGGCTCGTCGAGGAGCAGCATGTCGGGCTTGGAGAGCAGCAGGCGGCACAGCGCGACGCGACGGCGCTCACCACCGGAGATCACGGTGACGTCGGCATCACCGGGCGGGCAACGGAGCGCGTCCATCGCCATCTCCACCTGGTGATCGAGCTCCCACGCGTTGACCGCTTCGATCTGATCCTGAAGGCGCGCCTGCTCTGCGAGCAGCTTGTCCATCTTCTCGGGGGACATGTCCTCGCCGAGCTTCATGGAGACGTCCTCGAACTTCTGCAGCAGTGCGCGCGTCTCGGCCACGCCCTCGTCGACGTTCTCTTTGACCGTCTTGGTCGGATCGAGCTGCGGCTCCTGCGCGAGGAAGCCGACCTTGAGACCCGGCGCGGCCCAGGCCTCACCTAGGAAGTCCTTGTCGACGCCTGCCATGATCCGAAGCAGCGTCGACTTGCCGGCGCCGTTGTTGCCGAGCACGCCGATCTTGGCGCCCGGGTAGAACGACAACCAGATGCCCTTGAGAATCTCGCGCTTCGGCGGAACCAGCTTGCGCAGGTCCTTCATCACGTACGTGTACTGGGCGGTCATGGGCGGCGGTTATACCCGTCTAGAGGTAGAAGTGCAGCCGCCAGGCGAACTGTAGGGACACGAACTTCCGAGTGCCGTCGCAGGGCATGTCGAGGCAGATTCCGTACAGGGACCCGACCTCGAAGTCGTGGACACGCTTCGGAGATCGATGAAAATGCGCGCCCACGACTGCTCCCGCGAGCCCCCACGCTCCCGACGAGTCGCCCTCCGCGCCGGCCGCGAACGCCCCGAGAATTCCCCCGACCGGACCGACGTAGAGCCCCCAGCGGCCATGTCGAGTGAGCTCGTAGTGGACTTGCGCGGTCACGGATCCGGCCATCGCCGGCCCGAGCACGATGGCCTCGATCTCACCAAACGCTTCGAGCGGTCCCTCGCGAACGCCGACACCAAATCCGCCGGTGGGCGCGCCGACACCGACCTGGATCCCCATCTCGATCGGCTCCGCGGCGACAGGAGCAGAGAGCGCGATGACAAGAGAGAGAAGGGTCGTGCGCATCCATCCACGCTACGCAGATGCGCGCGCCACACGAGGATTCGCTCATCACGCGTCCTCGCTGGCCGAGACTTCACAACCGAGGCGGTCGCAGCGATGCGTCAGGGGAGCAGCTCGAACGCCCCTGATCGGAAGTAACAAGCTACGCTGGTGTCGTGGCCTATCGGGACGGCGCGCAGGACGAGCTGGAGGCCACCACCGCCGACGGCTTGCTCGAGGTCGCCATCGAGCCACGCGCGATCCGCATGACCGTCGGGCAGCGCACGCTGCAGATCGCCGAGCGCTTTGCGACGCTGATCGAGCATCACGCCAGCAAGCCGGCGAAGGATCGCCGCACCACGCTGCGTATCGAGGGACGCATCGTCATCGCGCGCGACGTTCCGCAGGAGGATCTCGGCGTGTGGGTCGAGACCGACCCGGGCGCAGCGAAGGTCGGCTGGCGGCGCATCTTTGGCGTGGAGCCGGTGAGCCTCCTCGATCCCGACGGACTCGATGCGCTCGCCGAGCTCGATCGCGTGGGGCAACGCCTCCGCGCAGAGCTCGCGGAGCTCGCCGGCAACATCGTTCGCGCGTTCGAGATCGGCAACGGGCTCGACAAGGTGCTACTCGTCGATCACGGCGATCACTTCGAGATCTTCGCGCGCCGCCTGTTCCGCGATCGCGCCGCATTTGCGATGGCGATCTACGGTGACGGTCGCATCGTCGTACCGAACGGCAAGACCACGCGCGAGGTCGTCGTCACGTCGCGGTTCGGCGTCACGGTGTGGGGCGACTACATCCGGTTCGCGAACCCCGATGGTGAAGACCTCGCGCGCGTCTCCATCCCGTGGATCAGCTCCGAGGACCGCCTCGAGCTCGCGCGCCGCATCGGTCAGTTGATCGACAAGACCATCGTCGATCCCATCCCGTGGTTTCCCATGCGTGCTGGGGCGGACCAGTCCGCCGCCGCTTCACCGACCAAGCGGAAGGGGGCGTGGAAGGGCTACGGAATGGGCGTCCCACGCCGCCCTCGCCGGTAAGGCAGGAGGATTCTCGTCTGTTTCTGGACGTTTCCCAACGGAACCGCGCCATTGCGCAGCGCGTCCGTCATGCGCACAGTGAGTCCATGTCCTCAACGGGCTACAAGCTCAGGGTGCTCGCAGGCGACATGTTTCGCCGCACGCAGCGCACGTGGCGCATCGGCAAGGTCGCCGGCTTCCCGATCGACCTGAAGGCGAGCTTCATCGCGTTGCTCGCCGTCGTGTTCTTCATGCTCGGTGGCGTGAAGGGTCTCGTCCTCGTGAGCGTGCTGTTCACGTCGGTGATCCTGCACGAGCTCGGGCACGCGGTTGTCGCGCGCCATCTGGGTCTCGAAGTGCCGAACATCGAGTTCGGATTCCTCGGCGGCGCCGCGCGGATGTCGGGCATGCCTCGCCGCGCGAATCACGAGATCGCGATCGCAGCCGCAGGACCGGCCGTTTCTCTCGCGCTCGCCGGCGCAGGCTTTGGCCTCGGTGCGCTGCTCGATGTTCGCCTGATCTCGATGATCGGTTGGATGAACCTCGTGATCGCGGGCTTCAATCTCATCCCGGCGCTGCCGATGGATGGTGGTCGCATCCTCCGCGCCGCCCTCTCGCATCGGTATCCGTTCGCACATGCCACGCGAATGGCAGTTTCTCTCGCCCGCGTGTTCGCCGTCATCTTCGCGCTGTTTGGCGTCTACGTCGGCAGCCTGCAGATGATCATCCTCGCGCCGCTCCTCTGGTGGATGGGCAACATGGAGCTCGCGATGGCGGCGCAGATTCAAGATCAGTTCGGCGGCTATCCCGATGATCCGGACCGCGAGATCGATCAGATGGCGCGCAATGCGTGGTCACGCCAGCACGGCGGAGCAGTGTTCGGCGGCGGTCAGCGGCGCTACACGATCCGCAGCGTGAACGGCCGCGTGATCATCGAAGTCCTCGATTAAGCGATGACCGCGAACGTCTGGTGATTGCGCGCGACGAGGCGACCGTCGCTGCCCCACAGCTCTCGCTCTTCCTGGAAGTAGCCGTCGTGCATCACGGGCACGGTGCCGCGATAGAGCAGCGGCTCGTCCGCGGGTAGACCGTCGAGGTCGTTCACGATCTCGAGCGTGAACGTGATGGTCGCGATCGGCCGCATCGCTTTGAACGCGACGAGCGCAGCGGGCCACCACGCATCCGCGAGCGCGGCGATGTACGCGGCGTCGCGCGCTTCACCTGGATCGCGCGGGCGTACGTAACCGATGCACGTCGGCTCCTGCTGCGTGCCAGGCACACCCTGCGCGAGGCGGTACTCCATGTGCTGCGCGAACTCGGGGAACGCGGGGCTCCACACGATGGGCGCGAGCTCGGCCCATGGCTTGACGGTCGGTGGTTCGAGCTTCTGCCAACCGTCGGTCGTGGCCTTGCGACTCGCAGCGAGCACGGCGACGACGTGCGTCTTCACGCCATCCTCTTGCGAGAGGACCGCGCGCGCGACGGTGACCGAGTTGCCCGCGCGCAGGATCTCGACAGAGATCTCCGACGCGCCGGAGAGCACGGGGCCCGCGAGCTCCGCTGTCACCGTGCGCACCTTGCGCGATGGATCGGCGACGCGCGTCTCGATCGCGCGGATCATCGCGGCGATGCCGAGGCCGCCAAACAATCCCCGGCCTTGCTTCCAGTCCCCAGGGACGTCGAACGCGAATTGATCACCCGCGATCGATGGACGTGACAGCTCGTCGAGCGAAGGCATGCTCGCGTCGTAGCACGACCGAGCAACCGAGCGGTGTTCGCTACTTCTTCGCGGGGGCCGGTGCGGCCTTGTCCTGGTACTGCGCGGTCGCGCCGAGCTGGAGGATCACGTCCATCTGCGCGTCCTTGTACTTCGCCTTCATCGCCTTCTGAACGTCGTCGGGATTGTGGTTCGCAGCGACCGCCGCGTCGAACGCCGTCAGGTAGTCCTTGGTCCACTTCACCGCGGCCGGATCGTCCTTCGCGGTCGGTGCTTTGTGCCCGGCGACAACAACCGTTGCGTTGAGCGCAGAAATCTCGTCGAGCGTCTTCACCCACGCGGCGCGCTTCGCGGCATCGGTCTCGGCGGTCCAGACGTGCACGCCGTTGTAGACCATGTCGCCCGCGACGACCGTCTTGATCGAGGGGATCCACACGTACGAGCCGTGCTCGTCATCGCCTTGCATCGGGCCGTGCAGCTCGAGCTTAGTGCCCTCGAGATCGATCGAGTCCTTCACGACCGTCGGCGTGATCGGCTTGGTGGTGATCTGCGCGCCGTACATCGGGCCCCACTGCTTGACCTTGCCGGCCGACGTCGCCTTGATCTCCTTCACCGTCGCATCGAGCGCGACGATCTTGACCTTCGGGAACGCGGCCTTGATGACCTCGAGACCGAAGTAGTGATCCGGGTGACCGTGCGTGATGTAGATCGTCGTCAGGTTCTTTTTGCTGTCGAGGATCATCGCGACGACGCGGTGCGCTTCGGCGAGCGTGAACTGCGCGTCGATGAGGACGGCATCCTTGTCGCCGGAGACGAGCGTCGAGGTGACGAGAAAGCCGTTCGGCGTCGCCGTGAACGACTGCACCGTGGGAGTGCCCGCGAAGGCGGTGGAGGACAGCACGAGAGCGCCGAGAGCCGACGCGAGGATCGAAAGCTTCATAGGCGAGAAGCTAAAGCTTGTAGCCGCGCTTGAGCAACATGTTCGCTGACGAGTCGAACGCTGCTTGCGGGCCCACTTCGAACTCGAACGTATCGGCGAGCCGCGTGATGGTGTTGAAGCACCAGCACACCATCAGCGCGTCTTCGACCTGAGCCTTCGTCACTCCTACGTCGAGCAACGCGCGTGCATCAGCCGCGGTCAGATCCTGATGATCTCTCGTCACCTTGCGCAGGAACGGCAACGTCGCCTTGAGCTTGTCGCTGATCGGTGCCGTCGACGGATCCGCGAGGACCGCCTGCACCGCCGAGCTACCGATGACCTTCGACGCGACCGCGCCGTGAGCGCGAGTTCAAAACTCGCATTCGTTGGTCTTCGAGACATACGCAGCCATCAGCTCGCGCTCCTCGATGGCCCACTCCGACGGCCCGCGCATCACTTCCTGGAATACGTTGTTCATCGGACCGCCGAAGAACTCCGGGCGATACATGAGCGTCTTCACGACGTCAGGCGCTGGATGCCGCGACAGCAGGCGGATCAGAACGAACAACGCCTTCTTGCCGAACGTGTGGCCATGATTCAAGACGTCGAGCCGCACTACTTCTTCTCCGCTTCGTCGAGCGCAGCCATCGCCGCATCGAGTTGGCGCGTACTCTGGCCCATGGCCGCACACACCGTCAGCTCGAACACCTGATCCTCGGAGAGGCCCGCTGCCTTGGCGCCCGCGATGTCCTCGTCGGTAACTTTCCACGCATTGCGCGTCACCTTGTCGACGAGCGCACGCGCGGCCGGCGAGACGCCCTCGTTCGCGTAGGCCGCCTGGCGATCCGCTCGTGACGCGCGACCGTCGGGCCCGAGCACGTTCTCGATCGCCGCCTCGCGAAACCTCTGCGCCGCCTCACTCACGCGTCGACACTACCAGCCTCGGGGCTGCCTTGCCACGGCCGTTACTCCGGCAGACCAGAGTCGTGCGCGATGCACTGCTGATCAGGCCCCGCATCGTGCCCGTACACGACGACGATGTGCTGACCAGCGGCGACCTTGCCGACGCGCGCCGGGTACGACCGCGCCCACTTCACCTTGCCGTCCGCGCCGAGCGCCGCGACAAAGCCGGTGTCCTTGTCGTCGTTCACCGACGTGAGCGTCGGCGGATTGGGGATCGATGCGACGGGCTTGCCGTCGATCTTGAACGTGCCGTACGCCGGTCCACCGACGAGGATGCTGCCGCTGCTCGCGAATGCGATCTCGTCGATCCACGCGTTGTCGTGCGACGTTGCTCCGGCGCCAAACGCCGAGGCCCACTGGAGCGCGCCATCGGCTCCGTAGGCCGCGATGAACGGCGAGACCTGCGGCGTCTCGAGACGATGCTTCGCGTCGAGCTCGAGCTCGTACTCGAACGAGCCCGCCGTGTACGCGCCGCCCGTCGGACCGAGGACAGCCGTACCGCTGATGCCGCGACCGCTGTTGTCGAACGACGACTTCCACTTGTGCGCACCGTCGTCGTAGGAGAGCGTCGTCACGCGCGGCGCATCGCCCTCTTCATCGCGACGCAGCGACGGCTTGCCGGGGACCTGCTCGTCCTTGGTCGGCTTGGCGTCGATGAGCTTGCCATCGCGCCCCCACCGCACGCGCAGGAGCTGGGTCTCGTCCTTGTTTGTCTTTGGCTTGCCGATCGGCCCTGCCCCCAAGTCCGTGCCGTACGCGACCTTTGCCGTCGCGCTGATCTCCGTCGCAGAGACGGTGACGGCCGACAGCTCGTTGTACCCGCCGGGCTTGCCGTACCGCTTCGCCCACTGGAGCTTGCCGTCCTTGCCGAGCGATGCGATCCACGCGTCCTCGTACGACGACAACAGGGGCGTGGAGCCCGCACCAAAGTCGATCGCTTCGTACGCGTCACCGACGAGGATCACGCTGCCGTTGGTGTCGACGGCAAGGTCCTTGATGTCGACGCGTCCCGAGACCGCGTACTCCCAAAGGATCTCGCCCTTGGCTCCGTAGCGCGCGACAAACAACGCGCTGTGCCCGCGCGCTTTGCCGTCGCCCAGATCGCCACCGCCGTAGTACTCGCCGGAGACGATCGTGTCGTTGCCGACCTCGACGATCCGGTACGGCCTTGCGTGCATGCACTTGGTCCACGCATTGGGAGCCGCGATCGCCGCTGGCGACAGCGCGAGCGCCACGAAGAGAAGAGGTGCGCGCAGATTTGCCATGTGTCATCACGAATGTGATCCACTCGTGAGCCCATGTCGATGAAACCTCGCCGCGTCTTTGCGAGCTCGTTCGTGTTGACCATCGCCGTCGCGCCGACCGTCCTCGCGGATCCGACGCCGACGCCCGCCAAGCACTGGAGCATCACCAAGCCCAAGGGTGCGGACAGCTGCGTCGCGACCGAGGTCGGCAAGAAGAAGACGTCGACGCCATATATCTGCCCCGAGGAGATGAAGCTTCCCGTGAAGGTCGTGAAGCCCGCTGGCTCGACCGAGTGCTTTGTCGACGATGGCGGTCGCGGTGCGCGCGGCAATCCGCCTGCGCCGACCGACAAGCTGCGCTGCCCGAAGTGATCTAAGGCTTCATCGGATCGGCGGGCACTGCGGGCGCCTTCGGCGCAGTCTTCGCGGCGGGCACGGTCTTCGCCGCGGGAGCCGGCGCCGTCTTCTGCGCGACGAACCGCACGAGCGATTGCTTGCGCAGGCCCCAGTCCGCGAGATCGTCGACGATCTCGTCGCGCGTGATCTTCCAGCCCGCGAGCTTTGCGGCGAGCTCGCCCGCAGCGAAGCCACCGATGCCCGAGCCCGCCGTCGACTCGGATGCAAAATACTCGACGATGAGGTAGCCGTTCGGCTTCACCGCTGCCGCGAGCTTGTCGACGAGCGCGCCGTCGCTGCCCGCGTAGATCATCGTGACGAGATCGTACTTCGCGACGCCGAAGTCGTAGCTATCGGTGTCGGCTTGCACCGTCGTGAGCTTGGTATGCGCCTTCGCCGCCGCCGCGTTCGCCTGCCGGATCGCTTCATCGGACAGATCGATGCCGGTCACCTTCCAACCCTTCGTCGCGAGGAACACCGCATTGCGGCCCTGCCCCATCGACACATCCAGCGCCGTACCGCGCGTCTTGATCGTCTTCACCGTGTCGACGAGCAGCTGATTCGGCGTGGTCTTGAACGCACCGCCTTTGCGAAACGCCTCGTTCCACATCGAGCGCTCCGCATCCACGCCGCCCGGCTGCCACTGCGCATGCGCCGCGCGCCAATCCGTCCCATCGAACACCCAGACGATCGTGTTCCAACCTTCCCACGTCGACGTCGCGCCGGCCTCACCCGGCACTTGCTCGATCGCATCGCCCGTGAACACCGCCGCGTTCGGTCCGAGCTCCGCACGCACGTCCTTCCACTGGCGCGTTTTCTTGGTCCCACGCTCGAGCCGCCCCGCCATCTGCGAGACCAGCATCGGCGCCGAGTAGCTGCGCGCTTCCTCGAACAGCACGAAGGACGGACCGACCATGCGCATGAACGTCGTCGCGTCGTTGTTGTCGATCGCGTCGAACAGCGCCTTGCTCTTCTCCACGAGCGTCTGCTCGTCCAGCTCCGCGGGCGGCGCGGGCTGCGGGGCCGGGCACTCCTGCGCGACAGGCGGCGGCACGGGCCGTTGGACCGCCGGAGCGTCTCCACCGCACGCCGTAAGTAGGCCCAGGGCCAGGAGAAGGCGGTTAAGTTGCATGCCCCCGAGGTTTGCACCATTGTCGAGCCCGTGGGGAGCAGAACGCCCACCGGCCGCATCGACGTACCGAACATGGAGCACAGCGTTGCCGAGCTCCCATGGGGGGCTCTGCGTGGTGCGTTCGGTCCATCCGACGGCTCGGCCGGTCCGCACACGAACGTGCCGTCCGCGCTGTCCGTCTTGCGCCACGCCGAGCTCTACTCCGGCGCGCCCGAAGAGATCGAAGCCGCCTTCTCCGTCCTCGAGCGCCACGCGCTGCGCCACCGCCTGCTCTACCCGGTCGCGGTCACCATCGCACCGTTTCTCCTCGACTTCATGCGGCGCAAGTCGCCGCAGTCAGAGCGCATCGCAGAGCTCCTCGCGGAATACGTCGCCGCCGCCGAAACTCTCGACGCTCCGCTGCGCGATCGCCTGATCGATCTCGTCTCCGATCACGCGCCGGAGGTCATGCACTGGCTCGGTCGCTTCGATCGCCCGCTCGCGGCCCTCGCGATCTACGTCTCGGATCTCCAGCCGCTCTACCTCGGCGCGCTCGCAGGTGAAGCCGTGCCCGTCTCGACGTGGCAGTACGCGTTCCTCGCGCTCCTCGAGCTCGGTGCCGCCCCCGCCCGCACCGTCGCGATCGCGAACGCGCTCCTCGACTCCGACGCCGAGCCACTCGTGCGCGCCTCGGCCGCCGCGTTCCTCGTGCGCTTCGGCGATGACACGCCGTCGCTCAACACGCGCATCGACGCCGCGCTCCCACCCGCCGCGCCGGCCGCCCTCGCGAACCTCGTCGCGCCTCTGGTCACCGCGCGTCGAGCGGCCCGTCGTCGCCCCACGCATGCTCGACGCCGAGGTGATGTTCGCGGGCGAGAAGCTCGTGCTCATCCGCGCCGGCGCGCATCAGGTCACGCTGCCGTGGCATCACGCGAGCGTGCGCAAGGGCGACATCCTTCAGGTCGGCATCAGTGCCCACGGCCAAGCGAAGCTCGTCGTCTTCACCGAGCCCACCGGCGCGGTCCGCGTGATCGATTTCGATCCGCTGCCATCATGAGTCGCTTCGTCGTCGCACCCGATGCGGACGGTTGCGTGCCCGTGCGTGCGTGGAATCCTCCCGCCGATGTCGCTGCGGAGCTCGTGGACGACGGTGCGCGGTTCTTCGCGTTCGACGGCGCGGCACGGGTCGCCATCATCGGCGGTCACTTGCTCGCGCGAGCCACGGCGCTGTTCGGCAAACCGACCGTGGACTACTGCCGCTTCACGTACGTGCTGCGTGATTCAGTCGGGGGCGCGATCATCTCCGTCGGTCTTCACGTCGACGGGCCCGATTCCTCCGTCGCGTTTGCGGGGAAAGGGGCGGATCTCGATGCCTCCGTCGACGCCCTCGAGGCAGAGCTCGCTTCCGCGAAGCCGGCGAACTGTTCCGTCGACATTGCGTGCAATGGCTTCGACATCAAGCTCGGCCGCCGGGCCGGTAAAGCGTTCCTGAAGATCTGGGTCGAATAGCCCGTTTCCGTCAGTGCGTCTTCTTGGACGCGAGCTGCTGCAAGAGATCGAGTTGCGTTGTCTGCATCTCGATCAGCTGCTCCCACTGCGAGTGCAGCAGGTGATCGATCTTCTCGTGGAGACTCGCGATCTCTAGCTCGGCCTTGAGATTCGTGCGGAAGTCCTCGCTGGCCTGCGCGCGATCGCGTGCGGCGACGCGGTTCTGCGACATCATGATGATCGGAGCCTGGACCGCAGCCAGCGTCGACAACACGAGGTTCAGCAGGATGAACGGATAGGGATCGAACGATCTCGTCGCGAGGATCACGTTCGCCACGATCCAGACGGCTAGCGCCGTGAAGAATCCGATGACGAACGCCCACGAGCCACCGATGGCGGCGACACGGTCGGCGGTCCGATTCCCGAACGTCTTGCCGCGCTCGAACACCTCATCCGCGTCGCGCGCGATGGCGAGGTGCATCGTCGCTTGCTTCGCGATCTCGGACTCCAGAGCGGTCAGCTCGCCGCGCTCCTCCCGCAGCCGCTCGGTCGAGTGAGCGATGCGCTCGCGATTGAGACAGCTGCGACAGATATGGTCGTCGTCCTCGAGCGGGACCGACATCTTGGCCGCGATCCGCTCGGTAAGACCGAGGTGGGCAACCGCCAACGGAACGAGGTCGTCAGGATCGACATCGCCGCAGATCACGCAACGCCGCGGGGAGCTCGTCTGCTCGACTTCAGGCATGCAGCGATCATCGAGGATCCACGCGGGTGGTCCAAGTTCGCTATTCAGCTGGCGCCAGGAGGCATCACGCTACCCCCGCTTGCCGGAATGCCGCTGAGTCAGCGGAACGGGCCGCCGTCGACTTCGAGATCCGTGAAGTGCATGACGCCGCCCTGCGCGGTGCGCGGGAACGTGACCATGCCCTTGATGATCGTCGTCGTGTCGTTGATGAAGCTGGGCGACATGTTCGGCGGGCCCTGATCGATCGTCACCGCGACGACGGAACCTCCCGGCTCGTACTTCATGCGGAACGTCACGTCGCCGGTGATGCCGTGCTTGGCGCGGCAGGTCTTCAACGGGCCCTTGATCTTGCGGAGCGTCTCGTCGAGCTCGTCGAGCCGCTCCTTCTCGGTCTGCAAGTTTCCGCCGGCCGCGGGAAGCGCGAGCATCATCTGCGGAGAGCGCGAGGTGCCGCAGCGCACGCACGTGGCTTGCGGATGCGAGGCCGCGATCGCGATCCACGGGATGACCCAGATGCCCGCCGTGAGGATGGAGAGCGCGAGGTGCAGGACGTGGTTCGGCGTCGGCTGGTTATGCGGCGTGAGCTCGCCACAGACACCCATGCACTGGAGCTGTAGCTGACGCATCCCCATCGGTCGTTCCTCTTAGCGAACCGCGGAAGCGCGAGCGCTCGCGGCGACATTCGCTTTGGCGGCGGCGACGGCAGCGTCGACCATCTGCTGCTGCTGCGCTTTGTCTTTCCACTTGGCCTGGATGTCGGGCGAGAGCGTGTCGACCGGATCGAAGTAGAGGAAGAAACCAGGTTTCACCGACGGCGCCGTGAACACCGAGATGCCGGTCTCGCGGTCGTAGTGCTCGAACGAGTGCGCGACGCGCTTGCCACCGCCACCGGGGGCGTCGACGACGAAGGTGGGCGTGTGGAAGCCAGCGGTGGTGCCGCGGACGGCCTTCTCGATATCGAGCGCGGTCTGCAGCGTGGTGCGCAGGTCCTCGACGCCCTTCACGAGGTCGTGCACGTAGACGTAGTACGGCTGCACCTGGCAGTGACCGAGGCGCTTGGTGAGGAGCTGCATCGTGGCGATGCCGTCGTTCACGCCGCGCTGGAGCACGGACTGGTTGCGCGTGATGATGCCGCGCTCGAAGACGTTATCGAGGGCGCGCTTGGTGATCGCCGTGATCTCGTTGGGGTGGTTGAAGTGCGTGTGGAGGACGACCTCCTTGTGCAGCTTGCGGCCGCGCTCGACGACGGCGGTGAGCGCATCGAGCCACTCGTGATCCGTGATGAGCTTCATCGGCATCACGGCCGGGCCCTTGGTCGCGAAGCGGATGCGGCGGATGTTCGGCAGCTCGAGGAGCTTGTTGCCGATCAGCGTGATCTGGCGAGCCTTGAGCTGATACGAGTCACCGCCGGAGACGACGATGTCCTCGAGCTCGGGGCGCTCGGAGATGTACTGGAACGCTCGCTGCCAGCGATCCTCTGTCGCCTTGAGCGAGACCTTCTCGACCTCGTCCGTGTCGACGCCGACCGCGTAGCTGCGCGTGCAGAAGCGGCAGTAGACGGGGCACGTGTCGAGCGCGAGGAACAGCGCCTTGTCGGGATAGCGATGCGTCAGGCCCGCGACCGGTGCATCGGCTTGCTCGTGCAGCGAGTCGAGCGTCAGCTTCGGGTGATCGGGCAGCAGCTTGGATGCGACGGGGACGAACTGCCGGCGCAGCGGATCCGTGTACGCGTTGGACCAGTCGATGAGCGACAGGAGGTACGGCGACACGCGGATCGACATCGGCGAGTGGTGAAAGCCGGCCGTGACGTCGTCGTAGAAGCTCTGCGGGACCAGGTCCTGGACCGCCTGCAGGAGCTTCTGCGGATTGGTGATCGTGTTCTTGGCCTGCCACGTGTGATCGAGGAACGTGGCCTCGTCGATCAACCGATACGCGGGGACCTTCTGCCAGAAGGCTCCGTCGAGGAGCTGGCGGTGGTGCAGCGTCGACGGATCGACGGGCGCCTTGATGTGTTTGATCGGTGCGAGCTCGGGCGCTTGGTTGCCGAGCAGCTTGAGTTGCGTATCCATGGGAGCTCCCAACGAGAAAAGACGGACGGAGAAAAGCGTGCAGGAAGGCGATGCGTCTTCGCGCTACGCGACGTCCGGTTGGTGAGGGACAGAACCCAGGTACCACATCGTGTTCGATAGGTAACACAGCGGCTTCGCAGGGCCAATCGGGAAGATCGCGCAGGTCCGACCACGAGCGCTACACTCCGGGATGGCGGCGAGACGTGGCGAGACGGCTTCGACCCGGCGAGTGGTCGCAGCGGCGTTCGCGCTCCTCGTCGCGGCGACCATCGCAGCTGTTCAAGCCGCCGACGCGGGCAGCTCGTTCATGTTCGACCTCGAGCAGGCGACGCCGGTCCTCGCGCGCGCCACTCCGACGGTTCCCGAGGCCGATACGCCGCGGCTCGCGCGGCGCGTGTTCCTCGTGATCATCGACGGCCTCTCGCTGAACAAGAGCTACGAGCTTCCCTTCCTCGACGAGCTGCGCCGGCGCGGCGTGGACAGCGAGGCCGTCTCGCACTACCCGACCTGGTCGCGGCCGAACTACGTCTCCATCCTGACGGGCGTTCCGCCGGTCGCGAGCGGCGTGCGCACGAACCACCACGCGACGCCGGTCCAGCTGGATTCTCTGATGGACCGCGCTCGCGCCGCGCACCTCCGCACCGCGAGCGCGACCGACTACGACGTGCTGCCCAAGCTGTTCCTGCGGCGACGCGGCTCGATGCCCGACGTCGTGCGCCCGCCCGTGCGCGAGGAGCTCGAGATCGAGCCAGAGCACGAGAGCGACATCGACCGCATCGATAGCGTGGGCGAGCCGGACGCCGATCTCGTCTCGCCGTTCGACGACGCGCGGTACGCACCGTGGCCCGGTGGCTTCACCGAGTCGAGCACGGAGCTCGCGGCGGGCGACGAAGAGCTCGTCGTGTTGCTCGTCGGTGCCGTCGATGCCGCGGGCCACGCGCACGGCGCGGCGAGCGAGCAATATCGGCAGGCCGCCGAAGGTGCGGATCACGCGCTATCGCGGGCGCTCGGCCACGTGGATCTCGCGCAGGACGCGATCATCGTCGTCGCAGATCACGGCCACACGGCTCGCGGCGGGCACGGGGGCATGGAGGCCGACGTCCTCGCCGTCCCGTTCATCGCGGCCGGCGCGGGAATTCTTCCCGGCAGCGCTCCCCACGACGCGCGCCTGATCGATGTCGCGCCCACCGTCGCCGCATTGCTCGGCATGCCCGCGCCGGGCCACGGCCTCGGCCGCACGCTCGTCGAGATCACGCAGCTCTCGTCCGCCGATCGCGCGCGGCGCGTCTCCGCCGACAACATTCGCCTCGTCGCGACGACCGCGATCGTGAACGCAGCGAACGCCCGCGCGGAGGTAGCCACGCTCGAGAACCGCACGGCTCGCCTCGCACTCGTCGGCGCGGGCTTCTTGTTCGCGCTCGTCGGCGGCATCGTGCTCGCCAAGCGGCGCGTGCTTCGCATCGATCTGCGCACGCTGTTCGTCACGGTGCCCGTGTTCTTCGTGACCTACTACGGCCTCATCGGCGTGCTCGGTCAGGGCTTCTCGCCGTCGGGGCTCCCCGCGCAGGGCCACATCGAGAGTGGCCTCTTGCACTACGGCTTGATCGCGACCGCGCTCCAGCTCGCCGCGAATCTCTGGTGGCTCAAGCGCGAGCGCCGCCTCGCCGATCGCCTCGCGGGCGCGAATGGCATCGCGTGGCTCGGTCTCGCGTTCGCGATGCTGCTCGCGGGGGCGGTGTGGGCCGTGTTCCCGCCGCCGTACGTCGCCCTGCCCGGCCCGATGTGGCTCGTCGTGATCCCCGCCGTCGAGATCGCCGTCGCGTGCTGTGCGGTCACGTTCGCGCTCACGCTCGTCGTGGAGGTCATCGTGTTCGCGGCCCGGGCGTGGTCGAGTCCGCTGGCCGCCGCACGGGTCACCAGTGGTCGCCAGTCACGGTAGACTCCGGGGACGATGGGTGGTGACCCGGAGAAGTCCGCGGAGATCACGCAGCTCCTGCGCCGTGTGCGCGACGGAGATGCGGGTGCGCAGGAACGTCTCCTCGGGTTCGTGTACGCCGATCTCGAAGCGATCGCGCGCGCGTATGTCAGGCCGGACGCCTCGCTCGAACCGCGCGGCCTGGTCCACGAGCTGTACCTCCGGCTCGCTGCGCATCCGATCGATGCGACGGATCGAAAGCACTTCTACGCGACGGCTGCGCTCGCGATGCGCCAGATCATCGCGGACCGCTCGCGACGCCGCAGAGCTGCCAAGCGCGGAGGAGACGCGATGCAGGTGACGCTGACGGGACTCGCCGCAGCCGGTCACGTCGCGGACGACATCGCGGTGGATGACGCGCTCGCCAAGCTCGAGAAGCTCTCGGCGCGCCAGGCGCGGATCGTCGAGCTGCGCTGCCTGGTCGGACTCTCCGCCGAAGAGACGGCAGAGGCGCTCGGTCTCTCCGAACGCACGGTGTACGCGGAGTGGCGCCTCGCGCGCGCGTGGCTGCTCCGGGAGCTCACCGGGTGACCGCGCGCGATCAGGTCGACCCGCTCGAGGCGACGGAGGACTCCTCGGCGTCGCGCGATCCAGTCGATCACGCCCGCCTGACGGAGCTGTTCGCGCGGGCGATCGAGATGCAGGGCGCCGAGCGCGAGCAGTGGCTGGAAGAGCTACGCGAACGAGAGCCGGCGGTCTCTCGCGCGCTGCTGTCTCTCTTGCGCGCCGACGCGCTCGGCGGTCTGCAGACGGCTGGCCTCGCGCCGACGTTCACCGAGCGCCCGCGGCCGAATCCTGTCGTGACCATCCCTGGCTACGTCGTCACGCACGTGATCGGCGAGGGAGGCATGGGGACGGTCTATGCGGGCGAGCAGCAGGAGCCAAGGCGACCGGTCGCGATCAAGGTCCTCCACGCGCGGTCCGCAAATGCGCTCGCGAGGTTCCGGACCGAAGCGCAGATCATGGCGCGCCTCGACCATCCCGGCATCGCGCGTGTCCTCGAGGCGGGCGATGCCGACGGCGAGCCGTTTCTCGTCATGGAGCACGTCGACGGCGCGACTCTCGACCGCTACGCCGAGCCTCTGTCGCTCGAGCGCAAGCTCGCGTTGTTCGTATCGCTGTGCGATGCCGTGCACCACGCGCACGTCAAAGGCGTGATCCATCGCGATCTCAAGCCCGCGAACGTGATGGTCCGCGAAGGCGATCGCGTCGTGGTGCTCGATTTTGGCGTCGCGCGCCTCGAGGACTCCGCGTTGCCGAGCGACACCTGCGCTGGCGACATGCTGGGGACGCCGGTCTACATGAGCCCCGAGCAGGCGAACCTTCGCCCCGAAGAGGTCGACGCGCGTTCCGACGGCTACACGCTCGGCGTGATCCTGTACGAGCTGATCTGCGGCCAGCTCCCGCATGACGTGCGCGGCATGAGCTTGGCGGTCGTGACAGCGATCATCGTGACCGACGACCCGGTGCCGCTGCGCAAGCGAGAGCCGACCGTCGCGCGCGATCTGGACGCGATCACCGCCAAGGCGCTGCAGAAGGAGCCCGTCGATCGCTATCCGTCGGTCGCGGCGCTCGCCGAGGATGTGCGCCGCTACCTCGCGCACCTCCCGGTCTCGGTGCGCTTGCCGAGTCCGCGCGAACGAATCTCGCGTTTCATCAAGAGGAGGCCTCTCGTCGCGGCAGCCATCGCGGGCGGCGCGCTCGCTGTCACCGCGTTCGCGATCGGTGTGACCCTGTTGTGGCAACACGCCCGCACCGCACAGCGAGCCGCGGAGTCGCGAACCAATCAGCTCATCCTGCTCCAGGCCCGCGCTTCACTCGATCGCGATCCGACCCGGTCGCTGGAATGGCTCGCATCGCTCACGGCGCGGGATGCCGATCCAGAAGCTGCATGGGGCATCGCGCGGGAAGCCATCGCGCGCGGCGTCGCGAAGGACGTGATGCGCGAGCACGTCGACGAGGTGCACTGGGTGGAGTCTCTCGCCCGGAACGATGGTTTCGTGAGCGGCGGCTACGACGGCAAGGCGCTGATCTGGCGAGGTGCGCCCGCCACCAGCAGCGTTCTGTACACGTCGAGCAAAGGTCGCATCCATGTGGTGCGACCGTCGCCCGATGGCGAGTCGTTCGCGATCGGCGCCGATTTCGGTCAGCTCCTCGTCGTCGCGCGCGACGGCCGTGTCGTCGCGACGCTCGTCGGTCACGAGGGCGACGTGCAGCACGTCGCGTGGTCGCCGGGCGGAACATGGCTCGCGAGCGCCGATGATCAGGGACACGTCTACGTGTGGTCGCGCGGTGCGGCGCCCGGCAGGCTGCTCGTCTCTGGCTCGTCGGGGGTGGGGACGCTCGCGTTCGGAGGCGAGGACGTGCTGGTCGCCGGCTTTCACGATGGAACGGTCGAGCGCTGGGATCTCCGGGCCCAGACCGCCATCGCGCAGAAGCTCGCGCAGGACGTCGACGAAGTGTGGGCGGATCCCACGCACGTCGCTGCCGTCGACCGCGAGGGCACGGTCTGGCGTTGGCGGTTCGAGGCGGGCGCGTTTGTTCTCGAGCAGAGCGTCGCCACGGGCAAGAAGGTCAAGCGGGCGCTGTTCTCGCCGACCGGATGGGTGCTCCTCGGCGGTGTGGGAGGTTCGGTGACGTTCGTCGACGGCGAGCGCGTGCAGTCGATCTCTCTTCATCATTCGCAGGTCCGCAGCCTCGCGATCTCTCCTGACGGGCGCTGGGTCGCCGACGGTGGAGACGATGGGGAGCTCTACGCTCACGACAGAACGACGGGCCGCGAGCTCGCGTTGCGTGGACACAATGGGCGGATCCGCCACCTCGCATTCGCCGGCGGCGACGTCTTGCTCTCGTCGGATAGCGACGGCGTGGTGCGCCGATGGGAGCTCGCCTCGATCTCGCACGACGCGCTCGAGAACACGAGTGCGGTCACCCAGCTCGCGAGCTCGTCCGATGGAAAACAACTGGCGACCGTCGACGCCGCCGGAGAGGTCGCGCTGTGGAACGTTGCGAGCGGGACACGGAGCGTGCGCGGCACCATCGCGGGACGTGTCCGCGAGCTCGCGATCGTTGGCGGAGTCGTGGTGACCGGAACCGCCGAGGGCGAGGTCACCTGGTGGACGGATGCCCCCGTCACCACGAAGCTCGATGGGAGCATCGAGAGCATCGCAGTGACTCACGATCGCGTCGCGGTCGCGTTGGCGAAGGGACCGATCCACCTGTTCACGATCTCCGGCGAGCCGCGCGAGGTGTTACCAGGCCACGCCGGTGGCACGCTCGCCCTCGCATTTGATCCGACCGGCGCGCTGCTCGCGTCGGGAGGTCAGGATCGCGAGGTCAGGGTGTGGCGCCGCACGCAGGACAGCTTCGTCGCGGACGCGGTGCTCGGCGGCTACGTGGCCGACAACCACTTCGTCGCGTTCTCGCCCGACGGGACGCAGCTGGTGGCAGCGGGGAACGACGGCGTCGTGGCGAGCTACGCGGTGCACGGTCTCGCGATCGATCCCGCGCGCACGGTGATCGCGAAACACGTCGGTGCCGTCACAGCGCTCGCCGTGGACGACAAAGCTGTTACCTCGGCGGGCCGAGACTCGAGGTTGATCCGCTCGCCGCGCCAGGGCTCGAGCAGCTCCGTCGGCCTGCACAGCGCCGCGATGCAGCTCGCTGTCACCGAGACCGCGACCTACGCGATCACGCGGGCCGGAGCGCTCGAGCGCTGGGATCGTGCGGGCGCGTTCGTCGAGGTCGACCACGGTGCGCACGCGGTGATCGATGTCGCGGGCCGATGGCTCTACGCGGTCGACCGCGCGATCGTTTTCGCCGACCCGCGAGTGCGCAGGTTCGACGAGCTGCGGTCCGCGCTCTCGTCCGCGACGAACCTCAGCCGGTAGTGACGACGGATCCGAGCGCGGTGCCCGTCTTGCTCTTGACGGCGAAGCGCGCCGCGAGCGCGTCGGGCTCGGGCAGGTTCTCGATCTTCTCGAGCTTGCCGTCCACGACCGTCACCACGATCCCCTCGACCTTGGTCGTCGACGACAGGCCGGCTTCGATCGCTTGCTTGATGCACGCGTCGATCTGCGACGCGTTCGCGCGGCCCTTGATCTGCTTGCGCGGGCACACTTCGCCCACGTAGGCCTGGAGCTTCTCGATCTTGACGAAGTTCTCGGCCTTCTTGCCGTGGAGTGCGTCGATCTTTTCCTGGGAGTACTTCGCGATCTTCTCTTTCAACGGGTCGACGATCTGCGCGGGGTCGTCGAGGAGGCTCTTGCCCTTACCGTCGGTGCGCATCGCCCACTTCGCCTTGTCGACCTGGCGCCACGCCCACACGGCGATCGGCTTCATGTCCGCCGTCATGTCGACCTCGCCGCCTCCACCAACGCCGAGCGTCCCCTTGGCGTTGACGTGAATCTGGATCTTGCCGCCCTTCACCTTGAAGCCACCGCCCGCTTCGCCACCGACGCCTGCCTGCCCCGTGACGCCGCCCTTCACCGAGAACGCATCGCGGCCATACAGCCGGGCCGTTCCCGTTCCCTCGACGGTGCCCTCGACGCCAGCGAACGCCTTCACGTTGCCCTCGACGGCGATCGACTCCTTCGAGAACGACAGCTGCCCCTCGGCCTCCGCCCACGCGCCTGCTTTGCCCTCGGCCTCCACTTCGCCGCCGATTCCGAGTGCACCAACATCGAAGCTCGCCTCCACGGAACCTTTGCCCTTTGCGCCCGCGAACGCCTCCGCTTTTCCCTCGAGCACCGCGCCGTCGGAGCCGATCTGCGCGCGGCCCGACACCTTCGCGTAGGCGCCGCCAAACAGCGTGAGGTTCGCACCGAGCTTCGCCGCCACCTTGCCGTACCTGGCTTCGAGCTCTCCGGTGAGCTTGATCGAGCCGCCGACAACGACGCCCGCCTCGACGAGCACCGCATATTGTCCCGCCAGCTCGACGGCGTCCACGCGGCCGTACGCGGACGCCTGCACGGCGCTCTCGTGAGTACCCGACGCCTTGATGCCGCGCTCTTCGGTGCCGACGAGCTGCTTCTCGCCCTTGTCGGTGCGCTTGGCGTACGCGCCCGCCGCGGCTTCGATCAAGCCAGGCTCGGCGCGCGCGAACGCGTCGAGTGCGTGTTCGACCGGGCCGGTCTTGGTCGTCTTGTCCATGGGGACAGGAGGAGCGGTCGGAGGGGTCTGCGTTGTCGTCGTGGACTTCTTGATGTGCTCGGGCATGTTGATCCTTATTCGATGCGGCCGTTGCCGAGTTTTCCGACGCGTTCCTTCTCGAGCGCGACCGCGCGGCGAAGATCGTCGGCGGTGATCACGGGCGAGGACGAACGCCCCGCAGCGAGGTACGCGGCGCGCAAGGCCGCGTTGCGGATGTATCCACCGGAGAGCTCGTAGGTCCGGGCGAGCTCGTCCAGTTGCAGATCGCCGCTCGTCGGCAGCGCGCGCGGGAGATGCGCACGCCACAGCCGGAGACGCTCCTCCTCGTCGGGGAACGGAAACTCGACCTGGACAGAGAGCCGGCGGCGGAACGCGGGATCGATCGCCGTGCCGAAGTTCGTCGTGAGAATCGCGATGCCCGTGAACGAATCGATGCGCTGCAGCAGGTAGTTGGTGGCGGCGTTCGCGTGCTTGTCGTTCGATGACTTCACCTCCGTGCGCTTCGTGAACAGCGCATCCGCCTCGTCGAACAGCAGAACGATCTCGCCTTCCTCGGCGGCATCGAACAGGGCCGCGAGGTTGCGCTCGGTCTCGCCGATCCACTTGGAGACGACCTTCGAGAGATCGACGCGCCACAGCTCGTACCCGAGCGCGCGCGCGATCACGCCCGCCGCCATCGTCTTGCCCGTTCCCGGTCCACCCTGGAACAGCGCGGTGATGCCGCGTGACGTGGTCGCGACCTCGCCCATCCCCCACGTCTCGAGGACCGTGCGACGAAACCGCGCGCGCGCGATCAGCTCGCGCATCGCGTCGCCAACGTCGTCGGTGACAACGAGGTCATCCCAGCTCGCGAGTCGCTCGACGCGATCGGCGAGGCGCGCGATTCGCAAGCCACGCGACGCGCGGAGCGATGCGATCGGATCCGCAGTTGCCGCGGCCCGCGCGATGGCCCCCGGACCGATCGCGTAGCGCGCCGCGAGCGCGTCGGCTGCGTCCACGTTATCGAGGTGGGAGCGCCAGCACGCCGCGCGCTCCGACTCGGTGAGCACCGGGAGATCGACGCTCTCGGTCGGCGTGAACGGCAGCTCTGCATCCGGCTCGGCGCGAACGAACAGGGGACCGGCGTGCGCGTCGATCGCCGCGCCCACACTCGCGCGCCGCGCGGCATCGTCCGACGGCAGCCCCGCGAGGTCGATGACCGGCACGTGGCCGCGCAGGACGATCTCTCGAAGCTGCGCGGCGAGGTCTCCCTGTATCGTCGCGACGGCGACGGCGCGATCCGCGCGGGCCGCGAGCAAGCGCGCGATCGTGCGACGACCAGAGCCCGCCTTGCCTCGCAGCACGATCCGCGGCGACGTCGCCCGAGGCTCCTCGAGGCTGTGCGCCAGCGCGAGAACTGCGTCGCGCGGACCGACGAGATCCGCGAAGTCGATCCCCCACGACTCGCCTGCGCCGGACGGCGCGAGCACCGTGCCCGTGAGGCGACGAGCGATCGCGGAGGGCACGGACAGCGCGGCGCACGGACGCGCGCTCGTGGCCATCATCACGGCGCCCGTGCGAACGAGCGGCGCGTCGGCGTCGAGCTCGCGCGCGAGCGCCGCCTGTTCGTCGATGCCGGCCTCGAGCAACGTCGCGATCAGGAGCTCGTCGACGAGCGGGCGCGATCCATCGGCCGCGACGAGGGCATACGTGCGCGCGAGGTCGCACCAGATCTGCGGCGCCGCGATCAACAGCAGGACGGTCGCGGCCATCGGGGACAGACCGAGCTCGTGGGCCAGCTCCACGTGCGGTGCGCCGCGGCGCTGCCACGCGGAGAACTTCTCCACGCCCGCGCGGTAGCTGTCGTTCGCCTCACCACGCCGCTTCGTGATCGCGACGGCGCACGTGCCTTCGACCCACGCGTGAACGGTGGCCAAGTAATCCGCGAGCTCTTCGCTAGATAGCGCCTCTGCGCGCGGCGCACCGAGTGCGTGTAGATAGAGTGAGGCGAGCGGATCGTTCGCCTCCCTTTCCGTCGGCGCGCTGACCGTCGTCGGCGTAGTCGCTGAATCGGCCGGCACGGCGGCGAGGACGAGCGCCGGTGTGGCGGAAAGCGCCGTCGAATCCGTGTCGGTCACCGCAGTGCCGGTCGCCGCTGTGCCTGCGTTCGCCGCAGTGCCTTCGGACTCGCTCGTGTCGCCTTCGGACGCGCTCGCGTCGCGCGAGTCGTCCTCGACGATGACGATCGTGCCCGCGTCGGGGCTACCGACCGCATCGGTGAGCGCGCGACCAAGCCGGATCGTGTTGCCGGCCGCATCGACGATCGCGACGTTCACGCCGAGCTCGTCGATCGCGCACGCCGCGACGGCGGAATTGAGGATGCGCTCGGCCGTGCAGCGACCCGCGCGAAGATCGAGCAGCGCGATGTGATTCTCGCGCGCGATGACGAGGACGCCCGCGCGATCGGCGACGGCCGCCACGCGCGAATGTCCGATCCGGACGCGAGACGTCACGCGGAGCGTACGCATGCTGTACATGACGACCGTCGATGTCGCCGTCCCCACCATCTCGACCACGAGCGTGCTGTCGTCGAGAACGACGGCGCTCGCACCGACGTGCGCTGCGCTCAGGTCATACGGGATCGCGAGCACCGCCGCTCCGAGGCGCAGGTTCGCGCCCTGGCGCTCGGCGACGCGCGTCCCGATCAGCAGGCGACGATCGCTTCCGCGCGCACCGAGGTCCGTCAGCGCGATCGCGGTATTCTCTTCGCGCACCAGGACGCTGCCGTGCGACGACTCGACAAGCGCCGCTCGCGGCCCGCGCGTCGTTCCCGTGATCGAGACATGATCCGCGGCGCCGATGGCGATCGTTCCGAGCTCGACGCCCGCAGCGGTGTAGCGGTGAAGCGTGCCGTCGCACGCGACACACCACACCTGGCCGCTGACGACCGCCGCCGAGGCAACACCCGACGTCACCTCGATGCGCGAGCCGCCGAACAGGAGCGCATTGCCGTCGCGCGCGAGTAGCGTGCCGTTGGAGAGCAGCGCCACAAACGGCTGCGCGACAACAACCGGTGGGGTTCGAAGCGCGGGGCTGGAGAGGTGCATCAGTGAGACAAACGCAACCCGACTTCAAACCCTGCAGAAAATCTGTAAGTCGCCGATTTAAGGCGTCATTTGCTCATCGTCTCTTCTTGCCGCCCTAAGCGCCGCCAACGTAGAAGCGTTCAGCGTCCTAGTCGCCAGTATTGCGGTCTGCTCGATCTGCCCGAGCAGCACGTCCACTGCTGTGAGAAATCGAGCGCCTCGCCCTGGACGATCAGACTCGTAGTAACGGAAGTCGGCGGAGAGCTCACGTGCCGCGGCTGGCCGAAATCGAATCACTTCAAGAGTTCGCCTTTGATCTTGTCCCACTCGATTCCGGGGACGCCGCTACGCGCTTCTGCTGCGCGGCGCTCTATCTCGTCCCTGTCTTCGATCGAGATTCCAGGCGGAGGCTCCAAGCTATCGAGAAGCTTGGCAGCGAGCTCCTCACGCTCCTCTTCCGGAAGACGCATCGCCTCCTCGAGAAGTTTCGCGGCTATCTCCATTACTTGAACGTACCGATGATCATGCTCGATCGCTACGTCGTAGATATGGGCCGTACTGCGAGCGATAGCGCTACTTTGCGGGACGACGGCCGAGCTTGATCACCGACGGTTCCGCCGGTGCGGGCGCGAGGGGATCCGGCTTCGCGTGCACGATCTGATTGCGCAGCGACTCGGTGTGCGAGAGCCACTTGTCCTGCACCTGTTGCGCGACCGCGTGATCGCGCAGGGTCTCCTTGAGGATCGTCAGCCGCCGATCGAAGAAGCCGACGAAGATCGCGTGGCGGCCGTGCGCGCCGCGCATGGTGCGGCCTTGATACTTCACGCCCTCGGCACCGAGCAGGTTTGCGACGAGCTCCCACTCGCGTTCGATCAAGTGATCCTTGCCGAGCTTGCGAACCGCGTCGTCGAACATGTAGCCGATCATGTGATCCGCGAGGACGCGCGCGTAGAAGTCCGTGACAACGGCGCGCAGCTTGTCGCCGCCGATCTGATCGAACAGGCTCATCGGGCGCGGACCTCGACGGGCTGACCGGTCAGCGCGGAGGTTCCCGAGAGCGCGTCGATGCGTGCAGGATCGATGATGTCGTTCACGCTCGCGCCGGGGGTGGCTTCGGCGACGGAGAGACGTGAACCGCGCCGCGTGTGCCCCCAGCCATGCGGGACGGACACGACGCCCGGCATCATCTCGTCACTGATCTCGACGGGGACCTCGATGCTGCCCTTGCTCGTCGAGACAACGGCCGTCGAGCCCTCGACGAGATTGCGAGCGCGCGCGTCGTCGGGATGGATCAACAGCGTGCAGCGCGGCGGGCCCTTCATCAGGCGCGTGCTGTTGTGCATCCACGAGTTGTTCGAGCGCAGGTGGCGACGGCCGATCATGACGAGCGATGGATCCGGTTCCTTCATGCGTGCTTCGAGACGTGCCAGATCCGAGAGGTAGAGAACAGGTGCCACGTTGACGCGGCGATCGCGCGTGTGGAGCCGCTTGGGCAGACGAGACTCGAGAGGGCCGAGATCGATGCCGTGCGGGGCGGCGCGCAGCTTCTTGAGCGTCAGCCCGCCGCGGCCGATGCCATGCGGACCGGCGCGGAGCGCGAATTCGACGATCGCTTCGGGGCCGACAACGCCGAGCAGTTTCTCGACGAGCTTTTGGCCCGGACCGAGGTGGCGCGGCATGCCGATGCGCGACCAGATCGACGCGCAGATCTCCCAGTCGTGACGTGCGTAGGCGGGGCGCTCGAACGTGGGCGGCGTGTACTTGGCGACATTGCGGATCGCGAACGCGTTGAGCGCGACGTCGTAGTGCGAGCGCTCCAGCCACGACGCGGGCGGCAGGATGACGTTCGCGAGGCGCGTGGTCTCGTTGAGGTACGGATCGATCGAGACCATGAAGTCGAGCTGCGCGAACGCCTTCTCGAGACGCGGCCCACCGGGCGTGGAGAGGACGGGATTGCCCGCGGACGTCAGTAGCGCGCGGATCTGACCGTTGCCGGGTGTCTCGATCTCCTCGGCGAGGACGGTCATCGGCAGCTCGCCGGAGAACTCCGGCTGCTTGCTGACGCGACTGTGAAACGTGCCGAACGTGCCATTGAAGCCGAGCAGCGCCGAGAGCGGGACTGGATCCACGGCGGGCGTCGTGAACATCAGGCCGCCCGGCTCGTCGAGGTGACCCGTCAGCGCGTTGACCGCGTAGCAGAGCCAGGATGCGAGCCCGCCAAACTCCTGCGTGCACACGCCGAGGCGGCCGTAGACGACGGCGCGCGGCGTGTTCGCGAGCAGGCGCGCGAGCGACGCGATCTCGTCGGCGGGGACGCCCGTGATCGCAGCGGCGCGCTCCGGCGACCACCGACCTGCAGCGGCGCGCAGCTCACCGACGCGGGCGAGTGGTACGCGCGTGGGCTTCACCAAGCTCTCCGCGAACAGCACGTTGATCATCGCCAGCAACAGCACCGCGTCGGTGGCGGGCTTGATGAACAGGTGGCGCGACGCCTTCTCGGCCGTCTCCGTGCGGCGCGGATCGAGGACGATCACCTGACCGCGCTCCTTGATCGCGTTGATGCGGGTCTTGATGTCGGGCGCCGTCATGATCGAGCCGTTGGACGCGAACGGGTTGGCGCCGATACAAATGAGGACGTCGGTGCGGTCGAGATCCGGCACCGGCATGAGGATGTGGTTGCCGAACATCTGGAGCGCCGCGAGCATGTGCGGCAGCTGATCCATCGACGTCGCGGAGTAGACGTTGCGTGTCCCGAGCGTGCGGAGAAGGAGCTGGCCGTAGGTCAGGAGGCCCAGGTTGTGCGCCGACGGGTTGCCTTGGTAGACGGCGAGCGAGTGCGGGCCGTGCTCCTTGCGGATCGTGTTGAGACGATTTCCGACGAGGTCGAACGCGGTATCCCACTCGACTTCGCGCCAGCTCGCCCCCTCGCGCACCATGGGGCGGCGCAGGCGGTCGGGGTCGGCGTGGAGGTCACCGAGCGCGGTGCCCTTGGGGCAGATGTAACCCCGGCTGAACGGGTCGGCGTCGTCCCCCCGAACGGACAGCACGCTTTGCCCCTCGAGCTCGATCGCGACGCCGCAGGTGGCCTCGCAAAGCGGACAGCTACGGTAAACTGTCGTGGGCATGGCGACTGAAACGAGCCTAGCAGGGAAGGTGGCGCCGCCGATGAACATCGCGCAGCTGCTGGAGGCACACCCCTATCCCGAGCACTACGCGAAGGAGAAACGGGTCGAGCGGCTGTACACGTTCGATCTGCCGTGCCGCGCCGACAAGCTGTGGCCGCACATCGCGGACACGTCGCGCATGAACCGCGTGCTCGGACTCGCCGAGATGCAGTTCGAAGAGCGCGAGGGCAAGCGGTACGGAACGGCGCGCCCCGGCGGCGTGTTGCACACGTGGGTCGAGACTCCGTGGAACTGGGTCGCGAACCAGTGGCTGACGTGCACCCGCATCTACGACCGCGGCTTCATGAAGGTGATGTACGCGATCCATCGCGTCGATCCGCTGCCCGATGATCGCTGCCGGCTGTATCTGTATTTCGGTGCCGTGCCACGCGGTCTGTTCGGTGGCATCGCGCTGCGCCTCGGCTTCCCGACGATCGAGCGTGCGTATCGGCGCATCGTCCCCAAGCTCGCGGAACAGATCGCGAGCATGTCACCGCCGATCCTCCAACTGCCCGCCCCGATCCTGACCGACGATGCTCTCGCGCGCCTCGAGAAGGAGCAGGCGTCGCTGATCCGGCTCGGTTTGCCCAAGCCGTGCGTCGACACGTTGTGCGACTGGATCCGCACCGGCGACGACGTCGAGCTGCATCGCATCCAGATCCGCGAGCGCGCGCGCGTGTGGAAGATGAACGAGACGGATCTGCTGAGCGTGGCGCTGCATGCGACGCGCAACGGCTTGTTGCAGATGTCGTGGGACACGGTGTGCCCGCACTGTCGCGGCGTGCGCGACGAGAACGGCACGCTGGCCGACCTCGCTGCATCCGGGCGCTGCGAAGCGTGCAACGTGAGCTTCTCGACGGAGTCGCAGGAGGCAGTCGAGATCACGTTCCACGTCCACCCGTCGATCCGAGACATTCCCGACCAGGTGTACTGCAGCGCGGAGCCGGCCAAGAAGGATCACATCCGCGTCCAGGTGAAGGTCTTGCCGGGCGAGACCGTGGAGATTGCTCCGCACCTGCGCCCCGGTCGCTATACGGTGTGGCGCGAGCACGACGGCGGTTGGTATCTCGACGTCGGCGAGGGCAACGACGAGGACGAGGTGACGTGGGCGGAGCGTGAATCCGGCACGGTGATCAAAGCGGGCCCCGACGCACGCATCAAGCTCGCGCACGATCAGAAGGAGCCGCAGAACTTCACGATCGAAGAGGCGAAGTGGACCGATCACGCGCTGCGCGCAGGACATCTCCTGTCGATGCAGGAGTTCCGCGATCTGTTCAGCGCCGAGTACATCTCGTCGGACGTGAAGCTCGGCGTCGGCGAGCAGACCCTGCTGTTCACGGATGTCGTCGGCTCGACGGCGTTCTACGCAGCGCGCGGAGATCCGGCCGCGTTCATGGAGATCAAGAAGCACTTCGACGAGCTGTTCGCGATCGTGTCTGATCAGCGCGGCGCCGTGATCAAGACGATCGGCGACGCGGTGATGGCAGCGTTCGGGAGCCCGCTCGATGCCGTGCGCGCTGCGCAGAAGATCCACCTGGCGTTCGGCCCGGAGCGCACGGACACGCCGATCCGGTTGCGGGTGTCGTTGAACACCGGCCCGTGCATCGCCGTGAAGCTGAACTCCAACGCGGACTACTTTGGCGGCACGGTCAACGTCGCGGCAAAGCTGCAGTCGCTCGCGGAGGCCTATCAAATCGCGATGAGCGAGACGACGTACAGGTCCGCCGGTGTCGCCGAGATGATGGAGGCCGAGAAGGCACAGATCGACGAGCTGACGTACACGTCGCGCGCGTTGCCGCAGCCCGTGCAGTGCCGCCGCTGGTCCGTCTTTCCGACGCCGCAAACGTAGCGCTCGCTGCCACGCTGGCACGCAGTGGCTGCTCCCTCGACGAGCGTTCGCGAACTTAGTGATGCTCGCGGCTTGGCCCGGCGCGTGGAAGAGCGTTCGGGATGCGTCTTGCTGCTGCTCTGATCGCGATCGTCGCGCTCTGCTCACCGGTCTTTGCCAAGGACACCGAACAACCACGCGTCACGGCAGACCTGGGCGACGAGGTGCCCGCTCCGGGCGAGGACGCGAAGCTGTACTCCTGCAAGAAGCCCGTAACGGCGACGATCGAGGTGACGTTCAAGCCCGAGACGCAGGTCCAGGATCTCGTCACGTGGGTGATGGGCTTCACCTGCAAGAACTTCATCTACGCGCCGCATATCGTGTCGACGGGTCGCAAGATCACGATCATCGCGCCGTCGAAGATGACGGTCGGCGAGGCGTACCGCTTGTTCCTCGCGTCGCTGTCGACGCTCGGGCTCACGGTCGTGCCACAGGGAAACATCGTGAAGATCGTCGAGACCGCGACGAGCAAGCACATGCCGGTGGGGCTGATGAAGGACGGGATGCCAGACAACACGGATCAACTCGTGCGCTACGTGCTGCGCCCGAAGTACCTGCAAGCAGATGCGCTCGTGAAAGCCGTGAGCGCGATCAAGAGCGATCCGGGTGAGGTGATCGCGGCCGGTCAGCTCGTGCTCATCACCGACTACGCGGCCAACGTGCGCGACATGCTGTCGTTGGCGCAGCTCGTCGACGTCCCGGGCGGGACCGACGCCGTCTACACGATCCCCGTCGTGCACGCGGATGCGACGAAGCTGACGGCAGAGGTCCAGACCATCCTCGGCACGGCCCCGGGAGCTCCAGCGGCCGCTCCGTCCAAGGATGGCTACGCATCGACCGAGACGCCGTCCAAGCTCGTCGTCGACGATCGCACCAACACGATCGTGCTATCGGGAAGTCCGGCGAGCTACGAGCGCGTGAAAGCTCTCGTGGAGCGCCTCGATGTCGCGCTCGATACGGAGGACGGCAGCACCGTGCACGTCTATCAGCTCGGCAGCGCGATCGCCGAAGAGGTCGCCGCGACGCTGACCGCGACAGTGCCGTCCAAGAGTGGTGGCGTGCAGACAGCTCGCCCGCCGGGACAGCAAGCGCTCCCGCAAGGCACCGCGACGCCCACCACACCGATCGGCGGTGTCGGCATCGTCGGGGATGCGAAGATCATCGCGGACAAGCCAACGAACAAGCTGATCATCGTCTCGAGTGGCCGCGACTATCTCGCGCTGAAGGAAGTGATCAAGGAGCTCGATCAACCGCGCCGCCAGGTCTACATCGAGGCGCTCATCCTCGAGCTTGCGATCGGCGACGACACCACGCTCGGCACATCCTTCCACGGCGGCCTCGCGACGAGCAACGGCGGCGTCGCCGTCGGTGGACTCCAAACGTCACAACTCTCGTCGGCAGATCCGTCGACGCTCACCTCTGCAAAAGGACTGATCGGCGGGCTGATCGGCAGCGCGATTCCGGGCTCGGAGACGCTGCTCGGCACCAGCATCCCGTCCTATGGCGTGCTCGTGCAGGCGCTGCAGAACAAGTCAAACACGAACATCGTCTCCGCACCGAGCATCATCGCGCTCGACAACGAGCAGGCGACCTACAAGGTCGGCACGAACATTCCGTTCATCAAGGGCTACATCCCGACGACATCGCTGACGACGTCCACGACGATCACCACGAACGTCGAACGCATGGACCTGCAGCTCGAGCTCACCATCAAGCCGCATATCACGCTCGGCGATCAGGTCCTCCTCGAGATCAAGCACGACGCGAAGGACTACGGAGAGAATTCCTCCCTTGGCCCGTCGTGGACGACGCGCGAGTTCGAGACGCGCACCGTGGTGCCCGATCAGCAAACCGTCGTCATCGGTGGCCTCCTGCAGGAGAAGATCGTCGATACCAAGACGCAGATCCCGCTGCTCGGCGACATCCCGCTGCTCGGCTACCTGTTCCGCTACACGGAGCACAAGAAGACGAAGTCGAACCTCGTCATCATGCTCACGCCATACATCATCAAGGACCACTTGGACCTCGAGCGGATCCGCGAACGCCGCCAGCGCGAGCACGACGAGTTCTCGCTCTCGATGAAGTCGCTCGACAACATGGCGTACGACACGCACATCGACTACGGGCGCAAGCGCGGCCTCGTCGAGGAGATCAATCGCTCCATGCAGATGGTCGAAGCGGATACGGCGGCGCTGAATGCGATCGCGCCGTACAAGGCCGTCAAGTCCGGCCCCGTGCAGGTCTCGCCTTAGTTCTTATTCATCACGCAGGTTCGTCACGAGCACCATCTTTGCGTTACCGGCGAGGGGGCCGACGTCGCGCGTCCAGCCGGTCTTGCTCCACGCGTGCCCGTCGAAATGAAAGAGCTCGCCCATCGTTCCAGCGAACACATCGTTGCTCGAGCGTCCCCACACAGTCGTCGCCGACTCCGTCGTTGGAAGCTTCACGTCGCTCCACTTTCCGTCGCCGCGGGAGTGCAGCAGCGAACTGCCGGCGATGTAAATATCGTCCACACTCGCTGCGTAGATCTGGGAATACTGGTCTGCGTGTTGGACCGTCTCGTCACGCCACGCGCCGGACTTGATGCGATGCAAGATCAGGCCTTGATTGCCGATGGCATAGAGCGCGTCGCTCGAACCGCCGACGTTCAACAGGACGCCTTTGCTCCTGCCGTCGAGGGACCACGCCCCCTTTTCGTCGCGGCGGTAGATCCAGCTCGTGCTCTTGTCCCAGTCATTCGTCACGATGATCAGCTGCTTGCCATCCGTCCATCCGCCAAATACGTCGCCTTTGACGTCCGGAATCTCGACGTCGCTCCACGTCTTGCCGTCCCAGTGCGCGATCGCATCTCGACCGATCGCGTAGACATCACCGGAGTTGGTCCCGACTAGCTCGACCAACGCGTACTCAGCCTTCGTGTAAGCGATCTTCGGCGAGGAACTGGGTACCGTCCGGTGCGACGTAGGCGCCTCCCAGAGTTGCCTCTGGGCGGCCTTTTGCGCGCGGCAACTTGTCGGTCTTCGTCCACGTCGTTCCTTGCAGCTGGCCGACCTGGTTGTGCTTGTTATCAGCGCTCGCAGTGGCGGCAACCAACAGGATCGCGATGACGAGCTTCTGCATGCGTTGCTCCGGACGGACTGGCCGCCCCAGAGTCGCACCTTACGCGACGATCGCGAGCAGCGTGCTCCGTTTCGCCGTCGAAGCGACCGGAGGCGGCATCGGTGCGGACGGCGGCGGCAGCATGAGCGGCGCACCCTTCTGCGAACGCCAACCGTCGAGCTTGGACGCGTGGTGCGCGTACGCGATGGGGCACTTCGCGGCGCACGGCTTGGGCGCATTGAACTCGCGGCGAATGTCCTCGACGGTGTAGTCGAGCAACGCAATGGCGCCCTCGCCCACGCGCGGCTGGCACAGGTGGACTTTGCCGAACTCGTCGACGAGGAACGTGCGGGCGCCCGCGCGGCACTTCCACTGCATCGTGCCGTTATCGAGGAGCTCGCGCGTGTAGTCGTCGTCCATGAACGTCGAGAGGCGGCCGCCGAGCTTGCGGATCTGATCGTAGGCCGAGCGCGTCTCGTTGTCGGGAGCGATGAGCTCACCGGATTCGTCGCGCACGAGAGAGCAGTTGGAGTCGAAGCCGAAGTCGACGACGGCCTTCGCGACCTCGAGCGCTTCGGCGGGCGGCGAGCTGCCGAGCACCGTGTTGATGCGCACGTGGAACTTCGCGTGCTGCGCGAGCAGGCGGAGCTTTGGCATCAGCGGCTTGAGCGACTTCTTGGAGATGTCGTTCGGGAGAGCGTTGTCGATCGACATCTGCATGCCGTAGAGGCCCGCCTCGTTGAGGCCTTCGATGATCTTCTTGGTGAGCAGATAGCCGTTCGTGTTGAGGAACGGGAACATGCCCTTCTCGTTCACGTAGCGTACGAGCTCGACCGCGTCGGGGTGCAGCAGCGACTCGCCACCGGTCAGCGTGACGAACACGCTCTTCAGCTTCGCGAGGTGGTCGATGCGCGCCTTGAGGTCGGCGAGCGGGACCGGCTGGCTGACCTTGTCGTACTCGAAGCAGTAACCGCAGCTCAGGTTGCAGCGGCGCGTGATCACCATGTGCGTGATCAGCGGGCGGTCAGCATTGGCGGCGGCAGCAAGGACGCTGAGGAGGACACGGGCATCTCGGCGCTTCGACATGATGGTTGGACCAATTGCGAAGGTCGGACCAATCGCTAAGCGATTGAAATTGCCGCGTCATTGGTGGTGGAATTCGCCGCTTTCGACGCTTTGCGCCAATGAGCTGACACCACGGCCGGGACGATAACGAACGCAGCGACGACGCAGGTGATCTCGCCCAGGAGCGACGCGAGGCCAAAGCCGCGGATCGCGAGGTTGTCGGAGACCATCAGCGACGCGTAGCCGATGACGGTGGTGAGCGAGCACACGAGCACCGTGCCGCCGGTGGAGCGCAGTGCGGTGCGCGGGTCCGCTTTCTGCGCGCGGTCGGCGATGTTGATCGCGTAGTCGATGCCGAGGCCGAGCGTGATGGGCAACGCGACGAAGTCGAGAAAGCTGACCTTGAGACCAACGAGCGCGCACGCGGCGATCATCGCGATCGTGCCGGCACCGGTCGCGGCGAGCACGGCGGCGGCGCGGCGCGTGCGCCCCACGACCAGCAGCACCATGATGATGAGGCCGATGACGGCGATGGCCGTGACGAGCGGGCCGTCGTGGTGGATCTGCACGAGCACGTCGGCGAACAGCAGCGACGCGCCCGTCGCGGGGAGATGCTTGCCGTGCATGCGCGCACCACGGATCGCATCCGCGAACGCGATGAGGTCGTGGCCGTCGTTACCGTCGAAGTTCGCGCCCGGTTTAACGGCGATCATCTTGCCGACGCTGCCGTCGCGCTCGGTCAGCTTCACGCGCACTGACAGCGGGACGTCAGCGGCGGTGAGCATGTGCAGATCGTCGGGCGGGCGCTGCGCGAGGAGCTCGGTGCGCTGCGCCTCCGGGAGGAATGGAGCGATCGTGTCGATCTGCGTGCGGATCTGAGCGAGCAGCGCGAGCTTCTGCGCCTGGTCGCGCGGCACGACGTCGAGGATCGAGGTGACCTTCCCGACGATCGGCTCGCTCGTCGCGATCGCGTCGAGAGAGTTGACGGCCAGGGGAACGTCAGAAGGATCGTCGACGGCGATGAACGTCGAACCGCCCATGCCGGCGAGGCCCGGGCCAAACGTCTTGTCGGAGAGGTCGAGCAACGCGTGCACGTGCTGCGCATCGGCGCCCTGCGAGCGGAGCTGCGTCATGTCGTACTCGAACGGATCGTTGACCGCGTAGCGGTACGTGATGACGCCACAGCCGACGGTGACGGCGAGCGCGATTCCGCCGACGAGGAACGGCTTGGTAGAGCCGAACACTTTGAGAACGATCGAGCCGAACGCCGCCGTCGGCGCTCGCGTCACGTTGCGCGCATGGCGCAACAGCAGCGCGGGCAGCAGCACGAACGAGCAGATCCAGCACACGAGCATGCCGGCGCCACCGATCCACGCGAAGTCAGCAAAGCCGCGGAAGCTCGTCACGGCGAGCGCGGCGTACGCGATGGATGCGCCGAGCGATGCAACGAGCGTCGGCTTCAACGTGCCGGCGATGGCGGCGGACAGCGCGCCTTCAGGATCCTTGGTGCGGCGCTCCTCGAGGAAGCGCGCGACGAGCAGGATGCCGTAGTTGATACCGTTGCCCGCGATGATCGCGCCGAGGAACGCGGTCGCAGCGTTCAGATGGCCGATCGTGATCGCGGCAAGTCCGAACGAGACGATCGTGGCGACGAGGATGTTCGTGCCGAGGAGGAACAGCATGCGAACGCTGCGCAAGTAGACGAGGAGCACGAGCGCGACGAGGACGATCGTGACGACACTCGACATCACGATGCCGCGCGAGAGGGCCGCGTGCTCGGCGAGGTTCATCGGAACGCCGCCCGCGTAGCCGATCTTCACGCCGGGATGCGTTGCCTCGAGGAACGACGCCGTCGTCTCGAGTGCGTCGAGCGTGCGGTGATCGCGAACGATGTCGGTCGCGCGGTACTGCGTGCGGATCACGAGCACCTGCATGCGACCGTCGGGCGTGATCTGCGCGGACTTCGCGAGGCGCGTTTCGGCGGTCGCCCGCTTCGCGCGCAACGCATCGAGCTTCGCCTTGTCGCCATTGAGTGCATCGCGCGCCATCTCGAGGTCTTCCATCGGCGCGAACAGCAGGCGGTTCTTACCGACGTACGCACGCAGCTCGTCGTCGTCGGTCTCGACGCGATCGACGAGGTCCGGCGGCAAGCTACGGATCGCTCCGACGAGCGACGCGACGACCGCCTCGCGCGACGCCGTATCCGGCGCCCGTATAATCGCGACCATCGTGTCCTTCGCAGGCATGCGCGACGCGAGAGCCTCGGCGTCGACGACCGACGGCGCATCGCTCGGGAGCAGGTGCGAGAGGTCCGCCTGCAGCGGCAAGTGGAACTTGATCAGCGCGATCGCAGCAACGACCAGCGTGAACGCGACCAGCGTGATGACCCGCGCGCGCCGGCTAACCCACGAGACGTAAGTACCTGACATCCGATCGAGTCGAGAGACCATGCGGGGTGTGTCACGCAACCGGCGTGCCGCCGCTAACTAGCGGTTCGACCTTTGCCGGGTGACAGCTATTGGACGCCTTGGCCGTCGGGCGTCAGGTTTTACGGAATCAGCTCTTGGAGGAACGACATGCCATCGGCCTTGCTGCCGATGAGTCCGCCGACGAGCTTCGCCGTGTGGCGCGCCAGCGGCGGCTGGTCGTCCTTCACGAGCTTGCCGAGCGCAGCTTCCGTGGCCGCCTTGCCGGCATCCGTGCGCGCGAGCGTGATGAACGCAGCCGCGACGACGATGCGGCGCATCGCGTTCGTCTCGGAGTCGCGCAGGATTCCCGCGAGCTTCTCCGGCTCGTTGATCTTGGCATAGGCAGCGGCGAGCGCCGGGAGCATCGCGACACGGACGTCGTGCGACGGATCGTCGAGCAGCGGCTCGAGCAACTGCGCCGTCAGCGCCGCATCGCGATCGACGAGACCGATCGCGGCAGCGGCGGCCTGCGCACGCTCGCGCTCCGCACGTGAACCGAGCGAACGAGTGAGCCGAGCAGCGACGGCGTCCTTGGGAGCGACACGCGCGACCGTGGTGAGCGCGAGCTGGCTCAATTCGGGATTGGGATCGCGCACCGCGAGAGCGAGCGTGCGCTCGATGACGGCTGGCTCCAGTTTGTCCTTCTGCGCGGCGAGACGCTCGAGCGCGGCCTTGCGCACCTGCGGATCAGCGTCGGCGAGCGCGGCCGACAGCGTCTCCTTTGCGCGCTTGCCCGACGTGAGCGCGGCGTCGACCGCTTCGACGCGGACGATCGGCGACGAGTCAGCGACGGCAACGGCGATCAGCTCGGAGGCACCGATCGCTTTAGCGGCACGGAGCAGCGCTAGCTTCTCGGCTTCGTCGCCGCGCTCGAACTTCTTCATCAGGATCGGCGCCGCCGTCTTGGGAGCGTCCTCGCCGAGACCGCCGACAGCGCGGATCGCGATCACGCGCACGTCGCGGTCGGTGTCATCGAGCAACTTCACGAGCGCCTCGCCGACGGTCTTGTTGCCCTTGGCCGCGGACATCGCGAGGACGCGTGCAGCATCGGCACGGATATCGGAGCTGGGATCGCTGATCAGCTTCGCCGCGACGACAGCGCCGTTCTTGGCCGGATCTGGTCCGTCGGCGACGCACGACATGACGAGCTTGCGCACGTCGGCCGATTCGTCGTCGGTGGCCTTGGCGAGCAGGCGGCGCGCCTCGGCGCTCCCGGCGAGCGCACCGTTGCAGAGACCCTCGACGCCGATCGGATGGAGCGCGTCGTCCTCGCCGATCGTGGCCGAGATCTGCAGATAGTTCAGAACCAGTGCCGGCTTCTTGCGCGCGATCGCGGCGAAGATCTTGGCTGCGTCGCGGCGCGGGCGTCCCTTGTCCTTCCACAGCTGGCCGATGCCACCGATGGAGATACCCGGCGACGGACTCTCGGCGATCTCGGCGAGGCCCCACGCCGCGCCCACGCGCACCGGGTAGCTCTCGGCCTTGGCCATCTTCATCAGCTTCTCGAGGTACGTACGGCCGGCCTTGCCTGCTGCCGTCGCGGCTGCTGCACGCACGTCGTTGTCTGGATCTGCGAGCAACTTGTCGAGCGCGTTCGACGCTGCGCCCTTGTTGAGCACCGCGACCTCGCCCCACGCGAGCGCTTCCGCGATCTTGAGGTTCTTGTCGATCTTGGCGTCCTCGAGCATCGTCGAGAGATCACCGCCGGCGCGCTCGGGATCGAGCTTTGCGAACAGCGGCAGCGCCGCCGCCTTTACCGCTGCGGATCGCGAGCCGTATGCCGCGACCACCGCGTCGATCGTGTCCTTGCCCTTGGGCGCGGGATCCAGATCGCGGAGCAGACCGATCGCAAAGATGCGTGCTTCCGCCGGTGCCCGATCCTGCGCGATGAGCTTGGTGAGCTCGGCGGCTGTCACATCGGGTGTCTTCACGAGCGCGGCTTTGATCTGCGCCTTCGCGCGCTCGCGCAGCGCCGGCGCCGCCTCGGCATCACCGAGGAGGGTGATCATGTTCGCGAGCGACGGACCATCGTCGTTGGTCACCGTCGGTGCGGCCGTCGCGACCTCGAGCATCAGCTCGCGGCGAACGTCTGCGTCGGGGTTGCTCTCTAGCGCGTGCTGGAACAGTGCGTGGCCGCGATCACCGAGACCGCGGACCGCGCTAAATGCGATGCGACGCAGCTCGGCATCCGGCGACAGGAGCGCCGCGGAGAGCGTGTCCTGATAGACGTCGTTACGGCGCTGCGCGGCGGCACCGGCGGTCGCAACAGCGGCGCGCTGCACGGCCGGCGACGGCGTCTTCAATGCTTGCTCGACGAGCTGCACCTCGGCAGCACTGCCGCGCGCGATCGGGCGCAACAATGTGAGTAGCTCGGCGAGATCCTCGGGATCCTTGGCCTGCTTCGCCAGGTTGCCGATGACGTTCTCGTTACCGGTCGTCGCAAAATCGACGAGCCCCGAGAGCTGCGGCGCCATGAGGCCCATCAGCTGATCGGACCAACCACTCGCGCTGCTGCCGATGTCGTGCGTGCTGATCTTCTTCCACGCCTCGGGCGCAGCCATCGGACGCGTGAGTCCCGTGTCCGCGACCTCGTCGCCAAACCCGCCCGGTAACCAGTGGAACGA
This sequence comes from Kofleriaceae bacterium, assembly GCA_036499725.1. Classification (GTDB taxonomy): domain Bacteria; phylum Myxococcota_A; class Polyangia; order Haliangiales; family Haliangiaceae; genus JABFXX01. The sequence continues at coordinate 75,307 of DASYDE010000017.1, forward strand.
CTTCAGCCCGGCCCGCCCATAGCGCACGACGATGCGATCACCGCCCGCGTGCGGCTCGAGGTCGAAGTAGACCTTTCCACGCATCGAGAACCAGATGATGATCAGAATGATGAATGGTGCCGCTGCGATCGCGGCCGCGATGGTCATGTAGTAGCGCTTGCTGCGCTCGATGACCGCTCGTTCTTCAGGCGTGACGGCAGCGATGCCCTCGGTGCGCAGCGCGCGGAGCTCGCTCAGCTTGAGACGCTCGTTGTTCTGAGTCTTCGAGCCGAGAAGGTCGAATCCACGACGAGCAGCAGCGCGGGCGGGAGCGGTGAGCTCGCGGACGCGCGGGGCGAGGACCTCGTGCCGCAGGACCCACGTCTTGCCGTTTGCGTCGGCTCGGCTGATGACGCCGCGTTGCTCGAGCGTGTCGAGAGCGTGCTCGCCGTATGCCAGATCGAGGTTGATCCGCTTGGTGAGCTCGGTGGCCGTGCGCGGTGTGTTCGTCGCGGCGAGCTCGGCGCACAGGCGCAGACCACTACGTTCGTTGCCGGTCGCGCGGCACGCCTCGTGGAGCCACTCGGACTCCAGCTCCGCCGGGCCACCCGCCTTTTGCAGCCCGCTCAGCGACGAGATCTTGAGGTCGCGCATCGCCATGCCGCTGATCTGCAGATCCGCAGCGAGCAGCGGCTGGCCCCGCGAGATGCCCTGGACGACAGCCTCGGCGAGCGGGGGATCCGCCGCCACACCCGACAGCGAGAGCATGCGATCGAAGATCGAGCTCGCCTTCTGCACGGGGATGCGCAGCAGCTCGTAGCGCGAGGACGGCGGAAACAGCGAGCCCGTGCGGCGCTCGAGGGCACCGATGAGGTGCTGCCGCTCGCTCGCGCAGATGAACAAGAAGCGCGCGCGACCGGCGGAGCGGCTCACGACGCGCTGGTACAGATCCGCGAGCTCGCCGACGGCCCGATCGTCCTGACAAAGAACGTCGATATCGTCGACGACGAACACGAACTGCTGACCGGCGACAGCGTTGGTGACGGCGCGGGTCGCGAACGCAGCGGGCGCCTCGTTCGCGTTGGGTTGGATGCCAAATGCGGAGAGGCCGGCCGCAAAGCTCGCCGCCGGTTGGGAGAGGTCCTCGCAGGCCAAGGCGACGATGCCGTGGTCGCGCAGATGGGGGATCAGGCCGGCGCGGATGAGCGACGTTTTGCCGACTCCCGGCTCGCCGTAGACCAGGCCGGAGCGGAACTGGTCGCCGGAGACCATCTTGGCGATGGCGTCCCGCTCGTCCTCACGGCCGTACCACACATCGCGCTCCGCCTCGCCGAACGGGTCCAACCCGCGCAGCGGAGACACTGTCCCCGGATACGTCGCGACCACCACCTTTGGATAATATGCTCGTGTCGTGGATGGGTGCAAAACCATTGCCCTCGCAGCGCTCACAGGCCTCGTCGGGGGGCTCGTAGCGGCCTGCGGGTACGTTCCGCACACCGCTCCTGCGAACACAGCGTCCTCGGAGCCGACCGTAACGCTGTTCCACGACGGCGCGCGGGTCCGCCAGCCCGTCACGATTCAAGCGAAAGGAACGACGTCGCAGCGGATCTCGATGATCGTGCCTGCGGGTGTCGACCCGATGGACGTCAAGCTCGTCGATCTCGTCGATCTCGAAGCGTCACTCGCCGAAGGCACTCTGGACGAGGGCGCGCCGTCGCACGTCGCGTTCGACGTGATCGCGAAGAGGCCCGGCACGTATCATCCGATGCTCGAGTACGTGCTGCCGACGCTGGAGTGGTCAGCCTCGTACACGCTGACGACGACGCCGACCCGCGCGTCCGTCACGGTTCACGGGACGATCGGCCTGTCGAACAAGTCGGGCGCGCCGCTCTCGCATGTGCACGTGTCGCTCCTCGACCAGGACCTCCGCAGCACGGATACATCGAAACCGCTCGACCTCGGAGTCCTGGACCTTCCCGCTGGCGACTCGCAGATCGAGCTGCTCGCGAACGATGCGCCGCGTCCGATGCACGCGGTGCTCGTGTTCGACCCGATCGGCGCACGCCTCGACGAACCGAATCCGTCGACGAACACCGATCCCGAGCTCGGTCAGCACGTACCGATCTCGCCGCGCGTCATCGAGAGCTACGAGATCATTCGGCCCCGATCGCAGCCCGAGGGACTGCCGAGGGGAGCCGCGCGACTGTTCCAGCGCAGCGCCGATGGTCAGTTGCGTCTGCTGGGCCAGACAGACCTGTTTGGCCCCGACACGCGCGTCGCGACGGCTGACACCATCGCGATCGGAACCGCCGAGGACGTGACAGGCACGCGCGAGCGCCGCGATTTCTCGAGTGACATCGACACTCACCGCGTCACCGAGGAGTTCGGCATCACGCTCACGAGCAAGCGGGCGACGCCGGTCGACGTCGTCGTCCGCGAGCACATGTACCGTGGCCTGAACTGGGGCATCGGCTACCAGAGCGTCCCCGACTTTCAGAAAGAAGGCGCGCAGCAACTGGCGGCTCGCGTGAAGCTTCCCGCACACGGACAGACGCGCATCATCTACGTCGTCGTGTATACAGAGCCTCCGTGATCGCCAAGCTCGACGAGCTGACCGTCCACTACGGCAAGCGACTCGCCGTCGACCATTTGTCGTTCGAGCTCGAGGCCGGTGAGATCGTCCTCGTGCTCGGACCCAATGGTGCAGGCAAGAGCACGACGCTGTCCGCGATCGCCGGCGCGATCCTCCCCACGAGCGGTACGATCGTCGTCGGAGGCGAAGATCTCGCGAAGGCGCCTCGCAGCGCGCGCAAGAAGGTCGGCTTTGCGGATCAGCCACCCGCGCTCTACGAGTTCTTCACGGTGCTCGAGCACGTCACGTTCGTCGCCGAGGCGCGCGGTAGCGATCAGACGGCGGCGTCCAAGATTCTCGCCGACCTCGGCTTGGCGAAGATCGAGAACCGGCCGTGCCGCGAGCTCTCGTTCGGTATGCGTCAGCGCGTCGGTCTCGCCGCGGCTCTCGTCGGCCCCGTCGAGCTCGCGTTGCTCGACGAGACATTGAACGGCCTGGATCCCCACGCGTCTCGTGCGGCGCGCTCCGCGCTGCGAACAAAGGCGGACGGTGGCGCCGCCGTCCTGATGTCGACGCACTTGCTCGGCGTGGCAGAGCACTCGTGCGATCGCATCCTCGTCGTGAACAAGGGCAAGCTCGTCGAGGACACGCGCGGCGATGCCTTGAAGGCGCTACTCGCGAAGGGTCCGACGGCGATCGAAGATCTCTACGTCTCGCTCATCCCCGACGAAGGCCCGACCTAGTGGGAGCGACCGACATGAGCCCCGCGCAGCTCATGCGGTGGTCCGCATTGGCCGACAAACGCGCGCGCAGCACGCTGTCGGTCATCGCGCCGTTCGTGCTCGGCGGTGTCCTCGCGGCGTGGGTCGCATGGCGCTCGAGCATCAGCTTCGCGACCGGCTCGCACGCGTGGACGACCCTCGTGGTGCTGTCGTTCGCGATCGCGTTCATGCGCGTGCCATTTCATCTGTACTGGCGACCCGACGCATCCCTACTCGCGCAGTTGCCGATCGATGGCAAAGCGCTGCTCGCCCCCGCCCTCTCGCGATGCGTTCGCGCGGCCGCCATGCAGACGCTCGCCGTTGCAATCGGCGCCGCGCCGCTGTTCGCGTACGACGTGCACCTCGCGCTCCGCCATCTCGTGCTCGCGGGTGCGCTCGGTGTCACGACCGCGCTGTTCCTTCCCGCTGTAGCGCTCTTTGGCGCCACCGTCGTCGCGCTCTCCCCCGATCGCACGCAAACCGCACCCATGCTCGGTGCCCTGCCTGGCTTTGCCGGCACCGCCGTCATCATCGCGGTGTTCCTCGTCGCGAGCTGGCTGACCGGTGGCGAACCAGCCGCGCCGCCGCCCATCGTCCTCGCGATCCTCCTGGCGGGGAGCGTGCTCGCGTTCATCGGAACACTCTCGTCGACACCGCGCTACATGGGACAGATCCTGCGCGATGTGTCGGCGCTCGATCGCCAGCGCCTGGCGACGCTCGAGATCAAACCACCGACGGGCATCGAGAACGCGATCGCAAACATGCTCGGCGAGGGCGCACTGCCCTACCGCAAAGATGCGCGGCTCATGCGTCGCCGCTATCCGATGGCGTACGCGCTCGGCGCTCTCGCGTTCGTCGTGCTCGTGATCGTCGGCATCTCGCAGCCGGAAGATCCGCTCCCCTACTTGATCGCCACGCTCGGTGGGGGAGTGACCTACGCTCTCGCACTTCGCTCCCGCGTGTGGTCGTCACCGATCGAGCTCGCAAGACTGAGTGCATCGCTGCCGATCTCTCCGCAAGCGATCGGTCGCGCCAAGCGCGCATGGGTCCTCGGTTGGTTCGCGATCTTCATCGCGCTCCCGGCCGTATTCACAATACTTCGCATTGCGTAGGACAGACGCCGACGGCCTGATGCGGTTTGCTCCACCCCCAGTGGAACTGACGCAGAACGCGCCACCAAGTCCCACTGATTCCTAACGATGGATCTGGTGAGTGAAGCCTAGCGCTGTGCGACGGTAGCTACTGTGCGATTACGCTCTCCCGGTCTGCTGGCGCTCTCGATGATCTTGCTCGCGGCGCTCGGCAACACGTCGCGCGCGGAGGAACTAACGGAGGAAGAGGCTGCGTTGCAGCTCCACGGCTTCGTAAGCCAGGGCGCACTGTGGTCGACCGACAATAACTTCCTGGCGAACACCGAGCGCGGCTCGTTGGAATTCGCAGAAGCGGCGATCGCCGTGTCCAAGCAGCTCGACTCTCGCCTGCGCATCGGCTTCCAGCTGTTCGCGCGCGACCTGGGCCCGGTCGGTAACTACAACGCGAAGTTCGATTGGTTCTCGATCGACTACCGCTGGCGCGACTGGCTCGGCGTGCGTATCGGCCGCAACAAGCTCCCGTACGGCTTGTACAACGACTCGTCCGATATCGATGCGGCGCACTCGGTGGTGTTGCTTCCGCAATCCGTCTACTCGATCACGAGCCGTGACTTCCTGCTCGCCGAGACAGGTGTCGAGCTCTACGGCTACAAGCGGCTCGGAGACTTCGGCGCGCTCGACTATCGCGCGTACGGCGGCACGATCTACCTGACGCTCCAAGGGGGGCCGGGGATCACTGTCCAGGACGTGAACGTGCCGTGGATCGCCGGTGCTCGCGTGATGTGGGAGACGCCGCTGGCGGGCCTGCGAGTCGGTGGTTCCGTCCTCGCCGGAGAGATCGATGCCGATCTCACGCAAGCAAACACTCCCTTGAACTACGAGCTCCACGACGCGCAGTGGATCACGTCGCTCGAATACGCGGTGGATCCATTCCTGTTCGCGGTCGAGTACGGCCGTGGCTACACCGATACGAAGGTCCTCCAGTTCCCTCCCGGCATGAACGAGGCGAAAGCAACGGCCGAGTACGGTTACGCGCTCGCTGCATACCGCGCTCTGCCCTGGTTGCAACCGACGCTGTACTACTCGATGTTCATTCCCAACGTCGACAAGCGCATCGGTCGCGAGTCGCATCGCTACGATGCTGCGGCCGCGCTTCGGTTCGACATCACACCATCGTTCTTGTTCAAGCTCGAAGCCCACTCGATGCGCGGCACGGCCGGCCTGGACCCGGCGCTCAACGACGGCATCTCGCCGGCCGGCCTCGCCAACAAGTGGTACCTCTTCCTCGCGAAAACGACGGTCTACTTCTGATGCGCGCGCTCGTGCTCGCATTGCTCGCCGCGTTCGCGGTTCTCGTGGTCGCACCCCAGGCGATCGCCGAGGACGTGCGCATGCGCGTCATCGTTCACAAAGAGAATCCAGCGTCGAAGCTGTCCAAGCAGTTCATCGCCGACGCGTTCTTGAAGAAGAGGACGCGATGGGGAGACGACGCAGCGATCCAGCCCGTGGATCTCGGTGCCCGCGACGGCGTGCGAGCAAAGTTCTCCCACGACGTTCTCGATCGCGACGTCACGGCGGTGAAACGCTACTGGGCGCAGCTCGTGTTCTCCGGACGCGGCGTGCCTCCTCCCGAGGTCGGAAGCGAAGCCGACGCGGTCGCCTACGTCGCGAAACATCCGGGCGCGATCGCCTACGTGTCCTCGACCGCGTCGCTCGACGGCGTGAAAGCGATCACCGTCGAATGAAGCTATCTCTCCGTATCAAGCTCTACTTCCTCGTGGCGATCTCCGTCGCGTCGCTCGTAGGCGTGAAGATGGCGAGCAACTTGTACGAGCAACGCGTCGCTGACCAGCTCGCGAGTATTCGCAACACCTATCTGCCAAAGATCCGGCTGCGCCCCCAGCTCCAGGCCGAGCTCGGCGAGCTCATCCGCACGATTCAAGGTGCGGCAGAAGCGAGCGACGCCGATCTGCTCGCGGGCGCAACGGCCAAGCGCGATCGCTTGATCGAACACGTGAATGCGTCGAAGGACGCGCTGACCGCGGGCCAGATCACGGGACTGCAGTACGCGATCGACGACTACTTCGCGTCTGCGATCGATGTCTCGCACAAGCTCATCGCAGGGACGAACGACGAAGCTGCGCTCACGCAAGTCCAACAGATGCAGAGCAAGCGCGATCTCGCCGCCTCGATGGTCGATCGCTCGACGGTCTTCGACGATGCCAAGCTCGACGCTGCGTTCGCGACGGCGAGGCAGATGCAGGATGAAGCATCGGCGGTGCGCACGTGGGTGACAGCAGCGTGCGTCATCGTCCTGCTCGGGCTCTCGCTCTGGATCGGCATCGGGCTCGAGCGTCACATGGACGTGCTGATCTCGGGGCTGCAGCGCTTTGGCCGCAACGACTTCACCCACCCGATCGACGTGAAGAGCGGCGACGAGCTCGCGATGGTCGCAACGCAAGCGAACGCGATGGCATCCGAGCTGCGCGACCTGGACGAGGCGCGAAGCCGACGCACGTGGGTCGATGCGGGAATTGCGGCGCTGCACGACGCACTACGCGACGAGCTGACTCCAGCCGAGGCCGCGAATCGTGCGCTCGCGACGCTGGCTCGCTACATCGACGCACCGCTCGGCGCGCTCTATCACGGACCGCCCGGAGGACCGTATCGGCTGCTCGCGCGCTACGGCGCCTCCGACGACGGACTACCCGGTCTGTTCGCGCATGGCGAAGGACTCGTCGGGCAAGCGGCGACGTTGCCGGAGATGACGCTCGTCACCTCCGACGACGCGGATCTGACACTGCGCTCGGGCCTGTTGGCGACCAAAGCGCGCGCCATCGCGCTCTTGCCCCTCGTGCGCGGAGGGCAAGTCACGGGCGTTCTCGAGCTCGCGACCGTGCGCCCGTGGCGCGAGAACGACAGCGAGGTGTTGGCTCGAGCGAGCAATCCCCTCGCGACGTCGCTCGAGGTCGCTCGCGCGCGCGCGGCGGCGGCCGCTCTGCTCGAGCAGACGCGCCTCCAAGCGAACGAGATCGAACGAGCCCGTGCCAGCCTCGAGCAAAAGGCATCCGAGCTCGCGCGCGCGAGTGCTTACAAGTCGCAGTTCCTCGCGAGCATGTCGCACGAGTTGCGCACGCCGCTGAACGCGATCATCGGCTTCTCGGAGCTCATGTTCGACGGCAATATCGAGCTCGAGCGCGATCAACAACGCGAATTCCTCGGCGACATCCTCACGAGCGGTCGGCACCTGCTCCAGCTGATCAACGACGTCCTCGATCTCTCGAAGGTCGAAGCCGGCAAGCTCGAGTTCCGCCCCGAGGCCACGAAGATCTCCTCACTCGTCGGGGAAGTGCTCGGCGTGCTGAGGAGCGTGGCAGCGAAGCATCACGTGACGGTCACGACGGACATCCCGTCGGAGAACGACCACGTCACGCTGGATCCCGCGCGCCTCAAACAGGTTCTCTACAACTTCCTGTCAAACGCCATCAAGTTCTCGCCGCTGCGCGGAACGGTGAAGGTGCGTGCGTCGGCAGAAGGCGACAACATTCGGATCGAGGTCGAAGATCACGGCTCGGGGATCAATGCCGACGATCTGCCGCGGCTGTTTGCAGACTTCCAGCAGCTCGCAGATGGCGCGCGCAAGAGCGGCGGTACGGGCCTCGGGCTCGCGCTCACCAAGCGACTCGTCGAAGCGCAGGGCGGTTCGGTCGGCGTTCGCAGCAGCGTCGGTCGAGGTAGCGTGTTCCACGCGGTACTCCCGCGGCACGCGACGACCGCCCCGGCCGCGCTGCCCACCGTCCTCGTCGCTCCGCGTCCTGGTGCGCCCACCGTCCTCGTCATCGAAGATGAGCCGATCGATCGTCAGCGCCTTGTCGAAACTCTCCTCGGAGCTGGATACGCCGTCGAGGCGGTCGGTACGGGCGCGGAAGCGCTCGAGCGGTGCAAGGAGCGGACGTACGACGCGATCACGCTCGACCTCTTTCTGCCCGACATGCCGGGCCTCGAAGTGCTGGAGCACGTGCGCAAGGGGCGCAACGACACGTGCCCTGTCATCGTGGTCACCGTCGTGGCGGAGCCGGGAGCGGTCGCCGGGTTCGCGATCCACGACGTTCTCGCGAAGCCGCTCAATGATTCAGCACTGCTCTCGTCACTCCAGCGCGCGAACGTGCTGCCGCATGGCGATCACTCGGTCGTGCTGGTGATCGATGACGACCCGGCCGCGCTGCGCGTGATGGCAGCGACCCTCGCGCAGCTTGGCTATCTCGCCGTGTGCGAACAGGATCCCGTCCGCGGTTTGCGTGCAGCGACCGAAGAACCGCCGGGCGCGATCGTTCTCGACCTCGTGATGCCGAACATGACGGGCTTCGAATTCTTGGCCGCGTATCGCGAACAGCCAAGCGATCGCCAAGCTCCCGTGATCGTTTGGACGAGCAAGGACCTCGATGCAAACGAAATGGCCATCCTCCGTCGTTCTGCGCACGCCGTGGTGTCTAAAGGTAGGACCAGCGCCGCACGTGTCGTGGAGGAACTAGCTGTGCTCTTACCCATCAGCAACTCGGAGGTTGGTTGATGCCAGGCGAACAGATCCTCATCGTCGATGACACCGAGATGAACCGGAAGCTGCTCAATGTTCTGCTCTCCTCGAAGGGCTACCGCGTGAGCATGGCCGTCTCCGCCGAGGAGGCGCTCGACTCTCTCGAGAAGACGCGACCGGCGCTGATGCTCCTCGATCTTCGCCTCCCCGGCATGAGCGGTCTCGAGCTAGCGCGCAAGCTGCGTACGAATCCGACGTACGCCGATCTGGTGATCATCGCCGTGACCGCCAATGCGATGAAGGGCGACGAGCAAGACGCGATCGCTGCGGGTTGCAACGCGTACGTCACCAAGCCGATCGATACGCGCACGTTTCCCGCGCTGATCGCGTCTCACCTCGGAGCGCGACCACGATGATGCCAATCCTCTTGATCGAGGACAACCCGATCACGCGCAAGCTCGTACGCTTCGCCCTGGAGGGTGCGGGCTACCAAGTCATCGACGCGGTCGACGGTCGCGAGGGTCTGGAGAAGTTCACGGCAGAGAGCGTGACCCTCGTGCTGCTGGATCTGAACCTGCCCGATGCGGACGGCTTCGAGGTCCTCACGCGACTGCGCGCAACGCCGCGCGGCAAAGATATTCCGATCCTCGCGTTCTCCGGAATGCTCTCCGCGCACGACGGCGCGCGGCTCACGACCGTCGGCTTCGACGATGTCGTGACCAAGCCCATCGAACCGTCTCGCTTGATCCAGATCGTGCGCGCTCACGCCCCTCACGCGACGACGCCCCCCGTCAAAGGATTACGCCGCCGCATCGTGCTCGCCGACGACGATGCCGTGCAGCGCAAGCTCTGTACGCTCCGCTTGCAGCGCGCTGGGTTCACGGTCACCGCCGCTGCCGATGGAGAAGAGGCGCTCGCGATGATTCGTTCACACCGCCCCGATGCGGTCGTGTCGGATGTTCTGATGCCACGCCTCGACGGCTTTGGCCTGTGCATGGCCATCCGGCGCGACCCAGAGATCGCGAACACGCCGATCCTTCTGATCAGCAACAGCTATCTCGAGACCGACGATGTCGCACTCGCACGACGGGCCGGTGCCGACGACCTGATGGTGCGTACGCCGGAGCTCACCGATGTGATCGCCCGCCTGTCAGCGGAGAAGATCGTAGAGCGTCCCAACGGACTACCGCCGTCCCCCCCCGCGAACGAGCGCGAGCTCGAGCAAGCGCGGGTCACACGGATGATGAGCCAGCTCGAGCGTCAGGTGGCCGTGCAGGCGGGCCTGAGCCAACGCTGCGCGCTGCTCGCCGCCGAGCTCAGCGTGTTGAGCGGCATCTCCGAAGCACTCGCGCGACAGGACGACATCGAAGCTGCGCTCTATGACGTGCTCGCGTCGTGCTTCGACGCGGGCGGTATCTCCGTCGGTATGCTGTACCTCCGCGCACCCGAGGGCCTGCGCGGCGTCGCGTTCGGGCAACAGGATGGCTGGAGCCCGATCGACATCGATACGTTCTTTGGCCAGCGCGCGCTTCTCGACCAGGTGATCGAGACGCAGAAACTCGTTTCGCTACCGGCAGAGACAGGTCCCATCATCGAGGGTCGCGCCCTGCTCGCACGCACGGCGAGCAACTCCATCCTGATCACACCTCTCGGCTACCGCGGCGCCCCGCAAGGCGCCCTCGTCACCCTGTCTCGCACGATGGATCTGCAGACCGCGGATCGCATCGCGTTCTCGCAGGCAGTCGCCGGTCAGATCAGCGTCGCTCTCGCACTGGCGAGATCGTTCAAGACAGCGCAGCAGCAGTTGCTTGTCGCCGATCGCATGGCCGCACTTGGCATGCTGGCCGCGGGTGTTGGTCACGAGATCAACAATCCGCTGATGGCCGTGCTCGGCAATCTGGAGCTCGCCCAGCATGACGTAGGCGCGCTCAAGGAGCGCCACCGCGAGGTGGATCTCGGCGAGCTGCCAGAAACATTGCGCGACGCTTACGACGCGGCCGGCCGCATGCGCGGCATCGTGAGAGATCTGAAGCTGTTCTCGCGCGGGGATGACGATTCGCGCGGCGCCGTCGACGTGGTTCCAGTGATCGAGTCGTCGCTCCGCATCGTCAGTCACGAGCTCAAGTACCGCGCGAACCTCGTCCGCGACCTCCAGCCCGTCCCTCAGGTCTGGGCAAATGAAGCGCGGCTCGGTCAGGTGTTCCTGAACATGATCGTCAACGCGGTTCACGCGCTTCCCGAGGAGCGATCCAAGACCAACGAGCTTCGCGTCGCGACCTCGATCGATCCGGACGGCCGCGTACGCGTCGAGATCGCGGACAACGGTGTCGGCATGGCCCCCGACGTCGTCGCGCACATCTTCACGCCGTTCTTCACGACCAAGCCCATTGGCGTCGGCACGGGCCTCGGTCTCGCGATCTGCCATCAGCTCGTCACGTCGATCGGCGGCGAGATCATCGTCGCGACCGAGGTCGGAAAGGGGACCACGTTCAAGGTTCTACTCCCCGCCAGCCCGCCGGAGATCCGCGCGTGATGCAGCTACCGTTCACTCCGAACGAAGCACAGGCTCTGCGATCGTTCGGCGCGTTTCTCGCCGAGCATGGCGACGCGATCGAAGCGGAGGTCGCGGTGGAGATCGCGGCGCTGCCGGAGTGGAAAGATGCACGCATTGCTCCTCGCGAGGACCGCGACCTGAAGCTCGCGCGCGCGGCGATCGACGAGAATCAGTGGGAGCCGTTCTACAAGCTGCTGCGCGACCGCGGCGTCGCCTTCGCAAAGGCCGGCGTCGACTACCTCGCCTGGACCGCTTCCGAGCGCATTTACCGCGAGCGCATTCGTACGCGGTTGATGGAGTTGATGCTGGCGGGCGCAGGGGCGTCCGCGATCTCGATGGCGGTCGGTATGCAGTACGTCGTCGACGTACGCACCGATACGATCGGCGAAGCGTACTTCAAGGAAAAGCGCGCGGCCCACCACCAGGTCGAGTCGCAGCTGCAGCAAGCGCAAAAGATGGACGCGCTCGGACGTCTCGCGGGCGGCGTCGCGCACGACTTCAACAATATCCTCACGGTGATCGGCAGCTATGCCTGCATGCTCGAGGACAGCCTGGATGCCGGCGACGAGCGGCGCGCCGATGCGACGGAGATTCGCCTCGCGTCGGAGCGTGCGAGCACGATCACGCGCCGCCTGCTCGCGCTGGGTCGCCACAGCATGATCAAGCTGCGCGTGCTGCAGCTCGACGACGTGATCGCGAGCTTCGTTCCGATGCTGCGCCGTCTCGTTGGCGAACGCGTACGCATCGACGTTCAGCGCGGTGATGCCCCCCCGATCCATGGAGATGCGAGCCAGCTCGAACAGGTCCTGATGAACGTCGCCGTGAACGCGCGCGATGCGATGCACGGAGATGGACGACTGACGATCGAGACCTTCACGTCCACCCTCGACCTCGCCGACGCTGCTGAACTAGGACTCGCTCCAGGTACGTACACGACCCTCGCCATCACCGACACGGGCGTGGGCATGAGCGCCGACGTTCAGAAGAAGATCTTCGACCCGTTCTTCACGACCAAGGAGGTGGGTCAAGGCACCGGCCTCGGCCTGTCGATCGTGCACGGCATCGTGACGCAGTCGAAGGGCGCGCTTACCGTGTACAGCCAGCCGGGGCACGGCGCGACGTTCCGCATCTACCTACCCGTCGTCGCGGGTGCGGTCGAGCCCGCGGAGCCGCACGTTGTCACCGTACCGGTCGCGTTGCCGCCCGTCACGGTGCTCGTCGTTGACGACGATCGCGAGATCCGCGTCGCGGCTTCCCGTGTGCTCCGCGATGCGGGCTGCACCGTCCTGGATGCAAGCAGCGCGGCTGAAGCGCGGGCAGTGTGTGTCTCCCACGACGGAGAGATCCACGTCGCGCTGCTCGATGTGGTGCTCGCCGACGGACGCGGCGACCTTCTCGCGCGCGAGCTACGCGGTCTGCGCACCGCACTTCAGGTTGTCCTGATGTCGGGCTATCCGACCGGTGCGCTCGGTCCGTCAGGCGATGCGCCATCCGACCTGCTCGCAAAGCCGTTCCTGCCGGCGCAGCTACGCGAAGCGATCGCCCAGGTCGCCGGGGCGTCGGGGCCCGTCCGTCGATCCGAGCCAACGCTGCAGCCACGCGTCCTGCTCGTCGACGATGACGGTGATCTGCGCAAGATGCTCGCGCGCGTGCTCAAGCGGGCATCGTTCGACGTCGAAGAGGTCAGTTCTGGCCGCGCGGCGCTGAAACGGCTCGACGAGAAGCGCTTCGACGTCGTGCTCTCCGACGTCCACATGCCTGACGGCGACGGGCTCGAAGTCGTGCGCGGCGTGCGGCGCCACGATCTGGATCTTCCGGTGATCCTCATGAGCGGTAAGCCCGACGTGCAGTCGGCGGCGACCGCGCTCGAGTACGGTGCGTTCCGCTATCTCACCAAGCCGCTCGACAACGAGACCGTGGAGCGCCTCGTTCGCCAAGCTGCGCGCGCCCACGCTCTCGCACGCATCCGCCGCCAAGCCACGACGCTGAGCGGAACATCTGTCGGAGCGTCGGACCGCGCCGGCCTCGAGGTGCGCTTCGATCTCGCGCTGGCGAACTTGTGGATGGCGTTCCAGCCGATCCTCGACGCGCACACCGGCCAGCTGTACGCCGTCGAAGCGCTGATGCGCTCGCGCGAACCGTCGATCCCGCATCCGGCTGCTCTGCTCGAGGCGGCCAGTACGCTCGGCAAGCTCCCGTTCCTCGGTCGCCGCGTGCGGCAGCTCTCCGGTGAAGCGCTCGAACCGCGCTCCGACATTCCGCACTTGTTCGTGAACCTTCACCCGACGGACCTTCTCGACGTGGATCTCATTCGCGAGGATGCCGTGCTCACACGAATGGCGCGGCGCGTGGTCCTCGAGGTCACCGAACGCGAATCGCTCGCGAGCTCGCCCGAGCTGATCGACCGCCTCGCTCGGCTGCGCGAGATCGGCTTCCGCATCGCCGTCGACGACATCGGCGCTGGCTACTCGGGACTGACGAGCTTTGCCGACCTCTCCCCCGAGGTCGTGAAGATCGACATGTCCCTCATCCGCGCGGTCCACACGAGTACGCGCAAGCAACGTACGGTCGCCGCGCTGTGCGCGCTGTGCCACGATGTCGGCGCGATCGTCGTCGGCGAAGGCGTCGAGACGCTCGAAGAGCGCGCGTGCCTGATCGACCTGGGATGCGATCTGTTGCAGGGCTATTTGCTGGGCAAGCCAGTGCCGCAGCTGCCGATCACTTAGCGAGGACGAGGTACGCGAGCACGGCGATGCACGCGACCAGGATACCGATCAGCGCGAACACGAGGCCGTTACTGCGAGGCGCGACCGGCGCCATCTGCTGCCCCATGTTCATGCCCTGGCCCTGCGCAGCGAACCCGAGGCTCGCGCCCGGCGGCATCTGATTGGGACCGGACAGGCTCGCTTGCGAGAAGCTCGGCGGACGGCTGCCGCTCGCGCCCTGCCCCATCTGTTGAGACATGATGCCAGCACCAGGACGGCTCGGCTGCTTCTGCGCGGGACCACTCGCGCTACCGATCATGGGTGCACGCGCGGCACCGCTCTGATGCATCGGCTGCTGAGCGGGAACTTGGCGATTGATCGACGGCAGCGACGGAACCTTCTGATTCAAACCGGGCGCGGTCAGGTTGGGCGCACTCGCGCGCGAGCGAACCTTCTTGTCGCCCTGCGCCTGCGCACCGCCGAAATCACGCACCGCGCCGTTCACCTTGTCGGGCTCGGCGACCTTCTTCTGGTTGGAGAGGAACGCGAAGTACGAGTCCGGCATGTCGTCAAAGTCCATGACGAGATCGCACTCGTCACAGCGACACGTCGGCGGCTCGTGCGGAGCGAGGCCCATGTCCGACGCCTCGACAAGCAGGACCTTTTCTTCGTCGCACTCCGGGCAGAAGTACGGAACGTAGAAGCTCTTCACCACGCCGCTGCCGGTGAAGTTATTGACGAGGTTGATCTGCGCGACGATCGCGGGCGAGCACTCGACGAGCACCGAGCGCGAACCGTTGTTCTCGAGCTTGTTGAGCCAGTTCACCCAGTCGCGCACGCCGCACGAGTTGATGCGCTCGATCTCGCCGAGATCGATGACGGCCGTGCCGCTCGGGATGCGTTCCACGAGCTCGCCGAGCTCGTTGTCCTCGTCGATGACGCCGCCGAGCTTGACGTAGCTGACGTCGCCGCGGTGCTGAACCGATGCTTGGAACTTCTGGCTCATCGAACCTCCGCCACGTAACGACGGTAATTCTGATTACACCGTTGGCTCATAACCCGCACCCCCAACTCTACTCTCGACATCCGGATCGATCCACCGACGCGCGGGTGGTTTGATGTCGTACATCGACGCCCTATCCTAATGCTCAGCTCGGTTGATTCGAGCCTGCGCCCGATTTCGAGGTCCGAGTAGGTGCGCCTTCCGATGGATGGGGGTTCACCCAACGAAGCAGCGTCGTCCCGAATCGGAGGTCGGGCTCGTGTGATTCGAGCGATCCGTAAGGTTACGCAGAGGTCAGCGCGTCGCGCAGCTGCTGATACGCATCCGAGAGGTAAAACCGTACGAGATCCGCGCCGCCGAGGACCGATCCCAACGCGACGGTATCGCGATCGGTACCGAGCTGCTCCCCGGATAGGCGGGCGACTGCCCAGATGGCGGAGTTGAAGTCGTTGCACGCCACGAGGCCTGCGCGCTTGGCCGCCGCGAACATCCCGTCGATCCAGGCATCGGCGTCCACGTCGCGGATGCCTGCGTGCTTCTCGAGGACCTTGTGGGCTTCGTCGCTCGCGCTGTTCACGAGGTCGGCAGCAGCACCGGCGAGCTCCGCGTCAGCAGAGAGCAGGCCGCGCAACAGAATCGCGAGCTCACGCCGCTGTCTCGCACCGAGCTGCAAGACGGTCGCGTAGCCGCCGCGGATCGCCTCGTACGCGTAACCGAACAGGAACCGGAGAGTCTGATCGGACTCCGCGAGGAGCGCGCGATCGACGACGAGCATGCGACTGGGGAACGCGGTGATCGCGACGCCGCCGGGGACGCGCTCGCCGACGAACACCTCGGCCTCCACCTGATAGAGGAACCCGAGCTCGTTCGCGAGGTGAGCGAGGCGCGGTTCGGCGCTGCTCGCGGGCGCGAGGTTCTCGCCCAGCAACGGTTGCGTGAGCAGCGCGCTGATCGGCTCCGCGAACGCGGCGAAGACTTCACCGAGCGGCTCCCGCGCTGCGGGCGTGACGAGCAAGCGATCGCGATTGGCGTCATCCATCGGACGGCGCAGCGGCTCGGAGCGATGAGAACCACGCAGGCGCATGGCGCTCGCACGGTCCGCCTCCTCGGAGAAGCCGAGCAGCTCGAGAGCCGTGAGGACGCGCGTCGCACGCTCCGCATCGCCGAGGCGGCTGTAGAACGACGCGAGCAACCGGTAGGCGGGTGCGTGGTGGATGTCGCGATCGATGACCTTGCGGAGCTCGGCGATCGCGCGCTGAAGATCATCGACAGCGTAGATCTCGGCGAGAGCGACGCGATCGCTCGGACTGTCGCCGTCGACAGCGAGGATGCCGCGATAGGCCTCGATCGCAGCGGGGCGATCACCCGACGCGAGCAGGATGCGCGCGAGACCGCGCTGGAGCGGCACGGCTGCCGACGGACCGCCCTGCGCCATCGCGGCGTGCGCGGCCTCGATCAGCAGCGACTCGGCCGTGCGCTGATCACCCGCATCCGCAGCGCGGCGAGCGAGCACGAGCGCCGGTGGTGCGTAGCCCGGGTCGTATTCGATCGCGCGGCGATACTGCGGCGCTGCGGAGCGAAGGTCACCGGCCGCATCGAGGATCCGGCCCTTGTAGTAGTAGTAGCGCGCGAGCGCAGCGGGGATGAGCGCCTGGCCCGGCGCCGTGGCCAGTTCGATCACGCGATCGATCGCGGCGCGTGCGTCGGCCTGTTTACCGACGAGGAAGTACTGCTGCGCGAGCAGGTAGTACGCGTCCTGATGGCCCGGTTCGGTTTGGATCACGTCGCGCAGCACGTTGATCGCGCGCTCGGCGTTCATCTCGCCGTCACCGTGGATCTGAGCGAGGCGCATGCGCGCGCGAAGCCGATCGACCGGTGATGCGGCCGCGGAGTTTACAAACTGCTCGATCGCTTCGACGGCGGCCGACCAGTGGCGAACATCTGCGTGGAAATCGACGAGCGCGCTCAGCACCGTGAAGTCACCCGGCGCGAGATCGAGCGCGATGCGGTAGAGAGCGGCCGCGGCATCGAGGTCACCCTCGCGCTCGGTGATGCGTGCACGACCGACGTGGACGCGTGCGAGCAACGGTCCAGCGTCGTCACGCTTCTTGTAGAGCTTGTCGAGCTCGCGATACGTCGCTTCGAAGTCCCACGCGTCGGGACGATCGCGTACGAGCGCCCCCAGCTCGTCGAGCGCATCCGAGTTGGTCGGTTTGATCTCGAGCGCGACGATGAAGCTCTCGGCGGCCGCGCGCGGATCGCCCGTCATGCGTGCGACGACGCCGCGGCGACGATAGAAATCCGAGCGCGTCGTCGGATCGCCCTCGCGCATCGCCTTTTGTGCGAGTGCGTTTGCGAGCGGTTGCGCCTTGGCCCACTCGCCCTTGTCGTAGAAGTGCTCGAACAACGCTTGGTTCGCGGGCAAGCAATCGGGATCGACGGTGAGCGCGGACTCGTAGAAGTTCATCGCGCGCTCGACGTCGCCGAGTTGCTTCTCCCAGATGCGACCGATCTGGGCGAACACGCCCGCGCGCTCCTTGTCGTCCTGCCAGAGCTTGACCTCGAGCTCGAGCGACTCGATGACGCGCGGCCACTCCTCGCGGCGACGGTAGAGATCGCGAAGACCGTGCACCGCGGGCATGCACGCCGCTGACGTCTTGATCGCCGCGTCGTAGTAACGAATCGCGTCCTGCTCGCGCGCGAACTTGGCTTCCATGACCGAACCGCAGCGGAAGTACAGGAGCGCCTTGGTGTTGCGATCGTTGGTCACCTTGATCAGCTTGCGCGTGACGTCGATGTATTCGGCCCACTGCTCCGTCGTCTCGTAGATCCGACTGAGTGCATCGAGCGCCTCGCGGCTATCCGGCTGCAGCTCGAGCAGCTTGTTGTAGTGCTCCGTCGCGGTGTCGACGTCGCGGGCGCCTTCCTCGGAGACGCGAGCGATGCGCTTGAGTAGCTCGACGGTCTCCTGCTTGTCGCGCGCGGCGGACAGGCGCATCTTGAGCACATCGACGAGCCCCGTCTTGTCCTGCTCGTCCTCGTAGAGCTGCTCGATGTTCGCGACCGCTTCCGCGTCTACCGGGTCGACGGTGAGCAGCTTGCGCTGGATCCGCAGCGAGGCGCGCTTGTCGCCTGCCATGTGATCTGCGACGAGCTGGGAGGCCGCGCGCAGCGCATCTGCCTTGCGCGTCGGATCCTTCTGATACTCGGCGCGTTTCTCGTACGCAGCGATCAGCAGCTGCCAGTCGTTCCGGCGCGCACACAGATCCTCGAGCAACTTCACCGCGGCTTGCGGCTGCGAGTCGACCTCGACAACCTTCTGGTAGGACGCGACGGCTTCCTCCATCTGGCCGAGGAAGTTCATCTGCACGTTGCCGCGGCGCGAGTAGAGATCGCCCAGGCGATACGCGCGCGACACACCGGATTCGACGTGCTGGATCGCGCTCTCGTAGAGCTGCATCGCGGCCGCCCAGCGCTCGGCCTTGTAGCAGACGCGCTCCATCGCGGTGAATACGTCGCGGTTCGTCGGATCCGCGGCGAACGCAGCCGTGAATGCGGCGAGCGCGCCCTCGACGTCACCGCGGTTGGTGCGCAGCGTCGCGACGCGCGCGAACAGCGCAGACCGCTCGCGGAGATCCGTGCTCGCTTCCGCGCGCGCTTCGAGAATGCGAGCGAGATCGCGATCGCGACCCGCCTTTTCGTACAGACCTTCGAGAGCGACGAGCGCCGCAGCGTCGGTCGCCACGCGTTCGATCACGCCTTCGTACGCGGCGATCGCATCCGATGCGCGATTCAACTTGGTCGCGCGCAGCTCGCCGAGCTCGCGGAGGATCGCCGTCTGGCGGTCCTTGTCGCTCATCGTTGCGAGCTCGCGTTCCAGCGCGGCAGCCAGCTCCGGCCAGCGCTCGCGCGACCGCAGCAAGCGAACGAGATCGCCGACAGACTCGGGCGCGGAGCTCTGCGCGGCCTGCGCGATCGTGAGCATGCGGATCGCGGCATCCGCGTCACCGAGCTCCTTCTCGTACAACGATGCCAGATCGCGTGCGCGCTGCGCTTTCTCCGTTGTCGTCGCTGCGGCCTCGAGCTGCTTGCGGCGCACATCGGCGAGCTCGGACCACTCGGAGATCTTGGTCAGCGCTTCGGCGAGAACCTCGAGATTGCGCGCCGTCGCCGGAGCACCGCGGAACGCACGAGCGAGCTCGTCCCACAGCCCGAGGCGACGCGCCGGCGCTTCGATCCCGGCGAGCGCGTCCGGCGCGTTCGGTTCGACCGCGAGAATATCGAGATACGCCGCGACGACGCCCTCGGGCTCGCGGTTCAGCTCGGTGAGCAGCTCTGCGATCTCGCGCTGCAGCTGCAGGCGGCGGTCGTCGGACGGATTTGTCGCCAGCTCTTCGCGGACGATCGCGAGCGCTTTCTCCGCGCCGCCACTCTTGCGATGCAGCCGCGCGATGTCGGTCAGGATCTCGGTGCGCTTCGCTGGGGTCTGCGCGTGCTCGGCGGCGCGCGTGCGCAGCTCGATGGCCCGCGACCAGTTCTGCTCGCGCTCGCAGAGCTTGGCGAGCGAGACGAGCGCGTCCACGTCATCCGGCCGCTCCGCGATCATTTGCTCGAGCGCCGCGGTAGCTCCCGCGCGATCACCAGCCTCGTCGAGGAGCTCCGCGTGCTCGCGCGCCGCTTGCGCTCGACCGTCCTTGCTCGTCAACGTCGACGCGAGCTGCGACAGGATCTGTGCGAGCGCATCGAGGCGGCGACTCGCGCGATACACGGCGGCGAGGGCAGCGCGTGCAAATGGGTCCCGCGGCCCCAGCTCGGCGGCTTTGCGCAGCGAATCCTCGGCTTCGATGAAGTCACCGCGACCGAGATCGACGATGCCGCGCGCGCACCATAGCGCCGCTGCACTGCGCGGATCCTTTTCGCTGCGGGCGCACGCCGCGTATGCCTCGGCGAGCGCGTCCAGCGCATCGGCACCCGGCGACGTCTGCCCCTGCTCCAGCTCGGGCCCGCGATACAAGCGCACCAGATGGTCGCGCGTGCTCGGCAACTGACTTCCCTCGGCAGCGCGCTGCCACAGGCCAATCGCGCGCGCTCGCTCGCTCTGCCGCTCCGCTGCGTAGGCGGCCCAGCGCAGGGAGCCGCGCCTCTCGAAACGCGTGATCAAAGCCGGCGTTGGCGCGGAGAGCTCGACGATATCGAGCCAGCGATCCCCCGACGCGCTGCCCGCGTTATCAGCAACGATCCGCGCGAGCTCGCCGATCGAGTTGTCGTGCAACACCGCCGCGAGCTCGAGCGCGCGCCACGCATGCGCCGTCGCGACCTCTTTGCACGGATCCTTGGAGAGCGCGCGATGCGCCGCCATGCACGCTGCTCGATCTTTCGCGCCCGCCGTCGACCACGTCAGTCGCAGCTGCGCGATGTGCCGCGCCGCGCCGGGCTTGGCCGCCGAAGGATCCTCGGCGAGCTGCTGATAGATCTGCGCGACCTGCGCGTGCTCGTTGTCGCGCTCCAGCTCGTTCGCCACTGCGAACCGCGTCGCGAGCGCTTCGATGCCGCCGTTCGGCACCGTCGACAACAGCTCCGCGCGCTTGTCGAGCAGCTCGAACTTGCGCTCGTCGTCGATGATCGTCGCCGCTTCGATCGCGACGTCGAACACGCGCAACCACCCGAGTGCCGTTCCGTCGACGGTCGTCCCCGGGCGCGTCCCCGGTCCCGGATAAAACTCGAGCTTCTCCCAGCACACCTTGAGCGCACCGGCCGGATTGTCCGCACGGTCGAGCATGAGCGCCGCCGTCGCCGCGACCTCCTCGGGCTCGTTCGTCGCCGGCAGCATGCGCATGCGAAGCTCGAGCACGCGGTCCCACCGGCCCGCCGCCATGTTCGCGATCACCGCGATCTCGAGCGCCTGCGGCATCAGCGCCGGTTCGGCGGCGCGCACGGCGCGTTCGATCGCGTTGGCCGCACGCGTGTGTTGCCCATACCGCCACAACCACGCCTCGGCGAGCTCGATCGCGAGCCGCGGATCGTCGCCCAGCTTGCCGTCGACACCGAGCAGCGCATCTTCACCACCGGCGAGCGCGGCCGCAAAGCGCAACCGTGGCGCGAGAGGATGCCGCTCGGCGAGCTCGAGGAAGCGGACGGCCTCGTCGGTCTGATGCAGTGCATCCCAGCTCGCGAGGGCGGTGCGGACGTTCAGGTCCGCGAGCCGCCCGTCAGCATCGTCACCGAGGAGGAGCGCTTCGCTCTCGCTCGCGACCAGCTCGAGCATCCGGCCGACGAGCTGCTCCGCATCCGGAGGCTCGACCGTGCGCGTGATGTCGCCAACTTCTGCGGACGCGAGCGACGCGACGACGTCCGTTCGCATCGCCGCTGGCGCCATGGCCGGGGCCAACGGTAGACGTGGCAGGGGGGGTGGCTTTGTCCCCGTAGGCCGATCCGCCATCCGAGTCGCGATCGT
Source organism: Kofleriaceae bacterium (assembly GCA_036499725.1). Taxonomy (GTDB): domain Bacteria; phylum Myxococcota_A; class Polyangia; order Haliangiales; family Haliangiaceae; genus JABFXX01. Next base: position 96,960 of record DASYDE010000017.1, read on the forward strand.
AGCAGGGGCCCCGGGAAAAGGGGCCTGTCGGGCAATCTCCTCGTGTATCCTGCGACGCAATGAAGGGCCGTAGAGCGATCTGCGTCAGCCGTGACGAAGGCGTCCGGCGCGTGGTTGGCGGAGCCCTCGAGGCCGACGGCTTCTTCGTCGAGCACGCCTCCTCCGTCGGTGCGATTTCTGCCGATGCCGTCGCTGTCATCGTCGACCGCGCGACCCGTCAGGCCGAAGGGGCCGCCCTCTCCGCGCTCACGCTCCCGGTGATCGTCGTCGGTGACGACCTGGATGACGACGGCCTCATCACCCTCATGCTCGAGTCGCCGGTCTCTCACCACGTGAAGGACCCGCACGACAGAGACCTCGCGATCACGTCCGAAAAGCTCGCGACGGGCGACGTGTTCGGCCTCGAGAAGTACCTCGCTCCCGCCGCCTCCGTTCAGGAGCGCGTCCTCGCGACCGACACTGACAAGCGCCACGCCGTCGACGAGGTCTGTGCATGGGCCGAGTCCATGGGCGCCCGTCGTCCTGTCGTCCACCGCATCCGCGGAGTCGTCGACGAGCTCCTGATGAACGCGCTCCGCGAAGGTGCCGAGGCCGCCCGCAGCTCCGCGCCATCGATCGGAGCGGGTGCCGAGACGCTCCGTGGCGCCGTGCTCCGCTTCGGTTGTGACGCCGAGATGCTCGCGATCTCCGTCGGTGATCGCGCCGGTACGCTCCGCCAGAACGATGTCATGGAGCACGTGCGTCGGGCCCGCGCGGAACGCGGAGCACCCAAGACCGACTCGGTCTCCGGTGGTGCCGGCCTCGGCCTCTACCTCGTTCTCGCGAACGTTGCATCGCTCGTCGTCAACGTCGCTCCGTCGAAGCAGACGGAGGTCGTGTGCCTGTTCGATCTGGCCAAGCCGACGAAGAGCGGTGCGGTCTCCGGCGCTCGCTCGCTGCACGTGTTTCAGAAGACCGCGTCGTAGCTCCGCTCGCTGCCGCTCGGGCGCTGCGTCGGCGCTCGCTACCGCTCGGGCGCTGCGTCGTCGCTCGCTACCGCTCGGGCGCTGAGTCGTCGCGAGCACGTCGCGCCACTGCGGCAGGCACCGGTAGGGGGTGGGACCCGGCGGCCGACCCTTGATCGTGGAACCTGTGCTGACCAGATTGGGCGCCGGCGAAGTCCTTACGGCCTTGGGAACCCACCCCCCACCGGCGCCCGCCTTCGTGGCACGCCGTGCATTCGCGACGACGCAGCGCCCTCTGCCTTCCTTCTTCGCTGGTCTGCGCCCTCGCTGAAGATCGATCGCCGCTCTCTCTCTTACCGGGTGTTCTAGAGGAACGCTTTAGCCGACGAGCTTGGTGGGTCCGATCCACAGCTTCAGCTTCGTCAGCCATGGAACGTCGACCCACGGTCGGCTCGCCCACCCCGGCGGAGTCCATGGCGCTCGCTCGCTCTCGCCGCCGTTCACGACGCAGACCTTGGACGCGTAGACGAGCCCGATCGCATCCATCGACAACAACTCGACGACTCCACCTCCACTGCTCATCTCGACGCTGCGCTCGCTCGCGAGACGCGCCCCGACCTCGGCGCGCAGCTGCATGCGCAATGACTCCACGTCGGGATCGTGCGCGAACCGAAACCGGCGCATCATCATCGGCATGGGTCAGTCCGCACCGTAGAGCTGGAGGCCGAGCGTGACGAACCAGGCGCGCTCGTCGAAGTCGGTCCATGCGAGACCGCCGGTGATCACGGGGCCAACGCCAGCGACGGCGTGGGGCCAGTACGCGCGATCGCCTGGCAAGCGCAGCGACCCGCCCACGGTCTTCACGTCGGTACCGACCTTGCCGGCAAAGTTCGAATCGGCGAACAGGCTCAGGTGCACCGGTCCCGCCGGGAGCTCTGCGAACGCGCCGGCTGCGCCCGTGAAGTTCTTGCCCGTCGCGAGCGCACCGCCTGCGTTGATGCCGAACGCGAAGCCGCCCGCGCGCACCGCGATCCCGACCGGGCGTAGCGCGAGCGACCACGCGTCTCCGAAGCGATAGCCGCTGAGCGTTCCGCTCCAACCGACGGGACGAAACTTGCCGAGCGTGAGCGAACCGAGCAGCGCGAGGTGCGAGTCCTTCGCGATACCCGCGCCGAACGAGAACGCTTGCGTCCACTTGCCCGGCTCGCCGTCGAGCCGGCCGCGGTAGATCTCCGTCGGTGCGAGGGCAGCGCCACCGGTGTGCGCGTCGAGCCACGCCTTGATGTCGTCGGCGACTTGCTGGCCCTTCGGCTCGTGCAACAGATCGTGCGCGAAGCCCTGGTAGATGTGCAGCGTCGCGTCGCGATGCGCGGCGGTGAGAATCTCGATCAGCGAACGCGAGCCGGCCGGCGCTGTCAGCTTGTCGTGCGAGCCGTGGAGCGCGAGAACCGGCATCGTGAGTGCGTCGGTGTTCGCCCAGATGTCGCTCATCGCCGCGACGAGACCGGCCGCTGTCTTCGCGGGACCGGGCGTCTGCATCACGAACGGATCGGCCTTCATCGCAGAGACCATCTTCGGATCCGTCGAGAAGTCCTCCGTCGGTAGATCGAGGGCGGCGACCTTGGGCGACGTGAGCCCCGACATCTTCGTCAGCGCGATGAGGCCCGGCTTCGCGTCGATCTGCAGCGCGGGACCGCTGAGGATGATGCCCGCGATCGGCGTGTGCGATTGCTCGGCAGTGCGCGCGACGATCGCGCCACCCATGCTGTGACCGAACACGAAGATCGGCTTGCCCGCGTTCGCAGCCGCGACGGACGCGAGCACTTCCTGGAGATCGGAGACGTAGTCGTTCCCAGTCGTCGGGATAGACGCGCGCACCGGCGGAGTGACCGTGACCGCGCAGATCGAACGCGACCACGGAGTAGCCCGCCGCGACGAGTTGCTGCGCGAACGGGGCGTAGCGGTCGGCGTGATCGCGCAGGCCATGGACGATGACGACGACGGCCTTTGCGTTCTCGGCCGGCCAGCTCAGTGTCGCGAGCTGCGTGCCGTCGTGCATTGCCTGCGTCCCGACGGTGGCTCCGGCGGGCGGTGCCGCGAACGGCCGCAGCCCCGGATCTTCGACGTGAGCACAACCCGCGACAAGAAACGCGATCAGCGCGAAACGCACGACCGGACGCTAGCTCAGACGGTGAGACCTTTTTTGTACGCGAGCAGCTCTTTCTGCGTCTTGAGCAGCAGCTGGTTCGTCTCGAGGAGCTCCTTCGTGCGCGCGCGGACCTGATTGGCCAGGCGCTCGCGCTCGCGGGCTTCCTTCTCGAGCATCTCTTGGTACTTCACCTGGACGACGGCCTCGTCGGTCACGTTGCGCTGGATCTCGAGCGCGCCGACATGGTTGCCCTGCTCGTCCGTGATGGGCACGGCGGAGAGGATGAAGCGCAGCTTCTGCGCCTCGCCGACGATCTGACCGCTGATCTCGTCGAGACGGACGTGGCGGTTATCGTTCCAGCACTGCTGTGCGATGCACTCGCTCTTGCAGATGTTCAGCTCGAGGACGTCGAAGCACTGCTTGCCCTTGAGGCCGCGCGCGACCTGGCGTGGCAGCAGCGCGAAGAACGCGCGGTTGAAGTCGACGATGCGCCGCTCGTGATCGATCACGAAGTAGCTGTCGACGATCGCATTGGCGACGCGCTTGAACTCCGCGAGGAATTGCGTGAGCGCCGGGGCGACCTGATCCACGTGGACATCGTACCGCGTTACTTCGCGTACTTCACGTTCAGGTCCACGTACACGGAGTCCTTGATCGTCGGATAGAGGCCCATCTGGTCGGTGAGGAGGCTCGCGAAGCCTGCGCCCGCGTGGGTGATGATCGGGCCGATCTTCACGTCGAGCGCGGCGCCGAGATAGATGCGGCCGCCGTTCTTGGCGCGCAGCGAGATGTCGTCGCCGGTGAACACGCCCGCGTCGGCGGACAGTTTCACGAGCGAGCCGAGCTTGAGAATCAGCGAGAGGGGTACTTGGAGAGCGGTGAGGCTCTCGGTGCTGCCCTTCTGATAGACGTAGGATGGCAACAGCGAGAAGTCGACGAGGCTCGAGAGCTTGATCTTCATGATCACGCCGCCGGTCATGCCGGGATGGAAGTCGCCGACGAACAGTGGGAAGTCCTTGTCGGAGAGAAGCATCGCCCCCTCGCGCATGTACGCGACGGAGAACATCAGCCCCATCTCGGACTCGAATTTCATGAACGGCATCTTCGGGACGTGGAACTTCGCTTCGAGCCGAAGATTCATGCCGCCGAAGATGCTCGGGTCGGTCGTTCCGCCGTTGATCGAATCGGGCTTCTTCACTGCCATCGGGATGAGCGCGTCCGCGGTCACCTGCTTGAGGAGGTAGTAGCGAGCCTTGCCGTCGAGCGCGACCCAGTTGAAGCTTGCGTACTTGCCGTTCTCGTCGGGACCGCTCGGAAACCGCACCTGACCACCGGCATCGAAGTCGCCGCGCTTCGGCTCCTTGGGCCCCTTCTGTTCCTCCGGCGGAGGCTCGGTCGGTGCTGGAGTCGACGTGACGCCTGGCGTCTGCTGCGCAGGCGTTTGAGCGTTCGCGATCGTGGTGAGCGCGCAGATCGAGACTAGTGCACGGCAAAGCCATGAACCCATGAATGTTCCCCCTGCGAACCACTACACACGAAGAACTGTGTACGCAGCGCGCGGCTCACCGTGAGTCACACGCGAGGCTGGGGTAACAGCGAGTGGGGTAACCGGCTAGCGGCCCTGGGTCATCTTGAGCATCACGAGCGGCGTCTTGACGATGATGCCGAGCTCGGTCGCGAGGAACGTCCCGAGCTTCTCCATCGAGGCGGAGTACGCGAGGTCGTAGAGCAGCTTGATGCGCATGTCGTCGGCGAGCGAGCCCTTGGTCTCGTCGAGCTGCCACGGGTTCTGGAGCGTCGCGGCCAGCTTCCCGATCTCCGAGCCCTCGGGGATGGAGCCCGTATAACCGAGCGAGATCTGCGCGAGCCCGGTGATGCCCGGCTTCACGTCGCGCATGCGCTCCTCGAACAGTGGAATCGCGTACGACAGTTGCTGCAGCAACTCGGGGCGCTCGGGGCGCGGACCGACGAGGCTCATCTTGCCGCGGAGCACGTCCCAGAACTGCGGCAGCTCGTCGAGGCGCGACTTGCGCAGAAACTTGCCGACCTTGGTGATGCGCGGATCGTCTGCACCGGCGACGACGACGCCCGTCTTCGCTTCTGCGTTCGGGATCATCGTACGGAACTTGTGCATGTCGAACTCGTCGAACTGATAGACGCGCACGCCGTTCGTCTGCGTCACGGTTCGCAACCGTCCTGCGCGGCGCTGCTTGAACATCACCGGCCCTGGCGAGTCGATGTAGATCGCGGCCGCAATGATGGGGAAGAGAGGCGCGACGATGGCGAGACCGACGGCGGCTCCGACGACATCGATCGCGCGCTTCGCGAAGGCAACTGTTCTACGCACGAGCCGTCGTCACTGCACCCCTCGGGCCTAGCCGATATCGGTGAAGCCTTACGGGACGAGCGCAGCCGCTCGCGCACGGTGGTGCGTCCGCGCACGGACTCTGTTGCGTCGCAACGAGCAGCATTCGTGCTGTCAGAACAACTTGCGGGTGGCACGTCGATTGATGTGGATGCACCCGATGCACGAGAAGGTGCCCGAACGGATCTGGCTCACTATCCCAGGAGCGTTGCGCTACCGCGCAGTGGCAGTGCGCGTCGTCGCAGAAGCAGCACGCCTCGTTTCGGGGTCGGCACGGCACGACGAGCACGACCTGGACGAGCACGACGTGCGCGACCCGTTCGACACGGCCGTGGTGTCCGCGTTCATGGAGATCTTCAACAACGTCGCGATTCACGCGTATCACCGCGACGAGGCGGGCCGCATCGAGATCACGATCACGACGCGCGAGCGCGAGCTCATCATCGAGCTCGCCGATACGGGGACTCCGTTTGATCCCCGCAAGGTTCCCGAGCTGCCAAACGCGACGGAGCTAGATATCGCAGCGCTCCCTGAAGGTGGGATGGGGCTGCACATCGCGAAGTCGATGCTCGACGACGTTTCCTACCAACCCGGGCCGCCCAACAAGTGGCGTCTCGCGAAGCGCCTTCCGCCCACCACCCAGATTGCGAGGTCCTGATGTTGACGCCATATGAAGTAACCCTGGACAACAACGCGACCGTACTGACGGTCCGCGGTTCGCTCGATATCAACACGGCGCCCGCTCTCGCCGAGGAGATCGACAAGATCATCGAAGCGAAGCCGGACAAGATCACCGTCGATCTGTCGACGCTCGAGCTGATCGACAGCTCCGGTGTTGCGGCGCTCGTGAAGCTCTACAAGGGCATCCGCAGCACCGGCGGTAACATCGGCTTCTCGGGCGCGAAGGATCAGCCGCTCGCGATCTTCAAGCTGCTCAGGATGGACCGCGTCTTCGATCTGTAATGCGCGTCCTCGCGATCACGAAGATCTTCCCGAACAGCGTCGAGCCGCTGAGCGCGCCGTTCAATCGTCAACAGTTCGCCGCGCTCGCAAAGCGCTGTCACCTCGAGGTGATGGCGACGATCCCGTGGTTTCCCGGTGCCAATCTCGCCGCTCGGTGGTCGAGCGCGGGGAGCCTCGCGGCGGTCCCCGATCATGAAGTCATCGACGGGATCGACGTCACGCATCCGCGCACGCTGTTCGTCCCGCGCGTAGGTCACGCACTCTGGGGTCCGATGTACGCGGCGTCGATCGCGCGCGCCGTCATGCGCTACCGCAACAGGGTGGACGTCGTACTCGGCTCGTGGGCGTACCCCGACGGGTTCGCGGCCATCATCGCCGCGCGCCTCCTGAACGTGCCGTGCGTCGTGAAGCTGCACGGGAGCGACATCAACCAGATCGCGAAGCTACCGGGACCTCGCCGCTTGTTGGCGTGGGCGCTCCCGCGCGCGGCAACGATCGTCGCCGTCTCTCGCGCACTCGCCGACGAGACGCACGCGTTGGGAGTCCCGCGCGAGCGGAGCGCAATCGTCATGAATGGCGTGGACAGCGAGCTATTTCACCCTCGCGATCGCGCCGAGGCCCGCACGCAGCTCGCCCTGCCCCCGGGGCCGCTCGCGGTCTACGTGGGCAACCTCAAGACGGACAAAGGCGTGCTCGACCTCGCTGCCGCATGGGAGCGCGTCCACGCCGAGATGCCCCACGCGACGCTCGCCATCGTCGGGAATGGACCTGCGCGCGAGGAGCTCGAACGCGCCGTCGCTCCATTCGGTCCGTCGGTGCGCGTCGCCGGAGCAGTACCACTCGCGCAGGTCCCCACGTGGATGGCAGCAAGCGACGTACTCACACTCCCGAGTCACGCCGAAGGGACCCCGAACGTCGTGCTCGAGGCGCTCGCGTCGGGCCGCCGGGTCGTCGCGACGCGCGTCGGTGGGATCCCGGACCTGATCGCGGACCCGGACCTGGGCGAATTGGTCTCTCCGAAAGATCCCGCTGCGCTCGCGCGCGCATTAACCGAGGCGCTGCGCACACCGTACAACCCTGCCACGGTCGCGGAACGGGGCGCTCGTGGAGGTTGGGACGCCAGTGCCGCGGCACTGCACGAAGTTCTCGTTGGCGCGGCCCGTGCTTCGTACGCAGAAGTCTCATGCGGCCCCGTCCCACCCTCGCCGAGCTCGGTGACCGCTGGTTCACGTCGGAACAATCCACCGCCGCCGGCATGATCGTCGAACTGCAGCGCGTTCTTCGCCGAGCGCGTGCGCACTGGGTCGCGGTCCTCGCCCTCGCGGCGGTTGTCTCGGCTGGCCTGGTGTTCGTGGTCGTGACCAAGCACCGTCAGCTCGAGGCGCAGGTCACCCTCGCGCTCACCGAGGGCGTCCTCACCGGCGAGCACAGCGGCGTTCCAGCCCGCGAGCTCAAGGAGTACGTCGACTCCGTGCTGCTCTCGGATCAAAACCTGGCCGAGGTCATCGAGAAGGAGAACCTCGTCCCACTCCGCAAGAAGCTCGGCATGCCGTTCGCGCTCGAGCAGGTGCGCGGCCAGCTCGAGATCGAGGTGTGGAAGAACACGTTCCTCTACTACTTCGACGAGGAAGCGACCTCGCGGAAGTCAGCGCGCATCGGCATCACGGTACTGGATCGCGATCCCGACCGCGCCTACGACACGGCCAAGGCGATCGCGGCGGTGATGATCCGCGCGCACGAGGAAGAGCGAGCACGCATCACGGGCGCCGTCGCGGAAGAAGTCAGGCTCCTGCGCGAGGGACTCGAGGCCGAGCTCGCGACCCTCAACGGTGAGGTCAGCGCTCAAGAAGCGACGATCAAGGCCGCGCGTGCGAAGGGCAACCTCGGTCTCGCGGCGTCGCTCGAGGTCGAGCTGGTCAGCGTCGAGCAACGCGTCAAGGATCGTACGCAGATGCTGTCCCAGGTCACGAACAGCAGCGATGGCCTCGCAGACCAGATCAGCGCAGCCGGGCTCGACGTGACGCTCGCGGTCGTCGACGAACGCCGGCCCGATCGCCCCGAGTGGAACACGTTCGCGTTGATCCTCGTGTGCTGCGTGATCTCGTCGGCGGCGGTGTTTGGCGCCGCAATGATCGTCAGCACGTTCGATACCCGCATTCATGACGGCGACGACCTGACGCGCTTCAGGTTGCCTCTGCTCGGTCACGTCCCCGCATTTACCGGCGATCGCGTCGGTGCGATGCGCACTCGTTCGATGAAGGAAACATGATGACCGGAACTAGTACTCCTCACGACAAGCTCCAACGCGCCAGCGACGTCTTCCGCAAGACTGCGCGGCACTGGTGGTTGATCGCGCTGTTCGGACTCGCAGGCGGAGCGCTCGCGCTGTCGTTCGCGGTGTTCAAGGCGAAGAACTTCCAGTCGTGGTCGACGATGTTCTATCAGGAGCGCATCCAGTCCTCACTGATGACGCCGGGCCACGAGGAGATGGTCCAGCGCAACATTGGCGACCGCTATCGCGAGCTGTTGCTCGCCCGCGCGCAGCTCGAAACGATCATCAAGGACCCCAAGCTCGACCCGTTTCCCGGCGAGCGCGACACGGAGATCGCGATCGATGACCTGCGCAAGCGCATCCGCTTTGAAGCGCGTGGAGCGAACGCGTTTCGCATCCTGTACACCGACGACGATGCGGCCCGCGCCAAGGCCGTGACGGAGAAGCTGACCGAGCTGCTCCAGAACAAGGACGAAGAGCTGCGCAACGATCAAGCGGAGCGCACCGTCACGTTCGCCACGACGCAGAAGGAAGCGGCGTCCAAGGAGCTCGAGAAGCGCGAACAAGCGCTCGCGACGTTCCTCGCACAGCACCCCGAGTTCGCGCAGGAGAAAGAGACCTCCGCGGAGGGCGCCTCCATTCGCGCGATCCGCGACGCGAAGCCCACGCGCACCGGAAACAGCAAGCTCTACGCGCTCGAGCGCCAGCGCCAGCGCATCCAGGCGCGCCTCGACGCTCCCCCCGACGCGCCACCGATGCCGACGCTCGCCCCGCCCTCACCGGAGCGTGTCGCGGCGCAAGCTGCCGTCACCGACGCGCAGCGAGACCTCGCCTCGGCGCAGCGCGAGCTCGAAGACACGCTCAGCCGCGTGACCGACAAGCATCCCGCTGCGATCAAGGCGCAAGCGCGCGTGGCGATGGCGACCCAGAAGCTGAAGATCGCACAAGCGGCCGTCCCGGCTTCGGTCGACACGGTCGTCGCCCCCGCGACTCCCGAGGATCGCGAGAAGCTCAAGGCCGAGCTCGCTGCTCTCGAGAAGCAGATCTCCGACCAGCAAGGCGATAGTGGTCCGAAGGCGGCCACCACCGACGCGTCGACGAACTGGGTCGTGAAGCTCGAGACCGAGCACGCGAACCTGCGCCGCGACGTGAACGAGCAGCGGGAGACCGTCAACTCGCTTGCCGCGAGCGTGTTCCGCGCATCGCTCGACGCGAGCTCCAAGCTCGCCGAGCAAGGGGGGCGCCTCGCGATCGTCGACCCCGCGTTCGAGCCCTCGCGCCCCTCGGGCCCTGGCAAGACGATCTTCTTGATCGCGGGCGTCATGTTGTTCTTCGCGCTCGGGGCCGCCTTCTCGCTCGTCCTCGCGCTGCTCGATGACCGTATCTACCGCCGCACCGATATCGACGCTCTCGGCGTCAATGTACTGGCCGTCATTCCGCAGGAGTCCCGATGACCACGATGATCTTCCCGCCCCAGACCAGCTTGCGCGTCACGCAGCCGCGTGGAGCGGTGGTTCCTCTCGTCGGAAAAGAGACCGTCGTCGTCCCGTCGCAGCACAGCAACAAGGGGCCGACGACGGAGGTGCAGCTCATGGAGCATCACCTCGACCTCCCGGCGCGGCCCGACCGCCGCCTCGTGATGCACACCGCGCCTGACTCGCCGCGCGCGGCAGCGTTCCGCATCATGCGCCACCACCTGCTCGAGAACGGCAAGCCGCAGGTCATCGTCGTCGCGAGCCCGAACCGGGGTGAAGGCAAGACAACGGCGGCCGTGAACCTCGCACTCGCTCTCTCGGAGTGTGGACGCGCAAAGGTGCTGCTGCTCGAAGCACATCTCCGTCGCCCACAGCTCGCCCAGATGTTCGGGTTCGTCCCGCCGGTGTGCCTCACGACGCAACTGCAGGACCACCGGCTGAACGCGCTCGCGCCGTGGACGTTTGTCAATGTCCCGGAGCTGTGGCTGAACGTCGCCGCGCTCGACCCACGGACCGAGCGCACGCAGTTGCTCGACGGTCCTGCATACGCGATCGCGATCGAGCGCCTCCGCATGGCCAGCTACGACCACATCGTGATCGATGCGCCATCGGTGCTCGGCTCCGCAGAGGTGAATCTGCTCGCGGATCCCGCCGACTGCGTGGTGCTCGCGTTGCGCGCAAAGCACTCGACGCTCCGGGACGTGCGGGCGTCGGTCGAGCAGCTCGGTCAGGCGAAGATCGCCGGCACCGTCCTCATCGAGAGGTAGAAACACGCGCGCAGGCTGCGAGGCTCAGCACCGATCGGCGAGCTCGCTCCCATGCTGCCGAGTCGGTGAGCCATGCTTCACCCCGCGGGATCACGCTCGCGACGATTGCCGCGGTCGGCGCGGGGTGACACGCGGACGCGAGATCGAGCAACGCGCGATCCTGTTGGCCGCGGCCGAGAGCAGCGAGGCGCAGCGTCGGCCGGCAACCATCCGGCGACGGAAGCGCGAGCACGCCATCGAGGTTTCCGTGATCGTCACCATCGTCGAAGCTCGTCGCGTCGCGCTCGAGATTCAGCGCCTTGCCAGGGAGCGGCGCACCGTGGCGGTTGTGGCGATCGTGCCAGTACAGCGCGTCCCACACGTACCAGAGACCAACATCGTCGCGATGCGCGATCCATCCCCACGTGCGCGGACCAGGAGCGGCAGCGTCGAGCACCATCGATCCAGCGGACGGCGGTGCGCCGTTGTAGCGCCACGCGTGCGTGTTCGCCGTCGGATCGAGGGAGATGTACTGATCGATCAGATTGTCGTACTCGGCATGCGGCGTATCGGTGAGCGCGAGGCGGAACGTGCGCTCGCCACCACCGGCGCCACGCACGGCCCGAGCGAGGGCGACAACGTCTGCTCGGCGCTGCGCAGTCCGCGGCTCGTCGATCGGAATCGCGAACGGCACGTGACCTGTCCCGTCGAGGCGCGCGATCCACTCTCGGACGTCGCCCGCAGCGGTCATCGGGTCAGCCGAGATCGAGACAGGGACATCGCGGATCCCTGCAAACATGTCGGCGCGCTGCGGCCACCACGCGAGCGGAACATCGGGTGCGAGCAAGATGCCGCGGCGACGGAACTCGCTCACGCACGCGCGCTCTTTCGCACTCGGGGTCGCCGGGTCGGCGGAGAATTCCCGCGGGTCCTCGTACGCCCAGACGCGCGGCGCTGCTTCGGGGAGGACGGCGGGGCTGATGGAGACGAGGAACGGAATCCGAGTTTTTCCGATCGCGATCTCCCCCCGCAGCGCTCCGGGCTGCGCATCGCGCGGGATCGTGAGCTCGATGTACGCGTCACTCGTCGCCGGTGCGTCGTCGCGGACGAGACCGTCGGGATAGGTACCCGCACCACGGCTTCCGCCATACAGATCGGTCGATGGGCGTGTCACGGCAAAGCGCTCGACGGCGTAGCTCCGCACGGTGATGCCAGGCACGGTCACGCGAATGGCGCCCGTCGAACCACGGGTGAGATGGATGCCGAGCGTCTCGCCGCGCGCGCCGATCGCCGTGATCCCACTCGAGTCAGCGAGCGCGTCACCCTCGACGGTCAGGTCGCGCGTGAGGTCCGTCGCATTGGCGGCATCGCAAGCAGCGAGCGCGAGCGCACAGGCAGCGGCGGCAGTACTTCGCATCATGTTCGACTCAGCAATCCGCGCGCCCAACGGCAAGCCGGTTGCACGGATCGGCCCGCGATGGCCACCGCGACGCTCCCCGATGCTTTGCCCGGGCAGAATTATCGTGTTTTGACGCAGGACAGCTCGCGGGTCCCCGCACGTGTGGCCCACGCGCTCGATCCCGAGGACAAGCTCCCGATCGTCGCGTTCGCGAAGGACTGGAACGAAGATCCGACCTCGAACCATCACGTCCTGCGCGAGCTCGCCAAGACCCGCCGCGTGCTGTGGCTGAACTCACTCGCCACGCGCAAGCCGTCGATGAGCTCGACGCGCGACATCGGCAAGATCAAGCGCAAGCTCCGCGAGTTCGTCGCTGGTCCGGTCAACGTCGAGAACGATCTGTGGGTGATGTCTCCGCTCGTGCTGCCGTTGCCGCACTCGTCGATCGCCCGCGCGATCAATCAGCGCGTGTTGCGCGCGACGGTCTCGGCATTGCGCTCGTCGCTCGACATCGACCAGTTCGATCTGTGGACGTTCCTGCCGAACACGGCGGACTACGTCGGCGTTCTTGGCGAGGAGCGCAGCATCTACTACTGCGTCGACGAGTGGTCGCTGTTCTCGTACCTCGACCGCGCGCAAACGATCGCTGCGGAGCGCGAGCTTCTCGGCAAGGTCGATGCGGTGTTCGCGATCAACGAACCGCTCGCCGCGATGAAGCGCCTGCACAACGACAACACGTTCGTCGCACCGCACGGTGTCGACCACGCGCAGTTCTCTCGCGCGCTCGATCCATCGCTCGCGATTCCCGCGGACCTCGCCGCGATCCCCGGTCCGCGCGTCGGCTTCTACGGCACGCTCCGCGACTGGGTCGATCTCGATCTGGTCGCGGGCCTCGCGCGGTCGCGCCCCGACGTGTCGGTTGTCTTGATCGGTCAGGTGCTGACGGATGTGTCGATCCTGCGCGGCATCCCCAACGTCTATCTGCTCGGCCAGCGCCCGCACACGGAGCTGCCCGCGTACTGCAAAGGCTTCGACGTCGGTATCATTCCCTACCGAATCGACGAGCGTATGGAGTACGTGAACCCGCTCAAGCTGCGCGAGTACCTCTCCGCAGGCTTGCCCGTCGTCGCGACGCCCGTCCCCGAGATCAAGCGCTGCGGAGCGCAATGCCGCGTCGCTGGTGACCCGCAAGAGTTCATCGCCGCCGTCGGCGAAGCGCTCGCCGAGATGAGTACCGAGACTCGCGCTGCGCGATCCGCGGCGATGCAAAACGAAACCTGGTCGGCGCGCGTCGCAGCTGTGATGCGCGTTGTCGACGAGATCAACCCGAGAAAGTAAGGCAATGACGCAAGCGAAGTGGCGCGCCGGCATGATTGGCGCCGGCAACATCTGTGAGTTCCACGTGGCAGCTGTCAAAGCGCTGGCCGACAAGAACGTGGAGCTCGTCGGCATCGCGGATCTCGACAAAGAGCGGGCGACCGCGAATGCCGAGAAGTGGGGGACGACCGTGTACGCGGACCTCGATGCGCTCGTCGCCGCAGGCGCGAACGTGATCCACGTCCTCACGCCGCCGCACGCTCACGCAGCGGTCGCGAAGGCGGCGCTCCAGCGCGGCTGCCATGTCATCGTCGAGAAGCCGATCGCGGAGGATCCCGACGAAGCGCGCGCGCTCGGCGAGCTCGCCACGCAACTCGGGTTGACGATCACGTGCAACCACTCGCTGCTCTACGACCCGCAGATCGCCAAGGCGCTCGCTGCCGTCCGCGCGGGGAAGCTCGGCGACATCGTCGGCGTCGACATCCTGCGCGGCTCGGAGTACCCGCCGTACGAGGGCGGGCCGCTCCCGCCGTGGTACCGCGACGCGGGCTATCCGTTCCGCGACATCGGCGTGCACTGCCTGTATCTGATCCAGGAGCTGCTCGGTACGATCGAGGACGTCGAGGCGAAGTGGCTCTCGCTCGGTGGCGATCCGAACCTCGCGTTCGACGAGTGGCGCGCGGTCGTGAAGTGCAAGCGCGGCCTGGGGCAGTTCCAGCTGACCTACAACACCAAGCCGATGCAGAGCCAGATGATCATCCACGGCACCAAGGGTGTGCTGCGCGTCGATCTGTTCGCGATGTTCCACGCCAAGCGCGCGTCGACTCCGCTCCCCAAGGCGGCCGAGCGCTTGCTCAACGCGATGACGGACTCGATCCAGCCGCTGATCGACGTGCCGGTCAACGTGATCAAGTTCGTGAAGAAGGAGATCAAGCAGTACCAGGGCCTCCGCGATCTGGTCGCTGACTTCTATGCGCGCCTCGACGCGGGCAACCCGCCGCCGGTCTCCGTCGAAGATGCGGCGCACGTCGTGTCGTGGGTGGAGAAGGTCGCGCGCGCAGCGGATCAAGAGCACACCGCAAAGCTCGCGGAGTTCCCCAAGAGCGATCGCATTCCGTTCGTCGTGACGGGTGCATCGGGGTCGCTCGGGAAGGCCGTCGTCAATCGCCTGCGCGCCGACGGACATCGGCTGCGCGCGTTCGTGCGCCGCATTCCTGCCCGTCCCCTCGACGGCGTGGAGTACGCGTTCGGCAACCTCGGTGATCCTGTCGCGGTCGAGAACGCGCTCCGCGGCGCAGAGGTCGTCATCCATTGCGGCGCCGCGATGAAGGGCGGCTGGCCCGACCACAAGGGCGGCACCGTCGTCGGCACACAGAACGTGATCGACGCGTGCAAGAAGCACCGTGTCCGCCAACTCGTCCACATCTCGTCGATGTCGGTGTTCGACTGGGCAGGGAGCGAAGGCAAGGCGGTCTCCGAGTCTGTCGCTCTCGAGCCGCGAGCCGACGAGCGTGGCGCCTATACGCGCGCGAAGCTCGAGGCAGAGCAGCTGGTGACGGCCGCGGTGAAGGAAGGGCTCCCCGCGGTCATCCTCCGTCCCGGTCAGATCTTCGGCGGCGGCATCCCGCTCGTGAACGGTGCGGTCGCGCGTGGCGCGGGTTCGCGCTGGCTCGTGCTCGGCGACGGAAACATCGAGCTCCCGCTCGTCTACATCGAGGACGTTGTCGACGCGATCATGGCGTCCGTCGAGCGCCGCCTCACCGATGGCGAGGTCTTCCAGATCGTGGATCCCGAGCGCTTCACCCAGCGCGACGTGCTCGCGATCGCCGGCGGAGACAAGCCGATCCTGAGCGTGCCGCGCGCCATCGTGTTCGCCCTCGGCAAGCTGAGCGAGATCCCGCTCGGCCTGATCAAGAAGCAGAGCCCGATCGCTCTCTATCGCCTGAAGTCCGCGCTCGCGAAGATCCGCTACGCGAGCGAGAAGGCGAAGGAGCAGCTCGGCTGGATCCCGAAGATCGGCGTGCGCGAGGGCATCCGCCTCGTGACGAACGATGCAGCGACGCGCGCCTCGACGGTGATCAACGAGCTCAAAGCGTCAGGCAAGGATGGCGCGCGCAACTCGAATGCCGTCGAGGGCGGCGCTGACGATACCGCCCGCGTAACCAGCACCCTCCGCGCAGGGGTACAGCGCCCGCAGGTCGGGGGATACCAGCCGCTCCGAGTCCCGGGGGACGCGGAGAGGTGATGACGTGCGCGACTCGACGCCGATGAGGACCGCCTCCTCCGTCAAGTAACCGCGCATCTGCCGATCGAAGTGCTGCAGTGCTTCGCGCAAGCGCTGCGCGATCGGCACGCCCGTCACGTCGAGCACCTCGGCGATGTCCGTCGCGAGCAACCCGGGTTGGTAGCTCGTCGCCGGCACCGTCGAGGATCCCTTGCCGCGCACGAAGTCCGTCGCTCGCGTCGCCGGTGCTCGGAGCTCGCCCCCACCCGCCACCGCGGTCGCACGCTCGAGCTTGCGCTGGAGCTCGACGCCCGCGTGGGGACCGACGAGGCCGAGGCGCTCGTAGTCCTTGATCTCGATCCCGACGACCAGCCCCGAATTCGCGTACGGCGAATCGCGACGCGACAAGCTCATGCCGTTCACGACGACACCATCGGGCTCCGTCGACGCCGGCACGATCCAACCGCCGGGGCACATGCAGAACGAGAACGCGCCGCGTCCATCATCGGGCGTGAACGCGAGACGATACGGAGCGGCCGGCAGCTTTGCGTGGCCCGCCGCGCGTCCGTACTGGATGCGATCGATCAGCGGCTGCGGATGCTCGATGCGCACGCCCATCGCGAACGGCTTTGCTTCGAGCCGCACGCCGGCCTTGTCCAGGAACGCGTGCACGTCGCGCGCGGAGTGCCCCGTCGCGAGCACAACCGCGCGGCCGATAACCTCGCCACCGTCCGCCGTGCGCACGCCGATCGCCGCCCCATCGCGGATGACGAGCTCCGTGACGCGCGCGCCAAACCGGATCTCGCTACCGACACTCGCGAGCCGCTCGCGCAGCGCCGTGATCACCTTGGGCAGCTTGTTGGATCCGATATGCGGCCGCGCATCGACGAGGATGTCGTCGGGCGCCCCGTGCAGCGCGAGCACTTCGATCACGTCGCGCACGTCACCGCGCTTGTGCGACCGCGTGTACAGCTTGCCGTCGGAGTAGGTCCCTGCTCCGCCCTCGCCGTAGCAGTAGTTGGAGTCGGGATCGACGACGCCGTGCTGCGTGAGGCCCTTGAGATCGCGGCGCCGCGCCTGGACCTGCTTGCCGCGATCGAGAATCACCGACGGGACGCCAGCGCGCGCGAGCTCGTACGCGCAGAAGATGCCGGCCGGTCCGGCGCCGACGATGATCACGGGCTCGCCGCTCGTCTCGCGCGGTAGCGGTCCACCGATCTCGTTCTCGGGCCGCACGGAGCCGACGACGAGGTGGAACTTCACGCGTCCACGCCGCGCGTCGATGGAGCGCTTGCGCAGCTCGATCGGCGGCAGCGCGGCGACCGAGACCTCCAGCTGCTTCGCCAGGCGCTGCGTCAGCGCGGCCGGGCTGTCATCTTCGTCGAGACCAATCTCGATGGTGTAATCGCGGTCGGGGTCTAACTGCACTAGTTCGCGCTCACGTCGTCCGGAAGCTCCTCGGCCATCTCCTGCACGTGGTGATCATCATGCCGGCGCATCCGTTGGAACAGTGCTGCGGTGTCACTTTCGAGCGGCCACTTCGCCAATACCTGGGCCGCGACCCGCAAAACACCGAGGCGAGCGAGGTTGTGCCCGCCCGCGGTGAGCTCGTCGATGGCGGCGTGGGCCGCACGGACGACGGCCCCGCGCGCGCTGGACAGCCGCCGGCGCTCCGTCTCGCGGATCAGCGAGGCGCGGCCCGCGAGGACGGGCTCCCCGAGCATCTCGACGAGCTTGTCATCGGCCAGGCGCTGCGCGCTGACGCGGTCGATCGCGGGTAGTTCCGGCGCCGGGCAGCCCAGTCGCGCGAGCAAGGCGTGCGCCGCGGCGCGGACCGACGGCTCCTCGAACGCGGTCAACGCGACGAGGCTGGTGGCATCGACCAGGTCCGGAACCTCCGCCGCGATTCTCAGCGCGAGACGCAGCTCGGCGAGCACGTCGTCCTCGCTGCTGTAGCCGACGACCGTCAGCGCCTCGTGCAGCGCCTTTTGCGTCGCCGCACGGATCGCGGGATCCGCATCTCCGGCGAGGAACCGCGCCGCAAGCCGCGCGAGAGCCTCCACACCCTTCGCATCCGGATCGACCTCGAGCCGCAGGCGTAGCGAGCTCCGTGTGGAAACAAGGCGCGCGAGTCGACCAAACGCGAATGCGAGGTCACTCTGCAGCTCGTGATCATTGCGCTCGTCGATCGTCGACACGATCGCGTCAAAGACTGACTCGTCCACCGTTCGCGGCTCGGGAGAGCTCTCGAGCAAGGTCGCGAGAGCGTGCGCAGCGGCGGGCCGCGCCGAGTCATTGTGGCGGCCCGGTGCGATGACGAGCTTCGCGAGCACGGGGATCGCACGCACATCGCCGATCCGCCCGAGAGCCTCGGCGGCGGCGAGCAACAGCGGCCCCTTCTTGACCGACTCGAGAAGCCCCGTGATGCCGTTTGCCTCGATGAACGCGATGATCGCGGGCACGCTCTCGCGATCGCCAGCCCAGCCGAGCAGCTCGAGCGCGACGCGCTGACGATGCGGATGCTTCGTCGCGGAGATCAGCAGCGACCTCGCGATGGGATACGCACGCGGGTCGAGCCGACCTGACTTCGCGCGTGCGATCAGGAGCTCGTCGGCCATCCGCGCGAGACCGCTGCCACGCGCTCGGTCCGGCACTTCCGGTGCTGTCTTCACGCCTGTCAGGTCGGCGGGATCCAGCACCGCGACGGGGTTCGTCGAGAGCGCCGCATGCTCGTCGTCGTCGAGCTCCTCGTCGTCGTCGAGGTCCTCATCCTCGTCGTCGTCCTCATCCGTCGCACCGCCCGTGACGATGTCGATCGCGAGCTCGCGGAGCATTTGCGCGACCTCCTCGTTCGACCACACGGTCTGCTCTTCGAGCCACGTATCGACGCCCTCGTCTCCACCGCGCGTATGCAGCTCGACGAGCGGGTTGCCGCCGAGCACGAACGCTTCGGACGTATCACCGATGATGCCGCCGTACTTCTGCTGCATCGACGCGCCCGCGAACCGCGCGTGAACCACGGGCAGCACCTCGTCGAGCTTGCTCGCGATCCACAGGAGGTAGCCGATCATCTCGGCGGCGGGACCGGGCGCCTCGAAGCGATCGACCCATAGGTGCACCGCGTGGTGTCTGCGATCGAACGTCACGTTCGCGTTGCGATACCGGCCGCCGTACGGCGTCAACCACAGCGTGTGAAACGCGGCGAGCACGCTGTCCTCACCCGACAGGGAGCTCCCCTCCAGCTTGAGCGCGAGGCCGAAATCCTCCCAGTCGTAGTCGTCGAGGATCTGCGGAAAACCGTCGACGGGAAACTTCACCTTCAGCGCTGTCGGCGGCGCGCCGTTCGACCACGTCAGATCTCCGTCCTCGCCCGCGTCGGCCGGCGGATAGATCTGGATCGGTTGCGTGTACGGCTCCTCCTCTCTGTACGGCTCGGCATTCAGCTGGGTCTCGTGACCATCGAGACCGTCGTCGAGGATCTGCTCGTCGTCATCCCCGTGCACGCTCGGCACGCTCGTCCCGACTTGAAAGCACCACACCTCGTCGACGCCCTTCTGCGCTGCGTACTCGATCAACCGCCGCTGCAGCTCCACGTCGCTGCCCGCCTCGGGAGGCGTCCACGGCAGCGCGAGAATCCGGTACGGCTCTGCGGCCGGCAGATCGCCGATCAGCTGTTCCGCGTCGGGACAGATCGGTGCGACGTGCATCCCGATGTCCATCAACACGTTCGCCATCACCGCACGACCAAAGCGCAGGACCAGGAACGCGTACGCCGTCTCCCCCTGACGCGGCTCGAGTCCGTGGACGCGCACTAATTGCCCTCGTGCCGCACGGCCATCGTGCGGAACAGCGCTTCGAACTTCGGTGTGCGATCGGGAACGTGGCGAGCGATCGCTTCGCCGAGCGAGACGATCAGATCCTCGCCGACATCGCTGACAGGCCCTGCGAGGACCACGTCGACAGCGTCGGCGAAGCGATCGTGCGGCGCGGATCCCATGCGCACCGCGACGTTCACCCGCGTGGCCGGCTCGAACCGAGAGAGACGCACGAGCAGATCGTCGATCTTGCCGTTCAGACCGGCCGCATCTGCGTCGAGGAGCAGCATCGCGTGCGTGAACTGGACGTCGGGGTCATCCGGTGCCAATCGCAGCGCTCGCTCGGTGAGCTTGGCCGCGACGATCACGCGCTCGGGATCCTTCGCTACCTCTGGCTCGTCCTCCTCGGGCGCGATGCGCTTGGTGTTCTCTCCGTCGATGAGCTGCTTGGCACGCTCGGGATCGGAGACACCCTTCACATCGATAACCTCGCCGTCTTGCGCCTTGATGAAGCTCGGGACGATCACGATCTCGAGTTGCGGCCACGCTTCGAAGTCGTACGCCCCCGCATGTACGTCGCGCAGCTGCGCTTCGATCTCGCGTGCGAGGTTCTGCGTCACGTGCAGCGTCACCGTGTCACCGTCGCGGCTGTACCCCACCGTGCTCGCTGGCTCGAGGCGCAGCACCGAGTCCTGGCCGCGCAGCTCGTATGTACGCCCGTGGCGAATCCGCCCGCGCATCGCACGTGGCATCGCGGCGGCGTAGAGCGCGCCCAGCTCGATGCGAATGCGGCCGTCGTCGGTGCTGACCGCGCTATCGCCGAGCTTCATGTCGCCCGCGAACGACAGATCCTCCGACGAGCCCTCCGCCGCGACGCGCGTCTCTGCGATGCGCGCGGTCTCGGGATCTTCGAGCACCGACGGACGCGCGAGGTCCGTGATCAGCAACGGCAGCTTCGCCGCGAGGATGTCCGTCAACCCCGTCGTCGACCACTCCTGGATCAACTTGTACTCGTCGTCCGTGATGCCCACGACCTGGACGAACCGTGCCTTGCCGTTCGGGGACTCCAGCTCGCCGAGCTCGGGGTCATCGGCAAAACAGATCGCGGTGATCTGCGTCGGGCTATCGAGCGCGATCGGTCCGTCGAGACCCATCTTGTGACCCGCCGCGAACCGATTTCCGGTGCCGAACACGTAGCGCCCGAGGTTCTGCAGGAAGTTCAGCGCCCACGTCGGCGGCGCACCCTCGTCGAGCTTGCGTGCGAGGCGAAACGTCAGCTCGAAGCCGAAGCCGCTGTCCTCTGACTCCGTCGACTCCTTCTCGTGCAGCTCGGTGAACCCGTAGGTCACGAAGTGCCAGTGCGGCACTGGCTCGACGCGCGGATATGCCGACAGTCCGGCGATGGGATCCGGTCCGCCCATCGCGTACGGAATCACCGTGCCGAAGTGCGCGGGCTTGGTGTCGCCGTAGATCGGCCGGAGCGCCGCGTCGATCGCTTCCCACCCCAGCGATGCGGCATGACCGACCTCGCGGGTCGCGTTCGTGTCGTCCTTCTTCTTGCCGAGCACCTCGACCAGCTCGTCGCCGCGCACGAAGCTTCCGACGAGGATCGCTTCGAGCGCCGGCGAGATCTCGGCCGCGACGTGGGCGAACGCCGCTTCACGCTCGGTCTCCGCGATGTCGATCAGCGTATCGATGGACGAGATCGTCGTCGCGCCATCGCCTTCATCGATCCTCTCGAGGAGCGCGCGTTGCGACTCACCGTCGAGGAGCCACTTCCACCCGAGGTCTCCCCACTGATCGCGTGGTGTCGTCGCCAGTTGCGCTTCTGCGCGCTCGCGCGCCGCATCATCGGCCGCTGCCTTCTCGACGGCCTCTGCTTCGCGCGCCGCTGCTCGCCGTGGGTCCAGATCCAACGCGCGGAACTCTGCGAGCCACGCGCGCACGTCCGTGATCGTTCCAAGCGTGTTGCGCCCGCTGCGCAGCTCCTCGATGAGCTTGGCTGCGTCGCGCACCAGGCGCGCCGGATGGACCAGAGCGATCCGCATGTAGCGATCGAGCTCGGGCTCGTCGAACAGATATGCACGCCACATCGCATACAGCGCG
The DNA here is from genome assembly GCA_036499725.1 of Kofleriaceae bacterium. Classification (GTDB taxonomy): domain Bacteria; phylum Myxococcota_A; class Polyangia; order Haliangiales; family Haliangiaceae; genus JABFXX01. Next base: position 118,735 of record DASYDE010000017.1, read on the forward strand.
GTGGGGATGAACTTCTCGCACGCCTCGAATCGCGCCTCGAGCTGATCGGCGGGAACGGTCTGGTTGAAGTCCGACGAGAACAGGTCTGCAACCTCGTCGATCTCCGTGACGCCGCCCGCCTTGAGCAGCGCGCAGATCCACTGCGACCGATAGATGAAGAACTCGGTATCTCGGCGCTTCGGGTCGTACGCCTCGAGCTCGTCCTCGGTGATCCCGAAATGCCACGTCGGCGCGATCTTCCCGTGCAGCAGGCTCAGGCCCGCGGCGTACGCCTCTTGCGAGATGAGCTTTTCCTCGTGGGCCGTGTGGAGCGCGACGAGATACACGAGGCTATCGAGCGAATCCGCGATCACCGTCGAGACCGATGCCGTCTCGTGATCGTAGTGAAGGACTTGGCGCTTCCCGAGCCCGTCCTCCCACTCGTAGATCTCCATCAGATACGTGTCGCCGTTGCGCTGCGACCCGAGCGCGAACACGCCGGCGAACGCCTCGACGAGATCCGTCCCCAGAAACGATTGCTGGTTCCGACGCACGAGCAGCTCGAACAGGTTCTTGTCCCCGACATCGGGCCGCAGCCCGCTCGTGAGGCGCAGCTCGTCGAACGTCGTGTAGAAGTCGCGCCCGGCGACCGCGCGGAGGAACGCCGCCGCCTCGGCCGGGAGCGGCATGCCATGAATCGCGGCGAAGTCCGCCGGTGTGCCCGCTGCCTCGAGGGTATCGAACGCCTCCTTGTCGAGCGGACGACCATCGCCACCGAGCTCTTCCTCGTCATCCGCGTGGCTCGGCTCTTCGCCCGTCGCCGGTTTCCTCGTGTCGAGATAGGCAGCGAGCCCGTGCGCGATGAACCCGGTCGGCCCCGCCGCGAACGCCGCATCGAGCGCCTCGGGAGCGAGCGTGCTCGTCAACCGATCGGCCCAGTGCGGATCATCGGGCGGCGCGAGGCGCAGCACGAGCCCGTCGTCACCGCCGATCAAGACACCTGCCCCGAAGCGCTCGATCGACCACAGGTGCACGAGCGGCAAGCTCGTCGCGAACGTCTCCCACGACCGTCCATCGTCGGTACTCAGCATCACCGTGCCGCGATCGCCGATCACCACGAGGCGACCGTCGCGAATCATCGCGATTCCCTCCAGATCTACCTCGCTCGTCACCTTGATGCGCGAGTACCACTGCCCGTCGGGCGAGCGCGCCATGAACCCACCGTCACCGATCACGATCCATGCAGACTTCGCGACGACGAGCGCGGTGAGCGGCTTGGTCGAGCCCGTCGCGATCTCGCGCACCTCTCCGTCCTGCCAGCGGCGAATCTTGCCGTCGTCGCCGAGCACCACGATCTCGTCGCGGATCGCGTACACCGCCGACAACCGCGCTTCCGTCTCGAGATCCACGCGCACGGCGGTATCGCCTCGCACGCGCGCCGCGTAGCCGCGATCACCGACGGTCCACACCGCACCGTCGGGCGCGAGCGCGAGCTTGAACAAGCACTCCTGCGTCTGCGTCTCGAACAGCTTCCACGTCTTACCGTGGTCACGCGTCGCTGCGAGTTGCCCGTACTCGCCGCACACCCAGATCGCGTCACCGACAGTCAGCGCATCACGCAACCCGAGCTTCTTCGGTGACGCGAGCAGCTCGAACTGCCGTCCATTCGCCGTGACCAGCACGGTCGGCTGGTCGTTGGACTGCCCACCCACCGCGAGGAGCATCTGGTCTGTCTCGGCGAACGCTGCGACGTAGCCCGCATCGTCGTCTGCCTCGCGCAGAACGCTTAGCTCGAGCCCACCGCTCATCACCCTCTATTCTGCTCCGGATTCGCTACGGATCGGTGGCGTCCCAGTAGTCGATCTCCGCCTGCACCAGCGACGACAGATCTTCACCGCCGCCGCCCTTGATCGCCCACAGATAGTCCGTGAAGAAGTTGTTCCGCGTGCGCGTCACACCGTACTCGGGCTGATCCGAGAGGATCGCTTCCGGCGTGAGATCGGTGCCGCCCTGCTGATGGCACCCGATGCAGTTCGTGCGCGCGTTGTGCTGCCCCTCTTCGAGGTACGGATTGCTGCACCACGTGGGCGCGCCGGGTCCGCGATACACGGACGCGAGCGCATCACCGAGCGATCCGGCGAACCCGCCGCGCGGATCTGGATCGCCTTCGTTGTAGCCGGTCGTCACGCACATCTTGTAGTTGCGCCACGGTCCCGTGATGTCGGCCGGGCGGTCCGCACCGAAATCGTCGTCGGGAAACGCCGAGTACCACAGCGTGATCCAGATCCAGTGATCGAGCTCCTTGGACATGATGTGCAGCGCCGGCATGCGGAACTTCGCGCCCGTCGACGGCAGCGTCACCGTGTAGATGTCCGCTGATCCCGGCGTCGCGTTGCCATCGGGTGTCCACGCCGACTCGCTATCGAACCGCGATGTCATGCGCTCGCCTGACGTGATGAAGACGGGCAACAGATCGCTCTGGTCGAGCTGCCGCACCCAGTCGGCCTTCACGAGCACGGAGTCGCGCGTCATCTCGCCATCGAGACATGCCGGATCCACGACGTCGGACGTCATGTACGAGACGTCGACGGTGATCGCACTCGCGTCTGCGGCACCGAACGCGGCGATGTAGACCGACCCATCTCCGTCGACCGCACACGTCTCGGCGGAGCTACCTCCCGCGCTCTTGCAGTCGTAGTCGAGTGCCGTCGGTGGGCCACCGCGCTTCACGTACAGGTCCGCGTCGCCGTCGCCCTTCATGACGGCCGTGACCTTGCCCGCACCTGCTTGCACGACACCGAGCTGCACGAAGTCACACTTGGCGACGGACGCCGGCATCGCCTGCTCGACCGCTTGCGCCGCTTTCATCGGCGACGTATCGAACGCATCGGGCGCCGGGTTCAAGCGGCACTGATGCAGCTTCTCGTAGCTCGTGAGCAGATGCGCCATCGCGCCCGGTGAGTACCCGACGCGCGAGTTCCCGCCGACGCCGTTCGCCTCGTCCTGCGTGTCGATCGTCGCGAGGTAATCCATGTAGCGCTGCTCGGGCCACTCGGGAATCTCGTCGAGCGCCGTCGGATTCCACGCGAAGCCCGCCGCCGGATCGATCGCCGAGCGCGTCGCGCGACCCGCCGCTCCCAGGCCGCGATACAGGTACTTGAAGATCCGCTCGTAGTCGTCGTGCCCGTACCACGTGTGCCACGCAGGAATCGTGGGCTGCCCACCGAACGCGGCCGCCAGGCTCGGATCTGCGAGCGGCACCGGAGCGAGCACCTTCTCGACGATCTGCCACGCCGCAGCACGGCGCGCAGCGATCGATGTCCGCAGCTCCTCTTCGTGGCTCGCGAGATCCGACGGCGTATACGGCGCGGCCGGTCCGATGATCTTGCGGTCCTGCACGAGCACCGCGGACTCGGTATCCCCCAAATGACAATCGGCGGTCTTATCGTCTCCGCCACACGCACTCGCGAGTAGCAAAGCAACAAGACCGCCGTTCCGGAGCTTCACGCTCCTATAGTAGCTCAGGGGTTGGTCAGCGCGGCGTCGGAAGCGAGGACGTACTCCTTGTTCGAGTTGCTGTCGCGGACCTGGAAGTAGACCCAGCCGTCCGACCGGAAGTGCGGGTAGAGCGCGTACTGGCCGGCGTGCATCGTCGTGACGCGAGTGCGAGCACCGGTCAGAAGATTCACGAGGATGATGTTCGAGGTGCCCTTGTCGAGCATCTTCTTGAACTCGGGGTCGCTCGCCGACGCGTAGCCGAACTCCGCGAAGTCAGCCGGCGTGACGTAGTGGTGCGTGACGAAGTACTTCTCGTCGAAGGACACCGACGGCTTCGCGCCCGACGTGCAGTAGCGACCGACTTCCTGCGTCGTGATGTCGTAGCTCGCGCCGTTCGGCGTCGAGGTGACCTTGCGCACGACGTAGCCGAGCTGGCCGTGCGTGTTGCCGAAGCGCGAGATGACGAGCTGCGTGGACGGCGAGAGCACCGAGTCACCCTCGTACGGAACCTTCACGTGCACCTCGGGCTTGCCGACGTAGTGCGAACCGTCGAACACCATCGGGGTGAACTTCATGTCGGAGGACGCGCCGAACTGCGCGGCGGGGTCGCTGGTCTCGCCCTGGCCGGGGTTATCCGACGTGAACTGGCTGTTGATGGCCATGTAGTCCGCGCCGCCGAGGCCCGCACCGAGGTGCTGGTAGAGGCTGATCGTGCCGACCGAGCTGCACGCCGACTCGCTGAAGTTGATCTTGTCGGGGTCGCTCTGGAGCAGCGAGATCTTGCACAGCGCGGCGCCGATCGGCGTGCCCTGGAACATCCAGCCCTTGCCGTCGGGGAAGAAGCCCGGGTCGTACGCGGCGTCGACCTGGATGTCCTTGTCGCTCTGGAGGTCAGAGATCACGCCACCCGTGCCACCCGTCGAGCCGTTCGCGACGAAGCGACCGTCCGGCGAGCTACGCATCCAGTAGAACGTGTTGAACGAGAGCTCGCGGAGGACGCGGACCTTGCCGACCTTGCTCCAACCCGAGCCGTACGACTTGGTCGTCGCATCCGCCTGCGACGAGAGGCACGAGCGCGGGTCGCCGCCGCCCGAGCAACCGTACATGTTCATGCCGGCAGCGCGGTTCTGCGCAGACCAACCGTTCACCGCCATGTCGCTCTGGTGATCCGCCATCGACGGAGAGATCGACGGGCTGCACGACGTGGGGCCCGTATCGGCCGGCAGGTACGTCGACGCCTTCGGCAGGCCGCGAGCGAACCACTCGGCGACGATGTCGAACTGCGGCTGCGTCAGGCGCGCGTGGTTGCCCTTCGGCATCGACGAGCGGTTCTTGAACTTCGCGTACTCGATGGCCCACGTGTCGGCGTTGTTGCTGCCTTCGTCGGCCGGGTACGCCGCCTTGAACGTGTCCTGGAACCAACCGAGGTGCGCGCCCGCGGCGAAGATGCCGATGCGGCCCGGGTTGAACGGTGCATCGCTACGCGTCGGGTCGAGGCGCATGCAGTCGACGCGCTCCTTGGCCGACATGCCGCTCGCCGCCGGCTTCTTGTACTTGGTGGTCACCTTCACGGTGCCGTCCTGCGTGCCCGAGAGACCGACGTAGAACGTCGCGGGACCCGACGCGTTGAACAGCGTCTTGTCGCACTTCTCGGTCGAGGTCTGGTTGAACGGGCGGCAGTCGTAGTTGGTCTTCGACACTTCCGCGCCGCGGCGGACGTAGAGGTCGATGTCGCCCGTACCAGCGATGGAGATTTCGATCTGCGAGCCAGCCGCAACTTCGTACGAGCCGACTTCCTTGAACTCGTTGTTCTCGACGCGGATACCCGCGCTGGTGGTGTTGACGTCGGCGCCCTGCGAGTTGGCGTCCTTGAAGCACGAGCCCATCGCCGCGTCCGTCTTCGCCTTCCAATCGTCGAGCGTGCCCTGCGTCGCCGTGTGGCAATCCGAGCAGACGTTCGACGGCGTGTTCTTGTTGAAGCCGATCAGCGTCGTCGCCTGCTGCGCGAGCGCGTCATCAGAGAGCGTCACCGGGTTGCGGAGCGCGCCACCGGCGTCAGAACCACCGAGGGTCTCGGGGACGTCCTTCCAATCGCAGCCCGCCATCGACGGCGTCTTCGCGCAATCCTGGATGAACTTGAGCGCAGCGTGCTCCGGCGACGCGAGCCACTCGGCATCCGTGGAGTACGTGTGGTCCGGCGGCATCCAGTACTTGTGGTTCGCCTGGTTGAAGTCGGTCGACGTGATGTTGGTCCACGAGGTGTCCGTGCCGTCGAGACGCGCGAGGTACGAGTCAGCCCACTGGCCGTCGCCCATGCGGTGGCACTTGGTGCAGGCGTTCGCGCCCTCACCCGTGATGTGCTTCGGCATCGTCCAGCCCTGACCGCGGCGGTTGATGATCGCGTACGGCGTGTCGTTCGCGCCAATCGCGAAGTCCGCATCGACGCCCATCTTGGGAACGATCTGGCGACCGTTCTGATCCTTCGCACCGTCGATCCACGGAGAGTGGATGTACGCGTCGGCATCGTGGCACTTGCCGCACTCGATGCCCGAGCCGATACCACCGTGCACGCCGCTCCACAGGTTCTGCGACTTGGTCTTGTCGCCGGGGTGCGGGACGTGCGCGCCGTCCGTCTTGGAGTACAGCGCGTTCTGGAAGAAGCAGGTCTTACCGGTGAACGGGTTGGTACCGATCATCGCGATGTCGTTGAACTTGGACGACGCGTAGCTGCCGCCGTTACCGTTCTCGGCAACGCTCTTGCGGCAGAGCAGCGTCCAGCGCGTGCCGCGATCGTTGATGCGCGTCGCAACGCGCGGACCGGTCTCGCACAGCGAGTAGATGTATTGCGGGTTGTCGCACTTGTCGACGTTGCCGGACTGCGGGGCCTGCGTGTTGCCGCCCTCGGTGATGGTCATCGGAATCGGCGTCGAGTCGAGACAGCTATAGGTGCTGTAGTCGCCGTCTGCGGTCTTCTCGAAGAACGGAATCTCGCCCATCTGATCGACGCAGCGCTCGGCATACGCGACCGGGCTGGTGAGCGTCTGCTCGCCGCTCGGGTCATCAGCCTTACCGCCGATGCCCTTGCCCTTGGCCTGGTCCCACGCCTGGAACAGATCGCGCTCGATCTTCAGGACTTCTTTGTCGCCGTCCATGATGCAGACGTCGATGATGGAGTCGATGTTGCCGGCCTGCGCCGCCGCGATCATCGCGGGCGTCGGATTCATCCAGTCGACGCCCTTGTAAAACGCCTTGGTCAGCGCCTGGTCAACGATGGGACCGTCGTTGCGGCCATCCTTGCCGTCGACCTTCTCACCCGTCCCGTCGGCCACCATGGCCGCACAGTCCAGGGTGCCAAACGCGCCTCGCCGGGCCCGGGCATAGATCTGCTGCCCCGAGTCGAGTCCTTGGTTCAGCTCCACCACCACGCGGCTGTTCGCATGGTTGTAGAGAGGGGTCACCACCAGCTCGTCGTCTGTACACCCGGCGCTCAAAGCACCGAGCGACAGCGAGGCGAGGATGGCAAGTCGAGTAGCCGCGCTGGTCCGCATAGTGGGGCAATTACGCAGCTCTCGTGCCCAGTGTGCACACTCGTGATCTCAGCCTGATCCACGCCACTGGCAACCCGAGTGGCTGGCGTCCGCGGCTTCACTGGGGACTAACAGCCAGCCTTTTGCGCCACTTGAGCGACCGCATCCCGGGCTTCCCGACAGGAGGTCGCGATGGCCGGAAGGCTCTGCTGGAGCGTCTCCTTGGTCAGACGGGACATGTCCTTGAAGGACTCTTTCACCGAGTTGAACGAGCTCCGCATGGACTGCCGCAGGTCCTCCGGCACCGCCTGGCAGCGGAACAGGCGCCCGACCTCCGCGCCCCAGTCGTCGCACTCCGCGACGCCCAACGAGAACGGCACCGTTCCCTCTGCCGGATAGGTCCACGTCTGCTCATCCGATCCGAGCTTCGCGAGCTTCCAACACATCGGCTCGTCCACCGCCACGATGCAGGCGCGCACGTCGACACTCCACGCCTCCGCGGTGCACGCATCCCGCATCAGCTTCTTACTCGTCGCGATCACCTTCGTGCGCGAGCCACCCACGAGCGTGGGCGCCTGGCCTTTCCACTTTGCCGCCGCGTAATGCGCCGCGACGACCTTGTCACACGAGGCCGCTTTCATCGCGGGCGCCATCTTCTTCAGCGCTGCATCTGCACCCGCGATCGCACCATCCACGGCCGTGCGCAGATCCGGTTCCATCAACTCCACGCACTCGTGCAGCTTCGCCGGATCCGACGCCGCCAAGATGCAGTCCAACATCGGCTGTTCCCACGTCGCCGTCGTGCACGTCGCTGCGAGAGCAGGCCGCCTGAGCTCCCTCGCCAGATCGCGATCCGTCTCCGGAACCGCCGGCTCCCACTCCGCGACATCCGTCGCCTGCACCACGTCCGCGCACTGAAGCTCCGGCGCGACCTCGTAGTCCTCACCCCACGACGAGAATCCCGCGACAACGGAGTTCAACGACGCGGTCTGCTCGCCGTTCAGCTTCGCCATGCAATCGTTCGCGTTCAGCTCGGGCGTGTCGGCGACGCACGCGAGGACCTCCGCGGACCAGTGTTGGTCCCTGCACTCGCTCGTGATCGTCTCGAGGATCGAGTCATCCCCGCCATCGGGGGCGAACGCTCTGCGCAGCAGCGGGCCCATGTCCTCGCAGTTCGGCTCGGTGCGCGGCGGCGTCTTCACCTTCACCACCGCCACGACCGGGCGGTTCGCCGGCTTCGCCGCGCTTCCACACGCAGCGATCAACCCGACGAGCGCGACCCGACGCATCCGAGCAAGCTTAGCCGCTAATGATTCGCGACGCTCGCCAGACCCGCACCGGCGACGAGCAGGAAGATAGCTCCCACGGCGCACATCACGAGCACGACGCCGAGCAAGCGGCGCCACACCGTGAGCTCGCTGCCCTTGCGCTTCGCAGGAGCAAACGTCAGGCACAGGCCGAGCACGCCACCGACGATGATGAGGAGAAATATCAGGGCGCCGGCGCTTGTCATGCCACTACCATACGCATTCCCTACGCCCCCGCTTGCCGGTTCACGCGCTCGTCACGAGTCGTCAGGTCTTCACCATGCGTCCACGTGGACGCAAACTGGCGAGTCCACGCGTAAACCAGCTCCAGGCCAGCTCACCGAAGCGTCCACGTGGACGCCGTTTCTCCGTTCGCTCCTCCTCTCTTGTTGATCAAACAAGCTCTGCGTCTGAGGACTCCACCTCCCGCTACATCTCGAGCGCACGCGACCACGCCAGCGCAGCTGCGCAGCCGGCTTCGGCGAGCCGATGCGCCGCGTGCGAGGCAGAAGCCGTGACTAGCAGGTGTGGGATCGCTCGACGATCAACTCGTGTCCACGTGGATGCTCGCGCCCCGTCGAGAAAAACGCAGCGCGCTTCTCTTTCTGCTTGACGCGATCGAGCACGCTGCACGCTGCGATCTGCGCGCATCCGAGCGAGGCGGAGAGTTTTTCGTCGAGCTGCACGTCGATCGAACGCAATGCGTGCCTCATCGCGTCTGCGCGCTGATCAACTCGGGGTGCGCTGACCTCGCCGAGAAGTGCGCAAAAAAGTGCGTGCTACATGTGGTTCTTCGACGAGGAGATTCAGATGAAGACCGGCGTTGAGATGAAGACGGCGAACACCTCGAACGACGCGCAGCCCGCGTACCGACTGCACGCATCGCGCAAGCATGGAGTGTTGCGCGCCTCCGAGCCACGCAGCACCGAGCCATCGAAACCACCGCGCTCTACGCCGTGGCAGCAGGTTCACGACGAGCTCGTGCGGATCACGAAGCGACGGGCTGAGCTCGATGCGGACGAGCTGCGCTGGCTCGTCGAAGCGGAGCGCCTCCAGATCTGGAAGCCGTTCGGTATGGTCTCGATGATCGACTACATGGAGCGTGTTCTCGGCTATGCGCCGCGTACTGCTCAGCATCGCATTCAAGCAGGACGCGCACTGAGCACACTCCCCGAAACGAGCGCAGCGCTCCGTCGAGGCGAGCTGTGTTTCTCGGCGGTGAAAGAGCTTGCTCGCGTGGCGACGCGCGGCACCGAGCAAGCGTGGATCGATGCGGTGCGGGGCAAGAACCTGCGCCAAGTAGAAGAGCTCACGTCGGGCCGGCGCCGCGGTGACTCACCGGACACGCCCGCCAATCCCGAGGCGCGCCTGCACGTCGTGCGGCTCGAGGACATCACGGGCTCGACGTTCGCGCTCTTTCGCCAGGCGCAGCAACGACTGACCGAACAACGCGGCTCGCACGTCAGCGACGACGACGTTCTCGCCGCGATGGCGACCGCAGTTCTCTCCATGATCGCGAACGACTCCTCACCCACTGAGGAAGTACCCGTCGACGATGCGCCGATCGGCGAGATGCCCGTCGACGGCACGCCCTCCCCTGGCGCTCGAACCACCGCTACGCAGAGCGAGCGCGCCGGACGCCGTAGCAAGAGCTCGTTGGTTTCCTATTTGATCGCTCTCTCTGTCTGCCCCAAATGCAATCACGCCGAACAGCAAGGTGGCGGTGCTTCCATCCCGATCGACGAAGCAGCGCTCGAGCGCGCACTCTGCAATGCGCAACACATCGGCTCCGTCGACGGCAAGACGCCGGCACGCGCCACCCGCGACATTCCACCCGCCATCCAGCGCCTCGTCTGGGCGCGCGACAAGGGTGTCTGCCAAACGCCGGGCTGCCGCTCGTGCATCGGCCTCGAGATTCACCACATCATTCCGCGCAGCCAAGGCGGCACGAACGATCCGAGCAACCTGACTTTGAGGTGCTCGTCATGCCACCAAGCGCATCACGAGGGTCGGCTACGGATCTCTGGGAGGGCACCCGACAACGTCGTGACCGAGTCCGTGATCCCGCGCGGCGAGCTCGCAGGGAGGCGAGATTTTCACGATGCATCTCTGCGCGCAGACGCGATCAGCGCGATGCGCCAGCTCGGATGGAAGCCGCAGATCGCGACTCACTCCGTCGACACGGCTCTCGCGAAGATGGGGCCAAACGCTCCCCTCGACGAGATCCTGCGCGCCGCTCTTCAAGCCGTTCCGAACAAGGGCTCGGCGTAGGCGTCCACGTGGACGCGCATTCGTTGCGGCGCTCCCTTCTGCACCCCGGGCTCTCCTCCGCGGGCTCTCGCAGAACGGCATAGGGCGTGTTCGGCCTTTGGAAGAATGAGGACGAACGGAAGCGTTCTTCAATAGTTACGAAAGTAAGCAACTCCCAGCTCCTGCGGTCGACAGCCGTGAACGATGGGAGAACGGGAGTATCAGTCGCGCCCGCTCCAGACGACGCGGACTTCCGGCGCTGTCTATGCGTCCACTGAGCCCGTCACCACGCCGACTCCGGGCGCAAGTGACATCGCGTTCGTCAAGGCATCGCTCCACAACGCGCGAGAAGCGCAGATACGCATGGAAGAAGCTCCGGCCGGGACTGCGAAACGAGGTGCCGCAAGAGAGCTCTTGGCTGTCCTCGGTCGATCGGTCTCGCTAGTCCGACGTGCTGATCAGCAGCCACTCACGACAGACGTTCGAGCCGAGCTCGCGCGCATCGAACAGGAATTCTCGGCGTTACGCGAAGAGGCCGAGACCAACGCGATCCCGGCGCGGACGCCCGCTCCCGCAACGCTTCCCGCTGTAAAGCGAGGGCCAGGCCTGTCGTCGACGTCCGAGGTCAGTACCGCCGGTCAGCGACACGATCCTCTCGAGTACAAGCTCGGCCTGCTCGACGACGAGAGCAATCTCGATCGGCCCGACAAGGCACGCATCACTGTTCGATACATCTCCAAGCTCACGTTTGATCAACAGCAAGAGCTGCGAGAGCGACTCGATCACTATCGGCCAGGATCAGGCGATCAAGTGGCGGCCAAGATCTCGCGGATGGACACGCGCGTGCGACTCCTCGTCAGGAAGGCGCTCGCCCTCGGACCGATCGGACGTGCTGCCGAGGTGGTGTTGGATGCCGAGCTACGTTCACTCGAGGTTGATTCCTACGGCCGCAACGTGCAGGTGATGGTCGGTGTAACGCCAAACGCGGAAGCCTACCTTGATCGCTACGCGAACCGCCTGCAGTTCGAGCTTGCGAGAGACGGAATCGAGCATCTGGCGCCACTGCATCCTCAGCTCACATGGACTCTCTCGCCCGACGAGCTCCAGACGCGGTTCGAAGGTGCACTCGCAAGCGCCGGTCGACGCTACGGCGATCTGCGTTCGCTGCTCGTCGCGATCCTTCAGCCAGCGGATGTGACGGAGATCGTGCTTCGGTTCCTCGATGAGCAGCAAGGCCTCGCGGCATGCGGTCTCAGCGTCGTCCCGTGGCGGGATGCGATCGCAAACAGTTTCAAGCCGTATCTGAGGTCAGCACTCCAGTCATCGGTTGGACGTATCGGGTTGCGATTTGTTGCTCAGGCGGATCAACACGACGAGCTGATCTCGACGTCGATTGTCACCAGTACCCCTGCCGACGAGCTGGTGCGCGAGCTTATGTGCTCGCCCGACGCCGTCATCTTTCGAAAACGAGAAAACGGCGAGCTCGAAGCCGGCAAGCAAGTCGGGGCATTCGCGAAAGGCTTGCGTGCGGCATCGATTCTTCCTGCAAATGCCGATGATCCTCGCATCTGGAATTGGGTCCAAGTCACCAACTTGCCGGATGCGACGCCGGAGGAAGTTGCTGCCACCCTGTTTCAGGATCGTGGTGGAGCTCACTCCGAGAGGGCATACGGAATTGTCTCGCTACCTCCCTACTTCGCGGTTCCTGCGCGGTGGGCATGCTGTCTTCCGTTTCTCGCCCGAAACGCTCCAAAGGCTGCGCTCGACGCCGCGAAGAACACGACCATCGAGGAGAGTGATCGCGCGAGTCGGCTCGCGTTTGCTTCAGCCCCGGAGGCGAAAGAGGTGGTGCCATCGCGTGCGCTTGCGGACTCCAGCGGTCCAGTACGCGCTACCGTTTCGCCGGATGAGCTCGCGTTGGTCTCGCTGCGACGTCTCGATGACATCCGCCAGCTCGTGGACGCGCGCATGGCCGACAAGACCAAGCCTGCAATCGGTGAGTTTGGTGCCAACCTGCTCGCGCTTCTGCAGCCGTCGTACGACTGGCTCACCAGCTTGCGTGGAAGGTCGAACGTAGAGGTCGCACTTCACGCGAACGCACTCGCCGATCAACGCGACGTTCTGTCGAGCGCTGTGCCGGGGTTTCGCTCGCTCGTCGTGAGCGCAAAATGTGGCGTCAAGATCATCGATAGCGCACTCGCCGACTACGCCTGCGCGATCGGCACATCACACCTGCCTCAGCTCGCCGCAGGTCCACTTGCACGCGCAACACAAAGTGCGTCTCGCGTGAGTCTCGCGCTGCTCGAGGAGTCCGTCCGCGCATCTCGCTCGACGGCAACCGACGTCGACGCCGAGACCGTGATGACGGGCGGTACGAGCGAGGCCGGCCAAAGGCAGTTCGATCTGGAGGAGCGTGTCGTCGAGTTGGGCCAAGATCCGACGTACCTCGACCCAGACAAGGTCGCGGACCTCGTCGTCGATGCGCAGGCGAGCACTCTCGCGAACAAGATGTTCGTGATCCGCGACAAGTCGAGGCACGTCGTACGGGCTCTCAACGATTCCAATGATGGGATTGTTGGAGCGCTCGCGAACATTACCCGGAACGGCGACATCGCAGACTACAAGTCGTTCTTCGGTCAGCTTGCGGACTGGGTCGAAGGCATCGACGACAAACTTCGCATGGACGTCAGCGCGATCGAGACATTCGCGCGGGATACGAAGATGCCACTCGTCTTGCGGCGTGAGGCAATCGCGAACTGCGTCGCGGCCGCACGGAACAAGTTCGAAGCGCTCACAAATCAACCCCAGGTCCGTCATTGGCTCCAGAGCGCTGCCGACCTCGCGGAGAGCGCGAAGCAACGAAGCGAGTGTGCTCGCGTCATCTTGACGATCGTGGGGATGGTAGCGGCGACCCTTGTACTCAACGTCGGTGCGAGCGCGCTTGGTGGCGCAGTTGAAGGGCTTCTCCTGCCAGAGGTGGCCGAAGCCACGGTTGGCTTCGCACGCATGGCCCAAGTTGCGAGCATGACCGGCACAGCAGTCACCGTCGGCGCAGAAGCGCTCGGCGGTGCAGCCGTGCAGAACGCGGTGAACGGTGACTCGATGGGGGCCTCGTTCATCGAGAACCTCGCCGCCAATGTACTGACGAGCTTCGCCATGGCACCGATCCGCGCCGCCGTGACAGAGATTGCAGCCACGGAGAAAGGCCTCGTCGCGCTCTGGAAGACCGGAGAACAAGGTCTGGCCCTCGCGAAAGGCTTATCTGCCTTCTCGCTCGAGTTCATGGTGAACATGAGCGTCAGCATGACGACCGCTCGCTTCGTACGCGGTGAACAGCCGGCTACCGGATGGATGCCGCTACTCGAGAACGGTGTCGCGATGGCGGCGGGGCACCTGGTATCGCACCGCCTCACGGACCTGAGCCAACGCGCTCGGGAATATGGAGCACGCGGTGCGCAACTCTGGAAGCGTGCTCGCACGCAGCGCACCTTCGCAGAGAGCATCGCGGAACGCGGCGGCGACCTCGAGTCTCAGTTGAAGTTGCTCACCGAATACAACGGGGCTCTGCAAGAGGAGCGCGACCTGCTCTTCGCTTCCGGTGGACAGGCGGCGCTCGGACTCACGGATGCACAGCTCGCTACATTGCGTGCAGGAAACGCGAGCTCGGTAGAGCACAAGAACTTGCAAGCAGCCCCACTCGTCAATCTGTACCTTCAGGGGCTTCGCCCTGCGAGCGACGATGGAATCGAGTGGAGTGGATCGCTCGAGAAGATCCAGCTCGGGCTCGCCTCTGCCGGAGGCAAGAACACGCGTCGTCGGGGCAACGTGGTCAAGTCAGTCGTCGACGGCGTCGAACGCTCGTTCTACGTGATCGACAACGAGCACGGTGCCGACGCATTCCAGCAACTGACAGACGTCGGCGCCGACGTAACGCCCCTGAACACTGATCCGACAAGAAATCAGTGGGGAGTGAAGATCGGCGAGACAGACTTCGCGATCCAGGAGAACCCTCGCACATCACGGCCCAGTGAATCCGTGCCCGCTTCAACAACGCGTGATCTCGAAATCGCGCATCGCCGCGCTGAAGCTCAGCGCGCCGCGTTCCTGGCTCGTCAGAGGAACGTCCAGTCCGCCCTCGAAGCCCTTCCCTACGTTTGGTCACGCCATCTCCAGATTGGTCTCGGTCCAGCTGGCGTGCTGCATCAGTCGCTGCAAGCGCCAGAGCTCGCCGCGCTCGGTATCGGCGAGCGTCTGATCATCACGAGGGACTTCACATCTGTTCTCGAAACCCGTGGTGATCAGCCTATTGGACAGCACCGCGGCGAAATCGACAGCCCGGGGATCCCTGTCGCCGAGCACTCTCTTGCTTCGAAAGAGGGCGAGTTCGTGACGTCGAACGAGCTCTCGAACGCGATGGCGGACGGGCGCATGAGTCTTCAGGCGAACGTCCTCGAAGGGAGCGCGGTTTCGTTCGAGCGACGTGAGACCGCAAGAGATTGGGACATCGACGAGGCTCCCTTCCGCGTCCTGGTGAAGACCGCCTCGGGGAAGACCGTCAGGATCTATGCGGACGTCATTGACGATCTCACAGGCCCAGGTACGCCGAAGGACGCACCGCTACGGACAATCACGGACCAGAAGGCGTTCAATGCGGGAACGACTGACAACACGATCCTCGCGGGCGCTGATCTAGATCTGCTCGAGAAGCTCCTGCCCGGTTCTCGCGTTCTGTCGATCCCGGGCTCTGCCTCGTCGGACTGGGCGGCCGAAGCTTCAGCACGTCTCGGTCCCGACGGTCACGTAGATCTCGTCGGCGATGTTCGCCCGACCGATCGAGCGAAATACAAAGCGATGCTCGATGCCGCGATCGCGAGCCGCGACCCAGTACGGATCTCCCAGACAGTCTTCGAGATCGAGGCAGCGGCTCACGGTGGGTTGGACATCCCACGCAACCGCATGCCCGGGTCGGCCGGTGACAACGCACAGATTTCACGCCGTACCGGTCGGCCTACAAATATCGAGCGGCTCTCCAACGGTCGCTACGCGGTGACGTTCGAATCCATCGTCGGTGGTGCGCGTGACGTACAGGTCTATGACCAGATCATTTACTCGTACGGACAAGGCAAGAGCGCCGATCTCACTGCTAGGTTTGGAGAGGGCGCCAAAGGCGACGACGAAGTTCCGTCTGGAACCACGCAGTTCGAGATGGTCATGCACGACGGGAAGTACGTCGGGCTGAAGATGGTGGGCGGCGACTACTACATCCCTGGCCCTGCCGCTTCGAGGGACTACGCAGGATGGATCGCGAAGTCGCAGCGCAAGGCTTGGTTGGAAGCGAGTGAACACGTTGCGGACGCAGGAACGGCCACTCGCGATCATGGGCCGATCTCGCGCGATTCGAACGGCGTTAACGACGGCCTCGAAGCGCAACGCGATCGCCTTGGTCTCGCCAACGAGCAGCGAGCCCTGCGCAGCTTCCGCCTGCCCGGCACAAGTATCGAACTTCATCTCGGTACTGACGAGAATTTGTGGGGAAGCGAGCTTCTCGCGTTTTTTCAAGATCAGCTCCCCGCGACGCCGCGCGAGAAGATCCGTCTCGAGCAGAAGGGTGAAGGACGCTCTCGAGATTTGGTGTTCGAGGTCTTCACCGCCGATCACTCGCTCGGCATCGTGAAGTTGTTCCGAGATGGAGCGTCGGCTCGGACGGAAGCGCGTCTGCTCACGATGCTCGAAGAAGCGAAGCTCACGCGACTACAGGTCGTCCGTGGGCGCGGGCGCATGACCGTAGACGCCAACAACGACGGCAAGTCTCAGTCGCTACTGATGGACAGCGCGCCTGGCCGCTCGATCAACGAGATGGTGAAGTCACTCAGCGGTGATCCAGCGAAAAGAGCCCAGCAGCTGGAAGAGCTCAACTACGCCGTGCGCAGCGTTGCCGAGGGCCTTGCCGAGCTTCACGCGAAGTTCCGCGATACCTTGGTCAGCGAGGCTGATGCGCGCGCAGCGCGAGCCAGTGACGCGAACTATTTTCTTGAGAAACTGATGCGCGCGGATATCGTCCCCACGCTCGGTGGGCACGCGAACGCCGAGAAGATCGCGAACGCGCTGCGCGCGAGGCTATTGGACAAATTCCTCGATGCGAATCTGCCAGCGAGCGCCTATCACGGCGATGCCAACGTCGGAAACTTCAAGGTCGACGGCGTGGACGCAGATCACGAAAGATTCAACATCGTGTCCACGTACGACGTTGGAACGATGCAGTATGGCTTTCCTCAAGGCACAGTCGCCAACGGGACGGCGACGAAGGGCATCAAGCCTGCCGCGGCAGCGGATGCGGCGCGTTTCTTGAGCACGCTCGAGATCGCGTTGAGCGAGAAGGGCTCACGCAGCGAGTTCAGTCGCCTCAACGCGGCGTTCGAGAAAGCGTACAAAGCCGCGTGGAAAGATAATCAAAAGGAAGCGATCGATATGGTTGGATGGAAGGACGCCGAAGCTTGGTACCGTATCGAGCTCGACGTCGCAGCGGCGAAGAACGATCCCCAGGCGCTGAAGCGAATCGAACGCGCGCTTGAAATCGAGCTCGGGCAAAGAGGACGAACGAACGAGGACGCCCAATGAGTGACACGGAGCCAACTTTCGAGCCTCGCTGGGATGACGCGCCGCACATGGTCCATCGGCAGCGCTGCCCACAGTGTGGCTGCACGACGCTTGTCGGGAAGCAGTTCACGCTCACCACTGCTGAAGGCATCACATACAAGCTGCACGAGCTCTATTGCACGAACTGCCGCTTGTTCGAAGATGCCGAGACGCTGGTCGAAGGCGCGTACGACGCGCTACTCGCCCGTTGGGAAGACCCGCGCGTTCGCACGACCACGAAGGAGTGGATCGCCGAGATCGATCGCGGCATCGCGCTGCGAGACAAGCACGAGCGTGAAGCGCGTTGGCCGCCGGATCCTCACGAGCTGTTCAGCACCGAGACTCGCGATGAAATTGCGGCAAGCAAACTGAACGACGATGAATTCCCGGACAACCCCGGTCTCATCGCAGCCATTCTCGCCGCGCCTGATTCCGATGAACCACGGCACCAGTACGCATCTTGGATGCGAGCGCAGCCGGCAAAGCTGATCGCCAATTGGGGAGACGACCGCGCTGAACGCCCCATGATTCCCGGCATCGATACATCTCGGATTGCCGACTTCATCGACGCTCAGCTCGAAATCGCAAACGGATATCGAACCAATCCAACGTTCGATCTAGATGAGGTGAAACGAGACGGCACAAGGCGGTTGCGCCCGTCGGACTACGAACAGCCGATCCGGATCATGCGGAATCTGTTCGAACGAGGCAGGTACACTCGTGGTTTTACAGGCGCTGGAGCAATGCAGACACACTACTTCCTCATGTTCTCCGAGGAAGTTTTCCGCCGCGCTCCGATCCAACATCTGACCCTCACGTACTGCAAGCCGCGCATCTCGCAGCTCGCCGCGCTGCCCGACATGTGGCGCATTCGTTCGCTGCGCTTGCCCGAGCGCAACGACAAGAACAAGCACATGCGGCTCAACGAACTCACCGATCACGAGATCCGCGTGCTCGCGAGCTCGCCGCATCTCGGCGGACTGACGTATCTCGATCTCGAGGATGCGCAGCTAACCCCGAAGGCGATCGACTACCTCGCGCTCTCTCCACACCTCACGTCGCTCAGCCACGTGCGCCTGGATCACTTCCCGCACATTGACTACTCGGGACCGTTTGGAATCCAGACCGAGAAGGGCATCGCGATCGATGTTCTCGCAAGCTGGGCTGATCAGCTCGAAGCACGTCACGGCGTTCTCCCCTGGCTCCACGCAGAGGAGTTTTACGGCACACGGACGCCACACGAAGAACGCGTGACCGAGCATCCGATCGGCAAGGGCTCGTTCCGTCCCGACGTCGCCGCGCGAACGAGACCACGGCTGAGCACCACGATGATCGACGCGATCGCAGGTCGCATCGACTCGAACCGGCTGACGATCCGTGATCGCGCGTTGTTCGCGCAGCTACCGAGTGGGCGGCTTGTTGGCACGCTCGAAAAGGTCGCCAAGCACTCCGCGATGGATACGGACGTCGCAGTTCTAGTGACGCTGTCCGTGCAGCAGGCGCCGTCAGGGGTCGAGTTGTTCGATCAGTCGACCCAGAAGCGCGTCGCGCTGGCTTCCCGGGCAAGCGTGACATTGCTGGTCCCGACGTTTCTCGTGTCCCCTGGCCTAGGGTCGGGATCGTGAGGCTCGCCAGGTAGTTACCGACGGTGGTTGACGCGGCGCGCCACTCCGGCCATAAAATGAATGACGGTTCATTCACTTTCCGGGGAGCAGTCGAAATGTCGTCCAACCAGAACTATTACAAGGCCAACCTTCGCGACCTGACGTTCCTCTTGTTCGAGCAGTTCAAGATCGACGAGCTGCTCGGCAAGGACCCGTACCCCAACTGGGGCAAGGACGAGGTCAACGCGGTGCTGGAAGAGGCGTACGGCTGGGCCCAGAAGTACATGGGCCCGAGCAACGCGAGCGGTGATGCGGAGGGCTGTCGCCTCGAGGGCGGTCAGGTGAAGGTGCCGACCGGCTTCAAGGAGATCTGGAAGGAGCTGTTCAAGGCGGGCTGGCGCACGCTCGCGCTCGACGAGTCGCACGGTGGACAGGCCGGCCCGTTCACGCTCGCGATGATGGTCGAGGAGTTCATGTGCGGCTCGAACACGAGCTTCAACATGTACCCGGCGCTCACGCAGGGCGCAGCGGAAGTCATTCTCGCGTTCGGATCGGACGCCGAGAAGAAGACGTACGTGCCGAACATGTTCAACGGCAAGTGGGCCGGAACGATGTGCCTGACCGAGCCGCAGGCCGGCAGCGATGTTGGTGCGGCGACGACGACGGCGACGAAGCGCCCCGACGGTCAGTACAACATCAAGGGCACGAAGATCTTCATCTCGGGCGGCGACCAGGACATGTCCGAGAACATCATCCACATGGTGTTGGCGAGGACGCCGGAGGCGCCTCCGGGAACGAAGGGCTTGAGCCTCTTCATCGTTCCGAAGATTCGCGTCGACGGAACGCCGAACGATGTCGCGACGGCGGGCATCGAGCACAAGATGGGCATCAAGGCGTCGGCGACGGCGCAGCTCGTGTTCGGCGACAACGACGGCTGCATTGGCGAGCTGATCGGCGAGGTCGAGAACAAAGGCATGAGCCAGATGTTCCACCTCATGAACTACGCGCGCATCGGCGTCGGTCTGCAGGGCCTGGCGTTGGCGAGCAGCGCGTATCTCAACGCGCTCGACTACGCGAAGGATCGCAAGCAGGGGTCGTCGATCAAGCAGTGGAAGGATGCGACGGCGCCTCGCGTGGCGATCGTCGAGCACCCCGATGTGAAGCGGATGCTCCTCGACATGAAGAGCCGCGTCGAGGGTATTCGCGCGCTGTGCGTGAAGCTGACGATGCACCTCGACCGCGTTCACGCACTCAAGGCGGCGAACGGCGATGCGGCGCAGCAGGAGTATCACAACGGTCAAGTCGACCTGCTCGTGCCGCTGCTCAAGGCCTACGGCTCGGATCAGGCGTTCCAGATCTGCGCGACGGCGATCCAGGTGTACGGCGGCGCCGGCTATCTGAAGGATTGGCCCGTCGAGCAGTACGCGCGCGACTCGAAGATCTTCTCGATCTACGAGGGCACGAACCACATCCAGGCGATGGACTTGGTCGGCCGCAAGCTGATGCAGCGCGGTGGTGCGAACGTGCAGGCGTTCGGCAAGGACGTCGCGGCGTTTGTCGCGGCGCACAAGGATCACCCGACGCTCAAGGACGCCGTGGCGGTCCTGGGCCAGGCGATCGAAGCGATGAACACGACCGGCATGCGCTTCATGCAGTGGTTCGGTGGCGGCAAGATGGAGATGGTGCCGACGGTGGCGAACCGCTTCCTCGAGATGATGAGCGAGACGGTGTGCGGGTGGCTGCTGCTCGAGCAGGCCGTGATCGCCGAGCAGGCCAGCGCCAAGCTCGCCGCGGATCACCCCGACAAGGCGTTCTACGACGGCAAGAAGTACGGCGCGCTGTACTTCGCGCTCAACGTTCTGCCGGGCGTCGCGTTCAAGGCCCAGCTGATCGGTCGCGAGGACCGCAGCTCGCTCGACATTCCGGTCAGCGCGTTTACGTCGGCGACCTAGAGCGCTCCGCCGAGCTTGCGGAACAGCGTGCGGCGATCGATGCCGAGCACGCGCGCGGCGTGAACGAGGTTGCCGCCGAGGAGCGCGACGATGTGGCGGATGTAAGCCGCTTCGACGCTCTTGAGTGGCAGGCGCTGATCGGCGGCGTTGCCGAGATCGAGCTCCACCGGGTCCGCCGAATTCGCGGGAGACTCGCTCACGTCGTCGAGGACGAGGGTGTCGTGCTCCGCGAGGGCGACGGCGCGTTCGATCTTGTTCGCGAGCTCGCGGACGTTGCCGCGCCACTCCTGCGCGCAGAGCCAGTTGATCGCTTCCTCCGTGATGCCGATGGGAGCTTCGCCGAGGCGAGCGGCGCGTGCGAGGAACGCGTGAACGAGCGCGACGATGTCGCCTTGGCGCGAGCGCAGCGGTGGGATGTCGATGCGGACGACGTTGATGCGGAAGAAGAGGTCCTTGCGAAAGCGGCCCTCGCGGACGGCTTTGTCGAGGTCGCGATTGGTGGCGGTGATGATGCGGATGTCGGTCTCGACGTTGTCGGTGCTACCGACACGGCGGACGCGACCGGTCTCGAGGACCTGGAGGAGCTTGGCCTGCGCCTCGTTCGGCATCTCGGCGATCTCGTCGAGGAAGAGCGTGCCGTGCGCAGCTTCTTCGAACAAGCCGCGGCGCGAGTCACGCGCATCCGTGAACGCGCCGCGCTGGACGCCAAACAGCTCGGCCTCGACGAGCGGAGCCGGGAGAGCTGCGCAGTTGATCTGAACGAACGGGCCGTTGTGGCGTGCGCTGCGGTCGTGGATCCATCGCGCGACGGCGCCCTTGCCTACTCCGCTCTCGCCCGTGATCAGTACAGAGACATCGGAGCGAGAGACGCGGCGAGCGATATCGAGCACGGCCGTCATCTGGGGCGTCATCGCGACGAGACCGTCATCTTCGTCGGCGAGGTCGCGGCGGAGGCGCACGATCTCGCGGCGCATCATTCGCTCGCGCAGGGTGCGTTCGATCGCGACGAGGAGCACGTCGAGCTTGAACGGCTTGGTGATGAAGTCGCTCGCACCCGCGCGCACGGAGGCGACGGCGAGGTCTACGCTCCCGAACGCGGTCATCATGAGCACCGCTTGGCGCGGCTTCATGTCCAGGATCGTCGCGAGCAGATCCGGCCCACGCATCTCCGGCATCTCGACGTCGGTGACGACGATGTCGAACTCCTCGTTCCAGATCCGCTGAAGAGCGGCCTTGGACGAGCGTTCGCTGGCGACGTCGTAGTGCGGCTCGAGGACCTCGCACAGGTAGGCGAGGACATCGGCATCATCGTCGACGATCAGAAGGCGTGCGCGCTCCGCCATCCCGCCTTACTCCAGCGTCGCCCTCGGCATTTCCGTCGGTACCGCTTCTCCGCGGCGGCGACGGAACCAGTTACGCGCGGCACCCGCCCAGTAGTACGTGACCGGTAGGACGATCAGCGTCAGCAGTGCTGACGAGATGGTTCCACCGACGACGACCACGGCGATCGGTCGCTGCGTCTCGCTACCGATCGCATGCGACATCGCGGCGGGTAGGAGGCCGAGCGACGCGAGCAGTGCGGTCATCAGAACTGCGCGCAGGCGTTCGCGAGCGCCTTCGATCGTTGCTGTCCACAGGTCTTGTCCCTTGTCGATGCGAGCTCGGATCGCGGAGACGACGAGGACGCCGTTGAGGACGGCCTGACCGAGGAGCGCGATGAAGCCGACGGCGGCGGAGACGGAGAGCGTCATGCCGACGAACGACAGCCCGAGCAAGCCACCGAGCAGTGCGACCGGGAGGTTCAGGAGAATGATCGTCGCGTCCCACACGGTGCCGAACGCGGAGAACAGCAGCAGGAACGTGAGCAGCAGCGAGAGCGGCAGCACGAGCGTCAGGCGCTTCATCGCGCGCTGCTGGTTCTCGAACTCACCGCCCCACCACATGTCGTAGCCGACGGGCATCGTCACGGCCTTGCCGACTTCCTGTTGCGCTTCGGCAATGAACGAGCCGAGGTCGCGGTTGCGCACGTTCATACGAACGCCGATGTAGCGCTTGCCGTTCTCGCGGGTGATGACGGCGCGGCTGGAGCCGACGGAGACGTCCGCGAGTGCGCGCACCGGGACGAGCGATCCGTCGGGCAGTGGTACGCGCAGATTCTGGATCGCTTCGACGGAGCGGCGCGATGCGAGCGGCAAGCGGACCGTCACGTCGAAGTGCTTCTCCGCGTCCCAGAACTGCGTCGCGACGTGGCCGGAGAGCGCGGTCTCGAAGTAGTCCTGCAACGAACCGAGATCGAGGTTCCACCGCGTGAGGGCACTGCGGTCCGGGACGATCGAGATCGACGGTTGCTCCGATGCGCGCACGATGCCGACGTCAGCGGCGCCAGGGACCTTTGCGATCGTGGACTCGGTCGTCGACGCGATCGCTGCGAGCTGCTGAAGATCATCGCCGTAGATCTTCACGGCGACCTGACCGAACTGACCGCTGATGTTCTCGGCGACGTTGTCGCGGATCGGCTGACTGAAGTTGTACTCGATGCCAGGGATGGTCTTGAGGTTCTTGTCCATCACCTCGACGATGTCGTCGAGCGTGTGGATGTTCGGCCGCCACTTGTCCATTGGCTTTAGCTTCACGAACACCTCGAGGTTCGATGGCAGCGTCGGATCCGTGCCGTCCTCGGGACGTCCGAGCTGGGTGAGGAGATCCGTGACCTCGGGGAGATCCTTTCGCATCATCGCCGTGATGCGAGGCGTGAGCTTGCGGCCCTCGGAGAGCGAGACCTGCGCCGGCAGCGTGAACGTCACGTAGAGCGAGCCTTCGTTCAGCTCGGGGAGGAACTCGCTACCGAGGCGCGGCGCGAGCTCGATGCCCGCGACCATCAGACCGACGGAGCACAGCACCACCGCGATCGGATTGCGCATCGCGTTCAGGAGCACGGGGTCGTAGCCGGCCTGCGCCACCTTGAGGAGCGGCGACTCGCGCAGCTTCTTGTGGCGGCGCAGCGCAAAGAACGACAACGCGGGCACGAGCGTGAAGCTCACGATCATCGCACCGAGGAGCGCGCTGACGACGGTGTGAGCCATGGGGGCAAAGATGCGGCCCTCGACGCGCTGGAGCGCGAAGATCGGCAGGTACGCCGCGACGATGATGAGGAGCGAGTACAGCGTCGGACGTGCGACCTCACGCGACGCGGTCCAGATCGATGTCATGCGTTCGGAGTCGCTCTGCTTCTGATACGCGTCGCCCGCGAGGTGTCCAAACACGTGCTCGACGAGGATGACGGCGCCATCGACGATGATGCCGAAGTCCACCGCGCCCATCGAGAGGAGGTTCGCGCTCATGCCGCGCATGTGCAGGTACAAGAACGACGCAGCGAGCGAGAGCGGGATGACGAGCGTGACGAGGAGCGACGCGCGCACGGAGAGAAGGAACAGGAACAGGACGATGCTGACGAACAGCGCGCCTTCAATGAGGTTGTGGAAGACGGTGTGCAGTGTCGTGTCGACGAGCTCGGTGCGATCATAGAACGGGACGATCTTCACGACCGGCGTCTGGAGCGACGTGACCTTGGTGCCGTCGGCGATGATGTCGACGCCGTCGTTGTTCGCCACGGCGCGCACGACCGACGTCTTGCAGCGTGCGATCGCGAGCTCGGTCACCGTCTTGAGCTCCGCTTTGCACGGGCCAACGTACGAGCCGATCTTGGTGACGATCTGCTTGCCGGCCGCGTCGCTCGTGATCGCAGAGACGACGGTGTTCGCGCCTTCCTGCTCGAGCTTGAAGCTGACGGAGCCGTTCGGCAGCGCGTGCTCGTGGATCTGCTTGAGCGTCTCGCGGAGCGTTTCGAGCACCACCGACGGGTTCTGACCGCGGCGCATCAGCACGATGCCTTCGACGGTGTCGTCGTTGGCGCCGCGCGTGACAACGCCCTGGCGGACTTCGTAGCCGGTCGTGACGTGCGCGATGTCGCTGATCTTGACGGCGACGCCGCCGTGGAAGCCGACGCGCACCTTGCCGATGTCGTCGATGTTCTGGAACGTACCGACGGAGCGAATCACGAGGAGGTTCGAGCCGCGCTCGAGGGAGCCACCCGATGCGTTCGCGGACGACTTGGACAGGGCGCTGAACACGTCATCGAGGACGACGCCGAGCGCTGCCATCTTGGTCGGATCCGGCTCGACGTGAATCTCCTGGACGAGACCGCCGTACGTGACGACGTCAGCAACACCGGAGACGCGCATGATCGCGGGGCGAACGACCCAATCCTGGAGCGTGCGCAGCGTCATCGGATCGACGCCCTGCCCCTCGAGCGTGTAGCGATAGATCTCGCCGATGGGCGTGGCGAGCGGACCGAGCTCGGGCTCGATGCCTTCGGGAAGATCAGCGCCCGGGATGCGCTCCATGATCTGCTGACGCGCGATGAGCGGGTCGACGCCGTCCTCGAACGTCAGCGTGACGAGCGAGAGGCCGAACAGCGAGATCGAGCGCAGGCGATAGAGGCCCGGCACGCCGTTGAGCGCGCGCTCGAGCGGAATCGAGACGCGGCGCTCCATCTCCTCGGTCGGCTGACCGTTGTAGTTGGTGATGATCTGGACCTGCGTGTCCGTCGGATCAGGGAACGCTTCGATCGTCAGGTTCTTGTAGGCAAACCAACCCGCCGCAGCGAGCGCGATCGCCATGATGAAGACGAAGAGGCGCGAGCTGAGCGAGAACTTTACAATTCCGTCGATCATCCGTCCTCCAGCGCGATCTGGTTATCGAGGAGGATGGCGCCCTGCACCACGACGAGGTCGCCGGGCTCGAGACCGTCGATCACGCGCACGTCCGTACCGGTCACCGCGCCGACGTGGATCGTCCGACGCTTGAGCGTGCCGTTCAGATTCACGTAGACGTACGACGTGTCACCGTCGGAGAGGATCGCGGACACGGGCAGCGTCGCCTTCGCATCGGACGTATCGAGGAAGCTGATCTGCGCGTATGCGTTGGGCCGGAACGAGCCGTCCGGGTTCGGCAAGCGCACGCGCACCGGCACGGTGTGGCGATCCGGATCGACGATCTGCGAGACCTGATCGACGGGCGCTTCGACTTCGGCCACGCCGAGCTTCACCTTCGCCTTTGCACCGGATTGGAGACCGGCCGCGTCCGTCTCGAACAGGTCGGCGACGACCCACACTTCCGACAGGTCCGCGATCGCCATCACCGAGCCGTTGCTCGGATCGACGTTCTGACCGACGGAGATGGTCTTCTCGACGACAACACCGTCGCGCGGCGCCGTGACCGTGAAGCCCGTGCCGCCGCCTGCACCCACGCGGAGCGAGGAGATCTTCTGGCCCGCCGTGCTGACCGCGAGATCTGCAGCCGCGAGCTCTTGTTCCGCCGCGACGAGCTCCTTCGCAGGAATCGCGCCGGCATCGACGAGCGCCTTCACGCGATCGCGGTTCGTCCTCGCCGTCGCCTGGTCGAGCTTTGCCTTGGAGGCATCGGAGTGCATGTCGGCGAGGTTTGCGGACACGACGCTGAAGAGCGGGTCGCCCTTCTTCACGCGCTGACCGCGCTCGACGGAGACGGTCTGGACGCGGCCCGCGAGCGGCGAACCGATGCGCGAAGCGAGCTGCTCGTCGAACATGACCTTCGCGGGAACCGGATCGCTCCACAGCGCTTGCGGTGCCTGCGCCTTGCCGATCTTGAGCGAGCTCCACATCGGCGCATCCTTGGCGAGCGTCACCGAGTCGGAGCCGAGCGTCATGCCGGGCGCGGGGGTGTCCGTCGGAGGCGGGGGGCGACGGTAGTGGCTCGCAAGTGCGAACGCGAGACCGCTGACACCGAGCGCGATGACGACACCGATGACTTTGGCCGCGCCGCTCGCACTCTTGGCGGCGGCAGACATGGGAGCAGGATCGAGTTCAGAGGACTGGGTCATTTGTTCTCCACAGAGCGAGCAACGTCGTCGTCGATGCCGAGGGCTTCGCGCAGCGCGGCCCGGACTTGGAACAGTTCAAAACGGGTATCGAGAAGGTCGAGCTGCAGGTCGCGGTGCGCCCGCTCGACGAGCAAGAGGTCCGCGAGACGCGATTGCCCCAGATCGAACGCCTTGCGCGTCTGCTCGATGATGCGCGTGGAGCTCGGAAGCGATTCCTGCTCCATCGAAGTGATGACCTGCACCAGCGAGTTGCGGCGCAGCAGCAGGCCGTTCACCGTACCCGTCGCGACGAGCTCTTCGGCCTTGTCCTGGGCCTGGATCGCCTTCGCGTTCGCACGCGCGACCGATGCGTCGTGAACACCGGTGTCGAAGAACGGCAGCGGAATTCCGACGGTGAGCGCGAGTGTCTGCGGGACCGAACCCGAGTACTCGTAGCGGTCGTAGGTGTAGCCGAGGCCGACGGTGAGGTCAGGAATCTTGCGATTCGCAGCGAGCTCTGCGTCGGACTGCAGCGCGGACACTTCGTCGCGGCTTGCCTCGCGCAGCGGTCGTGCCGCGATCGCGCCGTTCGACTCGGGCAGCGCTTGCGGAAGATCCGCTCCCTTGTCGAGCGTGCTCGCATCGATGCCTGTCGCGTTACACGTGTCGTGAAACAGCGCCGAGCAGGACGCGAGTGCGCTCGCCACATCGGCGTCCGCGCGTCGGAGCTGGAGCTCGAGCGACTTCGTATCCAGTTGGATGCGCTCGAACTCGACGGGCGCGAGGTCCTGATGGTCGACGCGCACTTTCTCGAGCGCCTCGAGCTTCTTCGCCGCCTCGAGGTTCGTCGCGATGACGTCGCGGCGCGCGGCCAGGTGCGCCAGATCGCCGAGCAGGCCTTGCGCGTCGGTGATGCGTGCGCCGAGCGTGGCGACCGCCTGCGCGCCGGCTTCCTGCGTGCGCGCTTCCGCTGCATGCTGACGCGGTCCGCGCTTGCCCAGCTCGAACATCTCGCTGATGCCGACGCCGATGTTGCCGGTATCACCAACGCTCGTCGGCCCCGCCTGGCCGTCTGCGCGATTGCCGCGTCCGAGCGCGAGACCGCCACCAGTAACAGAGAGCTGCGGATTGGGATACACGCGTGCTTGCGCAGAAGACTCCCGCGCTGCTTCGATCCGTGCGCTCGCCGCTGCGACGACGGGATCGATCTCCCGCAGTCGTTGCGCGAGTACTTTTGGATCGGAGAGAAGCGTCGCTACCGACACGTCGGCGTTTGCAACGTTCGCGAGGCAAACGAGAGCGGTCGTGACAACCGCGGCTCTGAACAACACCACGCGTCACGAGCTATCCATGGGCCGTGCCACGGAGAATGTGCAACGTCTTCGAGGGGTTCGCCAGGAAGGGGCTCTTTGCCTCGGCATTCTCGCCCCAGACTTGAGGCGTTCTTGTTTTCTTCTCAGTGGAGAAGCAAACGGGTACACACGCGCATGATCAAGATCCGTTACTGCAACTCCTGAGGCTACAAGCCTCACGCGACCCGGGCGGCCGCGAAGATTCAACAGCAACTCGGAGAGACGGCGACCATCGAGCCCGGCAACTCGGGCGAGTTCACCGTGTGGGTGAATGACAAGAAGGTGGCGGAGAAGATGGGAGGGCGATTCCCACCGCCCGACGAAATCATCGCGGCAATCCGGGCCGCGAACACTTCTTCATAGGTGTCGACAAGCACGTGGCCTTCCTTACGGACCCGTCGCGTGTAGGCGAAGTGACCGTGCGATAGCGCTACGCGCGAACGAGCGAACGTGCTCACGCTCTACAGCGTGGTGATTTGCCTCGGAAAGTAGTGCGTGAGAGCGGCACCACCTTGGGAGTTGGCGGTCGACGCCTACATCGATCGCACGTCAGGCTGAGTGCAGATGTCCGAGCTACCGATCGTCAACATCTTGATCGTCGACGATCGTCCCGAGAACCTTCTCGCGCTCGAGATCAGCCTCGAATCACTCGGGCAACGCATCGTGCGGGCCTCGTCAGGACAGCAGGCCCTCAAAGCTGTTCTCGATGAAGAGTTCGCGGTCATCCTGATGGATATCCGCATGCCGGGGATGGACGGCTTCGAAACGCTCGAGCTGCTGCGCAAGCGCGAGAAGAGCCGGCACATTCCGATCATCTTCCTGACCGCACACTCGGAGCAACGCGACTTCTTCCGCACGTGGTCCGCCGGCGCTGTCGACTGTCTGGAGAAGCCGATCGATCCCGATGCTCTCCGCGCAAAGGTCTCCGTATTCGTCGCGCTGCGCCAGAACCAGCTCGAGCTCGAAGCAGCGCAAGCGCAGCTCGAACAACGCATCATCGAGCGCACCGCCGATCTGCAAACTGAGATCGAGCGACGCAAGGGCGTGGAAGCGAAGCTCCTCGAGCAAGCGACACACGATGCGCTGACCGGCCTCGCGAATCGCAAGCTGCTGCTGGAGCACTTGACACACGCGACGTCGCGCTGGAATCGCCGTCGCTCGTCCAAGTTCGCGGTGGCGATGATCGATCTCGACCGGTTCAAGGTCGTCAACGACACGCTCGGCCACCTCGGTGGCGATCAGTTGCTCGTCGAGGTCGCGGCCCGCTTGCAGCACTGTCTGCGCGCTGGCGATACGGCCGCTCGTCTCGGCGGCGACGAGTTCGCGATCCTGCTCGACGGGATCAGCGAGCTGCGCGACGCCACTCGCACGACGGAGCGCATCCATCGCGCGCTGAACGAGCCGTTCATCATCGACGGCCGGGACGTGCGCATCGGGGGCAGCATTGGCCTCGCGATGATCGACGAGCGCTACACGCAAGGCGAAGAGTTGCTCCGCGATGCCGACACGGCGCTCTACCGCGCCAAGGACGCGGGCCGGTCGCGCACGCAAGTCTTCGATCAGGAGATGCACGAGCACGTGCAGGCCGAGCTGCGCGACGAGCAGGAGCTCGGCCTCGCCATCGAGAGAGAAGAGATGTGTCTCTTCTACCAACCCATCGTCGACCTCGCGTCCGGCAACATCGTCGGCTTCGAGGCGCTCATGCGCTGGGCCCATCCCGAGCGGGGCCTCGTCGATCCGGACCGCTTCATCGCGCTCGCGGAAGAGACGGGCCTCATCCGCCCGCTTGGCCGTTGGGCGATCGACGCCGCGTGCGCGCAGCTCGTCGCGTTTCGCAGGGCCACGCCGCAGCCGCTCGTCATGTCGGTCAACGTCAGCGCGAATCAGCTCTCCGAGCTCGGCTTCGCAACGCACGTCGCGCGCGCGCTCCACGAACATTCGCTGCCTCCGTCCCTCCTCGAGGTCGAGCTCACCGAGAGCACGATGATGCAGGGCACCGCGATAGAGGCTCACGAGCTCGGCGCTCTACGCGACCTCGGCGTGTCGCTCGCACTCGACGACTTCGGCACGGGGTACTCCTGCCTCGCGTCGCTGCAGCAGCTCAACGTGGGCAAGCTCAAGATCGATCAGTCCTTCATCGCTCCGCTCGGCACGTCCGAGGAGCGTCCCGAGATCGTGACCGCGATCATCGCGCTCGCCCGAGCCCTTCACCTCGACATCGTTGCCGAAGGCATCGAGACGACCGCCCAGCTCGAGCTGTTGCGCTCTCTCGGCTGTACGCACGGCCAGGGCTTTCTGTTCTCGCCGCCTGTTTCCGCGGGTGATGCCACTGCCCTCCTGAGGTCTCGACGGCGTATGAATGCCCATGTCAGATGACGTCGATGAGCGCCGCCCGAATCTCGTAGCGATCCTCGCGTGCAACGACCTCGACGCCAGCGAGCGCTGGTGGAACCGCCTTGGCTTTCACCGCCCGGCCGATCAGAACTACGAGGGCTACCGCATGCTCTCCGACGGAGACGGTTGCGAGCTGCACCTGACCAACGTCGCAGAAGCGGGCTGGCTCGTTCCCGGGAAGAACCCGAACGGTGTCTATCTGTACACGCCACGCGTCGACGCACTGGCCGCGACGATGCGCGACGAGATCATCGAGAAGGCCAAAGCACCCGAGCACAAGCCGTGGGGCATGTACGAGCTCTCGCTCAACGGACCTGACGACTTCCTCGTCCGCATCGGCTGGCCGAGCCGCCTGTGCTCCTAGAGAACCCAGTAGATCTGCTTGTGACCGCGCGCGGTGTACATCGCCGCGATCGCATCGGCTTCGCAGCGGCTCGTCACTCGCGTGACCTCGACCTCGTTGCCGTTGTCATCGCGCCGCATCACGCACACAACGGCGGCGCGCGTCGGCTGCGTTCCATCGGAGAGCACCACCGAGGCGACAGGAAGGCTCAGATGAAACGCGATGTGCGCGAGGTCGTCATCGCTCGCCATCCCGTGAAACCAGATCGGTCCTGCCGAGCGATCGATGGCTCCGTGGAAGCCGGATCGCGCGAGCAGGAGATCGAGGGTCATGCCGCACGGAAACGTTAACAGCTGATGATCGAACGTACCGAGCCCGTCGATCTCGACCTCATCGGTCGGCGGGCCGAAGCGGGCCTCGATGTCGGCAGCGAGCGCTTTGACGCCGATCTCGATCATGCGGGTTAGATGCCCTCGACGTCGTCGCTCGTCGCACATGCGAAGAACTATTTTCGAGACCAGATCGCGGCGTTACGCGTTTGTTCTTGCTCGACGAGCCACTGCTCATTAAGGTGGCCGCGGACTGACTCCACCGAGGAGGTCTACGTGCACGGATGCAATCTCTAGTCACATACCTTCGTTTTCCGGGCGTCGCGCTTAAAACCGCAGCTCGGTACGTAGTTTGATGTAACGACGCGCGCCTGCGTGTCAGCTCCTCGGGCGGGAGCAGCTGAGGCGCGTCGCTCGGCGCTGCGCTTTTCCGCAAGTGGCGCCTTTGGGCGGATCGCCCCTTAACGGGGGCAGTCTCACGCCATCGACTTCGGGGTAACTCTCGACGCGAGACTCCGCGCGACCCACCAAGGGTCGTTAGCGGTCTCGTGCTCGATCATCCCGACTGCGTACCGGGCGCGCTGGTGATGATCGTCAATGGATCTGGCGGCAATGCGCGCGGCTCGTGCGCGCAGAGCCATATGGAGCCACGACGATGATCATCGGCGCAGTGGACGGCGCGGCGCCCTATTTATGTGGAGAATCATCCGGTGCGAGATCTGGAGCTGGGACGGCGAATCGACGCCGGCACGGTCACGGCCGACGAGCTACGTCAGCTCGCGATCCTGCCGCTGACGGCGCGCGCCCCGCTGTTCCGCGGCGTCCTCGCGCTCCTCGGCCAGGACCTCGGCGGCGACGTGCGCGCGGCTGCGCTCGGTTTGCTCGTCGATGCGCGCGGCATGGCAGCGATGCGCTCGGTCGTCGCGCACCTGAACGATGACGACGAACGCGTGCGCATGGCCGCGCTCGAGACGCTGCGGGTGACCGCGCGCAATGCGCCGGTGCGCTTCTCGCACGCTCTCTTTCATCCGCGCGATGACATCCGTCGCGCCGCGTTGAGTGGGCCGCTGCCCGTCAATACCGGCGAGATCGCGACCTACCTGCGTGCGGATCCGGTGTGCCGCGACCTCGCACACGAGCTGCTATGGCCCGAGCCGCGGTTTCCTCTCGCGCTCGATCTGCACCGCATGGGTGCGCTGTCGGATCGCGGGCTCCTAGATCAGCTGTTGCAGGCAACTCCGGCCCAACTCCGCGAAGCGCTCGAACGCGACTACACGCGCAACAAGCTCCATGTCGGGGAGTACCTGCAGCGCGTTGCGACGGGAGCCCCGCTCGCTGTCGCGCAGGGGTTCGATGTTCTCGACGCAGTGATCGACGCGATCGCGACGCTCGGCGCATGGGGCAAAGAGCTCGCGGCCGTGATCCTCGCTGTCACGCGCGCGCGGGCAAAGGCGCGTCCCGCCAAGGATGCAAAGGAGGACGACGAGGCCGAGCGCGGTGTCGCGGCCGATGCACTCACGCGGCGCACGCTCGTGGCCGTGCTGTCGCGCCTCGCGCGCGATCCACATCCGCAGTTGTGGTCCGCAGCCGTCACGCTCGATCCCGAGCTCTTGACGCGCGCCCCGACGGACGAAGCGTGCCGCAGCCACATCGCAAATGGGCTGTTCCACTACGCGTGGCCCGTGCGCGTCGCGCGCGATCGCGTGCTCGCGCTGCTCGCCCTGCCGCACGTGACGGCGGACCTCGCGCTCGCGGCGGCGGTCGCGGGGTGGTTGCCGCACGAAGCAGATGCACCGCAGCAAGAGCTGCCGGGCGTGGGCCTCAAGAAGCGCGAGGCAATGAGCCGCCTGCAAGCAATCTCGACGGTGATCGGTGACGAGCGCGTCCTCGAGTTGCTGCGTGCGAGTACGCGTGGGTGGAAGGGCCTGTGTCGCTTGCCGCAGGAGTCGAGCGCGACGGAGCTGCGTTGGCTCGCTCAGATCCGCCGCTGGGATCCCAAGCATGCCGCCGTGCTCGAGGGACTCGCGCTCTCAGTGTGGCGCCGAGGACGCCTCGACGCGTTCATCACGAAGATCCCCGAGGCGCAGCGACCGGCGGCGCTGTACTCGCTGCTGATGCACGCGGATCTCGATGCCGGCGACCTGCATCTGCTCACGGTGAGCACGATGTTCGCGACGCGCATGGACGCGGTCGGATTTGCGGATCTGCTGTCGACCTTGCTCGAGCCGGGAGAGAACGCGCGCGCGCGGACGAGTGTACTGACGATCCTGCGCTCCCTCACCGACAAGGTCGTCGCGAGCACGGCCAAGCGCCTCGCCGACGATCAGCTCGCACGGCTCGTCGCGCACATCGACTCGCTCGCCGAGCAAGACGCGCTGCCCCGCAGCGTCGAGATCGCGCTCGCGTCGGTGGCCGCCGATCGCACCGACGCGCTCGAAGCGTGGGCGAAGGCGATCACGGCGCCTGCGTCGACGGCCGCGGTCATCGTGCTGCCGCCCAATCGCGCGCAGCGGACTCTCGCCGACGGTGAGCGCGCGAGCATCGCGACAGCACCGGATGATTCGTTGCTCGCTGCGCTCGGTGCCTCCGTGTTCACTCCGACGGTGGGTCTCGTCGATGCGCTCGGTCGCCGCCACCCCATGCGCAGCATCTCTGCGTGTTGCGCACTGCTGGGCGCCGCAGATCCGTTGCCCGACGTCGCGACGCAGCTCGATCGATTTGCGGAGTTTTCGCCGAAGTTCGACGGTGATCTCGACGACACGGCCGCGCGCGCATGGGGCTCAGCCACCCAGACCGCACCGCCGCTCGTTCACGCACGCCTCTGGCGCTGGGAGGCTCACACCGAATACCTCGCGACGTGGATCGCGAGCGCGGGTGGCGTGTTCCGTGCGCTGCAAGCCGTCGACGCCTTGGACGGTCGGCTCGCGCAGCAAACGATGTGGCGCGGTATCGCCGAGGTGTTGGTGTTCCTGCGCTACCGCGACAAACCGCGGTACACGGCAGAGGCATCGACAGAGCTCGCAACCTTTGCCGCCGAGCGCATCGCCGCGCCGTGGGGCCTGCAGGCAGCGCGGGTCGTCGTCGCGCTCGTCGAGGGGGGCGCGGTTCCGATCAACGAGGTTCGCTCGATCCTGCTCGCACAGACTCCCGAGGCGTCCGCCGATGCGCGCGACCAGCTGGCGCGTCTGATCCGCATGGACGGCATGCCGACACCGCCACCCGTCACGGAGGTGCTGGCGCCGTCAGCGATGCTGGAGAGGATCCGCGCCTCGCGAGATCTCGACGCGCTCGAGAAGTGGTGCGAGGACTCGCGCTCGGGCGTCGCGCAGGAAGCAGCGCTCGCGATGGCCTCGCTCGGTGCGGAGGGTCAGCAACGCCTCGCGCGCATGCTGCCGCGCATCGGTGATTTTCTCGCCCCCGTCGCGATCCTGTCGACGATCGCGCTGTGGGACGACGCGCAAGCGATCGCAGCTGCCAGCGAGCTCGCCGCGCGGAGTGACCTCGCGCCGGAGTGGCAGTTCCATCTCTGCGTCGGAATCGGCGACTTCGCTCGCGCGATCCAGGCCGTCCACGCGCTGCCGTCGATGACGTTCAAGCGCGCGAACTGGGACGCGCTCGCAGACCTGCGCACGCCGCTGGAGGTCGCGTTCCATCTCGTCGATGCGCCGCAGCACCACGCGTACTGGCCGTCCATCGAGCTGCTCCTGAAGGAGTCTCTCTCCAGCGGAGTGAGAGACGGCCTCGTGCGCTTCCTCGAGGTCGATCAGGCGCGGCCTCTCCACCTGCGCCGCGACGCCGCCGAGCGCCTGATGGTCATCGACGGCGATCCGCGCGGCATCTCGATCCTCGTCGAAAAGATGATCGAGGGGCAGAACGACAACAAGGAGCTGCTCACGGCGCTGCCGTCGCGGATGCACGACATGCTCGCGGAGGCGTTCGTCGACGTCGCGCTGATCGCGGGCCACGGCGCGTGCAGCGAGAAGAAGATGATCGCGCTGCTCGACGAGATCCGGCCTCATCGCAAGCTCGATCCCGACGTCGACGGTCACCTCGCGACGCGCATGCTCGACGAGGCGCAGACCAAGGCCGGTCGCAAGTACGGCGCTATTCGCGCGGTCTCCGATCGCGAGGTCCACTCGCGCATGCGAGCCGTCGCCGAGGTGTTCGCATGGGGTGTGCGCCGCGGCGTGGAGCTGACCGGCCGCCTGATGCGCTTCCATCTGACGAGCGAGCAGAAGGACCTCGGCTACACGTTCCTCACGGGAAATCAGATCTACGTGTCCGCGCTCCCGATGCTGCGCGGCGAGCCGAACGGCGTCGACGTCGTCGAGGGACTCGTGCTGCACGAGCTGGGGCACCATGTCTATCACCGCGGAGAAGAGCCGGAGGCGATCTGGAAGAGGGCGCACGCGGAGGGCCTGGGGCACCTGCTCAACCTCATCGCCGACGAGCACCTGGAGCGCAACCTGCGCGGCGTGGAGCCCGAGTATGGCGATCGCTTGAAGCGCCTCGGCGCGTACGCGTTCCAGCACGCACCGCAGGAGATGAAGGTGACGTCGCTGCTGCAATCCCTGCGCGGCTCGTCGGCGCGAGCGCTGATCGGCACCGAGCTCGAGGTCGCGTTCGACGAGGAATCGGTCCGCCTGCGCCGCGGTGCGATCCTGTCGCAGCTCGAGAAGCACGGCCATCCGCTCGCCCGCTTCTCCCGCGCGCTGCGCATGAACCTCGGCAATCGCTACGCGGATCCGCTCGTCGCAGCTGCGCTCGATCTGATCCCGAAGGACCTGAAGCGTCTCTCCATGATGGAGATGTACGAGCTGACCAAGAAGCTCGCGGAGATGTTCGGTGGGGCGACAGCGTGCGCGAAGGTCTTCGGCGGCGCCGAGGGCCTCGAGTTCGGCGAGCGCGACGACGACGTGTTCAGCGGTGGCGTCGACGACGCAATCCTGCAGAAGGAGGTCGAGCGCATCCTCGATCCGAATCAGGCCAAGGGCAGTGGCAAGAAGGCGCCGGATCGCCTCGCGATTAACGTGAACCCCGACGAGCAGTTCGCCCACATCATGGACGTGCGTCGCGTGCAAGGAGACAAGGGCAAGCACCGCGAGCTCGTGACGGAGGTGGCGCGCCACTCGACGCGCTTGCGCCAGCATCTCGACGATCTGGGCCTGCGCTGGTTGCCCGTCAAGGCGCGCACCAAGGGCCACGCGCTCGATCGCGGCCGGTTGCGCCCGCTGATCACGCACGGCGATCCGCGCATCCTGCAAGCGCGCACGCCGATCCGCCGCACGGATCTGTTCCTCGGCACGCTGATCGACTGCTCGGGATCGATGCAGGCCGGGCAGAACATCGAGCGCGCGAAGAAGTTCGCCGTCCTGATCGCGGAAGCGGTGCGCGACCTGCCGGGCGTGGACGCGCGGTTCTTTGGGTTCACCGACACCGTCATCTTCGATGCGGGCGATGCGCGCACCTGCGAGGTCACCGCGCTCGCCGCGGACGGCGGCAACAACGATGCGGCCGCGCTCTACCACGTCGCGTCCGTCGCGGCGTCGTCGCAAAAACGCGCCCGCGTGCTCGTCATGATCAGCGACGGTCTGCCCACGCAGTGCTCCGTCGCGGCGCTGCGCGGCCTCGTCACGACGCTCACCAAGCGCAAGGGCATGGTGTGCGCGCAGGTCGCGGTCCGCAAGCTCGAGGAGGAGTGCTTCCCACACCACGTGCTCCTCGACGACGCGCAGGTCGACACCGCCGTCGCGAAGTTCGGCCGCATGATCGGTGACCTCACGCGGCGCGCGCTCGGCAGCTGATACTCTCGGCCTATGCCCGCGAAGTGGACTCTCGAAGAGCTGACGCCCGGCCGCACCGTCGAAGCGACGTTCTTTCCGAACACGCTCGAGGACAGCGAGTTCCGGCTGCGCGCGACGCACCTCGATGGCCGCCGGGCGCCGAAGGTCATCCTGTCCAACGACGAGCGCATCGTCGCCGGCATCCCGTGCATGGTGCGCGTCCTCGCGGTGCACAAGCCGGAGCGCGACGACCGCGGTCGCATCGAGGTCGAGTACGTCGGCCGCGCGCCGTTCCGCATCGAGGGCGTCTATCTCGATCCGATCGTCGCGAAGAAGCTCCAGGTGCTGCTCGAGTCCGGCCTCAACATCCTGCTCGACGGCCCGCAGGGCTGCGGCAAGACCGTGCTCGCGCGCTCCATCGCGCAGTCGCTCGGCATGGAGTTCATCTTCTTCAACTGCGGCGCCGTGGTCGAAGCGAGTGACTTCTTTGTCTCGATCCAGATCCGCGCGTCGTCCGCGGGCACGCCGATCACCGACTTCATCAAGACGGACATCCTCAACGCGCTCGAATCGGCCGGTGAAAACCCAGAGCGCCGCTACCTCGTGTTCCTCGACGAGCTGAACCGCTGCCAGGAGAGCGCGCGCAACGCCCTCATGCCGGCCCTCGACTCGACGCGCCGCGTGTTCCACCCGATCGAGAACACGTTCATTCCGATCCCCGACAACGTGCAGTTCATCGCCGCCGTCAATCGCGGTCGCGAGTTCAGTGGCACGTTCGGCATCGACGCAGCCCAGCTCGACCGCTTCGCGCCGCTGCAGATGACCTACCCGCCGCCGCCCGCCGAGATCGAGCTCCTCGCGAAGCGCCACCCCAAGGTCGCGCCTGCCACGATCGAGGTCATCGTCGACGTCGCGCATGCGATCCGCACGGCCGGCGATCTACCCGGCTCGCTCTCCGTCCGCGCCACCGACGAGGTCTGCGTCTATCTCGCGCACCCGATGTTCAACGACGACGGCAAGCGCGCGCTGCCCGAGATCCTGAAGACGAGCTTCTGTGGTCGCTTCCCCGGGCGCTGGGACGACGTGACGACGGATGCGGGAGCCGTGTGGGGCGTCGTCCGCAAGACGCTCGCTGCGAACAAGGTCGCGCTGCCCGACGACGCCAAGTAGTCCGCGCGCTATCGTGCGCGCATGTTGAAGGACAAGGTCATCGTCATCACCGGCGCGAGCCGCGGCATCGGTGAAGCGATCGCGCGTGCCTGCGTCGAGAACGGCGCGAAGGTCGCTCTCGCCTCGCGCAAGCAAGCGGACCTCGACAAGGTCGCTGCGGATCTCGGCGAGCACGCGATCGCGATCGCCTGCCACACGGGCAAGGCCGACGAGGTCGACGCGCTCGCGGCCAAGACCATCGAGAAGTTCGGCCGTATCGACGGTTGGGTGAACAACGCGGCGACGAACCCGTACTTCGGTCCGCTCATCGATACGCCCGACTCCGCGATCGACAAGACCATCGAGGTCAACGTGCGCGGCTATCTCTACGGAGCGCGCGCGCTCGTGAAGCACGCCCGCACCCGCGGCGGCGGTGGCTCGATCGTCAACATGGCGAGCGTCGCCGGCATGCGCGCAGCGCCCATGCAGGGCATCTACGGCGCGACCAAGGCGGCCGTGATCTCGCTGACGCAGACGCTCGCGTTCGAGCTCGGCGGGAACAACATCCGCGTCAACGCGATCGCGCCCGGCCTCGTCGAGACAAAGTTCGCGGCGACCATCGTGAACAACCCGCAGCTGCGCGAGTACGTCGTGAAGCGCACGCCGCTCGCGCGCCACGCGCAGCCCTCGGAACTCGCGGGCGCCGCGATCTACTTGCTGTCCGACGCGTCATCGTTCACGACGGGCCAGACGCTCGTCGTCGACGGTGGCATGACGTCGACGTAGCAACGATCTCTGCGGTCGCGTCATCAGAAGACTGTGGCGACGGAGATCGGGTTCAACGCGTTCGCGAGCGTCCTCGAAGAGCGGTTCGGACCGCCCTCCGATGGCGAGGACGTGATCGACGGGCTCGGCACGTTCGACATCCAGAAGCTCGCGTTTCCGTGTGGTCTTGCTGTCGAGCTGTGGCGCGCACGCGAATCGTTTGGCGGGGCGGTCGACTTCGCGAACGAAATCGCGCGCTACACGGGCGGCAGTACCGACGCTGATCGCGCGCATGTCGCGTTCCACCTCGGGATCCCGCTCGACTCGTTGTGGACGGTTCCACGCCGCGGGAACGCCGAGCAACTCGCGATGCCGCTGCGCTTCACCGTGATGCGGCGCGACGACAACGGCAACGAAGCCGAAGTGACGCGCACGACGAACCGCTGCGAGGCCGACGCGATCGCGGCGATGTACGCCGCCCGCGGGCACAAGCAGACGTATTGGGTTCTTTAGCGCAACCGAGACGGCCAGCCGATGCGCACGAGAAAGTCATCGGGACCGTTGAGCGCGAATTCGTACATGCCCCACGGCTTGTGCTCGGGCGCTTTGGCCTTCTCGATGATCTCGTCGCGCATGGTCTTCGCGAGCTCGTCGACGCGCGGCGTGTAGAGATAGACGCCGTTCGGGTTCTTGCCCGGCACGAGCCAGCCCGCCTCCGCGACGTGCGTCAGGTGCAGCTCGCAGCCGTCCGCGTCGGCGATCATGCGGTAGCCGTCGTAGTCCTGATCGGCGGGGCGGTGAAAGCCGAGCCGGTTCCACCAGCGCTCGCTCGCGTCCAGGTCATTGCAGGCGAGGATCGCGACGAGGTTCGGGCGCCTATCGTCCATGTGCATTCATACGCCGTCGAGACCTCAAGAGGGCAGTGGCTTC
>DASYDE010000018.1:0-144595 GCA_036499725.1 Kofleriaceae bacterium
GCCGATCTTCCAGACGCTGCTCGACATGGCGTCGTTCATGAACGCGTTCACCAACTGGGATTCGACCCACTACTGGACGCGCGTGAAGAGCGACGACATCGACTCGATGCTCAAGATCGAAGCGATGCGCATGTTCTACGCGGCCGATCTGCCGGGTACGCCGCAGCTGCCCGCGTTCGGTTGCTCGACGGTTCCGCAGAACGAGTTCGAGCGCGAGCGCGAGGTCGTTCGTAACGAGATCCGCGCTGGCTCGTCGGCCGACAACTACGTCGTCCAGCTGATCGAGAAGCAGTTCTATCCGGACGGTCACGCGTACCAGCGGGAGATCGGCGGCGACGACGTGCAGATCGCGAGCGCGCAGCTCAGCGACGCGTGCACGTTCATGAAGAAGTACTACGCCCCCAAGGCCGCGACGCTCGTCATCGCGGGCGGCGTCGATGTCGACAAGACCGTCGCGCTCGTCGAGAAGTGGTTCGACAAGATCCCCTCACGCGAGCCGGCTCCGCGCACCGAGGTGAAGCCGTTCACCGTCGGCCACGAGAAGAGGGAGATCGCTGCCGACGTCGAGCGTCCCAGCGTGTGGATCGGTTGGGCGCTTCCGCCGTCCAACACCCCCGAGGGTGAAGCCGCGCAGTTCGGTATCGGCGCCGCGTTCGGTCGCATCGCGCAGGCCGGTCAGCAGTACGGTTTCGCGTACAGCGTCGAGCCGGCCGTTCTCGGTGGCGAGCTCGCACCGCTGTTCTTGATCCGCATCGAGCTCAAGGGCATGGGCAAGCTCGACGAAGCACTCGACTTCGCGCAGAAGGCGGCGAAGCAGGCCTACCGTGGGTGGGACGAAGGCTCCTCCGAGGATCTCGACGAGGCGAAGAAGCTCGAGAAGGCCGACTTCATCGGTCAGCTCGAAGCGCTCGACAACCGCACGCTCACCGTGTCGCGCATGGTGCAGTTCGACAAGGAGATCGACTTCAACTCACAAGACACCTACATGATTCACGCGCTCAAGAAGATCGACAAGTTCGATCAGGCGCGCGTCGGCGCGGCGGTGAAGAGCGCGCTCGACTGGAACAAGGCCGGCATCATCGTCGTCAAGCCCGACGAGAACGGCGTCAAGGGCGACACGCGCTCCAAGGTGAAGTTCAAGGCGAACAGCGATCAGGCGATCGTGAACGCTGCCGTCGATCCGAGCGAAGCCCTGCACCCGCTCAAGGTCGCCGGTCAGCTCAAGATGCTGAACAACGTCTCGCGCTTCCAGCTCGGCAATGGCCTCAAGGTCATCATGCTGCCGGTCACGTCGATGCCGCTCGTCACCGCCGATCTCGTGCTCGCGAACGCGGGTGATGCAGCGTCCCCGGACAGCCCGGCGATGGGTTACGCGGCTGCACGCTTCCTACGCCGCGAGTTCGCGTACGACCCGAACCAGGCGCACAACACCGACGCTCTCTCGCGCACGGGTATCAACATCAGCTGCCGCAGCGACGACGACGCGACGAACTGCTTCACACACGGCGTGAACATCTATCTCGACGTGATGGTGAAGGGCCTCGAGCGTCAGCTGGACGCGAGCGAGTACAACCAGGACCAGATCGAGGCGTGGCAAAAGGCCGGCAAGGAGAGCTGGAAGCTCAAGTCCGTCCAGGAAGAGAACGAGTTCTTCCGCCAAACGTTCAGCGCCCTCTACGGCCCCGA
The DNA here is from genome assembly GCA_036499725.1 of Kofleriaceae bacterium. Classification (GTDB taxonomy): domain Bacteria; phylum Myxococcota_A; class Polyangia; order Haliangiales; family Haliangiaceae; genus JABFXX01. Next base: position 1,687 of record DASYDE010000018.1, read on the forward strand.
TCACCCGTACACCAAGACCGCCGTCGCCACGCCGGCCGCGCTCGACAAGGTCCACAAGGACGCGCTCGAGAGCTATCGCAAGAAGCACTTCCGCGCGGGCAACGGCACGCTGATCCTCGTCGGTGACTTCGACCCGAAGTACGCCGAGAAGGTCGTCAAAGACGCGTTCGGTGACATGGACCGGGGCACCGTCGACAAGCCGGTCGATCCGACGCCGGCCAAGCGCACGGGTCCGGTCGCGGTCGGCGTCACCAAGCAGAAGGAAGACCAGCAGATCACGATGTACATCGCGTACCCGGCGCCGGCTGGCGTCGACGGTCAGGAAGGCGCGCGCCGCGTGCTCTCCGAGATGATGGACATCCGCGCCCAGAACATCCGCTTCAAGCGCGGCTCGACGTACGGCCTCTACTTCTCGCGCCGTCCCAAGATCGGCCCGTCGGCGTACAGCCTCGGCGGCGGTGCACAGCTCGGCGGCACCGTCGATGCGGAGCGCGCGGGTGAGTCGCTCAAGATCTTGCGCGAGTCGCTCGACGACATGCGCAAGGGTGACGAGGAGTGGAACGAGGACTTCGTGCGCGCTCGCCGCAAGCTCGTCGGCAACCTGCTCGCGGAGTCGACCGTGACCTACGAGCTCGCGCAGCGCCTCGCGTTCATCGCGCAGTACAACCTGCCCGACAACTACTACAACACGCTGCTCCAGCAGATCGCGGCGGTCTCGCCGGCGCAGGTGAAGGCGCTCATCAAGCGCGAGCTCGATCCAGCGAACGAGGTCATCACGGCGCTCGGTGACAAGGGTCACCTGGACAAGATGTTCTCGGAAGCCGGCATCAAAGACGTCAAGATCGTCGAGCCGGATTACAAGTGAGCTTCTCGGTCCGCGAGGCGACTCCAGCTGACAAGGCGGAGGTCCTCGCGCTGATCGAGGAGATGATTCCCGGCGTCGATGTCAAAGCGCGTTGGCGCTGGATGTACGAGACCAATCCCGGCGGCGCACCGATCACCTTCATGGTCGTCGCCGATACGGGTGAGGTCGCGGGTTGTACGTCCTTCTTCCCGTTCCGCCTCTGGCTGGATGGAAAGGAAGTCCGCGCCGCGCTCGGCGGTGACGGCTACGTGCGCCCCGCATTTCGTCGGCGAGGACTCGGCGGCCTGCTGCACGACGCATCTCGCAAAGCGATGCCCGCGCACGACATCGGCTGCATGTACGGCGCGCCAGGCGCGATGAACGTGACGCCGTTGAAGCATGGCGGCTCGCGCGAGCTCGGGCATGTCGCGCGCTACGTGCGGCCGCTCCGCGTGGGGCCTATCCCGATCGCGTTTCCGTCGACGCTGAAGCTCACGCCGATGCTGCCGTTGGATCCGCGCATCGATGCGGTGTGGAACGAGGCTCGCGAGGATCTGGCCCTCGCCGCGATCCGCGACGCCGCGTTCTACGAGTGGCGGTTTCGTACCGCACCGGCGCAGAAAGAGCCCGCGTACGTCATCCTCGACGGAGGAACGCCCGTCGCTGCTTGCGCGCTCGAATCACTGCGCGGTGGAGAAGAGCTACACATCGTCGACCTCGTCGCGGTGCGCGGTGCCTGGCACGCAGCCTTGAACGCGATCGCGCATCACGCGGTCGCTCACACGCGCGCGAAGACTGCGAGCATCAAGCTGTTCGCGAACGATGGCCGCAAGCGACACATGTGGCGCGCCGGTTTCCTCGAGCGCGAGACCAAGCCGTTCCTCTGCATGATCCCGCTCGACGGTGATCGTCGATTCATCGATCCGCAGCGCTGGTTTTACACGGGCGCCGACGCCGACCTGGACACGCTCGCGTAGCACCTACTCCGTCAGCACGGCCTCCGCAGAGGAAGCGTGCGCCGCGCGGGCAATCCATCGCGATAGCTGTGCGGAGTCCGCAGCGGCGATGCGCGCCTGTTGCTCATCGGTAACACCACCGAACCGTGTGGCCAGGAAGGTCCGCAACGCCTCGCGGCTTGCTGCGGTCCCTCCTTCCTCGCGTCCTTCCTTGAGGCCGCGCTCGTAGTAGTGCTGCTCGAACAACGGTTTGTACTTGTCCCAGAGGTCCATGAGCGTCTCCAGATCTCCTCGTGCGGGCTCGGGTAACTGCGCCAGGATCGCCTGTGAGTATAGCTTGCGGGCGTCCTCGGGCATCGTGCGGATCGCGCCGAGCGCCGTCTCTGCGACTACTCGGTCAGGGTGCGCGAGTGAAGACAACACCGCGAATTCTGGAGACACGTGCGCCAGATCCGCGTCCAGGATTCGCGGCACCTCCGGAAGGTCGACGACGACAGGTCGTAGCTCGAAGCCCGGGTGACCAAGGTCGATGGACTGGTGAGCCCACCGAGCCACCGTCGGGTCTCGCGTGATCACGAGGAGCATCACGTCGCAGCGCATGCTCGCCCGCGCGTTGGTTAAGGCGCGTAGGGCTCGCGCGTCAAAATGAGCACGATCAAGATGATGGTGAACAACACCATGCCGCCTGCGAGTCCCCAGAACAGCGCCTTGGGCGCCTCGCGCTGCGGTGGCGGTCGAAAGGCCATGACCGCGCTATAGCAGGTCGGCCCAGACCTCGTCGCCCACGATCGTGACGGCATACCGTCGCAGGTTGAGGTCCGGATCGTGCGTACAGCGCCCCGTCGTCACGTCGTACGAGTACGCGTGGGCCGGGCAAATCACCATCTTCCCGAACAGATAGCCGTCCACGAGCTCGACGTCCTCGTGCGGGCACACCCCGGCCGTCGCGACGATCGCACCGTCGACGATCATCACCATCACGGGCCAGGTCACGCCCTTCACCCGAAACGCGCGGAGCTCGTCGGGGACCACGTCGCTGACGCGACAGACTTTCACGCGCAGCGCCATCAGCGACCTCGCTGTTTCGGATCGAGGCGGTCGTTCAAACCGTCGCGCAAGAGATTCGCGCCGAGGACGACCCACATGATCGCCACGCCGGCGACCAAGCCGTAGACGCGGACCCAATCGCTCTTCCACAGAAACGTGCGCGCCTGATCGAGCATCGCGCCCCACGTGTAATCCACCTGCGGACCGAGGCCAAGGAACGAGAGCGCGGCTTCGATCATGATCACCGAGCCGATGCCGAACGCCATCTGCACGAGCACCGGCCCGAGCGAGTTCGGTACGAGGTGCTTCCACATCACGCGCCTGTTACTCGCACCGAGCGCGACGGCCGCGGCGACGAAGTCCCGTTCGCGTAGCGCGAGCACCTGACCGCGAGCAACGCGCGCGTAGCCGACCCACCCATTCGCGCACAACGCCACGATCATCACGCCAATGCCGGGCTGCGCGACCGTCGCGACGATCGCGATGTTCAGCAGGATTCCCGGGAACGCCATCAGGATATCGACGATGCGCATCAGCACCTCGTCAACCGCGCCGCGGAACCACCCCGCCATCACACCGAGAGCGACGCCGATCGCCGTCGAGATCAGCGTCACGATGAACGACAGCTGCAGCGCACTCCGCGCACCCCACAGCAACTGACTCAGCGTATCGGCGCCCTTGGAATCCGTTCCGAGCCAGTGCTGCGCCGATGGCCCCTCAAACCGATGCGCGAGATCGAGCGACGTCGGGCCGACATCCCACGGCGCGATCCACGGACCGATGATCCCGACGAGGATGAACGTCCCCATCATCACGATGCCGACCCACGCACTCGTCCACAGTCGCAGCTTGCCGGTGAACAGCTTCATCCGCGACGGATCCTCGGGTCCGCGAGACCGTACGCCAGATCGACGAGGATGTTCACCACGACGTAGATCGCCGCGATGACGAGCACGGTGCCCTGTACGACGGGATAATTCCGCTCGCGGATCGCGTCGAGCAGCGTCGTGCCCAGGCCCGGGCGCGCGAACACGTTCTCGATGATCACCGCGCCTGAGAGAAGCGACCCGAACTGCAGACCGACGACGGTGATGACCGGAAGGAGCGCGTTGCGCAGCGCATGACCGACGAGCACGCGGCCCTCCGGCAGCCCCTTCGCGCGCGCGGTCCGCACGTAATCCTCGCCGAGCACCTCGACGAGCGAGCTACGCGTCATGCGAGCGAGCATCGCCATCAGGTGCGTCCCCACGGCGATCGCGGGCAGCACGATCGCGGTAGGCCCTACCTCCGTCGGCCCCGGTAACCAGCCGAGCGTGACGAAGAACCAGAACAGCAGCAGCGGCGCGAACATCATCTGCGGCAGCGCGACCATCGACAGCGACGTCGTTGTCGCGAGCGTGTCCACCCACGTTCCTCGTCGCAGCGCCGCCACCATCCCGAGCGGCAACGCGAGGACGATTGCGACGAGCATGCCCGCGAGCGCGAGCCACAGCGTGTGCGGAAACACTTCCCAGATGCGCCCTGCCACCGTCGGTTTTCCCTTGGGATCGGGGCACTGCTGCCCCAGGCTCCCGTCGACAACGTGCCCCATGAACTGGACGAACTGCCCGGGCAGGCTCTTGTCGAGCCCCATGCACTTCTCGATCTTCGCGCGCTGCTCGGGCGTCGCGTCACCACCCGCGAGGTGATCGACCGGATCGCCCGGTACGATGTGCAGGAACGCGAACACCAGGATCGAGACGCCTACGATCGCGAGCAGGCCACCGCCCAGTCGCCTCAGTAGGAACGCGCCGATCGACACACGCCGAGGGTATCAGCGCCGGATCGAGCGGGCGATCAAGTAGCCGGCTTGGTCGCGCAGAACTTGGGAGCGTGATCGTCGATGGGCACGCCCGGCGCCAGCACCGGCTCGCCACCGTGCGTCTTCATGAGCGCGAGCGTGCGGCACTCGTAGCCATCGCGGCAGTCGCCGTCGCCGCCACACGTGGCCATGCAAAAGCGGACCTCGCTGCTGCGCGGCACGCACTCGCCTTCGAGCGAGCACAGCTCGTCGAGCGTGCAGTCAGCCTGCACTGCGCAGGTCTTGTTCGTAAAGCCGCCGGTAAAGAACCGGATGCACGCAGAGCTACCGGGGCACGTGTCGTAGTCGCAGCCCTGGATCGTGCAGTAACCGCTCTTTTGAGACGTGTCACACGTGCGCGTTCCGTCGGTAGCGCAATCAGAGCTGACGATGCACGAGTCGCCGATCTCGTTGCCACAGGCCGCGAGTAGAACGAGCAAACACAGTGCAGACCGCATGAACGCCGGCATCCTAGCGGCCGTTTGGACCCGGCACAAGGCGCGAGGGTTGCCCGACCATGCTACAGCCGCCCCCATGCGTGCCGTCCTCCAGCGCGTCACCCGCGCACGCGTCACCGTCGGAGACCGCCTGACGGGTGAAATCGGCCCCGGGCTCCTCGTCTTGCTCGGCGCGGGCGACGGCGACACGGCCGCCGACCTCAAATACATCGTCGAAAAGACCGTCAACCTGCGCATCTTTTCCGACGACGCCGGGAAGATGAACCGCTCGGTCCTGGACACAGGCGGCGGCATCCTGTGCGTGTCGCAATTCACCCTGCTCGGCGATGCCCGCCAAGGCCGTCGCCCCGGGTTCACGGGAGCGCTCGAGCCAGTCGCGGCAAAAACGCTCTGGGAACAGTCGCTCGTCGACTTCCGCGCCGCCGGTGTGACGCGCGTCGAAGCTGGTGAATTCGCCGCAGATATGGCGGTCGAGCTGCTGAACGACGGCCCCGTCACCATCCTTCTCGATTCGCGCAAGGGCTTCTAGCTCCCCCTCGTGTGTAGGGATACGTTCGCCTCGCCGTGAAGGTCAGGTTCTGGGGAGTCCGTGGCTCGCTGCCTGTTCCAGGCCCGACGACCATCCGCTACGGCGGGAACACCTCCTGCGTGGAAGTTCGTCCGCGCAACGGCTCGCCGATCATCATCGACGCTGGCACCGGCCTCCGCCGCCTCGGCAAGTCGCTCATGGAAGAGGCCTTCGGCGAGGGTCGCGGCAAAGCGACCGTCCTCATCTCCCACACGCACTGGGATCATGTTCAGGGCCTCCCGTTCTTCTCGCCCCTCTACAAGGCCGGCAACGAGGTCCGGATCTTCGCCCGCCAGCGCGACCAGCACCTCGAAGCCGTCTTCAGCGCGCAGAACGACGCGCCGTACTTCCCGGTCCCTCTCTCCGCGATGCACGCGAACATGTCCTTCCACGAGGTGCTCGAGGGCACGGCGTTCCAGGTCGACGGCGCGGTGATCACCTGCACGCAGCTGAACCACCCGTGGATCGCGATCGCCTACCGCGTCGACGTGGATGGAGCTTCGGTCGTGTACTGCAGCGATACGGCGCCGATGACGGACGTCCTGCTCGGGACGAAATTCGTGACGAAGATGTCCATCGACGATGCGCTGACGGCGTCGCAAGCCGAAGAGCTCGCGGTCATGCGGCGCGGCGTCATCGAGCTAGCTCGCGGTGCGGATCTGTTGATCTACGACACGCAGTTCACGAAGGACGAATACCGGCAGCGCCCGCACTGGGGGCACTCGCACCCCGACGACGCGATCGCGATCGCGCGCGAAGCCGGCGCCAAGCGCCTGTGCCTCTTCCACCACGCGCCGCTGCGCACCGACGACGAAAACGACGCGATCCTCGCCCAGTACCAAGCCGTCGTCGCCGCGCAGCACGACAAGTTCTCGCTCGTGAGCGCATACGAAGGACTGGAGATCGAGCTGTGAAAGTTCGCTTCTGGGGCGTGCGCGGTAGCATCCCGGCCCCCGGTCCGGAGACCGTGCGCTACGGCGGCAACACGTCGTGCGTGTCGATCACGACGGCGACCGGCGGGCTCGTGATCATCGACATGGGCACGGGCCTGATGCACCTGGGCAACTCGCTGCTCGCAGGCGCATTCGGCAAAGGCACCGGCCGCGCGTCGATCCTGTTGAGCCACACGCACTGGGATCACATCCAGGGTCTCGGCTTCTTCGCGCCGGTGTTCATCCCCGGCAATCACTTCACGGTCTACGGCCCAGGCCCGGGCGGCTCCGCGACGCGGCTCGAGGAGATCCTCGAGGGCCAGATGGATCCCAACTTCTCGCCGCTCCAGACGCTGAAGAACTTCAGCGCGATGTTCGACGTCAAAGCGGCGATCGGCACGTTCGAAGCCGAAGGCCTGACGATCACCGCGCGCGAGCATCCGCACGGCGCCACCACCGCGCTGGCGTTCCGCATCGAGGAGGCCGGCCGCACCTTCGTGTATGCGAGCGATGTCGGTCAGCCCGTCGAAGGCGCACCGCCGTCACGCGAGGCGATCGAGCTCTTCCGCGACGCGGACGTGCTGCTGCACGACACGACGTACCGCCCCGACGATCAAGCGGCGCGCCGCAACCGCGGCTTCTCGACGTACGAGGATGCGGCGGCGGTCGCGATCGCCGCGGGCGTGAAGACGCTGGTGACGTTTCACTACGATCAGGACTACACGGACGACGATGTCGACACCTTGGTGGCAAGCTGTCGCGCCACGCTCGACGCGAGTGGCGGCACGGCGATCAAGCTCGTGCCCGCGCGCGAAGGCGAAGAGCTCGAGATCTGATTTCGCATCGCCCTCCGAGAACGCTTCGGAGCATCTGACGGGTTGGTCAAGGAGTGGCGCGCGCGCTGATCAACCGAGCAAACGTCGGCGCAAGCGCCACTGAGGCCGCAACGCTGATATGCCCAGAGTCGCGATAGAGCCATGCACCGTCTCGGCGCGAAGGGCACTGCATGTCGCTACAGAGCTCCGGGGTGAGATCGAGAAAGCTAAACCCCGGCAGCGAGGAAACAGCGCGCCGCTCGGCCTCTCGGGCGCGCCGTTGCTTCTGTTCGATCGCGTCGCGACTCGTGTCGGGTGCGCATTGCGCTGGGTCTAGCGCGATACGAAATGCAGGACAGGTCGCGACAGCGACGTTGTCAGGATGGGGAATCGGAGCAATGTCGACGGTGGAAATGTTTGCAGCACTCAGCGGCGCGAGTGCCTTGTGAAGACCAGATTCCCACATTTCGGCCTTGGCCTCGGGTCCTCGAGCCACGGCGCGCGAATACGGATCCCATAGTTCAGTCGAGGGTGATTCGATGCGTGCGCTGGAGTCGGAGGCGACAATGACAAGTGCAGGCTTTGCCTTAACGATTGCAGAGACGGTATCGAGCACGAATGCTCGGCATACCGCCGGGCTATCTCCGACGTCGTCAACGGTGCGTTGAATCCTCGCCTCGAGGTCGACAAACGCGCACCCCGGGTGGGTCATCGTCACGACGTCGTAACCAAGAGCGTTGGCGCTCGCAACAACGCCTTCCGTGAATTGCCCTGCGTTGGAATCGCCCGCCAGATAGATGGTCCCTTTTTTTGGTCCTGACGTTGACCATTGGCACGCACCCTCCGAGAGAGCGACTGCGTCAGGACCGCAGCCTTTCACGCTGTCCTTGTGCAACGCCTGCGAAGCGAGAATTCCTGGACCGTCGCCGCGATGAATCCAAACGCTTCTGGCAGCACGCAGACCCACGCACGCCAGCACCGCGCTAACGATACAGATTCCGACAAGCCCCACTGCCCGCCATCCGACGAGTCGGGAACTACGACGCACGGGTTCCTCTAACCAGCGATACGAAACTAGCGTTGGACCGAGGCTCAGGAATGCGGCGATGACTGGGGCAATCTCAGCCGTGGGCCAAACCGAGCGAGCGAAGACTATCAGCGGCCAATGCCACAGGTACCACCCGTACGAGATGTCACCGATCCACACGAGTGCAGGAAACGAAAGGCATCTGCGAACGAAGGCACGCTCGTGAAACCCCGCGACGATTAGCAGCATTGTTCCGAGAACCGGCCACGCAGCGAGCACGCCAGGAAAAGGGTCGGAGCCACTGATCGTGGTGACGCCGACGCAGAGCATCAAGAAACCTATCAAGCCGACGACCTCAGCCGTCGTTCGCTTGATGTTCGAAAGACGCGGCGCCAATGCCGCGATGATGACACCGCCACCAAACTCCCAGATGCGCGAGAAGGGGAGGTAGAACGCGAGCGGTTGCACATCCGTTCCGAGCCGCCGTGCCAGGGAGGCACCGAATCCATGAGAGGCGAGACAGGAGAACGCTAGCGAGGCGAGCAGAGCAACGCCTCCCAGACCGAGCGCCACTCGTCGCGACCATAAACCGCGTCGATTCAATCTCCACCACAACAGCAAACCGCCCGGAAACACCAAGTAGAACTGTTCCTCGAGTGACAGCGACCACGTGTGCATCAACGCATTACTCGTTGTATCCACATTGAAGTATCCGTGCGGCATGTAAACGAGTTGGAAATTCGCAGCAAACAAGGATGCTGAGATTCCCGTTCTGGCTGTCGCAGTCTGCGGACGCAGCGGGCCCAGAAGCCAGACCGACGCGAAGGCGACAAGGATCAGCATCGCCGCAAGCGCTGGGAGGAGGCGCCGTGCCCGGCGACTGTAAAAGAGGTCTAGTCGAATCGATCCTGACGATTCGAGCTCCGCAATCAATAGCCTCGATATGACGAATCCAGAGACTACGAAGAAAACGTCGACTCCAATGAATCCGCCGTGGACCGGTAGCCCTGCGTGAAACGCGACCACAGTGAGAACTGCGATTGCTCGCAACCCCTGGATGTCGGCGCGGTACGTATTCGAGGCCATTCTTGCCGCGCGGAAGCTAACACGACCTCCGGAATTCAGAGATCCGACGGAACCGTCGCTACCGACGGTGTGGCTACCTGCAAGTCTAAACCATGAACGGATGCGCGTTCGAGGTTGGAGCTTCTAGCCGTGCGTTGCGGATTGCATGCGCGAGCTCGAGGCAAGGCCGCACGTCGGCGATGCGCGCGCCTCGGCCCGCTAGGATCTCACGATAGACCTCGGTGTGGCCGTCCACAAAGCCGGTGGAGAATTCGAGATTGCGGCCGTCAGCAGTGATCGAACGGAACGCCGTCTTTCCTGCCGCGCGCGTGGCGAGAGGAAGATCAGAACCATCGACCGAAAGGAACCATCTCACGCGAGCACGCTCGAGCTCGAATACGCCGGACATCTTCGTCGGCTCGGAGAGAAAGACGCTCGATGACGTCGGCGTACCGTAAAGCCAGATCAGGAGGTCGAAGAAGTGAACACCGATGTTGTGACACAACCCTCCGGACTTCTCGGGATTCCCCTTCCACGACACGCCGTACCAGGGTCCTCGCGCGGTCACGTACGTGAGGTCCACGTCCGCGCGATGATTCGTCGGCAATGCCAAGAGCTCGGCTCGCAAAGCGCGCAATTGCGGTAGCTCCCGCAGTTGGAGCACGGTGTAGACCTTGCGATCGAACTCGGCCTCCAGCGCAGCAAGTTGGTCCAGGTTCCAGGGACTGATGACGAGGGGCTTCTCGCAGATCGCATGAGCGCCGACGCGTAGCGCGAGGCGCACGTGCGCGTCGTGCAAGTAGTTGGGCGAACAGACACTGATGTAGTGAACGCGCTCGGCTTCCGACAGCCGTCGACGCTTTTCCAGAAAGCGGTCGAAACGCTCCGCTTCGGTGAAGAAGGCGCACTCGGGAAAGTACGAGTCGATGACACCGACGCTGTCGTGAGGATCCATTGCCGCCACGAGCCGGTTGCCCGTTTCGGCAATCGCCTTCAGGTGTCGTGGCGCGACGAAACCGGCAGCACCGACGAGCCCGAAGTTAAACACCGCCGCATCTTCGCGCGAACGAACATGGGTTGCGACCTCACTCATCGCGAATGAGACCGGAGTTGCTCCGTGGTATAGGCCGCTAATGAAGATCGCGGTGGTTGGTACCGGCTACGTGGGCCTCGTCACAGGGACCGGGTTTTCGGACTTTGGTAACGACGTGACCTGCGTCGATATCGATCCAAAACGCGTCGAGATTTTGCGTTCCGGCGAGGTCCCGTTCTACGAGCCGGGCCTGCACGATCTAATCAAGCGAAACACGCGACTAGGACGCCTCCGGTTCACGACGTCGACGGCGGAGGCAGTAGCTAACGCCGAGGTCGTGTTCATCGCCGTTGGTACGCCGAGCGCTGACGATGGCAGCGCAGACCTCTCCTACGTGACTGAAGCAGCAAAGCAGATCGGCGCCGCGATGACCGGATTTACCGTCGTCGTCACCAAGTCGACGGTTCCCGTCGGGACGGCCGAGAGGGTTCGGGCAGCGCTCGCGTCGACGACGACGCAGCCGTTCGCGGTCGCGTCCAACCCGGAGTTTCTCAAGGAGGGCGACGCGGTTAACGACTTCCTCAAGCCAGCGCGAGTCGTCGTGGGCACGGACAATCCTCGGGCGACCGAGGTTCTTCGCGAGCTGTATCGCGGTGTGCTCCGCACCAATGACCGTATCCAAGTGATGGACATCAAATCCGCCGAGCTGACCAAGTACGCGGCAAACTGCATGCTCGCCGTCCGCATCTCGTTCATGAACGAGCTCGCGCGCTTGTGCGAGGTCGTCGGTGCCGACATCGAGTGTGTGCGCAAAGGCATCGGTTCCGACCCGCGCATCGGCAGCAAGTTCTTGTTCGCGGGGGCTGGCTTCGGCGGTTCCTGCTTCCCCAAAGATCTTCGCGCGCTCATTCACACCGCAAGTGAAGTCGACGTTCCGGTGAGCGTGATCCACGCGGCCGAGCTCGCCAACGAGCGTCAGAAGAAAGTGCTGGGTGAGCGGATCGTCCGGCACTTCAACGGAACGCTCGCAGGCAAGCGCATCGCAATCTGGGGACTCGCGTTCAAACCCGAAACCGACGACATCCGCGAATCGCCCGCGCTCGTCCTTGCAGATCAACTGTGTAGTGCCGGCGCGACCGTCGTCGGCTACGATCCTGCCGCGATGGAGAACGTCGCCGCTGCCAGCACCGGAATCGAGCTCGCAAAGGATGCGTACTCGTGTGCAGCCAACGCGGATGCGCTGGTGCTCGTCACGGAATGGCACGAGCTGCGAGACCCCGATCTCGATCGGCTGAAGGCTGCGATGAAGGGACGCGCGCTGTTCGATGGTCGAAACGTCTGGGACGGCGCGGCCTCTCGTGCCGCGGGCTTCGAGTACTACGGGATCGGACGAGGCGTGAGCGCCGCGAACTGACGAGCGATTCCCTCTTCCACTGCTGTTGTTGGCGCGAAGTCGAGGAGCCGGCGTGCCTTGTCGATATTCGCAAACGTCAGCGGCACGTCACCAGGCTGGTCGCCTTTTCGCTCGATGCGGAGCTGGGTACTGGTGACACGCTGGATGATTTCGATCAGGTCGTGCAACGTCGTCGTGTGCGTGCCGCCGAGATTGATGATCTCGTAGGCTCCCGGTGAAACGCGCTCTACGGCCGCGACCACGCCGCTGACGATGTCGTCGATGAACGTGTAGTCGCGACGCGACGAGCCATCACCGAACATCGTGATCGTCTCGCCGCGAACAGCGGCGCGGAGAAACCGTGCGATTGCCATGTCTGGTCGCTGGCGGGGCCCGAACACGGTGAAGAATCGCAATGCGTAAACGCCGAGCCCGACGATGTCGCGCTCTGCCGAGAGCTGCAATTCGTTCATCCGCTTCGTGGCCGCATACGGTGAAGCCGGCCGAACGCACGCGTCGTCCTCGCGAAACCCGTCGCCTCCGTCGAGCCGCGCGCCATAGACCGAGCTCGACGACGCGAACACGAGGCGAGATCTTCCAAGGTCGCGCATGCGCGTGGTGATCACGCCGGTGCCGAGAATATTGGTGCGCAGATAGCGCTGTGGGTCGGCGATCGACGGTCGGACTCCTGCGAGGGCTGCGAGATGACACACGACATCGACATCGGAGGTGATCACGCTCTCCACGGCGGTCGCGTCACAGATGTCGCCCTCGACGAGACGAAACCCTGGGACGCCCTCGAGCAGCCCCGCGTTTGCTCTTTTGTGATCCGCCGCATACAGGTAGCCGTCGAAGGCGTCGATACCAGTCACGCGATGCCCGGCGGATGCCAGTCTCTGCACCGTGTGCGAGCCGATAAACCCCGCAGCGCCGGTCACAACCACGTGCATGCCCCATGATAGGCTCGGCTCGTGTTGACAGGGGAGAGCCTCCGGCGGTTGTTCACGCGCTCCGTTTGGTTGCTTCTGGTGGGCGCGGGGTGCGGATTCGACGTCGCGGGGAACGTACCGACGGATGCGCGAGACGCGGCACCCGACTCGATCGACGCGGAGCCCGATGCACTTCGCGTGGAACGAACTCTCGCGCTGGTGGCGCATCGGGACGCCGGCGACTTTCTGGTGACGTTGCCGTTCGACAATGTCACGGGGTTTCACGCTCCGTGTGCAGAAGCCCCCGCCGCTCCAAGCAAGGACCTCGAGCCGCACCCGACGCTGCCGTACGTGTACAGCGTCTCGAGTGGGTTCGAAGGTTTCGCTCTGAACTGCACCGCGCCCAAAGAAACATCCCTCGGTACTCTCGGCGCGACGCGACCTCTCCAGCGCGTGGTGGTTTCGCCGACGGGTGACGTCGGGTTCTTCACCATCGACGGCGCGGGAGCACTCGGTGTTGGTCGGTTCGTCGCCGACAGCACTGGCACGCCGACACTGACCGCTATGGAGAACGGCCCGACCCAGTCGGGTGGTCTCGTGCTGGATGCGACGCACAAGCAGCTCTTCCTCACGGGACAGAGCACGCTGTGGAGCTACGCCCTCGCGAACGATCTAAGCATCACGGGGGCGACGATGGGCGTGCTGGGATGCGCAACGCCCGCCGCGGTCGATATCGAAGGGGACACGGTGTTCGAGTTCTGCGCCGATTCCCCCATCGTCCGAACTTTTTCTCGGAGTCCGCTGGCGGCGGGAGCGGATGCAGGCAGCGTCGGAGCCGCCGACATCGAGCGCCCGTTGCCGGGTGGTGCAGCCTTGATTGCACGAAGCACTCCGCCGAGCCTGGCCCTGGTCAACCTGACCATCCCAGTAAACGTTCTGGACTCGATCGTACTGGCCGACCGCCTAACCGCCCTTGCGGCGTCCGCCGACGGAACGTTCGCGGTGACGGCCGTGACATCGGGGACGCAGACCGTGCTCGACCTCTATTCGGTTGAAGCAGCTTCGCTCCACCATCTCGCCACCTCCACGATTGTCGGAACGGTCACGGGAGCGGCTATCACCGGTCCTCTAACGCCATAGAGAAATGCGCGATCTGACGGGCCCCATGAACGTGAGGCCATGGCGGAGACACTCACACAAAGCGGCGAGTCGTGTTATTGACGCGCCGAGACCTCCCACGTACGATTCCTTCGAGCTAGGGCCCTGCGAGCAAACCACATGAAACGATTGAAGTTGCTAGCAGGTGTCGCCGTGCTCGTGACGGCCGGCGCGGCACGCGCGGACGTGGAGGACACGCCCCTCGATCCACTCGATCCGATCCGCGTCGTCTCGCCGCTCACGATCGTTCAGGGCGATGGAATCAAGGTCGGCGATGGCACCGCCGTCTACCCGCAGGTCGGTCTGGAAACCGGCTATGCGTCGAACACGTTTTATCAGGCCGACAATCCCCAAGGCGCGGGCATTCTGCGCCTCCTCGTCTCGGCGGGTCTCGGCTCGCTTTCCAAGGCCCGCCTCGGCGCCGACAGCGGCGATGTTGTCTTCGACGCCAACGGCTACGCCGCTTACGATCGCTATCTCTCGAGTAACAACGACGTCACCGACCAGAGCGGCCTCGGGCTTGGCTTCAACGGCAACGTAGTTGTTCATCCCAAAGGGAACGTGTCCTTCGAGGCGAGCGACAAGTTCGACCGCATTCTCCGTCCGACGAACTACGAGTCCAACGTCAACGCGACGCGCGACATCAACATCGCTACGCTCCGCCTCGACGTTCATCCCTCGAACAGCCGTCTCGGTGGATCGCTCGCGTACACCAACGCCGTCGACGTTTTCGAAAATCAGGATCAGCTGCCTGACCGTATGCTTCACACGCTCGCGGGACGGCTCAGCTTCAGGCTGCTCCCCCTGACGGACGTCTACATCGCCGCGTCCGGCTCGTACAACACGGGACTTGGCAACACGAAGAAGGTGGACTCGTTCCCCGTCGTCGTCACGGCAGGCATCTCGACAGCCCTCACCGTCAAGACGTCGGTTGCCGCGGAAGCTGGCTATACGCAGGGCTTCTACTCGTCGGGCCCGGACTACGCGACGGTGACGGGTGGCGCGTACTTCGAGTACCGCTACAGCGAGGTCTCCGCGTTCCGGCTGCGCTATGCGTACGTCCACGCCGACTCGATCAACGCGAACTTCTATCGTGACCACGTCATCCAGGGATGGCTGGAGCACAAGGTCGATCGCTTCGGGCTATTCCTGACCCCGGAGATCCGCTTCCGCGAATACGCCGGCTTCGCAGCCGTGATGGGGAGCTCGGCCAATCGCGACGACGTCATTGCCGCTGCAGCGCTCGGTGTCCGTTACCAACTCCGTAACTGGGTGACGGCTGCGGTGCAGTACCGCGTGGTTAGCGATTCCACGAATTTCAAACTGATGACCGGGACCGCGACGGTAGACCCGAGCTACGTGACGCACGAGGTGTTTGCTGGTGTGCGTCTTGCGCTCTGAGTAATCGTGCTATGTCGCGGGTGAACGGACGCCCCCTTCGGAGCGTCTAAAGGACGCAGTGGATTCCGCCGACATCGAACAAGAAGAGACTGCTCAAGGTCCCGGCATCGACCTCGAGCGCTACTTCCTCACGCTTCGGCGATACATCTGGCTGATCGCCGCCTTTGTCGTGCTGGTGGCCGCAGGTGCTGTCGTTTACACGCGCCGCCTCGTGCCGGTCTACGAAGCAACCGCTTCCGTGCAGATCGAGCCCAAGCTCCCCGACCTCCTCGGCACCGGCGACATGTTCAACGTCGCTAGCGGCAATAGCAATACGACCGAGTACTACAAGCAACAGCAGCTCGTGATCGGCAGCTACACGCTGTGCCAACAGACCGTCCAGGCGAACGATTTCGTTCCCAAGCTTCTCTCGCCCGAGCAGCGCGCAGTCCTTACCAAGGAGGACCAGGTAGACATCGCTTCGCGCCAGCTGAAGGAGGACCTCAAGGTCAAATACCCGGTCGCGGATCGCATCATGTATGTGTCCGTTCGGAGCTCCGATCCGAAGTTCGCCAAGGATGTCGCGAACGCGCACATCGCGACGTACGTGAACTACTCCAAGGGCCTGTTGGCGATGAACAGCACCGAGGCGTCCGGCGCTCTCGAGCAAGAGTTCAACCAAGCCGAGCAAGAGCTCCGTAAAGCGGAAGAGCACATCTCGACGTTCCAGGCAGAAAACGACATGGTCACGGTGACCCTCGAGGAACACCAGAGCCTCGTCGCCTCCAACATTCTATCGTTCACGCAGAAGCTCAACGACGCGCGCGCCGAGCAGATTCGACTCGCGGCTCGGCTAGACCAGATGAGGAAGGCGTCCGTGTCCGAGGTTCTCAGCTCGCCGATGGCAATGATGAGCGACAGCTCGAGCTCGTTCGAGACCCTACGCGCGCAGTACTACGCCGAGAAAACGAAGCTCATCGAGCTCGAACGAGACCTCGGCCCAAAGAACAGCGAATACGCGACGCAGAAGCAGAAGGTGGACGAGCTGTTCAAGGCGCTCGATGGCCAGCTCAAGATCCTCATGCAAGGCACGCAGGCGCTCTACCAGGCGCAGAGCGTCACCGTTGCCGGGTTGGCTGCTGAGGTCGAGCGCTACAAGACCGAAGCGAAGGCGCTCTCGCCGAAGATCGCCGACTTCAATCGCCTGATGCGCGACAAGCGCGGCATCGAGGACAACTACAACATTCTGCGCACGCGTCTCTCTACATCGCAGATGACCGGCGGAATGAGCGCGAGCATCTCCAACGTGCGACCGCTCGACCCCGCGCTGCTGCCCACCGCGTCGGTATACCCCTCGATGTCCAAGAACGTCGCCTTCTCCTCTGCGGCCGCACTGTTCATCGCTGTGGGCTTTGTCGTCCTAGCTGTCTTCCTCGACCGCTCGATCAAGAGTGCTGGCGAAGCGACCCAAGCGGCAAAGGCTCCCGTGCTCGGCGTGATTCCCGGAATTTCGCCGAACGAGCTCCCTCTCGATGATGATCGCGCCCGCGATTTGTTCGTGCACGAACACCCGACGTCTCACATCGCCGAGTGCTGCCGGACGCTGCGCACCAACATCATGCTCAGCAGCGCTGACAACGACTTGAAGATGATCGTCGTGTGCAGCGCCAACAAGAGCGAAGGCAAGACCACCAGCGTGATGTACCTCGGCACGACAATGGCGCAGAGCAATCAGCGCGTCCTGCTGATCGATACCGACATGCGTCGGCCGCGTCTTCACACGTCGTTCGGTGCGTCTCGCGAACGTGGTCTCACGAACCTCATCATGGGGGACGACAACTACGACGACGTCATTCAGACGACGGACGTCCCCAATTTGTTCCTCCTCCCCTGCGGTCCTCTCCCGCCGAATCCTGTCGAACTGTTGATGACAAAGCGGTTCGCGGCGGTTCTCACCGAGCTTGGCCAGCGCTTCGATCGGATCATCCTCGATTCGCCTCCGCTTCCCTATACGGACGCAGTTGTCATCTCGAAGTTGACCGGAGGTGTGATCCTCATCGTGCGCGCGGGCAAGACGCTTCGCGACGAGCTGACGCGAGCCTCGAGGACGTTCCGCGAAGTGAACGCGAACGTCCTCGGTGTCATTGTTAACGACCTCGATCGCCAAGGCGGCGACGCAGCGAACTATTACTATTACAGCTACTACGGCTACGGCGACCAAGCTCGCGACGACGCGAGCAAGCGCCGTAGTGCGACTCGAGCGGCACGCCGCGCGAGCAAGAGCTCCAAGACGAACGACCCGGACGACGCGAATATCAGCTAGCGCCAGAGGCGCGAGCTGCAGGCAACACTGCCAGCTGAGACGCGAGCGTCAGCTAACGCCGGCGCGTGCGCGCGCTGGCGGGCATCGAACCGGACGCGTCCAGGGGCGGCTCGAGGCCTCCCGACTCACCAGTGACCGGTTCGGTCGGCTGGGCCGCGCCAGGAGGAGCCGTGTAAGAGTTGTTATTGTCGAGGTTGACGTTGTTCTTGCCGACGCAGTTGTCGGCAGCCACGCGCAGCTCGTGAAGCTCGGAGGACTTGCTCGCGTCGACGGTCTCGCTGGACTCGATGATGTTCACCAAGGCCTTCGCCTGCATGAGCTTGTCGTTGACGCAGTTCAACTTGATGCGATCGTTCTCGGCCGTAGCAACGGCGTGAACCTTTTGAATCGCATTGAGCTCCGCCTCGGCAGGGGCGTTGGGGGCCGCGAACGACGCGGACGCGAGCGCTACCAGCGCCGCTCCGCCGAGCAACATTCCCAAACTTATTTTTGCCAGCGATTTCATCTGGTTCTCTCTGAGTTCCTTCACCTTACCCGGATCCCGGAAGGTGTGTCAACTCGAGGTGTTAGTGACCGTCCCGTCGGCTGGCGTTCATCCTTGCTGAATGAACGGCCCTAGCGTAAATGGCAACTTAGCCACGATGCGATGGTCGAGATTTATGGGTCTAGCGCTGGCGGGTGCACTTGTCGGCGGGTGCCTGCACGATGACCCGCCAGTGACCTATCCGACAGCGGTCAAGCTGGACGATTCCAATCTCGTCCTCGGCGTCGGCGACAAGCTGACCCTGACCGTCTACTTCGGCTCGCGGTCGATCACGGCAGCATACGCGCTCGATAGCTCCGGCCAGATTGCGGTCCAATACATCGGTAACGTCCACGCGGTTGGCAAAACTGTCTCCTCACTCCGCGAGGAGATCAGGTCGCGCCTGTCCGATGGATACATCAACGACCCGATCGTTGCCGTGTCGATCGTCGAGCTCAACTCGTTGACGGTGAACGTATCCGGGATGGTTGCCCATACGGGTTCGATCAAGTTCTCACCTGGGATGTCCATCGTAGATGTCATCGCAATGAGCGGCGGCTTCACCTCGATGGCGCGACGAAACATGGTCAAGGTCGTGCGCTCCTCGGGAGCCGAGAGGGCGACGTACAAGCTGCCAGTCGAGAAGATGTCCGAGGGTGAACGCCCTAACTTCCCGATGCTTCCTGGAGACGAGGTCTTCGTTCCCGAGCGTCCCTGGTAGCTCGCGTGCGAGTCCGAGACCGACTCTGCGTTTGCTTCGGCGCGGCGGCGCTTCTTGTTTCTACGCTGGTTGTTGGCGGCGTATTTCGGTGGACGCAGGCGATCGTCGCCATCCTCGTCGCGCTCTCAGTAGCCACCCAGTTCTCGGCTCGGCGGCGACTCGGGGGAGTCGTGCCCATCTTGGCGCTGTTGGGCACAGCAAGCGTGCTCACTGTCCTTCAGGTGATCCCTCTTCCTCAGGGTCTTGTTGCGTTCTTCAATCCCGTGAACGCGGGGTTGCGCGCGGATGGCGCCGCGCTGTTGCACACCTCGTGGTGGTCGTGCGTCTCGATGGACGTCGCAAGCACGCTGGGCACCTTCGCCTTCTTCGTGACGTTGTTCGGCGTCGCACTCGTGAGCTTGCGTCTCGCCGCCGCTCAACGTGGCCGGTTTCTGCTTCTCGGCGGGGTCGCGCTGTCGTGCGGCTTGGTCGCAGTGGTGTCTGCGCTCCACTCCATCCTCAACGCGTCGACGATCTACGGAATCTACGATGTCCCCCAGAGCACGACCGTCGTCGGGCCGCTCATCAATCCTAACCACCTCGGCTGTCTGATGGCGCTCGGTTCGACTCTCTCGATCGGTTTGGCCTTCTATCCACAGCAACGCTCAGGCTGGCGCGCGACATGGGTCCTCACGGCCGCAACGTGCGCGGCGATCGCCCTGCTCTCTCAATCACGTGGTGCCGCGGTCGGGCTCGCGATCGCAGTCATCGTTACGGGCGGGCTCCTCATTGGCCAGCGCGCCGGTGACGTGTCACGACGCGCCCACCGCACTCTCTCGAGTAGTTCGCTGCCCTTGCTCATCGTGCTCTCCGTCGGGTTCGGACTCGCCGTGTACTCGAGCGCCGGCGGCGTCGCCGATCAGCTTGGACGGACGCACTTGAACGAGCTCGACGCTCCTACGAGCAAGTTCTCGGCGTGGAAGTCCGCGCCTGACGTGATCCACGAGTCGCCGGCGGTTGGAGTCGGCGGAGGCGCGTTAGAGCCAGTGTTCACGCACGCGTTCCCTGGAACAGCGTTCGCGACATACCGCCACGTCGAGAACGAGTACATCGAGGCGGTCATCGAGTACGGACTCCCAGGGGCGTTCGTCCTCGCACTTCTGTTCGGGTGGACCGCGTTGACCGCGGTGCGGAAGTGGCGCGATGGCCCGCTTGCTGCGGCAGCTCTCGGCGGGTTGGCCGGCGTCGCGTTTCAGAGCAGCTTCGATTTCGGGATCCGGCTCATCGGCATCGCCGTCCCTGTCACCGTGGTCGCATGTACGTTGCAGCTCGTTCCTCTGCGTGGGATCGAGCACCCGACGCGACAGCGCGTCATCCGCGTTGCGCTCGTGGCTGTGCTCGCAGTCGCGGCCATCCTCTTGGCGTCACGAAGGACGACGACGATCTATGAAGACCATGAGGCGCTAGAGACCGGGCATCCGACGATGGCCGAGATCACTGAGGCCGTGCGACGTCATCCGCTGGACTACTTCGCGTATGGAGTAGCGGGACAAGAGCTCGTTCGAGCTAGCGATCTACGCGCGGGCGAGGTGCTGAACCATGCGCTGCGACTTCATCCATTTCATCCGGGCCTACATCGGATCGTCGCGCGTCTTCTCATCTCGCGAGGAGCAAAGACGCAGGCCGCTCTCGAATACGCCACCGCGATGAACGGTGCACCCACGTACCCCTTGCTCAAGGAAATTCTTGCGAGACTGCCGGCGGCCAGCGACGCTGCGCTAGCGATCCCACTCGACTATCACGACCCCGCAACCGTTCTCCGCTCTCTGAATGAGTTGAAGCGGGACGATGTGAGCTTGGAGTGGCTGAAGCGTCGCGTGCTCGACCACGACAGCGACGAACTAGAGCTCGTTGACAAGCTCTATGACATCGCAATCGAGCGCAAAGACGACGCGACTTCCCTGCGTGCTGCGCAGCGACGGCTAGCGCTCTCGGATACGACGACGTCAAAGCTGAAGATCGCGGGCGTTTACTACGCGAGCAAGAACTACGCTGGTGTTTACAGTGTGCTTCACGGCGTTGAATCGTGGACCGGCGCGCTCGACGAGCGCGGAAGCGCTTGGCTGTTGGTTTGCGACAGTCTCACTGCCGAACAGAAATTGAGCGAGGCGTTGGGTTGCTTGCGACACCTCGACGCCAGTGGTTCGCTGGCCACCCGCAGGTTGGAGATCGTGAGACGAGAGCGAGAATTGGACGACGCGATTGGCGATGAGATGCGTGCGCAGCGTTCATCACACCTCGGCGGTCAGCTCCGCGATCCCGTTCCTCTTGTTCCGCCCTCCCGCTCCGGCGAGGCGATTCCTAACCCCTTGACAGATGACAGCACTCGGAATCCCATCCCCAATCCACTCGCGCCCCGGCACGAATGAACCTGAACGTACTTCTGCGCCACTAACACGACGATGTTCACGTTCCTAAACCGCAGCCTACGAACCGCCCTGGACATCGCGGTTCTCTCGATCGCGTACTGGCTCGCGTTCTTGTTCCGGTTCGAGTTTCAGCTCCCGCGCGTTGCGGCGGGGGTGCTCCTCGTCAGCTGGCCATACGTCATCCTCCTGCAGTACGCAGCGCTCGCCGCGTTCGGCATCCCTCGCATGGCATGGCGATACGTCAGCATGCTCGACACCGTGCGGATGCTCGGCGCGATGGGCGCGAGTGGAGTGGTCCTCGTCCTGCTGCGACTCGTTGCGCCGGTGACCGGCCTATCGTTCCTCATCGTTCCGTACGGCGTACTCGCGATGAACTTCGTGCTCGCATTCGTCGGGCTCGTCGGCGTGCGCGGGACATGGAGACTGCGTAGCGAGGCCCGTGCGCGAAAGCGACGTGCGATCGACGGCGAACAACATCGCGTGCTCCTCATCGGTGCTGGCGAGGCGGGCGTGATCGTCGCACGAGAGATCCTCAATCGGCCGGACCTCGGGCTCACGCCGGTAGGTTTCGTTGACGATGATCCTGCGAAGCTCGGTACGCGCATCGGCGGACTTCAGGTACTGGGCACGTCCGCGCACATCGCAGAGATTGCAGAGCGCAAGCGCGTGAAGCGCGTCCTGATCACGATCGCCAACGCGAGCGGTACCGAGATGCGCAGGATCACCAACCACTGTCGAGAGGCGCAGCTCGACATGAAGATCATCCCCGGTATCTATGAAATCGTCGGCGAGAAGGTGAACCTCTCGCGCATCCGCGAGGTCGCGATCGAAGACTTGCTCGGAAGAGAGCCGGTAAGTCTCGACGAATCCGCGATCGCCAGCACCATCCGCAGTCGTGTCGTTCTGATCACGGGCGCCGGCGGCAGCATCGGCTCCGAGCTGTGCCGCCAGGTCTGCCGCTTCGGCCCCGAACGGCTGATCCTGGTCGACCGCTTCGAAAATGCGCTGTTCGAGATCCATCGCGAGCTCACAGCGGCGTTCCCAGCCGTTCCGATCGAGCCTCGCGTTGGAGACGTGTGCGATCGCGAGCGCATGGAGGCGATCTTCTCAGCCAGTCGTCCCACAGTCGTATTCCACGCGGCAGCGCATAAGCATGTGCCGATGATGGAGTGGAACCCAGGCGAGGCCGTGAAGAACAACGTCGGAGGAACCCGAACGATCGCCGATCTGTCGGATCGCCACGGCGTCGAGAGGTTCGTCCTCGTGTCCACCGACAAGGCGGTGAATCCGTCGTCGGTTATGGGCGCGACCAAGCGGGTCGCCGAGGTCTATGTTCAGTCTCTCTCACAGCGGTCATCGACGCGGTTCGTGATCGTTCGCTTTGGCAACGTCCTCGGCTCGGCGGGAAGTGTCGTGCCGATCTTCCGAGCACAGATCGCGACGGGTGGTCCGATCACGGTGACCCATCCCGAGATGAGTCGCTACTTCATGACGATCCCCGAGGCTAGCCAGCTCGTCATGCAGGCTGGCGCGATGGGAAGCGGCGGAGAGATCTTCATCTTGGACATGGGAGCACCTGTACGCATTGTCGATCTCGCGAGAGATCTGATCACGCTCAGCGGTCTGCGGCCCGACGAAGACATCGAGATTCACTTCAGCGGCGTGCGTCCTGGCGAGAAGCTGCACGAAGAGCTCTCGACCGATTCGGAAGATGCCGACAAGACCAAGCATCCGAAGATCTTTGTCGGTCGCATTCAGCCCAACGATTGGTCCGTCGTGACGGAGGCCGTTCAGCGATTGCTTGCGGTCGGGGCGTCGAATGACTCGGATGACGTGCGCGCCGCGCTCGGAGAGCTCGTTCCTGAATACAGAGCTGTTCGTCCCGTACGGTCTCCGACCGGACCGTCGAATCGCATCGCTCCGCCCAACTAGCGAATGCGCAGCATCGCCGGCAGCTTCCCGATCGTGATGGCGCTCGCCGCCTGTCACGGGGACAAGCCCGCCGCGACTCCGCCTCCCGCGCAACTACTCTCACGAGCACAAGCTCTCGATGTCGTGCTCGATCCAGCTCTCCCGCTCCGGATCGAATCGCTGGGATCCCCGGTCCGGTCGTCTCGCATCTGGACATCTGCGCTCGTAGCTAACAAGCGAGGCGGGTGGAACTTCATCGCGCAGATCTGGGAGAGCGGAGTGGCTGACCCCGCCGAATTTGTTGTGCTCGACCTCGATACGGGGCGTTCCACTGCTCGTGACACGACGCTGCCACGCTACGCGAACTCGAACTTCTCGTTCGCCAATCAGCTGCGCGCACCGAACGGTCGAGTGTTCTTTCCATTGTCGAACGCTGGGCTCGCTTACTACGACCCGACGGACGAGACGGTGCACGAGTTGCCTCCGGTCACATCTCCGCCCGGCGCGGACGCGATGATCTACTCCGCCAGGTTTGGATCTGACGGCATGCTCTACGGCGGAACACAAAGCGGCGTTCTCCCTGCAATCGTTCAGATCGATCCCGACAAGCTGACGACGCGCGTCGTCGGCCGGGTGGGCCGCGATCGAAAAACCTATTCGTACGCGTACAGACTGGCGGTCGATCCTCCCTGGATCTACACCGTCGTCGGGGAGATGCCGTGGGAGCTCGCCGCGCTGAACATCAAGACCGGCGAATCTCGCATCCTCGCCACGCGCGCTGATCATCCATGGATGGATTTGCACTGGCACGCCGAGGGTTGGCAGGCGCAGCTGGTGACGGGGTTGCGCACGGCGAATCCGATCAGTGACTACGTCTGGCTCGTGGATGGAAAGACCATCCCCGTCGCCGAAGGACAGAAACTTCCGTTCAAGTCGCGCAACCTCCCACCCGTCGAGGAAGTCAGCTCGTCGCCGGAGGTAGACGTCGGTTCGATCGATCCGGATGGCGTAGGCAAGGTCCGGTGGCGTCCTCGGGGAGGGACAACGTGGAAGACGGCCGAGTTCAAGGTGAACCACACGACACCAGTGCCGATCGAAGCGCTGACCGCTGTCTCGGATGGGAGCGTGCTCGGCGCGGCAGCCCAGTATCACGGCTTCTTTCGAACGACAGGATCGACATCGACGTATCTCGGCGGACCGAGCCCGAGCCGCTCGCGCTCTGCTTCTCTCGGTGGATTGCTCTACACGGCCGGATATCCCAACGGCGTTCTCTACGCCTTCGATCCGAGCAAGCCGTGGGTCGACGCCACACCAGAAAAGGCAGCGGTAGCGGGTTCGAATCCGTATCTCGTCGGAAACTTCACGCAAGCGAGCGCGAAGTACGGCGCGTTTCTTACCTCATCGACACGCCGCCTCTATTTCACGGGCTGGCTCGAACGCGACGGAGAAGGAAGCGGAATCGGCTATTACGATCCTGCCAGCAAGACCTTTGGCGGCCATCATGACGGACTGCTGGACTTCATGCCCGCCGGCCTCGCGGCGCTACCCGCGATCGGGCGAGTCGTGTTCTCCGGTCGATTGCGCGATGGCGCGGCTGCGAAGCAAGCCGAGCTCGTTGTCTATGACGAAAACTTGGTCGAGACCGAACGCCTCGTGGTGAAGCCGGGGTTGACGAGCTCGGGCGACTTGTACGCCACGTCGAATGGGACTGTGATCCTCGGAGTCCTTCCGAACGCCGTATATCGCTACGACATAGCGGCGAAGAAGCAGCTCGGCTGGCGAGACATCGCGACGAAAATCGACGCTGTTGCGATGCGACCGAACGACAATTCGCTGTGGGCCACCATCGGAACGTCGCTCGTCCGCATCGACACTCGTACGCTCGAGATGGTCACGTTTGGCGGCCCCGTCATTCCGCCGGGCGTAGACAACCTCGTGTGGCAAGGCGACGACCTGTACGCCACGGCCGGCACGACTCTCTATCGGTTTGCGAGAATCGGGCTTCGCTGATGCATGTCCTGCATGTCATCGATGGCTTGGGACTGGGCGGCGCGGAGCGAATGGCTGTCGATATCGCGAACGCGACGGTGGCCGACGGACATCGAGTTTCGTTTTGCGTGACACGAGATGTCACGACGCTCGTGCCTCACCTCGATCCTGGGATCGAGCTGCTCGTGCTCGCGCGTCGATCGAAGATCGATATTCGGGCGACTGCAAAGCTCGTGCGCTTCGTTCAAAGCAACCCCGTCGATGTCATTCACGTTCACATGCGTAGCGTGTTCGCGTACGTCTCGTTGCTCCGCATTGTTCGTGCACTGCGAGCACCGATCATCTTCCATGACCACTTCGGAGCGACCGATGCGCACACGCACGTCCCGCTCTGGTTTCGCGTAGGCGCGAGGCTCCTCTCCCATTATGTCGGCGTCTATCCCCCGCTGCGCGACTGGGCCATCTCCGCCGGAGTTCCTCCCGAGCGTGCGAGCGTGATAGAGAACGCGCTCGACCTTCGCCGTATCAGCGGTGCGCCAAAGCACGATCTGCGCTCGGAGCTCGGCCTCGCTCCTGAGATCCAGCTCGGGATCCTCGTCGCGACGATCCGCCACGTGAAAGGGATCGACATTCTTCTCGACGCCGTGACGCGCTGCCGGACCCGCGCGAAGTTCCACATCGCAATCGCGGGCGCTTACGGTGAGCCCGAGTATGCAGCGGAGATTCAGGCGCGGCTCGCTCGTGATCCGCGACTGTCTGGAGTGACGCTGCTCGGAGGGCGCATGGATGTGCCGAGCCTGCTCCACGATGCCGACTTCGCTCTTCTCACCTCCCGATCCGAATCGGGCCCGCTCGTATTGATCGAATATCTCGCCGCCGGATTGGCCATCGTCGCGACGCGCGTCGGTGACATTGGCCGGCGTCTCGAAGGTAGCGGGATTGCGGGGTTCGTGAATCCAAAGGACCCGGCGGAGCTGGCGGCGGCGATCGACGATCTAGTAGAGCTTCCCGTCGCAGATCGGCGTATTCGCGCCGAAGCAGGACGCGCGGTCATCGACGCCCAATGGAGCATCGCGACCGTGATCAAGCGCTGGTACGCGTTGTACGACAGCGCGATCAGGTCGTAACGAGCGCGTTGTATTCCGCGAGAAAGCGCGCGATCTGACGCTCCAGGTTGAACGCTGATTCGACGCGAGCTCTCGCCGCGATTCCGACGGAGCTCCGAAGGTTGGAGCTCTCGGCGAGTCTCGCTATCGCCTGCGCCAGTGCGTCCGGATCGCGCGGCGGCACCGTGATGCCGTCTACACCGTCGGAGATCGCCTCGGTCATCCCTCCGACACTCGTCGACACCACGGGGATGCTCATCGCCATGGCCTCGAGCGCCGCGTTGCTGACGCCTTCACTGACGCTCGGCAACAAGTAGACATCAGCGTTCTCGAGATAGGCGCGCACTTCGGTGGACGACCTGGTCCCCGCGAAAGTGACGTGCTCGGAGATTTCTAGCTCGCTCGTCGCAAAGCGGAGACGCTCCTCGTCGGGACCGTTGCCCACGACGGTGTAATGAAGCGCGATACCTCGATCGATCAAGCGGCGCACCGCGAGCAACGCAAACTCGAGGCCCTTCACCCAGTGAAGTCGCCCGGTCGAGACGAGGTGCAACTGCTCGCGGGTGCGGTTCGTGTACGGCGTTGTTCGACGAAAGCGCGCCGCGTCGATGGCGGGGTGATTGATGAAAGCCTTGGCTGGATCGAGTCCGTAGCGAGCGCATGTGTCTCGCATGCTGGCCGAGACGCAGTGAACTCGGTCAACGGCGGCAAACACCGCGCGGAGCTTCTCGGCTCGCGATTTGTCCACGAGCGGAGTGATCTGCTCGGCAGTGCCGCGGCAGCTCACGACAAACTTGATCTGCTCGAGCAGCGGCAACGCATCGAGCCAGGAGACAGCGAGCCCGCTGAGCTCGAAGTGGACGATGTCGAGTCCGACGAACGGAAGCGCGAGCAACCACGCTCGGACCGCGCGCGAGGAGAAACCGTAGTGGCGCACGGCGTGCCGCCACAGAGCGAGATCTGCCGCCGGTCGTTGAACGAGCTCCATCGCCAACCGACGAGCGGAGGGCATCACGGCGCTGGCTAACGGCGATAGACGCACCCGACCCGTGAACGAAGCTCCATCTCCCGACGTGAACAACGCGGCATCGTCCGAAGGCTGATTCGCGACCACCGTCACGTCGACACCTGCGGCTTGAAGTCCTACCGCGTGATTGTAGACGAACGTCTCGGAGGCGGTCGGGAAGCGGTTCGCGACGAGACCGATCTTCATGTGCTGGCCTGCCCCGCGTGAGCGCGACTCCAAAGCACCAGAGATAGCAGCAACCACAGCCCCCACGCTTTGGAATCGTTGCCGGCGCACAGCTCGGAGTAAATGCGCGCGATCTCACCACGCCGCACTGGCAAGCCGAGAAACTCGTCGCGACGAAGAAGATGCTCCTCGACGAGCGGCCGTAAGGTCGTCTTGAGCCAAGCCGCCATTGGGACGGTAAATCCACGCTTGCTCGTCGTCTGATGACGTACGCGCCGAGCTAACACCGAGCGCAGAACGCGCTTACCTATCCTGGTCTCGAGATCGAGGCACGACTTCCAATCGGTGCGCCACGCAACATCGATGACATCTCGATCAAGGAGCGGCACACGAACCTCGAGGGAGTTGAACATGCTCGCGCGATCGACCTTGTCCAGTACACGCGCGAGATGGATCCGAAACTCGTTCCATCGCGTCCATTGCGCGACGGCGTCGGGATCCGTGTCTCGACTGACGAACGACGTGAACGACGTCGGGAGTTGCGGAAGCGAGGGAAAGATCGCAGCGAGATCGCCTTCGTTCAGCAGCGTGTGTTTGCGTTGATAGAGACGTCCGACGCTGTCGTAGTTCACGACATCACGCGTCGCCGTCCCAAACTTGAACAAGCGTCGCGCAGCAACAGCGGCGTAGCGCAGCGGCAATGGATAGTTGAAGTAGCGCGCTTGATCGATCGTTGGAGCGAAGCGACTCGGATACCCCCAAAACAGCTCGTCGCCTCCGTCGCCAGAGAGAACGACCTTGACCGTGCGGCGGGCAAGGCGGCTGACCATCAGCGTCGGGAACATGGAGTAGTCAGCCGTCGGCTCTGTCGACGCCGCGATGACATCGTCGAGCAAATTCACCGCATTCACCGCTGTGACGCGCTCCGTGATGCGATCCAACCCGATCTCATCTGCGTATCGCTTCGCGTCTGGGCCTTCATCGTGTCGCGGGTCGTCGACCTCGATCGTGAACGCGTGAAGGGACCCGTTGTGTTGTCGCGCGGCTTCCGCGGCAACGAGCGGCGAATCGATCCCGCCCGACAAAAGAACGCCGAGCGGAACATCCGATTGGAGTTGCCGCTTCACCGACGCGACCAACGCAGCATCCAAGGTCTCGATCGCCTCGGTGCCGCGTAACGTCGGCTTCTGGACCTTGGGAAGCTCGAAGAACCGTCCACGCTTCAACGCACCCGTCGGCCCGATCTCGACAAACTCGCCCGCCTCGATTTGAGCCGTCGTCCGATGCAACCCGTATGGAGCCGGGACGAATCCAAATCGCAGGTAGAGACCGAGGACGTCACGGTCAACCCGAGCATCAGCGCACCAGGGGTGAACCAGTAGCTGGTCGTATTGAGAACCGAAGACGACGCCCTGCTGCGTGACAGCGTAGTGCAGCGGTTTGATTCCTGCGTGATCTCGAGCGAGGAGGAGGCGCTTGTCCTTGGTGTCATACAGGGCGAGCGCAAACATGCCGTTGAGTCGTTCCAACGCGTTGGAGCCCCATTCCACTAGTGCGAGCAGCAGCACCTCGGCGTCACCCGACGAGCGCGGTTGATGCCCGAGCGTCTCCAGCTCCGCACGTAGCTCGCGATAATTGTAAATTTCGCCATTGAACACGAGCACGTATCGACCGTCGCGCGACACCATGGGTTGATGCCCTGCGGCCGTTAGGTCGAGGATCGAGAGGCGACGAAACGCCAATGCGCAGCGAGCTCCGTCGGTCCAGAAACCTTCGTCGTCGGGGCCCCGCCGAGTCATCAACGCCGTCATCCGGCGGACAGGTTTCTCGAGCTCTTCGCGTGGGAAGTCAGTGAAGCCGAACACGCCGACGAGGCCGCACATCAGTCGAGCCTCAGCTGGTCGAACATCTCCGCCATCTCGTCGCGGTGCATGTTATACGACGCCCTCGTCGTGAAGGTCGCGCATGTCGTCACGAACTACTCGCCCTCCGTGGGCGGCGCACAGCTCCTGTTTCAGAAGCTGAGCGAAGGCCTCGTCCATCACCATCACGACGATGTGACGGTGTTGACGACCAACGCACTGTTGAGCCCGAGCGCTCTCGACGGTGAGCTGATCGCGCCTGGTGACGAGATGCTCAACGGCGTCCTGGTGCGTCGGTTCTCGTACTGGCGCAAACCGGTCCCCGTACTGCGGGATGCGATGCGCGTAGCGAACCGATTCAAGCTCCCGTTCCGCGAGTATCTGGAGCCGCTTCGAATCGGTCCGATCTCGCCCAGCATGTTCGCCGCCACGCGCCGCTTGGACGTCGACGTGATCGCGTGCATGGCATTCCCGTTTCTTCACATGTACTACCGGTTCGGACACGGACGAACACCGATCGTGCTGTTCGGGGCGCTACACATCAACGACCGAAAGCTTGCAGCGCCGATCCTGCGCGCCGTCGAACAAGCCGATGCCTACGTGGCGTTCACCGAGTTCGAGCGAGACACGCTGGTCGCGAACGGCATGGACGCCTCGAAGATCCATGTCGTTGGACTCGGGGTAGAGGTCGCGTCGTTCGCCGGGGCGAATGGCCAAGCAATTCGTGAGCGCCTCGAGATTGGAGATGCTCCGATCGTGGGCTTCATCGGTCGGCAAGCTCGCTACAAAGGATGCGACACGTTGCTAAACGCGATGGTCCAGGTGTGGGACCGCCGGCCTGATGCTGTCTTGCTGCTCGCGGGAGCGCGCACGCCGTTCTCCGACGAGCTCGACAAGATGGTGGCTGCCCTGCCCGCACCGAGACGAGCGCGCGTGATCATGGTCTCTGACTTCGCTGAGAGTGAAAAGCCGGACTGGTTCGCTGCGTGTGATGTGTTCGCCTCGATCTCGACCGACGAGTCGTTCGGGCTCGTTTTCCTCGAAGCGTGGGCTGCGGGAACGCCCGTCATCGGTGGAAACATCGGAGCAGTCGCGTGCGTGATCCGCGATGGCGAGGATGGTTTCCTCGTTCCGTGTGGCCAGCCCGCGCCCCTCGCGGTGGCGATCGAGAAACTCCTCGGCGACGATGAGTTGCGAGCGCGCATGGCTGCTCGCGGAAACGCAAAGGTAAGGGCCGAATACGACTGGCGAGTCGTCATCGACAAGGTCCGCGCTATCTACGAGCGCCTCCTGTAGGCTGTGGAGCTGCGACCAAACCAATGTTCGCCAGAATCCAACGCGCAGCCGAGCAGATCCGTCACTTCCGAGGGGACGTCGGTCGCATCGTAAGCGGTCGCTGGTGGCGATGGTCCACGCTCTGGACAAACGCATCGGTGTGGACGAACGCGATGTACCGGTGGGACCGCGGCGGATATCTGTTGTTCGGGTCAGCGTGGACCGCGGTTCGTCCGCTGAATTTTCCCGTCTTTCTCGCGTTCCGTGCCATGGGCGCGCGCGGCGACATTCATTACAAGGCCGACATCGACGAAGGTCTCTTGATCCTCCATCCCGACCTCGGCGTCGTCGTGAGCGCGGCTGCCGTCATCGGCAAGAACGTCGTTCTCACCGGAGGCAACTGCCTCGGCCGGCGAGCGGGCGCCACCGACGAGCCGTACATCATTGGCGACGACGTGCAGTTCGGCGCGAACGCGACAGTCATAGGCCCCGTCACGATCGGCGATCGCGTCACGGTCGGCGCGGGTGCGGTGCTGCTCTCCAACGCGAGCGACGATGCGGTGCTCGTCGGCGTTCCTGCGAAGCCTACGAAGTAGCGGCTAGAGGTCGACGCCGGCCCGTGCGCGGCGAAGGTCAGCTTCCATCATGAGCGCGACCAGCTCGGGAAACGCGACGGTCGGCTCCCATCCGAGCAAGCGCCTCGCCTTGCTGGCGTCACCTCGCACCGTATCGACCTCGGCCGGGCGAAACAATTGCGGGTCGACGCGAACCACGACCGCGCCCGTACGCGTGTCGATTGCTTCTCTATCCGCGAGCTCGCCGCGCCACTCGAGCGGAACGCCTGCGACTCGCGCTCCAGCATCGACGAACTCTTCGACACTGTGGGTCTGCCCCGTTGCCACCACGAAGTCGTCGCCCTGCGGCTGCTGGAGCATTCGCCACATCGCGTCGACATAATCGCCAGCGAATCCCCAATCACGGCAGGCCTTCACGTTGCCTAGCACCAGCTCCTGCTGCAACCCGAGCGAGATCCGCGCCAGACCGAGCGTGATCTTGCGGGTCACGAACTCCTGACCACGCAACGGCGACTCGTGATTGAACAGGATGCCGTTCGTCCCGTGAAGACCGTGAGCCTCGCGGTAATTCACCGTTGCCCAGTGGGCAAAGAGCTTGGCGACGCCGTACGGACTGCGCGGATGGAACCGGGTGAGCTCGGATTGCAGTGCGTCGGTCACCTTGCCGAACATCTCCGACGACGACGCTTGATAGAACCGGATCTCTTTGTTCACCATGCGAATCGCTTCCAGCACGTGCAGCGTGCCGATCGCGTTCGTCGTGGTCGTATGGATCGGTTGATCGAACGAGAGTCCGACGAAGCTCTGCGCCGCGAGGTTGTAAACCTCGTCGGGCCGCTCCTTCTCGAGCGTTCGTTGAACGTTCGAATACTCCATGAGCTCGAACGGTCGTAGCTCCACGTCGTTCTCGATCTTCATCTCCCGCAGTCGCCAGAACTCGCTCCAGCCGCCTCGACGAAAGCCACCGACGACGCGGTAGCCCTTTTCGAGAAGTAGCTTGGCGAGATACGCGCCATCTTGGCCGGCGATACCGGTGATCAGCGCTCGTTTGCTCATGTCGCTCCTCGCGCTCGACGACCGCCGAACTGGTCTGCAAAGTGTCGCGCGAGCGGCCCGTAGTCATACTGCTCGCGCGCCAACTTCTGTCCTCGCTCGCCCATTCGTCGCCGTTCGAGCTCCGGCGCAGCGGCGAGCGCGCGAATGGCTGTCGCAAGCGCATCCGGATCATCGGGGGCGACGGAAGCTCCCAACGCGTGATCTGCGATGGGATCGTTACCGGCCCTCATCGCGGCGATGATCGGCTTACCGGCCATCATGTAGTCGAGCAGCTTGTTCGGACTGACACCAAAGCGAAACAACGGCTGCGGCGCGAAGCTCAGGAACAGCGCATCGGCACCATCGAGGAGACGCGGAACGACCGTCTTCGGGACCGCAGGTAAGAAGTCCACGTTCGAGAGGTGCAGCTCCGCTGCTCGGTTCTGCAGCGAGGCCTTCTCTGGTCCCTGCCCGACGAGGCAAAACAGGACCGACGTATCGGTCAAGCGTTGCGCGGCCTCGAGCACGAGGGCCATGTTGTTCAGGAGCCCGTGAGCACCGGCGTACATGACGACGAACCGCTTCTCATGCTTGTAACGAGCCAGAGCGGCGGCGTGCTCGGCAGGCAACGGAGGGGCTCCGTCGAGATCCCAATCCTCGAGAACTGCCCCGTTTGGAACGTAGACAAACTTCGAGGCCGACATCCCGCGAGTCACGAGATGCTCGTCCGCCTTCGGTAGCATCGAGACGACAACGTCGGCGTGCTTGCACGCGTAGTCCTCGCCTTGCTGCATCGTCACGATGAATGGGTGCAACCGGCTCATCTGGCCGAGCTCCATGGGACTGAGCGGCCAGAGATCGTGCACCTCGAAGATGAGTCGCGCCCCGCTTTTGCGCGCGATGCGATGAGCCGGAAAAATGTCGAGGGGATAGGTCGAGGAAGCAATCACCGCGTCGGGGCGAAACTCACGCGCGTAGCGGTTAGCGCGGCGGTAGAGCCCCGCGACGAACGTGAGCATGTTCAAGATGCGACCGCCGCCGTTGCCCTCGTAGGGTCGCGTCTTGATCCAGTCGTAGGTAATCCCATCGATCACTTCCTCGCCCGGCGCCGATGGGTTGCGCGAGCGAAGGTGCGAGAACGTCGAAGCGACGATGCGCACTTCGTGGCCCTGTCGCTGCCATTCGCGCGCCATGTAGTACGGCCGAAACTCCATCCCCATCTCGGGGGAGCCGGCGTAGTGATTGATGTAGAGCACGCGCGCCATGGCTCGCTCTATGCGGAGTAGAAAGCGCGGATCGAGTCACATACAAAGCGCAGCATGTCGTCGGTCATCTCCGGAAAGATCGGCAACGACAGGATCCGCGACTGATTCCGGAACGCGTTCGGGAACATCTCGGGCCGGAATCCACGCGCTGCATAGGGCGGGAGGAATGGGAGCGACGTCGGATAGTGGATCGCCGATTCGATTCCACGCGCTGTGAGAAACGCTCGCAACTCGTCGCGGCGTTCCGCGTGCACGACGTAGAGGTGGAACACGTGCGTGCTGCCCGGCGCGCAGGACGGCAAGACGAGGCCCGGAATGTTCGTCAACGAAACCGAGTACTGCTCGCCGAGTCGCTGACGCGCGCGCGTCCACGCATCGATGTGCGGCAGTTTTGCCGAGAGAATCGCAGCCTGAATGCCGTCGAGCCGGCTGTTCAAGCCCTCGAGCTGGTGATCGTGTTTCTTGAGCTGGCCGTGATTTGCGTACATCCGGAGCTTCTTCGCGAGCTCGCCGTCGTTCGTGACGATCGCGCCCGCGTCTCCATACGCGCCCAAATTCTTGCCGGGATAGAAGCTGAACGTGCCGGCGATACCGATCGTCCCGACGCGTTTCCCATCATGGGTCGCGTAGTGGGCCTGGGCGCAGTCCTCGATGAGCAGCAGACGGTGTTTCTGCGCGATCTCCGCGAGCTCGCGCATCCGTGCCGCCTGACCAAACAGGTGCACGGGAAGCAGCGCACGCGTCCTCGGCGTGATCGCCTGTTCGACCTTGCGCGGGTCGATGTTGTAGTGCTCGTCCACGTCGACGAACACCGGCACCGCGCCGGTCTGACTGATCGTCTCGGCCGTCGAGAACCAGCTCATCGATGTCGTGATCACTTCGTCGCCGGGGCCGATCCCGAGCATGCGAAGGACGATATAGATGGCGTCCGTTCCGTTCGCGACCGAGATGCAGTGCTCGACGCCGTAGGAGCGCGCGTATGCCGCCTCGAACTCCGTGACGTACTTGCCGCCGATGAACGCGGTCGTGTCGATCACCGACTGGATCGCCCCGTCGATCGCGTCCCGATGCGCGAGATATTGCGCGCGCAAGTCTGCGAACGGAACTTTCACGGCGTCCCCGCTGAGGCGCGAACGAAGCGCGCAGGATTGCCCGCGTAGACACCGGGGCGAAGCAGGTCCTTCGTGACGACAGCTCCGGCCCCGATCACGACGTCGTCCACGACCGTGACGGGGAGCAACGTCGCATTCGACCCGATCGAGACTCGATTCCCGATGCGCGTCGACCGCCACTTCGTTCGATCACCGCGCGCCGGCCCCCCGTCGGCGAATGTGTCGTTGATGAACATCACGCCGTGACCGATGAAGCAGTGATCGCCGATCGTCACCAGCTCGCAGATGAAGCTATGCGACTGGACCTTGCAGTGCGCGCCCACGGCGACTCCCTTCTGGATCTCCACGAACGGACCGATGAACGTTCCTTCGCCGATCGTGCAGCCGTAAAGGTTCACCGGATGAACGACGCGAACCTCTGGACCGAACTCGACGTTGGAGATGGATGCCGTCGAGACGTGCGCTGGCTCCTTCACGAGGTCTGCCCCAGGCGAGCGCGCGAAGGAGAGAAGCGCAGCGCGATCTCGCGCCCGGTCTCGATCGACTCGTAGATCGCGGTAATTAGCTCGAGGCTCTTGCGGCCTTCCAGTCCGTCGACCAGTTGCTGCGCGTTGTGCGTGATGCAGTTGACGACGTGATCGTAGTACGCGAGATGGCCAAAGCCGTACACGTTAGGAGGATTGACCGAGTAGTCGGCTCGCACGGAAGCGTCGCTATCGAGTCGTTCGGTGAACTCCCAGATCTTCATCTCGTTCACCGCGAAGCCGCCAATCTCGACGGCCCCGCGCTCACCGAGAATCGAGAGCGAGCCTTCCAGATCCTTGGGTCGCGCTGCTGTCGTCGCTTCGATGATGCCGAGCGCGCCATTCCGGAACTTGAGCACCACCGCTGCTGTGTCCTCGGCCTCGATCCGTGCGAGCGCCGTCATTCCCTTGGCGTACACGCTGTCGACGGCACCCATCATCCATTCGAGCAAGTCCACGTGATGGCTCGCCTGGTTCGACAGCACACCACCGTCGAGCGCCCACGTGCCGCGCCACGGATCCTGATCGTAGTACTGCTGCGTCCGGCACCAACGCACTCGGACCGTTCCCATCACGAGCTTTCCGAACCGGCCGGCCTCGACCGCCTCGCGTAGCTTCACGACCGGGAGATTGAAGCGGTTCTGCTTCACCACGAAGAGCTTGACGCGGTTGCGATCGCACGCCGCGATCATCGCGTCCGCGTCATCGAGCGTGAGAGCCATCGGCTTTTCGACGACGATGTGTTTGCCGTGAACAGCCAGGTCGATCACGTGCTTGGCGTGAAGGCCACTCGGAGTCAGAACACTGAAGGCATCGAGCTCGCTCGCGCGCGCCATCTCGTGCATGTCGGTGAACGCCGGTACGCCGTACTTATCTCCAAACGCGCGCGCGCGCTCCGGCACCGAATCACAGACCGCACCCAGGCTCGCGCCGGCGACCTGTCCCTTGGCAAGCAGCTCGGCGTGGCGCACTGCGATGCGGCCGCAGCCGACCAGACCGAAGCGAAGCATGCCGCGACCATACCAGTTTTCCGACGGTGCTCAGGGTAGCGGGCGCGCGAGCTTGGAGATGACGAGTCGTTGTTTTCCGCTCACGGTCCGGCCGACGGTTGGGACGCGCGAGAGGTCGATGCGGAGCCGCAGCCCGAGGCGCTTGCGCAGCTCGGCGAGCAAGAATTTCTCGTCTCCGTCGGCAAACTCGGGGGTGACCGCGATTCGCAGATCGATGAAATCTGGAGACGTCTGCACGATCTGGGATTCGCGTAGATGCGGAACAGATTGAAACGCGAGGCTCAGCGCCGCCGGCCCCACCACTGCCCCTTCAGGTGTGACGACCGTCTCATCGTTCCGTCCACTGATGCCGCCGAGTGTGGGGAGCGATCGCCCGCACCGACACGGCTCGTCAGTACCTGCGCGCGCCACATCGCCGGTGCGGTAACGAAGGAGCGGCATCGCATCATTGATCAACCCTGTCGCGATGATCTCCGTCGCACCGTCGAAATCTTCGAGCTCGACCACACCGTATTCAGGACTGACGTGTAGCGAGCCCTCGGCGCACTGCGAGACGAAGCAGACGGGTTCTCCCAACGAGTATCCGTTGAAGACTTTTCCACCAAACGCGCGCTCGATGTCGGCGCGTTGCCAGTCGAACAGTGTTTCGGAGCTGACGAGGATCGCTTTCGGGGTGACCTGCCCTGCGAGACCGTGCTCGTTGATGAACGTGGCAATTCGATGCACGGTCGACACGTAGGCAACAATGACGCTGGGCGCGAACCTCGCCATTCGTTCGACGATCGCGGGCAGCGTGTCGTCGGACAGATGATACGCGGAGACATACAATTGGTTGAACGCGAGGTTGTGTCGCCAGTACGGAGGGCCGTTCTGGGACATCGGGACGATCGGCTTGCCGTTGATGCTGACCATGCGGTCGCCGAACCGCACGCCCGCCCACCGTCGGAACCGCGCCTCGTACGTCGCATAGTTGAACTGCACCGCGCTCGGCGTCACCCAGTACGGCACCGGCCGCCCGGTCGTTCCGCCCGTTGTCTGACGGATCGCGTGTAGCTGGATCCGGTCGGGGCGAAACCGGTCGCCTTCGCGTTGGACGTCGGCCTTCTCCGTGATCGGGAGCAGCTTCAGATCCGAGGCGCCGCGGATGTGCTCCGGTCGGATCTTCTCGCGCGCGAACAGGTCCCGGTAGTACGGCACCTCGATCGCAGCGAACGTGACCATACGCCGGACTGCCTCGTCTTGAATCGCCTGGAGCTCCTCACGCCCGAGCCATTGCTGACGCTCGAGCCTGGCGAGGAAACGCGGGTATTCGCCACCGTTTCGAACCAAGCGTTCACGCAGGCCGTAGCCCGTCGCCATCGCGTTTTGCACGAAGACGGGGCTAGCGGTGTAGATGCGGTCGAGCAGCGACGACATTGGCCTCGTCGAAAACCTTCGTGCTAAGGATATACGCGTTGCGCACGCGCGGGTCGATGCTGGCGAATGTTCGGCTTCTGCGACAGCGGATGGGGCCGCTGTTCGCGGCGTCCCGCGGAAAGATCCTCGCGCTGGGAATCACCGCGTTTCTCGGCGGTCTCGCGGAAGCTTCCGTTCTCTTGCTCGTGATCAAGACGGCGCTTGTCGTTGCCGCCGGGCAGGACGTGATCGAGATCGCCAAAGGGCCGCTCCAGGCGACGCTCCATGTTCGTGATCTTCTACTGCTTGCGGTGGGCGTTTCGTTCGTCCGTTTCGGCCTTCAAGTCTATGCCGGCAGACTCGCGGCGCGGATGTCGACGGACGTCATTACGTCATCGCGGCGCGACACGTTCAGCGAGTTCATGGATGCGTCGTGGGAGCTTCAGTCAAAAGAGGAAGACGGCCACGTCCAAGATCTGATGACGCGGTACATCGGGCGCACATCGACGGCGGTCCTCAGCATCTCGACGGGCCTGAACGCGCTGTTCAACTTCTTGGCGCTTCTGATCTCCGCGCTCGTACTGAACCTGCCGGCTGCCGCCATCATCGTCGCAGCCGTCACCGTGTTGTTCTTCCTGCTGCGACCGCTCACCAAGAAGGTCGGTTACTACGCAGCCCGACAGCTCGAAACCGGACGCAACTACGCCAAGAGCATGGTCGAGGTGACGGGCATGGCCATGGAGGCTCGCACTTTCGGCGTGCTCGACGCGATCAAGCAGCGTCTGGTCGAGCTCGATGCCCTCGAAGCGACGCCGTACTTCCGCGGCCAGTTCATCGGCAAGCTGCTCCCGTCGCTGTACCAGACGATCGCGGTCATGGTGCTGCTCGGAGGGATGGCCGTCCTGCATACGTTCTTCCATGGGCAGCTGACGTCGCTTGCCGCGATCGTCCTGATCCTCGTCCGCGCGTTGAACTACAGCGAACAAGTGCAGATGATTTATCACCGCGTCGTCGAGATTCTTCCGGCCGCGGAGCATCTCGAGAGCGAGCGACGGCGGTTCCGCGAGTCGCACGTCGAACAGACGGGACGCGAGGTTGGCAAGCTCGCAGCATTGACCTTCGAAAACGTCCGTTTCCAGTATACGGCTGACCGGGCGGCCCTCGATGACGTCAGTTTCACACTCGAGGCAGGTGAAACTGTCGGCCTGATCGGTCCTTCGGGAAGTGGCAAGTCGACGCTCGTCCAGTTGCTCCTCCGATTGCGTGTACCGACCAGTGGACGCTTCCTCGTCAACGGCGAGGAGGCACGCGAGCAGGAGATCCGTTCCTGGTATCGGCGGATCGCTTTCGTTCCGCAGGACTCCAAGCTGCTCAGCGCGTCTATCGCTGACAACATTCGGTTCTTTCGTGACGGCATTACTGACGCGCAAGTCGAGCGGGCCGCGCGCCTCGCTCATATGCACGACGAGATCGTGACGTGGCCGAACGGGTACGCAACCGTGGTGGGCCCCCGAGGAAACGCCATCTCGGGCGGACAGCGGCAACGTATTTCGCTCGCACGAGCGCTCGTCGCGCAACCCGACCTCATCGTCCTGGACGAGCCGACGAGTGCGCTCGACATGCAGTCAGAAGCGCTCGTTCACGAGACACTCGAGGCGCTCAAGGGGAAGGTGACGTTGATCGTGATCGCGCATCGCATGTCGACCATCAACATCTGCGATCGGATCATGGTTCTCGGTGAGGGAAAGCTTCAGGCCTTCGATCATCGTGAGCGGCTAGAGACCGGAAATCAGTTCTATCGCCAAGCTCTGGAACTGTCGCAGTCCCATCGCCCTGCATCGTGACATCCGTCACGCATATGGCATTGATATAGTTGAGGTTTGTCACATACCCCACACGACTCTCTACAGCCTCCATCGTCGGTCGACCCAAACGGGGACCGATGATAGGGTGGTTCATTCGATGAGCGTAGAACGTGTTTTTAACGGCCTTTTCGTTGCGAGCGTGGTGTTGGTTGGCGGGTGTGGCGTCGGTAGCGACGATCCATCGGTCGACACGGTGTTTCACGGGCCGGCAGCCGGACCGGATCTCATCGAAAGCGCGGTCGGCGATCCGCCCGCGTCGTCGCAGATCGGTGGAACCTTCACTGTGTCGGACACGGTCACGAACCAAGGCACGGCGACGGCCGGTGCGACGTTCACCAAGTACTATCTGAGCGCGAACGGCAGTTCGGCTTCGCCATACTTGCTTGGCAATCGCAGCGTCGGCAGCCTCGGCGCGGGTGCTGCAGCCGCTGGCTCGACGACAGCCACTGTTCCTACCAGCGTGCCAAGCGGTAGCTACCACATCGTGGCGTGTGCGGATTCGAGCGGCGGTCAGGGCGGACGCATCTCCGAGGTCGATGAGACCGACGAACAGAACAACTGCACCGCCTCGAGCGGATCGATAACGATCGCTGGTGCGAACCTCGTGGAGGGGAGCGTCACCGTTAGCCCGACGACGATCGATCCTTTGGTCGGCACGTTGACGGTATCGGACACGGTCACCAACAACGGCACGGGTGACGCGGGTGGTTCGATCACTCGTTGGTATCTCTCCGCCGATACCGAGTTCGTACCCGGCCAGGACCCCTACATTCGCAACTGCACGGACGGCGGACCGGTGCCAGGTCGCACGATCCCCGCCCTCTCGGCGGGTGCTAGCAACAGCGGCGCGTCGTCGACGTCACCGTTCTGCATTCGCGACGCGAGCGGTCTGCACGCGCCGGCCGACGGAACGTATTACATCCTCGTCTGCGCCGATAACACGAACCAGATCGGCGAGACCGATGAGAACGACAACTGCACTGCCTCGGCGAATCAGGTCACCGTTGGAGCGGTCTCGACCGACGTCGATCTCGTAGAGACGGCCGTTAGCGATCCTCCTGCTGCTGGCGTGATTGGCGACACGTTCCCGATCGACGACACGGCGCAGAACATCGGCGGCGACATGGTTGGCAGCTCGTTCTCCAAGTTCTACCTCTCCTCCGACGGCACGACCCTCAACACGTACCTCGCGACGCGGAGCGTGCCCAGCTTGGCGGCCGGCGGCACGGACTCGGCTACTACCTCCATCACCATTCCTGCCGATGCCGTCGCCGGCACGTACGTCGTGGTTGTCTGCGCAGACTCGGGTCCCGGCAACGGCGGCCGCGTGTCGGAGATCGCGGAGACCAACGAGAACAACAACTGTTTAGTGTCGTCGAACACGATCACCATCACGACCAACACGACGCTGCCTGATCTCGTGATCGCCTCGATCACCAACCCGCCGAGCACCGGTAGCGCGGGCCAGTTGTTCCTGATCCAAGGTTCAACTGCCAACATTGGTACCGGCGACGCGACTGCGTTCTACAACAAGTACTATCTGTCGCCGGATGGGGTTACTCCGCTCGGTGCAGGCCTGCTGATCCCCGGCTACCCGGTGAACCCGATCCCGGCCGGTGGTAGTCAGCCCATCTCCTTCTTCGGTACCATCCCGAACAACGTCCCCGACGGAACGTACTACCTGCTCGCCTGTGCCGATGCTGGCCCGGGCACAGGTGGACGCACGTCC
This sequence comes from Kofleriaceae bacterium, assembly GCA_036499725.1. Lineage (GTDB taxonomy): Bacteria > Myxococcota_A > Polyangia > Haliangiales > Haliangiaceae > JABFXX01. The sequence continues at coordinate 42,952 of DASYDE010000018.1, forward strand.
GAGATCGTCGAGTCTAACGAGGCCAACAACTGCACCGCGTCCGCAACGACCATCACGATTGGTCAGGTTGACCTGCTGATCAGCAGCATCGGCGACCCGCCCACCACCGGAAGTGTCGGGACGATGTTCACGATCAACTCCGTGACGTCGAACATCGGAGGAGACAACGCCGGGCAGTCGTACAACAAGTACTACCTGTCGACTAACGGTGTCACGCCTCGCTACCTGCTCGCAGACGGCGCCGCTGTCGGCCCGCTTGCTGCTGGCGCCAGCGTGCCGCTCGCTACGGCGGCCACGGTGCCGACTGACGCCTTGCCCGGAACGTACTTCCTGCTCGGCTGTGCGGACTCGGGTCCTGGCAACGGCGGTCGCGTCTCTCAGCTCGACGAGTCTGACGAGTCGAACAACTGCAAGGCTGCAGCCGGCCAGATCATCGTCAACTGACACGCTGGCGATCGCCCAGCCTCGGTATATGGTCCGGGGGTGGCGACGCGCCGTATCGACCTTCTCGCCTGGGCGAGTTCGCCGACCACTCTAGAATGGTCAGGCGACGTCGTTCATCTCGCAGAGCGTTTGCCCGATGCGAATGCTCGATTGGAGCGGTGGGCACGAGAGAGCAGCGCCGAGTACGGCCTGTTCTGGATCCCATCTACGCCACCACCGGGTGCCGCTGTCCTCGATGAGTTGATTGCTACCGACGTCGATGTCGCGCACGCCGGTCTGCTCCAAGGACGGGGCGAGCTTCTTCCCGAGCTCGACATGGTTCGCACTGACTGGAGCATGCTGAATGCTTCAGCGACTCTTCCTAGCAGTAGCTGGCGCGTTGGTCTCGGCAGCTGTCTCGTTCGCCGCGATACCTGGCGCAACATCGGGGGATTCGATACTGCGTATGAGACGCACGCTGCGGCGGGTCTCGATTGGGGTCGACGGTGCCTCGCTCACGGTGCGTTGATCGAGCATCGTCCCGAGCTTGTCAGCTATGCCCGTACGGACGCTGAACCACTCGAACGACGCGACGTCTATACGTACTTCTTGCGTCACCACGGACTGCGATGGGCGCAATACGTGGCGATGCGGGAGACACTTCGTGGCGGTCTCACGGAGCTGAGATCTCTCGCCAGCGCGCGTGCGCGGGTCGCATCGCATCCTGCTCCCACTTCACGCCGCTGCTGGAGGGCGGAGGCTAACGATCTCGAGAAGAGGCTGAGAGATGCGAGTGTCTCCGTCATCATTCCGACGCTCGGTCGCTACCCGTATCTTCCCGGGGCTCTCGACTCTCTTCGCCGCCAAACCGTACGGCCGCGTGAGGTCATCGTCGTGGACCAAAATCCACCCGACGAGCGCCAACCAGCGACATACGAAGGGTACGAGGAGCTTGGCCTGCGGGTGATCTGGCAGGACGAGCGCGGACAGAGTCTCGCGCGCAATACGGCACTTGCGAGCGTGACGAGCCCATACGTCTTCATGTTCGACGATGACTCGATCGCGCATGACGACCTGATCGAACAACACATGCGCGTCGTGTTGGGTGAGCGCTTCGACGTGTCGACCGGGATTGCGTTTCCTCCGCCCCCCACAACCTACCAGTTGCCTGCCGATCACGTAGAGCCACGAGTCGCGCAGACCTTCGACAGCGGCAACAGCCTCATGCGGACCTCGCTCGCGTACGAGATGGGCGGTTTTGACCGGAACTTCGATCTCGGTCCGGGTACGGACACAGATCTAGGGACGAGGATGTACCTGGCTGGAAAGCGCATCGCCCATACACCAGCCGCGATCCGGATCCATTTCAAGGCTCCAAGTGGAGGCCTGCGCGTACACGGCGCCCACAAGTACAACACCGATGGGGCGCTGCTCGGCCCATTCCCGCCTCCGACGCAGAGCTACTACGCAAACCGGTACCTCGCCGGCAGACAGCAGTTCGAGCGAACGATCCTTCAGTTCGTTACGAGCAAGATCCGCCCCGAAGCACGCCGCGGAGATCCACGAGCGCTTGCACGGTTGGCCGTTACTTCACTCCTGTTGCCGCTCAAATGGTGGCGCTCGGAACGCCGAGCCCGCGAGCTGCTCCGCAAGGGGGTTCGCATTCAGCGATTCGATACGGGCGAAGAGTCGACGTGAAGCTCGGCATCATCTCCGACGCAAGTCACACGTGGGATGCGCATGGCCGACTCTGTGTACTAAGCCCCGTCGCGAGACAGTTCGAACAATGGGCGCAGCTGTTCGAAGAGGTAACGGTCTGTGCGCCGCTGGTGCGCGGCCTACCAAGCCCGACGAGCAGCCCCTACCGTGCGACGAACATTCGCCTCCTGCCGGTCCGAGGGGGCGGAGGTGACACCGTCGGAGCCAAGCTCGCGTTGGCGCTGAAGATCCCATCGTGGTGGAGTGCAATTCGCGAACTGCTGAGCCGCGTCGACGCCGTGCATATTCGTTGTCCGAACAACATCAGCATCCTCGGTCTGCTCGCGCTCGAACGATCCGATGTGCTCAGGCAAGCCGTATTTACGGGCACGTGGAACGGCTACGCGACGGAACCGAGAACGTATCGGTGGCAGCGCGAATACCTCAGAAGTCGCTTCAGGGGTCCTGTAGCCGTCTACGGCGACTGGCCCGATCAGCCCGCCAACATCTGTCCTTCGTTCAGTCCGTCGTACCGAGACGAGGACTGGATAGCGGAGACGTCCGCCGTCGCGCGAAAACTCGAACGCCTGAAGGCGCCGCTCTCCGGGCCTATTCGGTTGATCACGGTCGGAAGCTTAGACCCCAACAAGAACCAGCAGGTCGCAGTGCGCGCGGTCAGCAAGTTGCGCGCATTGAACGTCGACGCTCAGCTCGACATCTTAGGTGACGGACCGGAACGCGCCCGCTTGACCGACCTTGTAACCGAATTGCACTTGCGCGACCACGTGACACTGCACGGTGCGACACCACCCGCCGAGATGCGCCATCACTATCGCGCCGCTGATTTCGTCATCCAGCCCGTGCGCTCGGAGGGCTTCGGAAAGGTTCCGCTCGAAGGATTCTTTCACGGTGTGATCCCGATCATGAGTGATGTCACGCTGCATCCTCAATTTGCGGGTACGGCGAGCGACACCCGCGGGCGCTGCTTTCCGACGGAAGATCCTGTTGCGGCCGCAACGCACGTGGCAGAGCTGGTTGCTCGACCGGACGAGATGCGGCGGATGATCACCAACGGACGCAAATACGTTCGACGTTTCACCCTCGACGCGTGGCGAGAGCACCTGCGCGAGATGCTGACTTCACAGTGGGGAGTGTCGCTGCCATGAGCATCGACCGTTCCTTCGGAAGTACGAAGGATGACTCCGTGCTCGCAACGAGCAAGCTCGACCACGGGCGTTTCGTGATGCTTGCGAGCATCGGCGCTCTCGCAGGCCTCGTGGTTCCTTCGCTCGGCGCGCTCACGCAGCCCCTGCTCGTTCTCGTGTTCCTCGGCATCGTGGTTTCCCTAGCGACGGCCGTCATCCGCCGTCGTTTCGTGTACGCGTGGGCGTTGATGGCGTTCATGTGCGCGATCGAGCCTGTGTTCCGTTTGCATGCGAGCGTTCTTCCCTACTTCGCCGTCGAATACGTGCAGCTGGGCAGCAGTGTCGTAATCATCGTGCTCCAGCGCCCGCGTAAAGGCGCGAGCATGCAAGTGGCTCTCGCGTACGGGATCTATCTCGTGCTCGAGGTCGTGGGCAGTGTGTGGGCCGACAACTTCGAAGAGGCTCGAAGTGTCGTCCTTCCGAGCGTTCTCATGTTCGTGTACATGCTGAGCGCGCGACGAACTCGACTCTCTCCCGTCGGCGTGACATTTATCCTCGCCAGCTACATCACCGGTGCGGTGACGACGATGGGATTTGCCGTTCGCGCATATCTCTTCGGAACCATCGCGTGGCAGACGACATCAAATTCCGTCGCGAGCGGTGGCATGCCGCCGAACCACGTGTCCGTGCTCATGTCGGTGGCGGTATTTGCCTGCATTCTCCTCGCCGAAGACGCCAGCCGATTTCATCGTCTCGTGATCCTCGGCGTGGCGACGATTCTCGGCGCGTTCATGGTCTTGACGTTCTCTCGAGGAGGAACCGTCATTCTGTTCCTCGCGCTCATTTTCTACTATGTCGTCCTTCGCAGCGTCAGCCGCCGGACTGTCTTCACGATCCTCGCCGTCGCCGTCGCTGGGCTCTTGATCTCGTACGGCACGCATCAGCTGACGGGAGGAATCGTCGCCGATCGCTACAGCGAAGCGAACACGACCAATCGACTAACGATTGCTACGCAGGGTTGGGACATCTTCAAGGACAACGCCTTGATCGGCGTCGGCACCTCGAACTTTCACAACGAGATCTCGGAGCGCGAGTTCGGCCGCCAGACGGGAGCTCATAACGAGCTCATTCGTGCTGCCGCGGAACACGGCGCGTTTGGCTTGGTGGTCTGGCTTTGGTTCCTCAGCACGGCCTTCTTTTACGCACTCCGAGGAGTCGACACGACGCGCGCGCGACGCGGTCTTCGCGTCGTCTTGCTCATCTTCGCGACGATCTCGATGTTCTACAACGGGCTGAAGCTTGCGGTTCAACCGATGCTCGTGCTGCTCGCGCTGTCGGCCTTCACAGCCGACGATGCACCGCCCAAACTCTCAAACCGTGCGCGCGGGCGTGACTAGCTTTTCCATATAGCCGCGCCATCGACCGTCCGCGGGCACGCCGCGCTTCCATCCCAACAGTTCGTAGAACCCGATCGCATCGACATTGGTCGGGTGAACAGAGAGCACCATGAGATCGAAGCCCTCGCGGCGAGCGCGGTCCTCGGCCTCGAGCATGAGACGTCGTCCCGCTCCGCTGCCCCGAACAGCGGGATCCGTTGCGATCGACAGCACACCAAAGGGTCTAACGCCGCGCGCGAGCGGAGCTGGCTCGACGGGTTCAACCGCGAGTGGAAGTCGCAACAGGACTCGGATGGCGTGAGCCATCCGCGCACGAATGAGCTCGTTGCTCAGTAGCGTCGGGTGACGCAGAATGCGGCCCGCCAAGAACGCGACGTTCGTGCGCAAGAACCCGCGCACGGCCTGGCGGAAGATGCCGGCCGCGCAAAAACCGACCAACCGCGAGCCGCGCCACGCGAGCATCAACTTCCCGTCGTGTGGCCCCTCGAGCAACCACAGGTAGTAGCGGCGCACGGCCTCGAGTCCAAATCCCGTCATCGCTGCATCGGGGAACGCACGTGCATGCAGGGCGGCGACCACCGAACAGTCCTCGCGCCGCGCCGGTGCGATGCGCAGCTCCAAAGCTGTCGACATTCGCGCCGACCATACCGCATGCTACCGAGCGCGCGATGTCTATCCTTGTCGTCTCGAACTTCCTCTCGAGCAAGGGGCACAATCGCGCGTACTCCGAAGACCTGGCGGACCGCCTCGACGCGCGCGGCCAACCGGTCATTCGAACGTCGTCCGAGATCGGGCGCGTCCGACGACTCGTGGACATGCTCACGACGGCATTTCGGCGGCGCCGCGACTACGGGTTTGCGCTGATCGACGTGTTCTCTGGCCCCGCGTTCGTATGGGCGGAGGCCGTGGCCTTCGAGCTACGCCGCCTGAACAAGCCGTACGTGCTCACGTTGCACGGCGGTCAATTGCCCGCGTTTGCTCAGCGATGGCCGGCACGCGTGCGGCGACTGCTTCAAAGCGCGACCGCAGTGACGGCTCCTTCGGGATTCCTCGCCGAGAGCATGCGGGCGTACCGCAACGACACTCGCGTCATCGCGAATGCCCTGGAGATCGGCGACTACGTGTTCTCTCCCCGCACGCGCGTCGAGCCGCGCATGGTGTGGGTCCGGGCGATGCACGAGATCTACAACCCCGTGCTCGCAGTTGATGTTCTCGCCCGTGTCGCCGCGAAGCACCCCACCGCGCACCTCGTCATGGTTGGACCCGACAAGGACGGCACGCTACGATCGGTCGAGCAACGTGCCGAGGCGCTCGGCGTTCGTGATCGCCTCGAGCTCGCCGGAGCCGTGCCGCGAACCAACATTCCAAGCTACCTCGCAGATGCCGACATCTTTCTCAACACGACGAACGTCGACAACACCCCCCTGTCCATCTTAGAAGCCATGGCGTCGGGTCTATGTATCGTGAGCACGAACGTCGGCGGCGTGCCGCATCTGTTGGCTGATCGAGAGACCGCGCTCCTCGTTCCGCCCCGCTCACCGGTAGCGATGGCCAATGCTGTCGACAGCATCCTCTCCGACCAAGCGCTCGCCGCTCGGTTGTCCACGCAGGCGCGCGTCGCCGCAAACGAGCGCCGGTGGGAACGCGTGTTGGACCAGTGGGATCGCGTATTCGAGGAGGTGGCTCCCCGTGCCTAGCATGAAGCGACTCCTCGATATCGCGCTCGCTGGGGCGGGCCTCCTGGTCTCGGCTCCCGCGCTCGCCGCTCTCGCGATCGCGGTGAAGATCGACTCGCAGGGACCTGCGTTCTTCGTCCAACGTCGCGTGGGACGGGGCCGTCGTCCCATCCGTGTTCCCAAGCTGCGCACCATGGTGGTCGAGGCAGAGCGACGTGGGCTCGACGTCACCGCGGCTACAGATGTCCGGATCACGCGCCTCGGCGCCTTGCTACGGCGCACGAAGATCGACGAGCTACCTCAGCTGTGGAGCGTGCTGCGCGGCGACATGAGCATCGTGGGACCTCGTCCCGAGGTGGAGCGCTACGCTGCCCTGTACCGTCCCGAGTGGTTAGCCGTGTTCGAAGTGCAGCCTGGGATCACCGACCCAGCCTCGCTCACGTTCCGCGATGAAGAGCGACTGCTCGCCCGCGCGAACGATCGCGAGCTGGCCTACGTCCAAGTCGTCATGCCCCTCAAGCTCGAGCTTGCCCTGCGCGGCGTCCGGCAACAGTCGCTATTCCACGACATCGCCGTGATCGCTCGCACAGCGTGGGCCGTCCTCGGCCCGAGCCAAGGGCAGGATCCCGTCATCGACGAGGCAGAACGGCGCATTGAAGAGCTAAACCAGGGTACGCGATAGCAGAATCGCGGTACACCGCCGCTCCGGAGCCTATGAGAGTCCCGTTCTTCAAGCCCGACATAAGCGAGGCGGAGATCGCAGCCGTCGTGCAGTGCCTTCGCTCGGGTTGGCTGACGACCGGGCCGATGACCAAAGAGTTCGAGGTCGAGTTCGCTCGGTACGTGGGAGCGAAGCACGCGATCGCTCTCAACTCGTGCACCGCCGCGCTCCATCTCGCGCTCGAAGCGGTCGGTGTCCGCCGCGGAGACCTGGTCCTCGTTCCGACGATGACGTTCGCGGCAACCGCCGAGGTCGTGCGCTACTTCGACGCCACTCCTGTCTTCGTGGACTGCAGCCCCGAGACGATGTGCATCGACATCGCGGCCGCGCGCGACGTGCTGACTCGCATCCGCGACGGACAACCAGTTCCCGGTGTCATGACGGATCAGCGGACCGTCCGCGCGATCATCCCCATGCACTATGCGGGGCAAATGGTCGACGTCGACGCGATCAAGAAGCTCGCGGAGGAGTTCGGGATCACGGTCATCGAAGATGCTGCGCACACGCTTCCGGCGTTCACTCGCTCCAGTTCGACTTCTGAATGGCGAAGCGTCGGTACGACGGCAGGGATCACGTGCTTCTCGTTCTACGCGAACAAGTGCATCACCACGGGCGAAGGCGGGATGGCGGTCACCGACGACGATGCGCTCGCCGATCGAATGCGTCTCATGTCCTTGCACGGCATGTCGAAGGACGCGTGGAAGCGCTACACCTCGGCGGGGAGCTGGTACTACGAGGTCGTCGCGCCGGGGTTCAAGTACAACCTGACCGATATCGCGTCGGCAATCGGCAAGAATCAACTCGCTCGCGCGGATGCGCTCTGGGCCGCACGCAAACGGATCGCCGCTGGGTACCATCGGTTGCTGCGCGACGTGCCCGGCATCGAGCTTGCGGTGGAGCTCGCGGATCGCCAACACTCGTGGCATCTCTACTCCATCCGGCTCGACCTCTCCGTCTGGAAGATCGGACGCGATGTCTTCATCGAGGAGCTCAAGAATCGCGGCGTCGCCACGAGCGTGCACTGGATGCCCCTCCACATGCAGCCGTACTATCGCGAGATGTATGGCTATCAAGCCAAGGACTATCCCGTCGCTGCCGCGATGTGGCCACGCTTGGTGAGCTTGCCAATCTTCCCGACGATGACCGACGATGACCTCGAGTACGTCGTTGGAGTGATCCGCGATCTCGCCCACCGTCAGACCTAGCGACCGATGAGTAAGCCTCGCGTTCTCGTCCCGATCACGATCCAATTTAGTGTCCGGTACCTGCTCCGTACCGGTCTGCTTGCTCGCCTCGCCGAGTTTGCGACACCGATCGTCATCCTCGGTTGGGACGATCCGAGTCTCCAGGCGGAGATCGTGGCGCTCGGCGGTGAGGTGCACGTGCTTCCAGCGACACGCTATGGCGCCACTTACACACGTGTTCGCCGCCAGATCGATACATGTCACTATGCTCGCCTCGCAAGTGCGACCACGAAGGTCGCGGAGCGTCGCGAGTTACTCGATCAACCGCTGCGGCTGCGCGCGATCAGAATGCTGCGAAACTTCCGCAACCGTGCAGCACTTCTCCGGCCAGGATTCGAGGAGCATGTCCACGAACAGGAGCGCTCGTTGTTGTCGACGGACACCAACTTCCGCGAGTTTCAGCTGCTCGTTCGCTCGCTACGCGCCGATGCGCTTCTCAGCCTGACACCGTTCCACAAGCAAGAGGAGCTTCTCGTCAGAGCCGCGGCAGCTGACCACTTGAAGCTCTGCGCAGCAATTCTGTCGTTCGACAACGTGACGGTGCGCGGATGGATCGGCGCCATCTTCGACTCCTATCTCGTCTGGAATCGGCACAACCGCGAGCAGTTGCTGCGTGCGTATCCGGAGGCAAAGGCGCGGCGAGTCGAAGTCGTGGGGGCTCCGCAGTTCGACTTTTACTGGAAGCCCGAGCTCTGCTGGGAAGAGCCTCTGTGGCGAAACCGTCTGGGTCTGCCACCCGGTCGGCCGGTCATTCTCTACGCAGGCGGCCCGCAAGTCATCGTGAAGCACGAGCCGCACATCGTCGGGCAGCTGGATGACGCGATCGAGCGCGGTGAGATTCCGGGGAATCCGATCATTCTGTTGCGGAGGCACCCTGGCGATTCGAGCGAGCGGTGGGAAGCCCTCGTTCGATCGGGGCGCCACATCGTCTTTGACGAACCATGGAAATCTGGCGAGGATCCGAAGCACAGCAATATTCGCGACGCGGACATCGCGAAGCTGGTCTCGACACTGAAACACAGCGCCGTCCACGTGAACGTCGCTTCGACGATGACAGTCGACGGGTCGGTGTTCGATCGTCCTCAGGTCGGACCTGCCTATGACGACAGCGCCGGCCACAGGTACGACCGGATGATGCGGGAGCTGTACGAGCACGAACACTTCGCTCCCATCACGGCATCGGGCGGACTCGACATTGCTCTCAGTCGTGCAGAGCTCGTCCGTGCGGTGGTCTCTGGACTGGAGCACCCCAGCGCACGAGCGGCGGGCCGCAAGTCGCTTGTCCAAGAGATCATCACCTACACGGATGGTCATTCGACCGATCGTGTCGCCGCCGAGCTCGCGCGATGCTTTACAGGTACGCGTGAAGCGATCGTCTAGCTCGAGCGCGTCCCGACGACAAACTTCCAGGGCATGTACACCTCACCCTTGAAGACCATGCCGCCGACGTTGCGAGAGACTCGGTTCGCGTAGAACGGGTCGGCGTCTTGGGCCGGCACCCTATGTTGCTCCAGGCGCTCGGTATCGAACACGTCCGGTAACACCTGCAGACTCCATCTCGGGCCGCAAGCCTGGACCATGTACTGGAGCGAGTAGATGGTGTTTAGCTGGTAGTTCTTCTCGAACATGTCCGAGAAATCGGACTCGCGTAGATGCTTGCGAACCTGCACGCATTCCCTGCCCACGAGCATCCGGAAAACAAAGTAGCGAAGCGTTTCGCGTTTGCTCAAGACCTCCAGGACAGAAGAGATCGACGGAATGTGCGGCAACGTATTGGCCGAGATCAAGCAGTTCGTGTCGGCAGGGATGAACCTGTCAGCATCGAGGACAGAACCGAGAACGAACTCGACGTCAGGGTTGTCGCGGTAGTACTCGGTGCCGAACCGGACACAGTCGACGTCGATATCGACGCTGGTATAGCGAAGCGCACCTTTCGTGTATGCCTTACGCAGGACCGGGTAGTAATGCCCAGGACCGCCACCAATGTCGGCGATCCGGAGATCACCGGTGCTGATCTCTTCCAGATAGCGAGCGAGCGTCTTTGCGGAGTCCATCTCGACCCCGGTCGCCAATCGGTTGTTGAGCTCCGCCGCGTACGCGCGATCCGGCGTGAAGTAGTCCCATTCGTTACCCATGGTCAGGTGCCGGTCCTTACTGCTTCACGCAGTTGTTCAGCAAGATAGACCTCGGTCGCCTCCATCGATTCGAATGTACACCCGCCGATATGCGGCGTGATGAGCAGGTTCTCGTGGCCAGCTGCGTACGCGACGAGAGGGGAGTCTCTGAGGCCGTCGGAATGCTCTCCTGCGATGACGTCGAGAGCCGCTCCGGCGAGACGTCCCGAATCCAATGCGCTCAACAGCGCTGTCTCGTCGACGATCGCACCGCGCGACGTGTTGATCAGCAGGGCGCCTGGCTTCAACCCGGAGAACGCCCGAGCGTCGATCAATCCATGCGTCTGCTCGGTCAGAGCCACATGAAGAGAAACGATGTCGCTCTGAGCGAGGAGAGCTGAGAGTGCAACGAGCGGAACGTCCGCCGTCGACACATAGGGATCGGTAGCGATCACGTTCGCTCCGAATGCTCGCAGATAGCCGGCGACAAGTCGACCGAGGCGACCGTAGCCCACGAGGCCTACGGTTGCGCCGCGTAGCTCTCGACCTTTGAACCTGTCGCGGTTCCAATTGCCGGCGACCACATCGCGTGAGGCAGCGCCGATCTGACGGAGCAGCGAGAGCATCAGTCCGATCGTGAGCTCGGCAGTAGCTCGCACGTCGCGAAGAAATTCGGTTGCACCGCGCAAGGAGACGACGGTGATCCCTCGCTCCGCTGCGCTCGCGAGATCGATATGGTCGAGCCCTGTAGTCGGTGACGCGATCACGCGCAGCTTGCATGCAGCGTCGAGCAACTCTCGGTCGATGCGATGCCGCAACCGTACCCACAGTACGTTGACGTCTGAAATCGCACCGATGAGCTCCGCGCGATCAAGATCTCCGGCAACGACGTCACCGAGGGTCTTCAACACTTCCATCGCGCGCGGGGAGAAATCGCGCGACTCGGAGAGCAAGATCTTCACGAGGGACCTCTGCGCAACAACTGCTCGACGAGCCACAGGTCAAACGGCGTATCGATGTTGCAGGACCGTTCGATGGGCATCTTCCAGGCACGGCAGTCCGAGCCTTTCAGCGAATCTTGCTCCATCAACACGGCGCGGCGCGTGAGGTAAACGGAACCATCACGCAGCCACAGGCGTGGAAGGTCCTGACGGCGCTGCCCCTCGAACAGTTCACCAAATGGCGGATCGGTGACGCGACCGTCGTCGTCGACCATCTTCATCCGAGCGGGATGTCGCTCGCCGACATCGACAAAAGAGATGACCGAGTCCGCGCTCGTTTTGGCAAGCACGTCGATGGCGCCATCGATATCGGATGTGCGGCGCAACGGATTAGTGGGTTGCAACGTGAAGATGGCGTCGTAACGGTCACCACTCGCCTCGAGTTGCCGCACGACGTGCTGAAGAACAGGAATTGTCGGCGTGTCGTCTCGCGCAAGCTCGGGAGGACGCATGAACGGAACCTCGAGTCCGAGGGCCTCGCCTGCAGCAGCGATGTCGTCCGCATCCGTCGACAAGACTGTGCGAGTGATCCTGCTCGCGAGCGCAGCCTCCGCCGTCCAAGCGAGCAACGATTTACCGGCAACCACCGCGAGGTTCTTCCCGGGGATTCCTTTTGAACCGCCTCGAGCCGTGACGATGCCGAGGACTCGCATCACTCGAAGATGTAGTTCAGACGTTTCTGAATGTAACGAGGAATCCGTGCAAGCGATGCTGCAATCGCGTTGGAGACGTTGCCATCACCGTACAGGCTCGACGGCGCGTATCGGCCGTGAGCAAGTTGCGCTCGGATCATGGCGAGCACGTCGGCCTTGACCGGTTCGGAACGATTCACGTGAACGTCGGCTTCACGTCCATCCTGACGGTGACCGACGAGAACAACGGGAGTTCCAAAGAAGCTCGCATCCCGCACGAAGCTCGAGGAGTTGCCGATCGCGACCGTCGCGTTCGCAAGCACGCGGAGATAGTCCTCTGGCGACAGGTTCGTTACCGTGCGCAGCCAGGGTGTCTTCGACCGATCGCGGGCGACACGGATGGCCTTGGAGATGTGATCCGCACCGGCATCAATGTTGGGCCACAACAGCACGGTGGGCATACCAACTTCCTGAAGAGCATCCAAAATTTCTTCGGTCTGCTTTCGCTCACCACCATACTCGGTTGTCGTCGGGTGGAAGACGACCAGTAGGTAGGGGTTCGACAGATCGATCGTCGAGCCGCTTCCGCGAGTGTTCACGACATCGGAATGCAAGCTTCGATCGAGTTGGCGGGCAATGTCACTCGATGGGCATCCGATGGACAGCACCGTGTCCGGCCGTTCGCCCATCTTCACCAGGTACTCCGCGGATCGTTTCGTGCTCGGATAGTGATAGTGCGCGAATTTGGAAATGGCGTGACGCGCACTCTCATCGATCGATCCCGAGACCTCGCCACCCTGGATGTGCGCCGTGCAGATGTTCATGTACGCAGCAGCGATCGCCGCGGCCAGCATCTCGTAACGGTCGCCAATCAAGAGAACAAAGTCAGGTTTGAGCCGCTGGAACTCGCTCGCGAACTCGACCACACCGAATCCAACGGACTTGGCCATCGTCGCAGGCGTCGATCCTTCGAGCTCGATATAGATCTCTCCGTGGACGTCGAACCCATCAGATCGAACAACGTTGACCGGTAGATCGAAGCGTTCGAGGACCATCGTTCCGGCTGCCAGCACCTTCAGGTCGAGCTCGGGGTGGTCTTTTATCGCGTGCATGACCGGCTTTAGACGGCCGTAGTTGGCGCGATCGACGAGAACCACGCAGACAGTCCGCTTCGTAGTCATTCGACATCTTCCTCTCGGAACTGCGCATCCGCCGCGAGGGCCCGCCGCAGACTCTTCCCGAGGAAGTAGTCCCGTCGCGCCGCGAGAACGCCGGTGCCCGGCTTTTTGTACGCTAGATCGTCGGCCGTCACGCGATGTCCGAGTGGAAGGTCCCGCGAGGCCACGATGCTCTTGCCAAACAACTGCTTCAGATCGGCGAGCTTAGCTGCCATCTGATTCTTTTCGACAGGATTTGCGAGCGCGCGTTCGATAAAACGAATTCCAGTAACCATCGTCGCAAGCTCGTCGACTGTAATTGACGCGACGACATCTGGTCCAAAGCACTCACGCGTGAAGGTCACGTGGACTTCGAGCAAGTTCGCCCCGAGCGAAACTGCAGCGAGACCAGCGAAGATGGTCGCAGAGTGATCGGAAAGGCCGACAGGCGCCTGGTAGCGCTCGCGAAGCTCTGCGATCACGTTGAGCCCGAGTTGCTCTGGAGGGCACGGGTAAGCGGTCGTGGTCTGAAACATCGCCACGGTGCTTCCATTGCGACGAACGAGAGCGACAGCGACATCTAGCTCGTCCCATGTCGACAGCCCTGACGAGAACAGCACGGGCTTCTTGGTTGCCGCGACCCGTTCGAGCATGGGCAGGTTAGTGACCTCGCCTGCACCGATCTTCCACGCCGGAACACCTACTCGTTCCAGAAGCTCGACTGCCTCGATCGAAAATGGCGACGACAGGAAGACAAGATTGACCGATGCAGCGTGCTCTGCGAGGCCACGCCACTGGGACTCGGTAAACTCCATCCGCTTCCAGTAGTCGTATCGATTCGCGTCCTGCTTCGAGAACGGGATCCGGAACGGCTCTCCCGGAGTCGACTCAGCAGCGGCGATGTGTGTTTGAAATTTGATCGCAGTCGCGCCCGTGCGAGCAACCGCGTCGATGTACGCGTGAGCGACACCTAGGCTTCCATCGTGGGTCTGCGCGATCTCCGCGATGACGAAGCAGGGAGTACCGGGCCCCACGTCACGATCACCGATCCGGACCATGCTCGACCATACGATGGGCGTCGCGAGGCATCCAGCGCTGCCCGGCCCAAACCCGCACGCTGCTAGCCGCGGAACGGCGAGACGCGCGCCGAGAAATGTAACGTGTCTCGAAATGCGTTCGAGTCGGTGTCACCGCGGCGGTGAAAGCCGCACGTGTTCGCGATCACGAGCGTGTTGGCGCGTACGGGAACCGGCGCGAGTTCGCACCCGAGAACTCGCTCGTCGCCGGGCTCGAGCCGCCATGAACCGTTACCCCGACCGCGCAATGATTTCTCGTACTCGAACCGAAGCCGCTCGTTGGTGATTCGATGAGACCCCCGTGCGTACCAAAAGCACCCGTCGGCGACATCCACATCGTGCAGGTACAGCCAGCCCTTCGTGGTGGCGTGAAACGTATCTGCGTGTGATTCCTGATTCTCGTCGGATGCATTCGGAACGGTGCGTACGCGATACACCTGCGGGCGAAGATCCTCGGACGACAACTGTTGGCCCTGGTTGGACGATGCAAGCTGGCGAATAACAGGATCGAGCGCGAACTGATGCAGAGCGGGAAACGCGGCTGCGTCGAGCTTTAGAATTCTCCCGATCTCGTAAACGGCGCCGAATTTCTCCTCGCGGAAGAGTCCGTCTCCTTCGATCAGACGACGGACTTCGGCACGCATGGCCGCAAACAGAACGGCCGGGTAGTAGTCGGGGATAGCGATGATGCCGTCGCGTTCGAGTACAGCGTCAAACTCCGCGACTGACGGTTCGAGCAGCTTGGGACGACGACGACGGCGTAGTCCTTCCGCAACGTACGCACGGACGGGTTGAGCGCCCATCACGTTGAGGACGCGGGATGTCAGGCGCTTCTCATCCGTCCACATCAGCAGCACCTGTGCTGGAAGTGATTTCCGCGCTGCTCCACCCACCAGCTTGAAGAGGGTGCGAGCGCGAGAGCGCATGGACGACACGCTGGCTAGCATATACCGCGGTGGCTACGAGGCGGCGGGTAGTCCGAGTCTCGCCGCCGCCTCGCTGTCGGAGATCGCAAGAAGATCGGTCGGGGCAGTCGGCACCGTTAACACCGGCGTAAAGGCGCCATCACGCGCAATGGAGACGACGCGACCAATGCTCTCCAGCAACTGGAGCAGCTCCGCGGGGTCCGTCCCGGCGCGTCGCAGATGATCGGGATCAAATTCAGCAAGCACGACGACGGTACCGGCCCGACGCAACAGGTCGGATGCTCCGCGGAGCACGGCCAACTCCCAGCCCTCGACGTCGACTTTGATGGCGAGAGTCCCGCCATCCGGCAGCTCTGGACCCTGGTCGTCGAGCCGGTGAGCTGGGACAGACACTTCTTGAATATCGGGCGAGTCCAGCGGAACGACAGACGCTTGACCGCTCCAGCCCATCGGAATTCGCAGCGTCGCTGAGCCTTCAATGTCGGAAGCGACGGCTTCGAGAACCTTCATCCGTGAAGCGTCGGGATGACGACTGACGGAACGACGCAGTAGAGCCGCTACCTTTGGGTTCGGCTCCACTGCCACCAATCGCGTTCCAGCTGGATACCGAGCCGAGAGCGTCATCTCTCCGTAGTTGGCTCCCACATCGATCGCAAGCGCGGGCCGAAGCTCGGCATTTATCCGCTGCCAGAGGGCGATGAGAGCGGGCTGGTGACCGCGGCCGAGTCCTCGGACGATCTCCCAGCCGCGTGGGTCACGCGGATCGACGTAGATCCGGTGACCCGACGCGACGAGGTTGATGTGATCCGGTCGCCACCGGCGAGTCGCCGCAACAATCGCTAGCCGACGTCGCAAACGTCGAGTCATTTCGCGAACGAACGAGCGAGCCACGAGTGGCATCCTGCCGCGTTCGTCAGCGGATCGCTAGAGTCCTAACGAATCGGCCACCGCGAGCTTGCACGCTACTAGTAGCGGCGATGGTCGCGAACAACGACGGGACGCGCGTACGCGACTTCGCGAGCGAACGGGTGCTGATACGTGGGTTCCGGATTCCGAACGCCCACCGGCTCTAGATTCTGCGCCAAGCCAACAACCTTGAAATCAGCGTTCGCGCGAGCCGACCAACCATCGATCGCGATCTTCGAGACCTGACGATTGCCGAGTTGGATCGTGAACGTCGGGTTGTTCACATCGAGCGTGTGGTTGCTCGGCGTGAAGTACTGGCTTCCACCATCCGCGAACTGCACGGTGACGCCGTCGATCATCGCCGTCGCGCTGATGGTCTCGAGACGGATCTGCGAGAGCGCCAGCGACGAGCTCGGGTAAACAACGAGCGGACCGTTGTTCGTGGTCATGTCGGCCGCGAGAGTTACCCACGACGCCGGAGCGGGCGTGCTCGGGTACGACACGACAGTCGACACGGGCTCGTGGCGGTGGTCGCGGACGACCGGAGCGGGCGTACCGAAGCTCACGCGAGCGGAGGCGTGGGCAGAGAACGCGGTGTCAGCCATAGCGGCAGAGCCGGAAGCAGCAACGATGGCAGCAACAACGAACGCTTTGATCTTCGACATACGCATCTCCTTCAGAAGAAGCCAGCGGGCTTCGAAGGGAGGTAAAGCACCCCCTGGGCCAAGCCTTAACTACTTGTAATTACGTAGCAATTGCTACACGCTCGCCGCGGAACCCGCAGGCGCCCTGCAGAATCCGCACTCCGCGCCAGTTGCTGAGCAATTTCAGCTAGTTGCTTGAATGCCGAACAAGCAGGGCCCGGGTGGCGCCGCGCAAGCCTGCCCAGGGGCTGGCATGCCAGTATCCGCGCGAGACCTCCATGAACTACTACGTGCATCGCGCGCTGCACAAGGCGGGCTTCTTCGACAAGATCAACCTGATCCTTGGAGTGACACTGCGAGGCCGGCGCTTTCGCCTGCCCGTGGTTCGCGGCGCGGGCTACCACAACGTCACTCCATCCGAAGCGTGGATGTCGGAGCTCCTCGAAGGTGCGCTCGCCTCGCGGCCCGGCGCTGTTCTCGATGTCGGGATGAACATCGGGCAGACCTTGTTGAAGGTGGCATCGATCGATCCATCGCGCCGATACCTCGGCTTCGAACCTAACCCCCTCTGCTACTACGTGTGCCATCAGCTCGTCCTTCAGAACCAGCTCGAGGGGTACTCGCTGTTTCCGGTCGGGCTTTCGGACAGCAACACCACCCTCGACCTCTACCTGGACTGCGACTACGCCTCGGGAGCGAGCGTGCTTTCGGAGTTTCGCGAGAACAAGGCAAAGCACCTCAAGCAGCGAATGAACATCGCCGTGTTCTCGGGTGACTCGATCGCTGCGGTGCAGAGCGAGCCCGAGATCGCGGTCATGAAGCTCGACATCGAAGGAGCTGAGCTCGAGGCGGTCAAGGGACTGCGTGACACCATCGCTCGCACGCGGCCGTTGATCGTTCTCGAGATCCTTCCCGTCTACAGTATCGAACGACCGACCGGGCAGTACCGAAAAGCGAGACAGGATCAGCTCACGGCAGAGCTACAGAAGCTCGGCTATCGGATGTTCCTCATCCACGAAAAGGCGCGAACTCTCGAACCGCTCGAATCGGTGCCGATTCACGGCGATATGAACCGCACGAACTACCTGTTCGCGCACATCGAAAACGGGCCTTCGCTGGGCGGATTTTCGACGTCCTCGCGGTTCCCGGTCCGGGTCTAGGAGCACCACATGAATCGCGCCGTATTCCTCGATCGCGATGGCACGATCACTTTCGCTCCCGTCATCGACGGCAAGCCCGGCGCACCCGCGACTGTCGAAGAGATGCGCATCCTCGACGGCGTACCCGCTGCTCTCGCGTCACTGCGCGCTGCGGGCTACCTCCTCATCTGCGTCACGAATCAGCCCGACGTGTCGCGTGGCAGGCAGACGCTCGCCGTCGTCGAAGCGATGCACGCCAAGCTCCTCGCGGAGCTCCCGCTGGACCAGATCTACACCTGCTATCACGACGACGCGGACAACTGCGATTGCCGCAAGCCCAAGCCCGGCATGCTGCTGCAGGGCGCACGCGAGCACGACATCGATCTGTCGCGCAGCTTCATGGTTGGCGATCGGTGGCGCGACATCGAGGCCGGCATCAACGCGGGCGTCCACACGGCGTTCATCGACTACGCGTATCCCGAGAAACAGCCGGCGACGTGCGACGTGCGGGTGAAGTCGTTCGCCGAAGCGGCGCGCTGGATTCTCACTTCAGCGCAGCAGTGAGCGCGGTCTTCTCGCACTGCGCGTACTTTGCGAAGAACGGCACGTGATACGCGGCGTAGAAGTCCATCGGTGCGTCGTACGCGGCGGCGAGTGATGGTGAGGGAGGCGTCGTCGGAGCGATGCCCGGCATGAGGCAGCCGCCGCCGAAGAACGCGCCGCGTGCGCGCACGAGGCCAGCGAGCGACGTCGGGTTGCCGTAGGCGGGCCGCGTGGGGGACGACGCGGCGGCTATGCCGTCGAGTTGCTCGGCGAGGATGGCGGCCTGAGTGGGATCGACGAGCGCGGCGACGAACAGACAGGCGCCTCGCTCGCGGGCGATCGCCTCGGGTGCACCGGAGCCGGGAAGGCACGGCGCGACGGTGACCTTGGCGCTCGCGAGATCTCCGTCGCGGAGCTGCAGCAGCGCGAGGGCGGCGCGGCGGAGGGGCCGGCGGCTATTGCCTGCGCGCTCGAGGGATTGTTGGTAGAGCTGCTTCGCGCGAACGCGATCGTCGGCACCGTCGCGCGCGACGAGCACCTTCGCGAGACCGGCGAGCGTGTCTTCGCCCTCGGCGAGGTTGAGCGCTTGTTCGGCGGCGGCGACGGCGGCGTCGTGCTGGCCAAGGGCGGAGAGCGTCGTCGCGTAGACGCCGACCGCGTCTGCTTCGCCGGGGAACGCGTCGCGGTAGAGCGTGCCGATGCGGTGAGCCTCGGTCGCGTCGTCGAGGTAGAGAAGGACAGCGCTGTAGTGATCGTAGATGCGGCCTCGCAGCGTCTTGCCCTCGCGGCCTAGCAGCGCGCGGTACTCCTCGCGCGCGACGGTGTAGTTCTGCGCGCGGTAGTCGAGCTCGGCCGCCCAGAACGCGAGCTCGCGATTCTTGGCGGTCGCGCCTTCTGCACCGAGCGTGTCGCGGGCTGCGCGTGGGCCGCGTTGGATGAGAGCGGCAGCAGTGGCCAGGAGCGCGTGATCTTTGGATGCGGGATCGAGCGTCGACAGTGTGCGGGCGGCGACGGCGACCGCTTGGCGTTGATCTCTGTCGGATGCGCCGCCGAACAGGATCATGTACGCGTTCGCGCGTGGGTGATCGGGCGCGACGGCCAGGGCGGCGCGCAGGGATGACAACGCTTTGTCGTAGTAGAACGTGTCGTATTCGCCGAGCGCGCGATCGACGAGCGCGTCGCCGGGCTGCTGGAGCGCGGGGCGCGAGGCGCGATATGCGAGGAGCCCTCCCCCGCCGGCGAGGACTGCGAACGCGATCGCGGCGTAGATCGGCCAGCGGCGTCCGCGCCGGGAGAAGCGCTTGCGTCGCTGCGCGATGACCGCGTCGCGGAAGGACGCCATGGTCTGGAAGCGCTCGGAGGGATCCTTGGCCATCGCGCGCAGGACGATGTCGTTGATCGCGTCGGGGATGTCCGCGATCGGCTTGGGCGTCGTGACCGTGATCTCGCGGAATAGATCTTCGAAGCTCGCGGCGGTGTACGGCGGCTTTCCGGCGAGGATCTCGTACGCGAGCACGCCCATCGAAAAGATCTCGCTGCGCTCGTCGGGAGGCTCGCCGGCGATCTGCTCGGGAGCCATGTAGATCGGCGTGCCGAGCAAGGTGCCTGCATGCGTGCGATACGAGTCGAGCTCGCGTGAGTCTCGGGCGCCTTTTTTGACGGTGACGGTCGGGATGGTCTCGTCGAGGCCGCCCGCTTTCTGCTGCGCCTGGAGACCGCTGTTGAACTTCGGCATGCTGATCGACGCGCTCGGGTGAGGAGCGTCGTCGCGCAGCTTCGCCAGGCCGAAGTCGAGCACCTTGATCGCGCCCGCGGCGCTGACCATGATGTTCGCGCTCTTGATGTCGCGGTGAAGAATGCCGCGCGCGTGAGCGGCCGCGAGTGCATCGGCGACGCCCGCGATCCACCGCAGGCCCGCTTCGAGGGTCGGGGCTCCATCCCTGCGAACGGCGTCTTGTACGGTGCGTCCGTCGACGAGCTCCATCACGAGGATGTCGTCGTTGCCCTCGGACACGATGTCGTAGAGCGTGACAACGTTCGCGTGCCGGATCGCGGCGGCGGCGCGGGCCTCGCGCAACTGTCTCGCTCGGCGCTCGAGGTTCGTCGCGTCCTCGGGCGGGAGAACCTTGAGCGCGACGTCGCGATCGAGTCGCTCGTCCTTCGCGCGCCACACCTCGCCCATCGCGCCCTTGCCGAGCGGCGCCACGAGGCGGTACGGCCCGACGAGATCGCCCGGAGCCGGCATCAGTCGGTTCCCAGGAACTCGACGATGGTCTTGGTCACGGTCTCGGGGTCTTGCCAGATCGCGAAGTGGCTCGTGTCATCGAAGATCTTCGACGCGCCGTTGGGGATGATTTTTCCCATCTCCTCGATCTGCGCGCGCTCGAGGATCTCGTCGTGATCACCGTCGGTGACGAGCGACTTCGCCTTGATCGACTTGATCTGGTCCTTCGTGAAGCCGTTCGGGTTGCGCCAGACGGGGAGCAGCGCCGCGATCAGGTCGGTCCAGGACTGCAGCGAGTTTCCGAACTTTAGGTGATCGGTTTTGCACTTGGCCGCGTAGCCGTTGAACGTCTTGGACGGCTTCTGTGCGCGGCGCGGCTTGCTGCCTGCCGAGTCGTAGTTGGTGCCGATGACGAACATGTGATCGACGCGGTCGGGTTGGTTCACCGCGAGGTCGAGCGCGATCGCACCACCGTCAGACCAGCCGACGAGAGAGGCTTTGGTGACCTTGAGCGAGTCGAGCACCGCGAGCACGTCGCCTCCCATCAGGTGATAGGTCAGCTTGGCCGTGCCCAACGTGCTCCGTCCCTGCCCGCGGCTGTCGACGACGATGACGCGGTACTTCTCGACGAGCGCGGGCAGCTGGAACGCCCAGTGATCGCTGTTGCCGAGGCCGCCGTGCAGCATCACGACGGCCTTGCCCTTCTCGTTGCCGTACGTGGCCCAGTAGATCTTCGCGTCGTCGTGCGCGAGCGTGCCGGTCGCCGTCGCTTTGGGCATCGGCGGAGGCAACGGCAGGGTCTGCCAACGCGGAACGGGCGCGACGACGACGGGCGCCTTCTTTTTCGCGGGGGTTGCTCCTGCGGGAAGCGCCGTCGCCATCACAGCAGCGATTACGAGCGCGCGCATCGCCCAATCATAGCGCAAACGCAGAAAGGGCCCTGCGTGTGTCGCAGAGCCCTCGTCAGTCCTTCGGAGCGAGCTCGGAGATCAGTCCGGAACCAGCTGCAGAGCGATCTGGAACGACGCGTCGGTGGCCTCGCCGTCCTTGTCCTTCGGGATCGGGAAGCGCCACGAGCTCATCAGACCGCTGATGCAGCTGTCGACTTCGCCGGCGAAGCCGTTCGCTTTGCCGCTGGTCGTACGACCGGTCTCGTTGATGGTGAGCGAGAGCGTAACCTTGCCGCGCGCTGTCGCGTCCTTCGCGAGGTACGTCTTGTAGCAGCGCTTGAGGCCGGCCATGTACGCCGACTGGATCTTCGCGAGGACGATGTCGGCCGTCAGCGTCGAGTCATCGAACGACTGCTTGTCGGAGACAGCGATGCGACCCGTCGGCGCCTTCTCGTCGACCTTGCCGCCACCCGCGGACTCGGTGCCTGCCGGACCCTTGATACCCGTGCCGCCGTTGGTGCCGAGCTTGGCGTCACCGCCACCGCGACCACCGTGATTGGCGCCGCCGCCGATCGCGACCTCGCCGCCGCCTTCTTTGACGGCGGTGATCTGCTGGCCGAGGTCGGCACCCGGGCGACGAACAGACATGTCGCCTTCGCTGTGGCCGTTCTCGCCTTCGCCGGTGAGAAGGTCGGCGAACTTCTTCGCCTCTTCTTCCTGCGTGGAGACCGTGTCCTTCTCGTCGCGACCACCCGTCGGGTTCTCAGCCGGCTTGCCTGCATCGGCCGGCGCCTTGACCGGGGTCTTGACCGGCGTCTTGTCGGGCGTCTTCACGGCCGCGCTACCAGCGTCAGAGCCCTGATCCGGGGCCGGCTTGGGCTCCTCGGGCGTGGCCACTTCGATCGTGTCCTGCTTGAACGTCAGGTTGTACGCGCGCTCGGCCATCGTGCCGCCGACCTCGCGGTCCATGAGGAGGCCGTACACGACGAGACCGAAGTGCAAGAAGATCGAGATGCCGAGGATCACCGCGAGCCGCGGCTCGATGCGATCAGCGAGCGTGCCACGCACGGATGCGGGCAGCATCGGCTTGGGCTGACGCGGCGGCTCGGTGACGAACTGGAACAGGATCGTGAGATCGCCGAGCGTGAGCTTGCCGCGCGCACCGTCGGTGAGCGGCACTTGATACGAATCGCCGGTGTTGCGAGCGCCCTTTTGCTTGAGCGCGTCGAGCGTGTTGACCTGGCCGCCACCGTCGGAGACGCGGCCGTCCATCTTCGAGAGGAACTGCAGCGAGTACTTGCCCTGATCGATCGCGAACAGCGTGAACTCGAGCGGCAGACCTTCGAGCGGAATCGAGAAGGTGTTCTTCATCGATTGGCCGATCGTCACGGGCACGCGATCACGGATCAGGCGCTCTTCGACGATCTTGCCGCCGAGGAGAACACCGATGCGCAGGATGCGCTGGCGCGAACCGGACTGCTGCTGCTGAGGACGCTGCGTCGCCATTTAGAAGGGTGCTTTCTTCACCGACGCCAGAATGAGAGGCATGAAGTCCTGCTTCAGCGTCTCCCACGCATAGTCGATGTTCTTCGCTTGGAGGACGTACACGACCGACGGACGAGGAACCTTGCCGCACACCGAGACGACAGTATCGATGACGGTCACCGGCTTACCGCCGATGTACTCGATGTGGAACTTGCCCTGCTTCTTCTCGCCCGTGCCCTCGGAGTCGTCGGGGCAGCCCTCAGCATGAGCGACGGTTGCGAGAACACCAGTCAGAGCAAACGCAATTGCGATGAGCTTCATGGATTCCCCTGCGGTGCTGCCTTGGACGCCTTGGCCTTCGACTTGAGCTGTTTCTGGATTCGCTTCTCGATCTTACTGACGTCCTTCAAGCGCTCGTCGTAGAGCTTCATGTCGACGTTGCGCATGTTCTTGTACTGATCGAAGTATTGCTTCGAGGCAGTGATGCGCGCCATCGGATCCGTGAGACCCGGGTACGGATCGTTGTCGAGATAGAGCAGTCCGAGATTGTAGTAGGCGGGGCCGTAGCCGTTGTCGGCCTGCAGCGCGTGCTTGTACTGCTGCTCTGCCTGCTGGACGAGGTTGTTGCGATCGCCCGAGCCGGACGCGTAGTCCGCCGAGCGACCGCGATAGGCGGAGCCGAGCGAGGTGAGCGTGATGGCGTCGTTCTTCTTGAACTCGCGCGTGAGGCGCTCGAACGTCGCTTGCGCCTCGGTGTACTGGCCGTTCTTCAGCTGGTGTACGCCGAGGTTGGTCAACGCGCTCACGTGATTCGGATCGAGCTGGACGGCCTTTTGATACGCGAGCATCGCGCGCTCGGGCCGATTGGTGACGTCGTAGACCAGGCCGTAGACGTAGTTGACGTTCGCGTTGTTCTTGGCCGTGTCGCGCTTGTACAGATCGTCGAGAACGAGCTCGGCCGTGTCGTAGAGCTTCTTGTGGTAGTAGGCGAGCGCGACCATCGCGGCTGCGTCGACGTTCGCCGCATCGATCGCGAGCGCGGCCTTGGCCTCGCGCAGCGCCGTGTCACCGTCGGGCGTGGTGCCGGAGAGCGCACCGCGCGCGACCGTCAGGTGCGCATCGACCTGCGTCTTTGCTTGCGCCGGATCCGGATCGAAGTTTGGCGGGGTGATGACGACTTCGGCCGCGGGCTGATCGCTACCGCTGCCGGAGCCGTCGGTACCGCCATTGCTGCCGCTGCCAGTGCCGCCGGTCGGGTTGAACGTGCCACTGCCCGTCGCGACGCTGCCGCCGTCGGGGTCGTTGCCGTCCTTCATCGACTCGCCGTTCGGCGCCTTCTTGCCGGGCTGCTGAGGCGTCGCGGGGCCCTTCTTGTCGCCGCCGCCACAGGCGACAACGAACGTAAGAAGCACGGCCGCGAGGCGGGTCATAGGAGCCTTAACGCGCGAGATCGCGATTAGATCTTTCACGGGGCCTCCGTTCCCTGGATCAGCTCTTGGCGTAGGACGTTGAATTCAGCCGGGAATTCGCGACCGAGCTCTTCCTGCGCTTTCCGGCTCCACTGATTCGAGACGCCGCCGCGCTTGGCGAGGTCGACAACTTCGAGCCACTGGCCCTTCGCCTCGTTGAGGTACTTCTCGAGGTTCTTGTCGCGCTGCGCTTCGAATGCCTCGACCGCGGCCGGGCTCTTGGCAACGGGCGTCGGGATCGGGGCGTTCGCGATCTTCTGGCCGTAGTCGTACTGGATGTCTGCATAGCGGACCTTCGCCGCCATCGTGTAGAGGACAACGCCATACGCATCGAGCGCGAGGTACTTGTCCTCGGCGTTCGTCTTCTGCTTTGCCAGATCGTCGTTCTGCGCCTTCGCCTGCACGACCGTGTTCGCCGCCTTCTTGATCTCGTACGGCGTCCACGTCTTGGTGTACGCGTCCTCTGCCTGCTGCAGGGCCCACTCGCCGGCGAGCGTGGCACCGCGACCCGCCTTGATCGAGCCCTTCGCCTTCCACGCGTCGATCGTCGCCTGACCCGCGGCGTTCGCGAGGCCGGTCTGGTTCTTCTTCTTGCGGAGCGCAGCGATGTCGTAGAACGACTGCACGTAGTCGTCCTCGTTGCCGCTGTCCTTGCCGTACGCGGCGCGCCACCTGGTGGCCGTCGCATCGAGGTTCAGCACGTCGCCCGATTGGCGATAGATGCCCGCGACGGACCACAGCGCGCGGTCCTTCTTGCGGTGATCCTTCTCGACGCCCTGGTACTGCGTGTAGAGCTGGATCGCCTTGGTGAAGTCGCGGTTCAGCTCGCTCGCGAACGCAGCGTTGTAGAGCGCGTCCAGACCGATCTGATCGAGCGTCTGCGGCGCCTGACCCGGCAACGGCTCCGGAGCCTTGATGCCCTTCTTCGCTGCCGTCTTGGTCAGCGTGTAGAGATCGAGGTAGGTGGTGACCGCCGCGTTGTAATCGAACGCCTGCTGCTGCGACACGGCCGTGAGGCGAACCGCGTCGATGTAGTAGCTGCTCTCGCGGAAGTTCTTCTGCGTGTTCGCGGTGAACTCCTTGAACAGCGCGATCGCGGTCTTCGGCTTGTCGCCGAGCTTGTACGCCACGGCGGCGTCGTAGAGCGCGACCGGCAGATCCGGATCCGTCGCCGGCGCTGTCTTGTAGAACTTGTAGAACGCCTCGGCGGCGGGCACGTACTGGCCCTTCGCGTACAGCTCGGCGGCGCGAGAGAAGTTCAGCGATCGGTTCTGCGCGACAGCGAGAGCGATGGAGCTCGCGTCGCCGCACTTCTGCGCGATGAACTGTTTGTTCGTCGCTTCGATCGCATCGAAGTTGGACTGCGCCTCGTAGATCGCGAGGATGTCGTCCTTGGCCTTGGTCGCCTCGGGCGAACCGCAGAACTTCTGCATCACCGTCGCGAAGCCCTGCTGCGCCTCGTCGACGTGGAAGTACGCGAGGTCGATCAACGCCGCGTTGATGCCCTGACCAGGTGCCGCCTTCGGATCCTGGACGACGTCCTGGTAGTTCTTATATTCGGCGCGGAGCTTGAGATAGAGATCCGGGATCGGCTGCGGCTGCCACGCGCCGTTGACCTGTGACGCCTTGAGATCCGCGATGGTCGGGACCTTGAGCGGGTTGAGCGTGCCCGCGGAGACCTGCTTCGCGACCTCGGCCTCGTACGACTGGAGGATCGAGCGCGCCGAGTCGACGTAGTACGTCGTGCCCATGTCGCGGTGATCGCGAACCCACGCGTACGCGACGATCGCTTCGGGGTACCGCTCGCTCCAGTAGAGAGCTTCGCCCTCGAGGAACGAGAACTCGTAGATGTAGTCGGACTCCGGGTACGTCGTGATGAACGTCTTGTAGAGATCGACGGCCTTCGCATACATCGCGAGGTAGTCGGCTTTCTCCTGCGGATCCTTCTTGGTCGACGCGTCCCACTCCTGGCGCATCTTCGTCGCGGCGGAGTGCGTGTTGCGCGTCGCTGCATACAGAGCGCGCTCCGCGATCCGGCGCTGGTTGTCCATCGCCTCGCGGTCCTTCTCGTTCGCGGCGTACCAGGCGGTGCCCGGCGCGTAACGCGTGGCGAGCTCGGCGGCCGCGGCGTCTGCCGCGTACTTATCGCCCTTGAGCTCGTACACGTTCACGATCTCCTGGTGCACGACCGGGTTCTTCGGGTCGAGCTCCCACGGTGGACCGATGGCGATGCGATATGCGTCGACAGACTGATCCCACGCTTGGAGATCAGCGAACGCGTGACCGAGCGCGACCCACACGTCGCGGACGTGCTTCTCGTTCTCGCGGCCCTTGTAGAAATCCTTTGCGCGCTGGAACGAGCGCACCGGATCGGAGTTGGCTTCGCCGTCCCACGGATCGGTGAACGCGACCGCGATGTACTGCAGCGACTCGTCGCGGAGCTCGAGGGCGGGCGTGCCGCCGTCGGCAACGATGCTGTCGTACAGCTTCACGCTCTCGTCGAACTTACCGATCGCGTCGAACAGCTTGTCGCGCTTGTAGTAGCTCCACGCGAGCTTGTAGAGCGACTCGGCGTATAGCTTGGACTCGTTGCCACCGTTCGCGACCTTGAGATAGGCGGCGATCGCTTCGTCGATCTCTCCCGGAACCGTGAAGTGATAGTCGGCGACGCCGCGGACCCACGCGTGGCGCACGAGCTCCGGATCCGCGTCCGGATACGGCGTACACGTCGCGTACGGATCGCGCAGCGTCTTGGAGTCGATGCGCTTGAGCGCTTCTTCACGCGTCGGCGCTTTGCTCGGCGGATCGTTCCACTTGTACTGGTTCGCGCACGCGAGCGAGAGGAAGAGCTGGAGCGAGCGGCGCTCGTCGGCATCCTTGCCGTAGTACGCGGCGAGGTAGAGCGTCGACGGAGTCTGGCGATACTTGGGGAACTTCTCGAGGATGCTGTTCCACAGCGCGATCGAGCGCGAGTAGTCGGCCTTGAGGCCTGCCTCGGGCGGCGGCTGTCCGCTCTGCTCGAGCGCGATCTGCTTGTCTTCGAGCTCGGTATCCGAGACGTCGATGTAGAGATCCGCCAGGCGGAACATCGCGTCGGGCGTGAACGTCTCGTGCGCCGGGTGGTTGACGAGGAACTTCTCGAGCAGCGCGACGGTATCGCCTTGCTTGGTACCGCGCTGACGCTCCGCCTTGGCGATGCGATCGCTGTACTTCTTGCTCATGTCGGAGGTGCGAGTGTTGAACTCGATCTCCGCGATCTTGCGCATGCGCTGATCGTGAATCTTCGCTTCGGATTCGAAGTGATCGAAGTCCTGCTCGATCTCTCCGAGCTCGCGCTTGTCGTCAGCAGACAACTGAACGGGAGCGATCGGCGCCATCGGGCGCGGCGGCGGCGCGGGTGACGGACCGAGGCCCGGACCGCTCGCGGGTTGCTGCGGGAACTGGGTCGGCTGACCGGTCGGAACTGGCTGCGCGGTGGGACCGGCCGGGCTTGCACCGGGCTGTGCCGACGCGATCGGACCGATGAGCAACGAGCCCAGAGTGATGACCGTCGCGAGGCGCTTGGCGAACATGCTGTTTGCGCCCTTCACTTCGACGCTCCCTTCGGCGCCGTGGTCTTGGGCGTCGTCTTCGGTGCTGTTTTGGGCGTCGTCTTCTGCGGCTGCTTCTGCGACTGCTGACTATCCGGATGCACCGTCGGTGCGACGGGCGCGGCCTTGTCATCGCCCGGCTTCACGCGCTCGTTCGCGCCCTTGTCGGGGCTACCCGCCGTCGGCGGCGTCGCGGGTGGTGGCGCGGTCGGGTTGGGGTTGGTGCTCGTCGGCTCCTGCTTCTCGACAGGGACCGTCGGAATCAGCATCTGCGATGGCTCGAGGATGTCGCGGAACTCGTCCGTGATCAGCTTGAGCTCGCGAGCGCGAGAGAGGTTGAGACGCTTCAGATCGTCGTCCGCGTCTTCCTTCTGCGACCACGACACGTCGATCGTTCCGACGTCGGTCCGGACGATCACGTCGTAGAACTTGGCCTTCACGTTCGCGAAGCTCGCAGCGAGAACCGTGCCGCCGATCGTGCGGGACTCGAGCTCGTAGCCGGCGAGCTCCTGCTTGTAGCCGTCGACGTTTGCGCGCTCCTTGGCGAGCTGATCCTTTGCTTCGCCGAGTGCCTTGTCGATCGACTGATCGATCTTGGCCTCCGTCGCCGCGAGATCATCGGAGATGCGCATCGCCTTGTCGCCCAGCTCGGCGAGCTTCTTGGACCTGCCGGCGTCGCGACTCGACGCGCTGTCGAGTGCGTGTTGCTCGGCGTCCTGCGCGGCCTTGAGGGCTCGACGCTGCGCGACCGCAGCCGAGAGACCTTCGTCGTGCGCACCCGCGAGATCGCGACCGAGAACGAGCTCGGCCTTGATGTCGCGCAGCTCGGACTCGACCGCGGCAAGCTCGCCGGCCGTCGCCACGAGCTCGGTCTTCGTCGACGCGCGCTGTTCTTCCGTGACGAGCGCGGGTCCGTCGTACTTCTCGGTGACGTACTTGCGCGCGGCGACTGCCATCGCCTCGCTCTCGTCGACCGCCGTCCGAATCTCGTCGGCCTGTTGCGAGAGCGTGTCGTAGCTCGCGCGGTCTGCCTCGACGAGCTTGCTGTGTCCCGCTTCACCATCGGGCGCCGTCGAGAACGCCGTGTACAGCGACTTGCGGGTGGACGCGAGCTGGAATAGCGACGCATCGGCGTTGATCAGCGCGACTTGCTCGTCTGCGAGATCATTTCGCATCGCGATCAGATCGCGTTGGATCGCGCTGATGCGATCGCGCTTCGCTTGCATCGCCGGATACACGACGGACTTGTCGTTCGCCGCGATCACGCCCTCGAGCAACGCGATCGTGTTCTCGGACTCGGTGAGATGCGCGTTGATCGTGCCGAGGTCCTGCTGGTTCGCGACGATGCGCTGGGTCTCGGGTTCCTCGCGCAGGTATTGCGCAGCCGCATCCGGGATCGGCGGCACGGCTTGGAACACGGCCGTCTCGCGCTCGGCGAGCTGGGCCAGGTAGTCGGCAGGATCGGCCGACTTGTTCTCGAGCATCGCTTCGAGCGCGACGTACGACGGATAGTACGCGTCGTGCGTCTGCTGGAAGACGTCGGTCGCCTTGGCGTACTCCACGGCGGGATCGACCGAGCTCGCGTCGAGGGTGTTCTCCACCTGCGCGGTCCGGTTCAACTGCGCTTTGCGGATATGGAGGTTGCCCTCGAGGATCCGGAGAGTCGCCGTCCGATTGGAGTTGGGGCTGGAGAGAGCGAGCAGCTCGAGCGCGCGCAGCGCCTTGTCGTACTGCTTGTTCTTGACGTAGACCCAGCCGACTTCGTAGAGCGCGTCGGGGAACAGGTCGGACGTGCGATCGATCAGCAGGTAGCTATCGATCGCTTTGCTGAGCTGATCGCGCTCGTAGTAGAGGCGACCGAGAGCGAGCTGAGCGAGCTCGATGACGCGGCGATCGTTTGCCGACGCGGGCACGCGCTGGATCACCTGCGTGAACAGCTCCTGCGCCTTGGCGAGGTCGTTCTTCGCGACGTACGCGGTGGCCGTGTAGTACGCGGCCTGCGCTTCGAACGTGGAGCCTTTGGGGACCTGCGCGAACTGCGAGATCGCGTCGTCGTAGCGTCCCTGCGAGAACGCCCACTTCGCTTTGACGTAGGCCGCGTTCGGGATCGGCGGGCTCGCGCGATCGATCGCAGCGATGGCCGCGTCGACATCGGTCGGATCGTTCTGAGCGATCGCGATCTCGATCACGCGCAGCAGCGACGGCTGGTAGTACTTGCTGCCGGCCGCGTTCTTCTCGACGATGCCTTGGTAGTAAGAGCGCGCCGCGCCCTTGTCGCCCTTCGCGTAGAGCGTCTCCGCGAGATAGAACGATGCCGGTTCCTGCTCCGGACCCACGCGACCCGCGAGCTCGAACAGCGTGACCGCAGCTTCGTCGTAGTTACCGAGGGAGAACGCAACCTGGGCGTCGACGAGGCGTCGGTTGGGCGGCGCTTTGGTCGAGTCGTCGAGCGTCGGAAGCGTCTGCGAGATCTGACGTGCTTCCTGCTCGTACTGATTAAGTTTGCCCTCGACGTCAGCCGATGCCGTGCCCGCGGTCAACGCGAGCAAGATCGACAGCCGACGCATCATCGCCGCGCGCGCCATTGGTTACTTCCCCGCAGGAGCAGGAGTGGACGACGCGGGAGCCGGAGTGCTCGCTGGCGCGGGGGCCGCGTCGGCTTTCTCGGGGGACGACTGCGAGACCTTGCACTCGATCGCAGGGCGATTCTCGAGCGGCGTGTTAGCGCTGCCCTTCTCGTAGCCCTTGCAGTTGATGGTGCTGAGCTTGCCTTCACCGGCGACGAACGCGGAGTTGCCGCGCGCGGTGAACGTGTACTTGGAGAGGTAGTCGAACACGCCGTAGCCGTGGCCGCGGTACGTCGCCGTGACGGCGAGCGTGTGGTTGCCGGGCGAGATGGGGCCCGCGAACACGTCGAACGCCTTGCTCTTGTAGAGATCCTCGGCGGTCTCGTCGCTGCGAACGAACACCTGCGTGCCGTCGAGCGTGTACACGAGCTTGGTCAGGCGGAACGAGCTGCTCATCTCGCTCACGTGCGCGATCAGCGCCTGGGCGCCGACGCCACCACCGACCAGCTGCTCCTTGAGCAACTGCACGCGGCTCTTGAGCTGCCACGCGCGCTCCTTGAGCGCTTGCGTCTTCTGCTCCAGGCGGCGAAGGCGGATCGCCGTCGGCATGTCCGCCGGATTCACGGACGCCGGGTCGATGGTGTCGCTACCGGAACCCGAGCCAGCGGCGGATCCAGCCGCGCTGCCGCTACCCGCGCCAGTGGATGGCGCCGGTTGCGCGAGCGCGCTCGCACCAATTGCGAGCGACGAAACGACGAGCAGTGACGTAAGCGTTCGCATGCGGAAATCTCCATGCCCCGGATCCCGGGACCCTCACATGCGCCGAACGGACGACCGGCGCATTTTCCTTTTGGATAGGCCTGGTTGTAACACCGGGCCTAGGACGACTCAAGGAATGGGGTCGGAGGTTTTCTCGCCTCACCGGCGTCTGGCGGACGCGAGGTGACCCCATAGCTTTTCGAGCACGGGGGCGATCCCATGACCGGTCGCGGCCGAGATCGTGAACAGCTCGATCTTGCGCTCCGCGAACTGGGCTTTCACTGCAGCGATCTGCTCCTCGTCCAGCGCGTCCGTCTTGTTCAGCGCGACGATCTGAGGCGTATTCGCAAGGCCTGGTGCGTACTGGGCGAGCTCGCGGTTGATGATGTCGAAGTCCGCGAGCGGGCTACGCTCCGGACCTGTCGTGAACGTGTCGTCGAGGATGTGCAGCAAAACGCTACAGCGCTCGACGTGCCGCAGGAACTGGTGACCGAGCCCGGCGCCCTCGGACGCTCCTTCGATCAGGCCGGGGATGTCGGCGATCACGAAGTTGCGTTCGTCACTGAGCTGGACCACGCCCAAGTTGGGCACGAGCGTCGTGAACGGATAGTCAGCGACCTTGGGCCGCGCACGGCTGACGTGGCTGATGAACGTGCTCTTTCCCACGTTCGGAAACCCGAGCAGGCCGACGTCCGCGAGGAGCTTGAGCTCGAGCCGGATCGTGAACGCCTGGCCGGGAGTACCGGGCTCGAACTTTGTCGGGGCCTGGTTCCACGCGGTCTTGAAGTGGATGTTTCCGCGTCCGCCGATGCCGCCCTTTGCGAGGACGAACGTGGCGCCGTCCTCGGCGAGATCGACGATCTCGGTGTTCGTCTCGTGGTTGTAGATGACAGTCCCGCGAGGAACCTTGATCACGAGATTTGGGCCGGCGGCGCCGTACTGATCCTTGTTCCGCCCGTGCTCGCCGCGCTCGGCCTTGTAGGAGCGCCGGTACTTGAAGTCGAGCAGCGACGACATTCCACTGTCGACGTGGACGATGATGCTGCCGCCGTCGCCGCCATCGCCACCTGACGGACCGCCGTGCGGAACGCCGTCCTCGCGGCGCATCGCGGCCGAACCATCGCCGCCATCGCCCGCCTTCACGGTGATCACTGCTTCGTCGATGAAACTCATGGCGGGGCGCAAGGAATAGGGGGTCCGGTGCGTGCGGTCAAGCAACCGATCCGGCATAGGCTCGGTCGAATCATTTCCATGGCTTGGCTAGGCGTATGGTCGCGAGCAGTGATCGGCCCGGCGCTCCGGCGCGCCGTCGCGGTGTGGGCCGGAGCCGCGATCGTCGGGGCGGTGCTGTTTGGTCCGACGGGCCTGCCACCGCACACGGTCACGCTCATGATGCGCGAGTCGCTCGGTGCGGTGCTCGTCGTGGGTGGCACGTGGCTGCTGCTGTTCGTGCCGATCGCGCGCGTCATCGTGCATGCAGATGCAGCCCGCTACCTGCGATCGCTGCCGCACTCCGCGCTGCGCTTGCTGATCGTTCGCATCGGCGCGCTCGTCGGTCTGCAGCTCCCGTGGATCGCGCTGTGGGTGGCGGGGGAGATCGCGATGCGTCCGCCCGACGAAGCTGCCGCCGGCGCAGGTGGTCCGATGATCGCGGTGATCGCGATCGCCGCGTCGACAATTCTCGCCGTGCTGATCTCGGCGTGGCGTCCGCGCGCGATTCGACGCAGGAACCCTCGGTGGACTTCTTCGACGAGTGCATTTCGCGCGATCTATCTCGCAGCGCTCGCGCGACGAGCAGGTGATGCGCTCGTTCGCGGTGCGGGGCTCTCGTTGCTCGCGGGATTGGCGGCCGGGTTGTTCGTGCGCAACAACGCATTCGTCGGCGAGCAGGCCGCGAAGATGGCCGGCATCATCAGCGCGCTCGCGCTCGTCCCCGCGTACGTCGGCGTGCTGTCTCCGTTACTCGAAGCGCATCGCTCGGGGACGTGGGTCGCGGAGTCGGCCGGCGTTTCTCCGTCGACGCGGGCGTTCGCGCTCGCGACCTCTCTCGTCCTCGTCCACGGATCGTGCGCGCTGCTCGCGATGCTCGGCTTCGCCGCGGTGGAGCCAACGCTGACCGTCGCCGCGGTGGCAGGAACACTTCTCGCGTGCGCGATCGCATCGGCACTCGGTGCGGCGTTCGTCGTTCTGCGCGCTGTCGAGGCGACGATGGCAGCGACGCAGATGGTCAGTAGCTCGTTCGGGATCGCCGTGGGCATCGCGGTCGCGCTCGCGACGATGTCGACGCCGATCGGTCCGGTCGCGGCGCTGCTCGCGACGGGGACGATGCTCGTCGTGCGATCGGAACGCAGAGTGGACGCCCCGGTCGAGGTACGCGCGTGAGCGTCCTCGTTGTCGATCGAGTAACGATCGCGCGCGGCGGTCGCACGATCATTCGCGATCGCTCGCTGTCCGTCGAGGCGGGCGAGGTCGTCGCGCTCGTCGGTTCCAACGGGTGTGGCAAGTCGACGCTGCTGTCGTGCATCGCCGGTGTGCTCGCGGCAAAGGATGGCCGCATCGAGATCGACGGCGAGAGCGTGTGGGGCTCGAGGGCGCAGCGCACGCGGTCGCGACAGCAGCTAGGTTACGTCCCCGAGGCCGCCGATCCTCCGGGCTTTCTGCGCGCCGAAGAGCTGTGGGCGCTGTGCGCAGCGACGCGCGGAGGATCGATCACCACCGATGTGCGTGCGGAGCTCGGGCTCGATGAGGTAGCCGAGCTCGCGCTCGACAAGATGTCGCTCGGTCAACGCCGGCGCGCATGTCTCGGCGCGGCGCTCGTCGGACCGCCAAAGCTGCTCGTACTCGACGAACCGGACAACGGACTCGACGTGGCGCGGCTCGCAGCGCTCGCGACCGTCGTCACCGCTCACGCAAAGGCCGGGGGCGCGACGATCTTGGCATCGCACGACGCGAGCTGGCTCGATCGCATCACCGCGCGACGCGTGGAGCTCAGCGCGACGGCGCCGTGAGAATCTCCCAGCGCGCGATCGTGGCCATCGCTTCCTCTGCCGACGAGCCACACATCTCCGGCTGCGGCTTGAGATCGAGACACACGCGCGGACGTTCGGGTTTGCCGAACAGCGCGCAGCGAATGTCCTCGGTCAGATGAGGGCAGCGAACGCCGGCGAGCTTTCCGGCGGGAAAGCCGGGCATCGGCGCCGAGATCGACGGAGCGATGCAGCAGGCACCGCATCCGGATCGACATTCTTGCGTGGAGCTCATCGAGAAACGCGAACGGCCCGCACTCGAGCTAACGAGTCGGGCCGATGCAGTCAGTGCGGAGCTTAGAACTACGCGGCCGGCTTGGCAGCAGGCTGCTCGGCGTAGACCGCGATGCGCTTCTTGGTCTTGCCGTGGCGCTCGAACGTGACGTAGCCGTCGATCTTCGCGAACAGCGAGAAATCGCGACCGACGCCAACGTTGGCGCCCGCGTGGAACACGGTGCCGACCTGGCGAACCAGGATCGAGCCGGCCGTGATCTTCGTACCAGCGGAGGTCTTCACACCGCGCATCTTCGGCAGCGAGTCGCGGCCGTTGCGGGTAGAGCCTTGTCCTTTTTTATGAGCCATGAGCTTTCTCTCGTTTTCCTGGCTTAGGCGTTGATCGCGGCGATCTTGACCGCCGTGTAGTCCTGGCGGTGGCCGTTCTTGCGGACGTAGTTCTTCCGGCGGCGGAACTTGAACACGACGAGCTTCTCGCCGCGGCCCTGCTCCACGATCTCGCCGGTGACCTTCGCGTTCGCGACGGTCGGCTTGCCGACAGTGACGCTGCCGCCATCGCCCGACGAGACGAGCAGCACCTGGTCGAACACGACCGAGGCGCCCTTATCACCATTCAACTTCTCGACAACGACGGTCTGGCCGGGTTCAACCCGGTACTGCTTTCCGCCCGTCTGGATCACTGCGTACATGACTAGCTCCGCGCAAAAACGCTTTAGGGAACGCGCACTTTACTGATCGCGCGCCCCTCGTCAAGCATCCATGCGAGCCGATACAGATCGTCGAAGGTGATCAAGCACTTGCGTCCGATCGTCGGACACCGAAAGACGGGGGCTCTTCCCACGGAGCGGCCCGTCAGAGGCCAATCCGGAGGCGCCGGCTCGGTTCTCGTTCAGGTTCCGGTTCAAGTATTCCCTATTCGGCCTGCGGAACGGTGCCTGGAATTCGAGTCGTGCGACCAAACCTTGGACGGAGGCCGGCTCGACGAAAGCAGCGCGCACAAACCTGACGGCGCTGACGCGGAAGAGTGAATGGCAGAACGGGAACCTGAACGTGAACCTTAACGCCCCAAGCGCTTGTGGAGCAGTTCCGTGGTGATGACCGGGTTCGCCCGGCCCTGCGTCTGCTTCATGACCTGACCCACGAAGAAGCCAAACAGGCCGTCCTTGCCGGAGGCGAATTCGGCGGCTTGTTTCGCGTTCGCGGTCACGACGCGGTCGACGATCTCCCAGAGCTGGGCCTCGTCGCTGATCTGCGTGACGCCCTTCTTCTCGACGAGCGCGGCCGGATCCTCGCCGGTCTTGTACGACTCGTCGAAGATCTCTTTGCCGATCTTGCCGCTGATCGTTCCCGCCTCGACGAGCTTCACGAGCGCGCCGATGTGCGCGGCCGGCATCGGCGACGATGAGATGTCTTTGCCGTCGG
This sequence comes from Kofleriaceae bacterium, assembly GCA_036499725.1. GTDB lineage: Bacteria > Myxococcota_A > Polyangia > Haliangiales > Haliangiaceae > JABFXX01. The sequence goes on from DASYDE010000018.1 coordinate 79,060, forward strand.
CGTTGAGGCGACCGAGGAGCTCGTTGACGATCCAGTTCCCGACGGCGCGGGCCTTGGTGTTGTCGCCGACCGCGGTGACGGCAGCCTCGAAGTAGTCAGCGAGCGCGCGCTCCCCGATCAGGGTGCGTGCGTCGTCGGGGGAGATGCCGGCCGTCGTGTAGCGCGTGAAGCGCGCGATCGGCAGCTCGGGCATCGAGCGCACGACCGACGCCATGAGATCGCCTTGGATGACGAGCGCGGGCAGATCGGGATCCGGGAAGTAGCGATAGTCGTTCGCCTCCTCCTTCGTGCGCATTGTGTACGATTGCCCGGCTTCCGCGTCCCATAACCTGGTCTCGCGTTGAATGCGTTCGCCCGATTCGATCAAACGGAGCTGGCGCGCGATCTCGTGATCGACAGCGTTCTGAACGAAGCGAAACGAGTTGATGTTCTTCAGCTCGGTGCGCACGCCGAGCTCCTTCGCGCCGCGCTTCTTCACGGACACGTTCGCGTCGCAGCGCAGGTGCCCCTTCTCCATATCCGCCTCGGAGACACCGAGCCAGCGGACCAGTCGGTGCAGCGACCGCATGAACTCCGCGGCTTCTTCGGCAGACGTGATCTCGGGCTCGCTGACGACCTCGCACAGCGGTGCGCCCGCGCGATTGAGATCCACATGCGAGACCGCGCCGACGTGCGTGTTCTTGCCGGCATCCTCCTCGAGGTGAATGCGCGTGAGGTTGACGCGCTTCACGGCCCCGCCGAGCAGGAGATCGAGATGGCCATGCTCGAGCAGCGGCTCGTCGTACTGCGAGATCTGATAGCCCTTGGGCTGATCTGGATAGAAGTAGTGCTTCCGCGCGAAGCGCGACTTGGTGCGGATCTGCGATCCAGTCGCGATTCCGAGGCGCAGCGCGAGCTCGATGACGGCCTTGTTGAACACGGGCAGCGTGCCGGGCATGCCCATCACGACCGGATCGACGAGCGAGTTGGGCGGCGATCCGAACTGCGTCGCGGAGCCGGAGAAGATCTTCGTGTGCGTCGCGAGCTGGACGTGCACTTCGAGACCGATGACCGGCTCGTACTCCTCGAGGAGCTGCGCGATCGTCTTGCTCACGCGAGGCCCCCGATGCCGGTCGGTCGCTTGTCTCCGAGGCCGACGGCAGCTTCGATCGCAGCGCCGACGCGGAGCAACGTCTGCTCGTCGAGCGGCTTGCCGAGCAGCTGCGCGCCGATCGGTAGACCACCGTCGGAGAGGCCGCACGGAACGGACAGCCCTGGCAGACCCGCGAGGTTGCACGCGAGCGTGTAGACGTCGCCGAGGTACATGTCCAGCGGCGTCGCCTTGGCGCCGAAGCGATACGCCGCGTGCGGTGTCGTCGGCGTGAGCAGCACGTCGCACGTGGCCCACGCCTCGTCGAAGTCCTTCTTGATCAGAGCGCGAATCTGCTGCGCCTTCTTGTAGTACGCGTCGTAGTAGCCGCTGCGCAGCGCGTACGTGCCGAGCATGATCCGGCGCTTCACTTCGGGACCGAAGCCGGCGCCACGCGTCTTCATGTAGACGTCGAGGAGGTCCTGCGCCTCGGCGCGCTTGCCGAACCGGATGCCGTCGTAGCGCGCGAGGTTGGACGACGCTTCGGCGGGCGCGATGATGTAGTACGCGGGTAGCGCGAGCGCCGTGTGAGGCAACGAGACGTCGACGATCGTCGCGCCCTGTTGCTTCAGCGCGTCGATGGTCGCGTCGAGGTGCTTGCGCACGTCCGCGTCGAGACCGTCGGCGAAGTACTCCTTGGGCAGCCCGATGCGGAGGCCCTTCACCTGCCCCACCGTGTCGAGCGGTGGCATCAGTTGATCGAGCGACGTGGAGTCGCGCGGATCGTGGCCGGCGATCACCTGCGTGAGGAGCGCTGCGTCGGCGACGGTACGAGTGAGCGGCCCGACCTGATCGAGCGACGACGCGAACGCGATCACGCCCCAGCGCGAGACGCGGCCGTACGTAGGCTTCAAGCCGACGGTGCCGCAGAACGCAGCGGGCTGACGGATCGAGCCGCCCGTGTCGGTCCCGAGCGCAGCTGCAGCGAGTCCCGCGGCGACGGCGGCGGCACTACCACCGGAGCTGCCACCGGGAACGTGCGACGTGTTCCACGGATTGCGCGTCTTCTTGAATGCGCTCTTTTCCGTCGAGGACCCCATGCCGAACTCGTCGAGGTTCGCCTTGGCGATGATCAGCGCGTCGGCTTTACGCAGCCGTTCGACGACGGTGGACTCGTACGGCGGAACCCAGCCGGCGAGGATCTTGGAGCCTGCCGTCGTCGTCAGTCCCTTGGTGACGATGTTGTCCTTGATGACGATCGGCACGCCCGCGAGCGGACCGAGCGGCTCGTTCGCCTTGCGCTTGCGCTCGATCTCCACGGCGGTCGCGCGAACCTCGTCGCCGGCGATCGCGAGTAGCGATCCGAGCTCGCGGTCGAAGCGCTGGATGCGCAGCATCATCTCGTCGAGGATCCGCACCGCGCTCGCCTCGCCTGCCTTCACGCGGCGCGCGATCTCCGTCGCAGACAGGAACGCCGTGGTCATTCCGGTCACTCCGCCCCGGGGATGATGGCAGGGACGACGATCAGGTCGCCGTCGACCTTGGGTGCGCCGCGCAGCGCATCGGCCGTCGACATGCTCGGCTCGACGATGTCCTCGCGCAGCGGAAGATCGATCGCGATCGGATGCGTCATCGGCTCGACGCCCTCGCACGAGATGCCGTCGATCACCTTGAAGTGCTCGATCATCGCGCCGAGCTCGGTCTGCATCGCCGAGACCTCGTCGGCTTCGAGGTGCAGCCGTGCGAGGAACGCGATCTCCTCGACCTCTTTGCGGGTCAGCGAGGACATCAGTCAGCTCAGTCCGGAAGAGGTTGGGGCTGCGGCGCACCCAAGCGACCCGCCATCTCTGCGCCCATCTTGAGGTATTCGTCGGCGATCCGGCCCGCGTTCGCGACGTCGCCCTTCTCGAGCGCGGCGATCAGCTCGCGGTGATGCGTGCGCACGATCTCGCCAGGTCCCGCGAGGTTCGCGAGCAGCGGCGTGAAGCCGCGGACGCCGTCGCGCACCGTGTTGATCAACAGCAACATCACCTGGTTGCCGCACAGCTGGGCGAGCAGGACATAGAACTCGAAGTCGATGTCGAACAGCTCGGCCGCCGTCGGGGCCGCGTCCGCTTTGTCGGCGAGCGCCTTGAGCCGCGTGATGCCGTCGCGGTCCTTGGTGGCGCGCGATGCGACGAGCCGAGCGAGCTCGCGACCGAAGATGCGACGGAACTCGAGCAGATCGCGCACGAGCTCGGGCTTGCCGCCAGCGAGCGGGAGCAGGTGCTGCACCAGATCGATGCCGCCCGTCTCCATGAAGTTGAGCACGCGGGTGCCGTCGCCCTGGCGAATGCGGACGAGACCAAGGTGCTCGAGCTTCTTGAGGGCCTCGCGCAGCGACGCGCGGTTGACCCGCAGACGCTTGGAGAGCTCGCGCTCCGGCGGCAACTTGCTCCCCGGGGGGTACTGGCCGTTGAGGATCAAGCCGCGCAGCTGCTCGGCGATTTCCTCGGCGACGCGCTGCTTCTCCACGGGCTTGAGCACTGCGACGACGTTACCCCACACCGAGGATTCCTTGAAGGCCAGCGACGCGTCGTGTTACCCAGGAACCGGATGTCGGGCGAAGCGACGGCTGCAGTGGCCGCGAACACGTTAGTGCGTGCGTACGCCGTCGACGGTGCTAACGCGCGCGACATCTTCGACGTGCAGAGCGTCGAGGCTGACATCATTCGCGTGCGGACCCCGCTCCTGTTCGAGATCGGCGAGGAGCTCGCGCTGCGAATCGTCGACGGAGCATCTACGCGCGATGTGTTCGTTCGCGTGCGCGCTCACGTCGGTCCCGCCGACGCGCGCGTGACCGAGCTCGAGCTGCTTCCGACCTGACCCCGGCGAGCGTTTTGCGCTGATCCGAGCCCGAGCCAAGAGCGCGGAGCGCTCGGAGCCCGAGCCCGAGCCCGCCATCGGATTCCTAACCACGCCGAGTGCGAAGCCACTCGGAGCCGATCCGAAAATCGGGCTCGGGCTCGATCGAGCTCAGCTCGGGGGCTAACGCTTGCTACGGCCGAACAGGCCGCCACCCTTGTCGCCGCCGCCGGCGAGCCGGGCCTCGAGGACGCGCACCTCCGACGTGGCTTCGGGGTGGTTCGGCTTGATCTCGAGCACTTCTTTGAACAAGCGCAGCGCGTCGTTGTCCTTGCCGAGCATGCGCTCGACGCGCCCCAGGAAGAACTTGCCGGTTGGCGAGCGCGGCTCCGCTTCGATCGCCTTCTCGAGAGCAATGCGCGTCGGGGAAGAGACCGCCATCTTGTCGGGCGCCGCGGCGAACTTTGCCCAGGCGAGCGTCGCGTGGAACTCGGGCTCGTCGGGGTTGAGGTCGATCGCCTTCTCGAGCTCGCGGATCGCCGTCGAGAGGGAGTCGCGCTTGAGCGCCATCTCGCCGCGCTTGAACGCTTCCTCTGCCTCGAGGATGCGGATCGCCATCTCCTCGGCGCGCTTCTCCTCCGCGCGCACGGCCGCTTCGCCGCCGCGAGCGAGGATGTCCGCGTACTGCTGCTTGCGAACCGGATCATTGAGCACGGCGAACGCGTTGTTCACCTCGGCGAACAGGCGCTGCGCCTTGCGTTCGTCGTCGGCGATGCCGAGCGCGCTCAACCGATCCGGGTGCAGCTGGCGCGCGAGCTTGAAGTAGCCGTCGCGGATCTGCGCAGCGTTCGCGTCGCGGCCCAACCCCAGGAGCTGGAAGTGATCGCCCTTGTCCTTGCGCTCGATCAGCGCGAGGCGCTCCTTGATCAGCGCGGCGACCTCGGTGGCTTGCGCTGGATCGACGTTGCTCGTGAGCCTCTTCGTGGCGGGCTTCGTCGCAGGCGCGGCGGTCTGGCTCGGCCCGGGTGTGGGTGCCTTGGTCGGAGCGGGAGCGCGAGCCGGCGCCACGACCGGCACGGGCGCGGATGGGGTCATCGTCGGCTTCTTGCCGCGCATCGTGGGTGCGTCGGGCACGGCGGCGGGCGGCATCGGCGTGGCGCGGGTCAGCGGCGGGCTCGTCGGCGCGCGCGCTGCGGGAGCCGCCGTCGGAGTGACAACTGGACGAGGGATCGCCTGGCTGACGGAGCGCACCTGGGGCGGCGGCTCGATGGGTTTGCCCTTCGGCGCGGGGATCTGCGTGCCGTCGACGACGACCGCATTGCACGAGACGAGCGCGTAGACGACCGCGCGCGCGATCCGTGGATCGATGTCGGCCTGTTGCTCGAGCTCCTGCGTGGAGGCTCCGCGGCCGAGGAGACCGAGCACCGCTTGCTCGTCGGGGCCAAAGCCAAATTGCGGCAGATCATCGACGGAGTCGCTCTTCAACTGGAACCAGCTGCCGAACGTCGCGAGGTCCTGCGCCATGCGCGTCTCGGGGATCATCGACTTCGCGCCGAGGTAGATGACGGCCCGAATATCGAGCTCGCTGCCCTCGAGCAATGGCAGCTCGATCTCGTCGCGCACGACGAAATCACCGCTCGCGAGCGCGAACGTGCGTGCGGCACGCTGGGCGGTCACGCGGCGGCGCAGGCGCATCGTGTGTTCCGGAGTCAGTCGGGTGGCCTCGGCGAGCACGTCGATCTCGTCGCGGGTGGGCTGCGCGGCCATCCGCCGCTGGATATCCGCGACCTGGGTCGATGAAATGAGGCTGCTGGTGAGCGCGACGCGCACCCCGGCGTCGTTCGCGAGCGGGGAGGTGGCAGCGGCGACCGCGCCCTCCGAGAACACGATTCGGAACGGCTTCCCGTCCGCGATGACCGTCAGCTGACCCGACACGCCGCGCAGACCCAGCGCTGCGAGTGTGCGGCCCCAGGGGCGGTCCGTGACGGTTCCACGCGCGAGCTCCGCCACCTACCGGCCCCGCCTCACAATTCGGGTAACCACGTAGGCCAGGGCTGCAATCACAACCACGACGACAACGCTCCCCATCAGGGTCGCATTACCTTCGGCGTAGCCCCACATCAGTTACAGGATGGAAGGCTCGCCGGTTGGAGTCAACGGGCCTGGCTCTGCTAGAATTGGTTTCGATGAGCACGTCGTTTCCGCTCGACGGAATGCGGGTTCGCTTCGCGGGAGCGACGAACATCGGTCGCAAGCGCGAGGCGAACGAAGACTCCATCTCGCTACCCGAGAACGAGCGCCTGGCGATCGTCGCGGATGGCATGGGTGGTCATGCCTCGGGTGAGGTTGCGAGCCGGCTCGCTGTCGAGCTCATCTCCGACCACTTCGCCGAGACCGCGAAGCAGCAAACACTGACCTGGCCGTACAAGGTCGACCGCGATCTGCGCACTCACGTGAACCGCATGATCACGGGCGTCATGCTCGCAAATCTAGAGATCTGGGAGCGCTCGCAGCGCGAACAGCGCTTCAAGGGCATGGGCACCACCTGCGTCGCGGTCTACTTCCTCGACGACGCGATGATCGTCGGCCATGTCGGCGACTCGCGCGTGTACCGCATGCGCGGCAGCGAGCTCTCGCAGATGACCGAGGATCACTCGCTGATCAACGACTATATCCGCATGAAGCGCGTGACGCCCGAAGAGGCCGAGAACTGGCCCCACAAGAACGTCATCGTGCGCGCGCTCGGTATGAAGGAGACCGTGCAGGTCGACATCCTCACCGAGAAGCCGCACGTCGGCGACACATATCTAATGTGCTCCGACGGCCTCACCGGCATGCTCAAAGACGATCAGATGCAGCACATCCTGCAATCCGAGCGCGACATCGATCGCGCCGTCGAGCGCCTGATCGCCGCGGCGAACGAGGAGGGCGGCGTCGACAACATCTCCGTCGTGCTCGCGCGCGTCGAGGCTGCGTGAAGTCCGTCCTGCTCGTCGCGCTCGTGTCTCTGTCGTTCGGGGGCTGCGCGAAGAAGCAGGAACAGCCGGCGCCGGAGCCGAATCCGGTGATGTCGGACGTCGAGATCAAGCAGGCCGTCGATTCGTGCGCCGGCTACCAGACCAAGGTCTGCGCGTGCACGACCGACCAGGGCAAGGACGCGTGCAAGCTCGCGCCCGCGATGAACGATGCGATCCAGCTCGCGCGTCAGGTCTCCCTTAGCCCCGACGCAGATCGCCGCACCGTTCTGCAGGCGAATGACTCGATCAAGAAGACCCTCAAGCAGTGCATCGAGCTCTCGGCGAAGTTGCCGTCGCTCGGCTGCACCTAGCGAACGATCGTTCCGTCGGACCAGACGATCGCGCGCTCGATGTTCTGTTCGACGCGTGCGCCCTCGCCGACCACGACGTAGGGCCCGACGGTGACTCCCGGAGCGATCGTCGCGTGCGCGGCGATCCGGACGGGCTGCACGACGGTCGCCGTGGAGTCGATCCGCGCGTCGGGATCGATGCCCGTCACCGGCCCCGGCGGGTTGCGCAGCTTCTGTCCGCCGAGCAGCGCCCAGTTCGACGCGAGATAGCGCTCGGGCGTGGAGTGCTCCGCGAAGTAGCCGTTCTCGTGCTCGTAGGCGGCAACGCGCTCGCCCGCGTGCATCCACGGGATATAGCCCTGGCGTAGGGAGTCGCACTCTCCGTCGGGAAGGCGGCGCATCACCGACGGTCGCGTGACGTGCACGCCGCAGAACATGTGGTTGCCGTCACCAAGAATGTTGGTCACGCGCGGGCCCGCCGCGTCGTACTCGACCTGCACCGCACCCCAGTCCTTCGCGTTCGGGACCTTCTGCACGACGAGCGTGCCGAGCGAGCCATGCTTCGCGGTGGCATGCGTGTACTGCGCGACGAGCGCCGTCACGTCGAGATCGAAGATGAGCTTGCCGTTGTGCGAGATGAATGGCTCGTCTTTGCCGTCGGGATCGAGCAGCGCGAGCGCGTGTTTGATGCCGCCGCCCGTTCCGAGGAGCTTCTCCTCGTGGATGTACTGCACGCGCGCGCCGAACCGCGAGCCGTCACCGATCTCGTCGCGAATCACATCCGCGCGATGGTGCGTGTTGATCACGATGTCGCGAACGCCGTGCGCGACGAGGTTGGCGATGCCGTACGCGAGGATCGGATAGCCGCACACCGGCAGCATCGGCTTGGGCCTCTCGGCACCGAGACTACCGAGCCGTGAGCTGAGCCCGGCGCACAACATGAACGCGCGCATGAGCCAACCGTCGCATGCCGCGCAGGCCGGGGCCACTTCGCGAACTAGAGCGCTTTTGCGAGGACGATGAAGCGGCGATCGTCGACGACGCCGGCGACCTTTTCGTAGAACGGACGCGGTCCGATCCAGGCGACTTCGCAGCGCTCGTGCTCTTCCGCGACGTCGACGAGACACGCGAGGAGCAGTGCTTCCCCCAGGCCATTTCCGCGGTGGGCAGGCCAGGTTCCCGTCGGGCCGAACCAGCCGAGGCCGCGATTATTGCCGTCGTGCGCGGCAAACGCGCAGTACGCGCCGTCTTTCAACGCGACGTGCACCGCAGGGACGGGACTCGCGCGCGCTGACGATGCGACGAGCGACGGAGCGTTGGCGGGCGTCGGTACGAACGCGAGGGAGCGCGCGAGCTCGAACGACCACGCGCCGCCGAACTCCGCGTCGACAGCGCCTAGCAGTGCGGTCTCGTCGGAGCGCGCGCGACGGAGTTGGTAGCCCTTCGCACGACACGCATCGGCGCAGTCCTCGGCGCGCTCGGTGGAAACGCGCGGATTGTCGCGCACCGCGATGATCACGTTCTCGCGCTCGTCGCCGTGCCGGACGTAGCCGCGCTTCTCGAGCCACGCGATCGTCGCCGTGTTGCGCGTGTCGATACCGGGCGCGAGGTAGTTGCCCGGCTGATCGAGCGTGCGCAGAACGGTCGCGCCGTTCGCTCGCGCAGCATCTTCACACGCAGCGAGGAGCGCAGACGCGACGCCTTGCTTCCGCGCCCATGGGATCACGGCGAGTACGCGCAACCGGTTCCCACAGAGAGCTGCGACACCGACGAGCAGGTCGCCGATCCACGCGCCGAATGCGGAGGGTGCTCCGGCAGGCGCGAGACCGAACAGCTTCTCCTCCGCGACGATCTCCGCGCGATCGAACGGACACGCTGCCGACAGCGCGTCCCGCGCGTCGACGAGGTGATCGCGGATCAGCGGCCCGATCCTCATTGCGCGAGCTCGACGGCGCCGGCCGTGCACGGAGTGCTGCGCGGATTGCCGAGCAGATCCACGGCCAGGCAACCCGTCTGAGCGTGAGCGAGAGCAGGACTCCCCGCGCGCGGACTCACCACGGGGAACGAGCCGCCGGGTAGATTCACGCTGTCAGGCTAGCGCGCCTGCGTCATTTGCGACAATTGCCAACGAGCGCCGGATCCTGCGAATCGCCGTCGTCGTTTGCCGACGAGATCACGAGGAACTCATCGCCATCCGTATCGAAGTTGTCCCATTCCGTACCGGCCGAAAAGTCCGAGCTGTCGACGTTGTCATCGAACCACTTCTTGTCCTTCCAGCGCGTCGCCCACTGGATGTACATGTCGCTCATCATCTCGTCGGTGTGGGCCGAAGCAATGTCCACCGCTTCGCCACCGTCGCCGACGTAGCAGGGCGCGTACGTGCCGTTCTCGAACGCAGCGAGGGAGTACGCGTAGCGCTTCATCTCACCGGCGATCGGCGTGCCCGACTTGGCCGCGAGAGCCTGAAGGCGCGTGTTGTACGCGTCCATCTTGTCGGAGTACTTGGTGTCGACGTCGACGTAGATGTAGGGCGCGAATGCGGTGACGTTGTTCGCGCGCGCCGCTTCGTTGTACGTGGTGATCGAGACGGGGTTGGCAACGCTGTCGATGTCGACGAGCAGCGGGATGCGCAGCGCCGTCTTGAACAGCTTCTTGTCCGCCGCGTACTTCAACAGCGCCGTGAACACGGTCTTGCCGGTGTACGGGGCCTGATCGATCTGGTGGAGCGTCGTGAACTTCTTACCGGGCAGCGTATTGCGCTGATCGAGGATCGCTTGGGCGACCTTTGCGGTGAGACCCGCGCTCTGCAACTGCGCCTTCGTCGCGGTCGAAGCGAACTTGATGACCGCCGCGCCGTCCGGGCTCCAGTCCTCGACACCGAACGCGTCTTCCTTGCCTTCGGTCGTGAACGAGTCGTCCTTGGGATCCTGCGCAACTCCACCTTCCGTCGCGCATGCGCCGAGGAGCGTGGTGGCCGCAACAGCAACGAGATAAGCCAGCTTCTTCATGACGTTGCCGTGAGCAGATATCGCGCCAGTTGCACGCAGCGTCATTCCTCGTGGTTGCGTGTTCATGCGCTGGCAGCAGCACCTTCCGTGGCAGCGGGCGTCGCCCAAAATGTGGCGGCCGCGTTTCGCGAACAGCGTCCCGACACGCGTGTTATGACCCGTCGCGAGTGGCACTCGTCGAAATCGAGAACCTTCGCAAGGTCTTCTACTCGCAAGTAGTCCTCGCGGGACTGTCGTTCGATATCCGCGAGGGCGAGGTGTTCGGTTACATCGGTCCAAACGGCGCCGGCAAATCGACGACGCTGAAGATCCTCGCCGGTCTGCTCACCAAGTTCGACGGCAACGTGCGCGTCGGCGGCTTCGACATCGTCAAAGATCGCCAGCGCGTGCACTCGCTGATCGGCTTCATGCCGCAGTCGTGCGGGTTCCAGCAGTGGCGCACCGTCGAGTCCGCGCTGGACTCTCTCGGCGAGCTATCGGGCGTTCCCGATGACGCACGCAAGAAGCGTATCCCCGAGCTGCTCGAGCGCTTCGCTCTCCTCGACGCCCGCAAGAAGAAGGTCAAAGACCTGTCGGGCGGCATGACGCAGAAGCTCGGCCTGATCCAGGCGCTGCTGCACGAGCCCAAGCTGCTCGTTCTGGACGAGCCGCTGGAAGGTCTCGATCCTCCAAGCCGCAATCTCCTGAAGGAGATCCTGCGCGAGCGCCGCAATGCGGGCACGACGGTCCTGTTCTCGTCGCACATCCTCTCCGACGTGCAGGACGTCGCAGATCGCGTCGGCATCCTGCACAGAGGAGCCATCGAACACTCCGGCAGCGTCCCGGAGCTGATCCGCGCGTTCGGGTTGCCGCTCGAGCTGGATGTCGAGCTCGCCGTGGCTCCCGCATCGACCGCGTTCCTCGCGGAGCTCGGTGAGGTCACGCAGCGCGCACCGCTGCACTGGCGCATTCGTCTCGCGGACGACGTGAAGGCTCCCGACGGGACCGATGCGCTCATTCATCGCGCGATCGAGAAGACGCTCGCCGGCGAAGGACGCATCCGCCGCATCGGCGTCGTCGAACCAAACCTGGACGATCTGTTCGCGCAGTACGTCAACCGCGCACCGTGGGTCGCAAAGGAGGTGGCGTGATGTCTCCGACGAGGATCCTGTTCCGCGACGAGCTCATCGGCTACGCCAGGTCGAAGGTCATCGTCGTGATGTGGGTGCTGCTTCCCGCGCTCGCGATCGCGGGATATCTGCTGTTGCCCGACCGCGTGATGATGGAGCGCAGCGGCGCGACCAAGGACATGGTGAGCGCGACGGCGTTCATGGCCATCCTCATGTCGAGCCTGGCAGGCACGGTCACCGCGCTGCTCGTCGCCGTGGATATCGTCAGCGAGCGCAACCGCAAGGTGTACGAGCTGTTCGTGATCCGTCCGCTCAAGCGCGATCGCATCATCTGGGCGAAGTTCTTCGCCGTCTTCACGACCGTCTCGCTCGGTTGCGTCGTCGCGCTTCTCGCCGGCATCGTCGTCGACGCGCTCCGTGGGCACGCTCCGAGCGGGCAGGCGTTCATCGACCTCGCCCAGCCTCTCGCGATGCTGCTCGGCACGATCGCTGTCTCCGCTGGCGTCGGCTGCGTCTTCGGTGTGCTGTCTCGGTCGATCCTCGTCGCGGTTCTCTTGATCCTGTACGTCGGTCAGAACCTCGCGATCGTCCCGATGCTGCCCGTCCTGTTCGGCGTCTTCCCCAAGCAGTTCTGGATCGTCGAGCTCACCTCGTTCGTGCTCGCGGGTCTGCTCGGCTGGGGCGCGGCCACGATGTTTCGCCGCTCGGAATTCTGAGTCACTCCGCCGTCGGTGTTACAACCGCCGCATGAGGCTCTATTCGTTGCTGCTCGCGGTCGCGCTCGTCGGCACGGGCTGCGTTAAATCCAGCACCCACGCCAAGACTGTCGCCGAGCTCAAAGCCGAGAAGGAACACTCCGCCCAGCTCGACAAGCAGATCGCCGATCTGAAGACCGAGCTCGACGCGACGACCAAGGCGCTCGACGCCGCGACGGCGATGAACGGAACGATGGAACAGCGCCTCAAGGAGCTGGGCCAGAACGTCGACTCGCTCTCCAAGGACAACGCGGAAGCGACCGCGCGCCTCGAGGAGCTGCGCAAGCAAAAGGCCGCCGCTGACGCGCGCCTCGCGACGTTCAAAAATCTGATCAGCAAGCTTCGCGCGATGATCGACAACGGCCAGCTCAAGGTCGTCATCCGCAAGGGCCGCATGATCATCGCGCTGCCGAACGACATCCTCTTCGACTCCGGCAAGACGTCCGTCAAGGCCGAGGGCAAGGACGCGCTCGCGAAGGTCGCCGCCGTGCTCGCGACGGTGCCCGATCGCGACTTCCTCGTCGCTGGTCACACGGACAACGTACCGATCAAGACGCGCGAGTATCCGTCGAACTGGGAGCTCTCGACCGCGCGGGCCGTCGAGGTGACGAAGTTCCTGATCTCGAAGGGCATGGACGGCAAGGTGCTCTCCGCCGCCGGCTTCGCCGAGTTCGATCCGGTCGCCGCGAACGACACGGAGGCGAACAAGGCGCAGAACCGCCGCATCGAGATCGTGCTGCAGCCGAACATCGGCGATCTGCCCGACCTCGGCGATCTGACTAAGTAGCGTCGCCAGCGTCGAGCGATTCGTTCGCCGCCGTTCGTAGCAAGAGCAAGTACTCCACGTTGCCTGCCGGTCCGGTGATCGGCGACTCGACGTGCTCGTGAGCGGTGAAGCCGTTGGTCACGGCCCACGTCCGCACGTTCTCGACCGTCGCGAGGCGCACCGCTTCGTCGCGAATGACACCGCCTTTGGGCACGGCGTCCTTGTCGACCTCGAACTGCGGCTTCACGAGCGCGACGATCGGCTTTCCAAACGGCGGACGCATCAGCAGCCGAATACGCGGCAGCACCGCCTCGAGCGTGATGAAGGAGACGTCGATCACCGCGAGGTCGACAGGCTCGGGAAGGATCGAGAGCTCCGCGGTGCGCACGTTCGTCCGCTCGAGCACGACGACTTTTGGGTCCTGGCGGATCGACCACGCGAGCTGCCCGTAGCCAACATCGATCGCGTACACGCGCGCAGCACCACGCCGCAGCAACACGTCGGTGAAGCCGCCCGTCGATGCGCCGATATCCAGCGCGACCATCCCCGTCGGATCGATCGCGAACGTATCGAGCCCCTTCACGAGCTTCAGCGCGCCGCGCGAGACGTAGCCGTGGTCCTCGCCGATCAGCTCGATCGTCGCATCGAGCTTCACTTGCGTACCCGGCTTGCTCTCGGGCTGGCCGTTCACGCGGACCTTGCCCGCCATCAGCACCGCGCCGGCCTTCTCGATCGTCTCGACCAAGCCTCGGTCGACCATGATCTTGTCGAGCCGCTCGCGCGCCATCGCGCGCTAACTATACGTCATCGCGGACGATTCGGCGACAACTTGACAATACGCACGACCGTTCTATTCTGTTCGCATGGCGAAGGGAGAGGAGACAAGGCAAGCGATTCTCGCGAAAGCGTTCGAGCTCTCGAACGTCGTGGGCGTCTCCGGGCTCTCGATCGGTCGCCTCGCGGAAGCCACCGGCCTCTCCAAGTCGGGCCTGTTCGCGCACTTCGGTTCCAAGGAAGCGCTCGAGATCGCCGTCATCGGTGAAGCCTCGCGGCAGTTCGTTCAAGAGGTCATGGTCCCTGCCCTCCGCGCTGCTCGCGGTGAGCCGCGCATCCGCGGCCTGTTCGAGAACTGGCACAAGTGGTCGCAGCGCGAAGGTGGCTGTTTCTTCGTCGGTGCGTGCTCCGAGCTCGACGATCGTCCCGGTGCTCCGCGCGACGCGCTGATGCAATCGCAAAAGGACTGGATCGACGAGCTCGAGAAAGCCGCGCGCATCGCCGTTTCCGAAGGTCACTTCCGCGCCGACGTCGACTGCGCGCAGTTCGCGTTCGCGATGTTCAGCATCATGCTGGGCCTCCACGCCTACGCGCGATTCATGAGAGATCCCAAAGCAGATGCGAGAGCGCGAGACAGCTTCGAGAAGCTGCTTGAATTCTCCCGTATCCGTCCCGCCTGAAGCCAGCCGACCCCCAACCCGCGAGGAGGACCCATGCTACAGCCCCCATCGTCCCTTACAAATCGCACGACCGTTCGTTCCAAACGCGCGGTCCGGCTGGCGCGCGCCGCCCTCCAGGCGGCCTACGTCCTCTCCGAAGATCTGGGCACCTCGCTCGCCGAACGGTTGTTCACTTCGCCCAAGCGCTATGCCCGTCCCGCTCGCGAGCTGCCCCTCCTCGCACGCGGCAAGCACTTCACCGTCGACGTGAACCTCCGCTCTCCTCACTGGGGCGGACGGCGCACGCCTGTCTCGTGCTGGCGCTGGGGCATCGGCCCGACCGTCCTCCTCGTCCACGGCTGGGAAGGTCGCGGCGCGCAGCTCGGCGCGTTCGTCGAACCGCTCGTCGCCGCCGGCCTCTCCGTCGTCGCCTTCGACGCGCCCGCTCACGGCGACTCGCCGGGCTCGCGCTTCTACCTCACCGACTTCGCCGACACGGTCATCGACGTGGCCGGCGCCGTCGGTCCGCTCCACAGCATCGTCGCGCACTCGTTCGGCTGCGCCGCCGTTCTCCTCGCGCACGCCCGCGGTGCCGTCGACGCCACGCGCACCGTCTTCATCGCGCCGAACATCCTCATCCCTGAATCGGTCATCCACTTCACGCGCAGCCTCGGCCTCGACGACGATGAGCGCGCCCTGTTCGAAGCCCAGATCGGCGAGCATGCCGGCCTCCCCATCGAAGCCCTCCGCCTCGATCGCCTCGTCGGCGCGCGCGACTCGGCCCTCACCGTCATCCACGACCGCGGCGACCGCGAGGTCCCGTTCTTTGGCAGCGAAGCACTCGTCGCGGCCTGGCCCGGCGCACACCTGTTCCCGACCGACGGTCTCGGCCATCGCCGCATCCTGCGCGAGCCGGCCGTCATCGACGAGGTCGTCGCTGCCGCCCGCGTCGGCGTCCCACTCCCGGCCTCCGACCTCATCCGCGAGATCGACCGGCAGCTCGACGCGGAGCCGCTCGCGCTCTGATCTGCGAAGGATCTAGCTGGCTTGTTCGCACTCGCCGCGCGGCCGCTTGACACCTAAACGGCTGCCTAGTATCTAGCTGCCTCCAGTCCTGGGGTCTTAGCTCAGCTGGGAGAGCGCTAGAATCGCACTCTAGAGGTCAGGGGTTCGATCCCCCTAGGCTCCACCAGGATGAAACGGCTCGTAGCAATACGGGCCGATTTCATTTTCGGCTACTCGTGCAGGTCGAGCGCTCGCACGAGCTGTTCGCGCAGTCGCTCGTAGAGTCGTGCAAGGCAGGTATCGGCTACCGAGGGATCGAAGGAGATGCGGCCGATGCTGTCTCGCGCTCCGGTGCGGACTAGCTTGGCCAGCTGGATCGCATGGATGGTTTCAATTGATTCGAGGCGTGCGAGCACGGCAGTTATCCAGTCGCGAGCATCATCGAACACGTGGCCGAGATCGGTTCCAGTTCGATCCTCGAGGAGCCGCTCGATCTCGGCCACCGCGCCAATCCACTCCGCCAGCGGTGTTCGCAGATTCGCTTCGTAAACGAGCGGCATCAGGCGCGCAGAACATGTCGCTGCTCGCAGCTGGTCGAGCTGCCACTCGCGACGCGACTTCGCCGCTAGCACAGGATCGGCGGCGAGCATCGTGCCACGGGCTTCAGCGCTTGCTCGCGTCATGTCCCAACCGAAGCGCACGTAGGCCGCTTCCGCATACTCCTTCGCGCATCCGGCGGCGACGACGATGCGTTCGATCGCAATGTCCTTCAGCCGCGCTCGTGCGCTCCGTTCGTCGCCGCTTGCTGCGGCAAGCGCCGCGCGGCATTCGACAAGGGGTGCGCCTGTTATGGCGCGAAGTCGTTTCAGGTCGTCCAAGCGCATCACAATCTAGGTCCGCGTCCGCGACGTGCTCCCCACACGGTCTCGATCACGACCTCATCTCGGGCATCGTCCAGCGTGTAGTACACGTGCTGCTCGGTCTTTGGCAGCAAGATACGCCATACCGAACGGCCGGCGATCGTCGAGTACGGCGAGCGCCGCTTCGGTGCACTGGCGATACGCACGAAGGCTTCGGCCAGCTCGTCCTTGAAGAGATCGACGGTGTCGCGACAGCTGCGCCACCATTCGTCGATCTTCTTTATCCGTGCTTCTGCTCTAGCCGAGACGCGTACGAGCACCGTTGCCACCTAGCTCGGCAAGTACCTCATCGGCAGAACGGGTCACGACGCCCGCTTGGCGCTCGTTGATCGACGTAGCGATCTCCGCATGCAGTGCAGCACGGTCGGCGTCGTCCAGATCATCCCAGTCAGAAGAAACCTCGAGTGGAACGACGCTGCCGTCGGGAAGATCGGTTGGCTCGTCCAGAACGAGTCGTCCGTTTCTGACGTGGGCCTTCATCCGTTCCACTGGACGAATCTAGCACCTAGGTCGCTGCTTGTTTCCAAGCATCTCCGACGAGGCTGGGAACGGATTCGTCACAAGCCCCCGAAATCGCGGGCAAGTGACAGGAATCGCACTCTAGAGGTCAGGGGTTCGATCCCCCTAGGCTCCACCAGGAAACGTAAGCGGCTTCGTAGAGATACGAGGCCGTTTCCGTTTTCGGCAGCTCGCTTCAACCGTGGTTGGGAACGATTGATCTGGAGGTCGCCCCTCTCAGGGTTGTGATCTCGTCGTCCAGTAGCCGGGCTCGCGGCGAGTGTGAGCGATCGCCACGATCACGACGGTGCTACGCGGTTGGTCGATTCGAAAGAACACCACGGAAACACCGCCACGATTGCCTGTCGGTAGTCCGTATCGAGAGCCCAATGCTGAAAGCGTTCGGGAAGCGCCGCGATCTGCTCGCGAGCAGCGACGACCTCATCGAGGAACCGTCCGCCGAGTCCTTCGCGCTCGTGTTCGTAGGCTGCGGCTGCTTCACGCAACTCTCGACGAGCGCCATCGAGCAGACTCACACGCCATTTCATGGGCGCGATGCGCGAAGGTCGGCGCGCGCACGCGCGATCTCGTCATCGAACGGCACACCCGGATCGGAGCCTGCTTCGTACGCTGACCAACGCTTCGCGATCTCCGCCTTCCACGCCGTCGCCCACTCCGGCGATTGCGACGGCTCGACGCTCGAGATCAGCTCGCGCGCCAGCTCGAGACGTTCCGCCGGAGTCAGCTCGAGGGCTTGCTCGAGTACCTGGGAGGCGGGCGTTGCCATGCTCGACGATGCTACCGCGTCCTCCGGCGGACGACGAGACTTGGTGTTCTGCGCAAACGCTCCCAACGATCCTCGACGGAGAAATTGAAACCGGGAACGGAGACGCGGCTCAACGTTGCGAGATTATTCAATGCCTCGAAAATCGCACTCTAGAGGTCAGGGGTTCGATCCCCCTAGGCTCCACCAGGAAACGTAAGCGGCTTCGTAGAGGTACGAGGCCGTTTCCGTTTTCGGCAGCTCGCTTCGAGGTTGGGAACGATTGAGCCGGGCCGGGACGCATTACGAACGCCACAGCGCCGAGATGCCGGTGCGTCGCACACGGGCGGCGAGCTCGCGAAACGGTCCCATGTTCGCTTCGAGCGGATTCCTGGGAGCGACCTCGCCGTCGATTCCCCATCGCGGAGCCACATTGGAGCCATCAGTGAAGGTCCCGAACAGCCGATCCCAGACGATGAAGACGGCGCCGAAGTTTCGATCGCGATGCGCGAGCTCCGCGCTGTGATGAACACGATGCCACGCGGGAGCATTGAGCACGAGACCGAAGCCGCCAAGCGTTCCGGGAAATCGCGAGTGTGTCCACACCATGCCAGCGGCCTGCAGTGGCAGCAGGATCGCGAACATCGCGGGCGGCACACCGACGATGGCGAGACCGAGGTGAAAAGGAAATCCGGTCAGCGGACCGAGCACACCGAGTCGAAAATTCAGCGAGAGATTGTACTCGGGCGATTGGTGATGGACGGCGTGCATCGCCCACATGATCGGGACCGCGTGTGACACGCGATGGGAAACGTACTCCGCGAGATCGATCGCGAGGAAGCCCAGGATCCACGCCCACCACACCATCGGCCACACGACCGGAGCGTGCGACGCGACGAGCATGTAGACACCTACGAGGGTTCCCTGCAGCAACGCGATGGAGAGCGTTCGCAGCGCTCCGCATCCAACGTTCGACCACGTCCAGCGACTCGTCGCGATCGTGCGGCCACGTCGGCGCGCGACGCGCACTTCCCATGCGAGCAAACCGAGCACGACAAAACCGAGCCCCGTCGATGTCGCGAGCGTGATCCAGAACGGCGATATCACGCGAACAAATCGCCCAGCTCGCGAGCTTGCCCCCCACTGCGTGTCTCTCGCGACATGTAGGATCAGACGCTCGAGCACTTTCAAAGTCGCGTTCTCTGTCGTGAATTCCGGCGTGTAACGGGCGTCGCGACCACCACGGCCCCCGGTCAGGCCGATCCTCCCAACGTGGGCCGCTGGAACTCCATGAACAGTGCGCCTGCCTCGACGTCGTACGTTCCGCTCGGCAACGAATCGAGTGCGAAGGGACCACCGGCGTCGCTCATCGCGGGCTGCGCCCGCTGCGAACACGAAGGTAGAGAAGTGCCTGCACGACGCGCTGCCGTCGACGACGTTCTCGTGCACACGCGACGGTAAGCCTGCGGAGGTTGCGCTCCGCGCGTGCGTAGCGCCGAAGGCTTGACGCGAGGGACGGCGTTGTTGCCGCGTGGTAACTTTACCTGTGACCGTCGACGGCTCCAGCGCGTCCGCAACGATTGCGGCTCTCGTGGCAAACCTTGATCCGGAAGTCCGCGCTGCCATCGAAGATGTCGATCGGAGCCTGATCGCACTTTCTCTCGAGCAAACGCCTTGGAACCGATTGAGATCCGCGTCGCGAATGCAACAGACACTCGTAAGGCTCGGCAATGGCCTCTCACCCTAAGGTCACCGATCTTCCGGCCTTGCTCGCGAGGCTATGTGATGCCGGGGTCGAATTCATCGTCGTGGGCGGGGCCGCGTGCGTGATTCATGGCGCGCCGATCACGACGAATGATCTCGATATCGTGCACCGCCGTTCTCCGGAAAACATCGAGCGGCTTCTCGACGTGTTGCAGCAACTCGACGCGACAATGCGCTACGACTTCGCGAACCGAGGGCTGCGTCCGACAGCCGAGCTACTCGCGGGCAAAGGACACTTAAAGCTGTCCACGTCGCTCGGTCCGCTCGATCCACTGTGCGAGCTCGATGGTCTAGGATTCGAGGAACTTCTGGTTAACTCGCAGTCCGTCACCGATGAAGGGCGCGTGCTTCGCGTGCTCGACCTTCCGACTCTGATCAGCGTGAAGACGAAAGCCGGGCGGCCGAAGGATCGCGTGGTCCTTCCAATCCTGATCGCCACGCTCGAAGAACGCGACAAAGCGAAGTAGCCACCGTTTCCGCAGAATCCTCGACGAGGACGTCGACGGCGTTGGTAACGGTCCGTAGCAATACGGGCCGTTTCCATTTTCGGCGTCAGAAGATTCCGGCTTCGCCCTTGTCGAACGCGTCGCGCCACAAGCGATAGCCTTTGAGCTCCTCCTCCGTGACCGGCGCGGAGCCGACGCGGATCTTGTCCGCTGCCGCACCGGGTGGACGATTCGGAACGTGGCCGACAGCGAGCGTCCACTTGTTGGATGCAGCCGCTGCGCGGGCCTGCTCGAGCGAATCGAACTCTGCCGCGCCAAGGGCACAACTGATGACGAGCAAGAAGTCATTGACGGGCGTGGTGAATCGCTGGTTTTGAATGCTCAACGACTCGCCTGCTCTCAGAACGACCTTGTCGATCTTGAGAACCTTGGAGAGCGCGAACTTTCCGTCCGCTCGCTGACTCGCGCAGAGGTCGCCTTCGCGAAACGGGAACTCTTTGTAGTCGGGAGGAAAGAACGCTTCGTTCGATGTTGTCGGCGCGATACCGAACGAAGCGGCGAGGGTCTCGAGCTGGGCGAAGTGCAGCGGAAAGTTCGCGGAACCCGCACCGAGGTTGAAGCACGCCCAGCTGACGCCGAGATCGCCCGAGAGCATCCAGCTCACCGCGTCCTTGACGTCGATGATCATGACCTCGCCGCTCTTGCCGAACGACGCGGCGACCTCGTTGGCTTGTCGCTTCGCGCGATCGACGTCCGTGTACGCGAGAATGCACGGGGTCGGATCGAGACCGCCCTGGAACCGCCACTGCATCGGAGTGCCTGGCTGTTCGGGGTCGACCGGAAGGAACCATTCCTCGAGAAGGAACAGCTGCTCGTAGAGCGCTCTGATTCCTTCGTCGGTGCGCGCAGCTCTCATCGCGAGAACCAGCTCGTCGAAATCGACCATCGTCGTAACTCTATCCGCGCGATTCGTTCATAGCGACACCGGCCGTTTTCATTTCTGAGCGGTAGCGGGGCTCGCGTGCGCTAGCGGAAGTGGATCGTGTAGGCGAACCGCCCGCCCTTGCTCTCGGGGAACTTGGTCGAGTGCAGCACGGTGATCACGCAGGCCCGCGTCGACGTCACGTTCGCGTCGATGCTGTCGATCTCCACGGACGTGACAGAGCCGCTCGCCGCGACTCCAACCGACACGCGCATCACGTGCAGCAGAGTTGCCTCTTCGTCAGCGTCTGCACACGCGACGAATTTCCCCTGGTTCTTCGTCATCACCTCGTTGGCCTGTGATTTCGTGAGCGCGACCGGTGCAACTGGCGTTTCCGTCGGCGCATCGACCGTGGCCGGCGGAGGTGTTGCGACGACGGGCGGCGAGACGGGCAAGGTCGGGATCGGTGGAGCCGCGACGGTTGGCGGAGCCGCGACGGCCACGGCCTTCGCGACCGACGGGGGCGCTGGCTTATCGGCCTTTGGTTTCTTCGCAGTCTTCGCTGGCGCCTCGACGATGGGGAGGGGCTCGGTCGGAGCTGCGTCCGGTGGAGCAACGACCTCGAGCGCATCGGGTGGGACGGTCTCAGCGGAGGCGGCGGCGACGGGCGGTGCAGCGGGGGCCGCGTCCACCGTCACGGCCGCGACTGCAGGAGTCGGCTCGCTCGCGGAGACCGGCGTCGGATCTTTCTGCGTCATCTGAACGCCGACGACGATTCCGACGACGGCCGCGACTCCGACGAGCGAAAGCACGACGAGCGGTACGCGGCTCTTCGGCTGTATCGCCGGGATGCTTTGCGCGGAGGCAGCACTCAGGGTCGTGTGCGGAGCCTGCGTCGAGACGGTCGGAAGCCCCTGGAGCGGCGTGCTCGGGCGGTGCGCAGGGATGGGAGTGGGGACTGCTTGAATCGGGCCGGTGTGTCCGAGCTGCACCGCTTCGAGCGCACCGGCGAGCTCGTGCATCGACGCGAAGCGTGCAGCTGGATCCTTCGCGAGGCAGCGCTGCAAGATCTGATCGATCGCGTGCGGTAGGCCGGAGACGCGCGACGATGCGAGCGGCGGCGGTTGCGTCATGTGCGAGACGATCAGATCGCCCATCGCATCGCTGACGAACGGAGGGAGGCCGGTCAGCATCGCCATCATCACGCAGCCGATCGAATAGATGTCGGAGCGCGCGTCGACATCGCCTGCGCCACGGCACTGCTCGGGCGACATGTACACGGGCGTTCCCATCATCGCGCCCGTCCGAGTCCGAATGTTCGAAGATTCGACGGCGCTCAGCTTGGCGATACCGAAGTCGAGAATCTTCGGTCGTTCGCCGCCAGGGACAGCGGGATCGCGAACGACGAAAATGTTCTCGGGCTTGAGGTCGCGATGCACGATGCCCTTGCCATGTGCGACTCCGAGCGACTGACTGACGAGCCGCATCAATCGCAGACATTCGTCGACGGGGAAGCGCCCGAGGCGGCGAAGGCGGCGATCCAACGGCTCGCCCTCGAGCAGCTCCATCACGATGTACGCGCTGCCGTCCGTGTGGTGACCGAAATCGAAAATCTGGACGATTCCCGGATCGGCGATACTCGTCACCGCCTTTGCTTCGTTGAAGAAGCGCTGCACGATGTCCGCGTTGGACGAGAAGTTCGGCAGCAGGACTTTGATCGCGGCCTTGCGACCGAGCAGCGCGTGCTCCGCCAGGTAGACGACGCCCATGCCGCCCTCGCCGAGCTTTGCCAGAACGCGATATGCGCCGACCGTCTCCACCAGCGGGTGAACTCTACCTCTTCCTTACCAGGGAATGACGCCCTGCGTGTTCGTGAAGGTTCCCGACTGCGATTGGACGAACCGGACATTTTGCCTTCATTTTTGGAACGCCTGAGCGGGTACGTGGTCAGAGTAGATCGATGCTGCGAGTGGCGATCGTTGGGCTGGTAGCGATGACGAGCGTCGCGAGCGCCGACGGAGTTGGCATGGCCGGCGCCCCGACGCAGGTGGTTGCCGCTGGCATCAATGGCGATTGGGTCGTGATGTGCCAGGCGCGCAAGGACACCGACAAGAGCGGAGGGCTCAACGTCAGGAACGGCTTCAACAGCACGATGGGGGACGACCAGCATGCGTACCTCGTGGTCGGCACCGGGCTCGGACAACAGATCGATGACTTCTTTGCTGCGGACCCGACGCGTCGGCGCGCGCTGATCCTTCGCAAGAAGCGCGTCGTCTTGATCCAGCCGGGGCTCGGGAAAGACATCGATGTCTCGGCGCTCAGCGGTGATGGCCCCATCGAGTTCGACGAGTCCGGCGATCACCTCATCTTCGCGCGCAAACGCGCCGGGAAGACCACGATCGTCATCCACGCGATCGATAGCGGGAAGGAGAACTTCCTCGATCCGGGGAGCGGCAAGCTCGTCTCGCTCTACACGCATCCTGGCGACAGCTGGATGGAGATCCAGGTGTTCGCGAACAGAAAAGGCGATCTGCCATACAAGACGACGGAAGGTCCGAGCCACGGATGGTGCTGGACCGGCGCCGTGTCTGATTCGTCCGTGACAACCGGTACTCCGCCGGTGACGCGCTATCTGTCCGTCGACGGAAAGAGTCCCGCGCGCGAGCTGGCGGATGTCGTCGGCATCGGCGGGGATCAGTTGTTTCGGCGCGCGGCCGACGGCGCGATCACCACGGAGCGACCTGGTGAACAACCTCGTACGATCGTGCCCGCTGCCTGCGGTGGGCGCGCGGTCGGTATGCACGACGGTGCGCTCGTGGTCGCGTGCACCAAGCGCGGCGCGCCCTCGCCTCTCGAGGAGTACGCGGCAGATGGCACGCTGCGGAAGATCAACGCGACGATCACTGCGTCAGACTCCGACTCGACGCACGACCTCGGCCGCTTCCTGTTCGTGACGGGTCGCGACGCGAATGACACGATCATCTATCTCGTCACCGGCAAGACGCACCAGAGCCCCGAGTACCAGCAGACGATCTCGCACGAGGGAGACAGCTCGCTCGTGCAGCGCGGCGAGCACCTCGTGGTCATCGAGCCCAGCGGCGATCGTACACTTGGTTCGATCGCGCAGTACCCATCGACGTTCGATGCCGGGACGTTCACGTACGTCGAACCGCTCGTCATCGACCGCACCGGCTACACGCTCATCGGAACCGCACCGACACATCCGTCGAACGACGCCTGGCACGGCAAGTACGAAGGCACGATCACGGCGGTGGCCAAGGATGGCCGCGTGCTCGTCGGCTGGGGTCCCGAGCACGGCCGCTGGGCATGGGTGTCAGGTCCACTGGAGTGGATCACGCCCGTCACGTCTGCTCCTTGAGCCGTGCCGCTGTAGCGATATGCGACAGACATCGAACGCGTCGCTGAACGTCGCGCGCGATAGAGTCGGCGCGTGCGTGGTGTTCGCCCGTTGGTTCTCTCGGCGTTGACTCTTGCGGCGTGCGGAGCCGCGCAATCAGGGAGCTCGTCCAATGACGGCCCCGAAGCGTGGCGCGAGCTCACGAGCGAGCACTTCACGGTGTGGACCGATAGCTCGCAGGGCGATGCGAGGCAGCTCGTCGAGACGCTGGAGCACTTGCGCCAGGTCGTGCTCGGCGTGTCGTTCTTCCAGAAGGACGTGCCCGGTCGCAGCTTCGTGATCGCGTTTCGCAGCCTCGACGAAGTTCACGCGTACATCCCACCGCAGTTCATCGCGCACGCGTGGGGACCACAGAACATGCTGTGGCAACCGATCGTCACGCTGTCCACCGAGTCGCTCGAGAAGGACATCCGCATCGTCACGCACGAGCTGACTCACGTCGTCGCGTACAGCGCGATCCCTGTCGAGCCGCAGTGGTTTGCAGAGGGACTCGCGGGCTACTTCGAGACAGTTCGGATCGACGTCGCGGGCAAGAAGGCGGAGCTCGGGCGTCCGCTGGATTTTCGTCTCCAGGAGATCCATCGCAAGGGACTGATGCCGATCGCGCAGCTGTTCGCGTGCAGCAAACCTACATGCATGGACGATCGGTTCTACGCGTCGGCGTGGGCCGTGGTGACGTACCTCGTCAACCAACATCCGACCGAGCTCGTTCAGTACCTGCAGCGTCTGCACGAAACGACCGAGGATCAGCAGGCCGCGCTGTGGGATGAGGTATTTCCAACGCTGCCGCCGTCTGTCCTCGAGAAGCAGGTCTCGCAGTGGATCGCGTACGGCTCGGTGCAGATCCGCAGCTACACCGTCGAGTACAAGGCTGCGCCATTCGCGGAGCGTCCGCTGACCGCTGGTGATGCGCTCGCCGCGCGTGGCGTTCTACGCTGGCTGTTCGCGCCGACGGTGATGTCGGACGAGACGACCAAGGCGCTCGACGGCGATCCGACGGCCATTCTTCCCAACTTGATGTCTCTCGCGACGAAGCACTCCGCCGAGCCCGGTGCGGCGAGAGCTGTCGCGGCAGCTCACCCCGAGGACTGGCGCGTATGGATGCTCGTCGGTTATGCGACGCGCGGCACGCCCGAATCTCACGATGCATTCACGAAAGCGTGTGCGCAGCGCGAGAACACTCCAACCGCATTTCCGCCCAGTGCGTGCGGTCGACTAGCGCAGGATGCGGGGCCTGATCCACGGTGGGACGTCTTTCGCGCCGCGACGGGCGAGATCAACGAATGCTTCTCGCTGGCCAAGAGTCCGCTGAGCAACGATCGCAGCCTCGACATCAATATCAACTCGACGGGCGCCGTGACCGCTGCGCACGCGGCGACGGGCGACCCGACGACCAATGCGTGCATCGAAGCGCTCCTGATGAAGCTGACATTCCCCGCGGACCACGCAGGGCCGTTTCACATCGGCACCAAGCCGCCCAACTAGTTTCGATCGCGCAGCGCTGTCAGCACCAGCTTCGCCTCTGCCTTCAACGTGTCGAACACGCCGACGCCTTTGGTGGGGATCGAGATCAAGCGAGGGAGGTCCTCGATGCCGAGCGCTTTCGCAGCAGCCGTCGCATCCTTTTCGTCATTCGCGCCGACGATCTGAACGACGATCGGGAGCGCCTCGTAGTTGAGCTCCTTCAGATCCTTGCGCAGCTCGGCGAGCGACGCCGCGTTCGCCTTGGTGCTCTTGGGCGACGCATCGACAAGCAGGATGACCCCATCGCTATCGGCGAGGAGCTTGCGACGCGACTGGGAGAACGCTGCGCCGGTCGGGAGGCGATAGAGATCGAAGCTCGTGGTCCAGTCGCGGATCTTCCCGAGGTCGAGCGGAAGAAGGTCGTACGTGTCGGCGTCCGTTCCTCTGCGCTCGAGCTTGCCGTGGTCGCCGTTGTTGGTCTTCTTGAAGAACCAATAGACGATCTTCGCCTGGATCGACTTGGCGTCGTAGTCGAGCACCTCGGCTCGAGCGACGGATGCGAAGAGAGCGAGAACGAGAACGACGCACAGTACTTTCATCGACGGCCTAGATTCTCGAGAAACGCGCTCGAGAGGAATGCAGCACCGTATGCAGCGACGAGCTCGGGAGCCCACACGAACGGGCTCACGGAGATCGCGATCAGCGTCGTGACGCCGAGCGTGAAGTACATGAGGCGCTCGCCGGAGAGCGTGAGCAGGCCGTAGTAGAGCGTGACCGTCGCCATCGGGAACTGGCGCGCCCACGCGATCACGATCAAGTCACCGACGATCCATCCACCGCAGCGCTGCATGGACCACGCGTAGTCGGAGACGAATCCACCGAGCGTGGCGATGATGCCGCCGGCGATGATGAGAAGCAGCGCAAAGCGACGCAGCCGGCGATCGCCCCAGCGATACGCGAGCTCTCCACCGAACTTGTAGAGGCTCACACACGTGAACACGAGCGCGAGCGGCGATCGCTCGATGAAGATCCACGTGACGAGCCGCCAGATCTGGCCGTGGCAGATGCGCTCCGGCGCGAGCGAGGCCCAGCTCGCGAGCCAGCCACCATCCACCATCGCGACGACAGATGCGGCGATCGTGAGCAGGATCCACTGCGTGATGAACGCGTTCGAGCTCAGTCGCGGCAGCTTCACAGGGCGACGATACCTGCTCTGCATGTCACGGGCTGATGTTCCCCGCGAGTTGCGTGAGCGGGGCGAACAAGCCGAGGTAGGTGACCACGACGAGACCGATGGTCAGGAGCGCGACAAGGAGCGTGCCGTGGCGGATGCGCATGAACAGAGCGAACAGCGCGAGCGCGAACGCGGCCCCTGGCACGCCGAAGTGCCACACCGGTCCCAACACCATGCGCGTCAGCGTCGGGAGTCGAGCATTGCCGAGCTCTCGATACATGTCGCTGTAGACGCTGATCTGATTCGCGAGCCAGAGCAGCGCGAGCAGCGCCGCCGCCCCGAGGCCGGTCCCCACGCCGTCTTCAAAGGTGAGCGGGCGCTTCACCTCGGTCCGGACGGAGGCGGGCGCATCGCAGTCGCAGTGTAACGGCGAGGCCGCAACCTCCCGGTCCGGGAGGCGTCATTGATAGCGAGGGCATGCAACGCATTCGAGGGGTACCGAGTCCGAGCTGGTTGATGCGTGGGGTAGTAGCGGCGGCGATCGCGGTGACCGGGTGCAGCGGCGGGTGCGGCGGGACGACGACGAACGCGCAGACGCCCGGCAAGCCCGCGGCCGACGAGCTGCGCGTGCTCAGCTACAACGTGAACTTTGGCCTCGCGGGCGACATGCAAGAGGTCACCGCGGTCGGGCCGGTGATGGCAGACGTCGTGTTCCTGCAGGAGACGAACGCGGAGTGGGAAGCGGCGTTCGTGGACACGTTCAGTCGCCGCTATCCGCACCATCGGTTCGATGCGCCCGAGTCGGAGCCGGCCGGCGGGATGGGCGTACTGTCGCGATTTCCGATCGAGTCGATCGAGAAGCTACCGAGCCACGGTGGCTTCTTCTTTGCGTGGCGAGTCGTGCTCAAGACAAACCTCGGCCGCGTACAGGTGTTGAATGTCCATCTGCGACCGCCGATCTCTGACGGAGGTAGCTGGGTCGCGGGCTACTTCTCGACGCGCGAGAATCGGCGCGAGGAGATCGCGTATCACATCGAAGCGCTCGATCGCGCGCTGCCGACGCTGGTGGTCGGTGACTTCAACGAAGAGGGCGATGGGCTCGCGGTGCAACGACTCGGCGAGATCGGGTTCGACGACGCGATCGCTCACTTCGCACCCAAGCAGCGCACGTGGGAGTGGAAGCTGCCGAGTGGCATGACGCTGCACTTCCAGCTCGACCACATCATGTACGACGCGCGGTTCGAGCCGTTGCAGGCCCACGTCGTCGAGGCCGGTCGCTCGGACCACAAGCCGGTGTGGACCGACTTCGCGCTCGTCCGATAACGCTCGCCGCCACCAGCACGCGCATCCGAGCTGGCCCTTTGTTCGCTCTCGACTCATCCTAGATGCGTGCGGTTCGCGCGCGGCCTCGCCTTCCTCACGCTCGGCGTGCATCTCGTGGGAGGTGCATATGCGCTGACGATGGTCCCGCGCGGGTTCCCGATCGGCGCGCTGCACTTCTGGTCGAACACTGCGATTCCGGTCGTCTCGTGTCTCGCGGCCCTCGCTGCGTTGCTCGCGACGACCAAGACGTGGCGCGGCGTCGATCTCGCGATGACGGCGCTCGCGGCGGGTTGGCTGGCCGCGACGGTGACGAGCGCGCTGTTGTTTCCGGACTCGATGCCTCTCTCGCGCGCGGCGCTGCCCGGCGCGGTCGCGATCGCGTGGTGTCTGATCGCGTGGAAGCTCCGCTCGCGTGGCTCGCTCGTCGCGGCGCCGCTCGGTGCGGTCGCGGGCGTACTGATGATGCTCGCGCAGCGCGCCCCGCTGCCGTCGACAACTCCGAGCGGCGGCACGCTGGCAACCGAGGGTGCCGAGTCTCTGATCGTTCGGTGCGGCGCGCATGTCGTGCAGCTCTCGCCGATGTTGACGTTCGAGAGTCGGTCGCCGGATCGCACGTGGACCGTGATCTCGCCGATCAAGCCCGGCGCCGAGCTCGAGACGCAGCACAGCTCGCTCGTCGTGCATCGCACCGATGGCGGCGAGGGAGACATCGAGAGCGCAGAGCTCGAGGCCGTCTCGCGGCTCGACGAACCCGTGTACGCGCACCTCGATTCGTTCGCGCGGATCGACTTCGACTTCCGCGCGACGGTCGCGTTCAGCACGACGGGCGCGACGCAGTTCCCGATCGAGGAGAGCGACTATCCGACGGGGCGCCCGACGAAGATGGCGTACATCGGTGCGGACAATGTGCTGCGCGTCGTGAAGGCGGATGACGGCGAGAAGGGCCCGTATCACGAGCTCGCGCACGGCGCGCTGCATCGAGGGGAGCCCATCATGATCGAGGTGCGTCCTGTCGGTGAGGCGGGCGGTTGCCGCTTCACGTTTGCGGACTGGTCTGCACAGGTGAGCACGGAGCGTTCACCGACGGCCGGCTGGGGGGTTCCGCAGAATGCGATCGAGTTCTTCGCGCAGAAACGCTTCAGCTTGATCGCGCTGTCGCTCGCGAGCACGGGACCGGGCCGTGGCTTCGATAGCGTCGGGCACGCCGCGGGTACGTATCGCAATCGCGTGCGCATCGAGCAGCTCGAAACTTCGCCGCCGTGACGAATGCTCGTGGTACGAGGCCGCCGTGTCGACGACCATGACGTGCCCGGCGTGCGGAGCGCGCGATGGCGCCGAGCATACGTGCGGCGGAGACGCGAGCGATGCGCACCAAGCTCATCAAGTACGCGGTGATCACGTTCGCGGTGGTCCTCGCGGTGATCCTCGGCGTGAAGATGCGCATCTCGCTACGTGAAGAGCGAGAGGCGATGCTTCACCTGCGCTGAGCTACTTCTTCTTCGCCTTGGCCTTGGCGGCAGGCGGCGGCGTCTCGGCAGGAGCAGGATCGGCCGCAGGCGGCGTCTCGGCAGGTGCAGCCGCCTCAGGCGCTTCCGCCGGCTCCGGCGTCGTATCCGAGCCTTCGACTCTTGTCATACAGGCGGCGAGGCGGTTGGCCGAGTCCTCGACGGCCTTGTAGTCCGAGTCATCGACCTTCTCCTCGCCGTGCTTGTTTGTCCATGCGAGGAACTTCTGGGTGACGGCGTCGATGCACGCCGTGGTTTTGCACGCGCAGCCTTCGTCAGCCATCTTCTGAGCTTCACGCACGCGCGCAGCGTCGCCGTCGATCTGGCTATAGATGGCGCCGCCACCGAGGATGACAACGGCCGCGCCGATCTTGATTGCAGTGCTTGATCCCATTTCGAGCCCCCTGTTACGAGTTAACGACGTCCGAGCTTCCGTCGCGTCTCTCCGGACGCAGCGGTTGGTGTAGCAGTCGCGCTTACACCGACGATTCCCTCAACACTCCAAATCATGATGCCGATCTTCGTCGGCAATTCCAAGCCATCGAGGCAAGCTCGACCTCGTTGAATATCGCAGGTCAGTGGTAGCCACCCGCGGCCGCGACGATCATCGCGATGATCGCGATCGCGATGCGGATGTAGACGAACGTGTAATCGCGCTTGGGGCGAAGGTCGTAGTCGTAGCTGTTGTAGTTCGCCGGTGGCGATGAAGCCTGCGCCAGGGAGAGCTGACACGACACGCATGTCTGCGCGGCGCTCGTGGCGGGAACGACGAACGGGTGGCGACAGCGGGCGCAGCTGCGCTGCTCGTTCGGGACCTCGGGCTCGCGATACGGACCGCCCATCGGGGGCTTGGGCTCGAGGGTCGCTTTGCCGGTCAGGATCTCGTTGAACATGTCGCGCTAGCTCGGACGCAAACAGAGCACCAGGAGGCGCATCGCAAGATCAACGGGTTATGAGATTTCGATGCGCCCCGGGTGGCTAGTCTAGTCAGTCACTCCCGGCGAGGAAGAGGCTGGAGGCGCCAGGCGTGACCGCAGATGTCGTTTGACTTAGTGTTCATTAGACACCATAGTGACGAGATGCGCTCCATCCTCCGCCGCCACTACGACGCTCGCGATCTCGCGCGGTCGCATCCGCCCAAGCTGGGGCACGCGAACAAGAAGCTGATGCTCGAGCTCACGGGGCCGCAAACGGATGGGACGATCGACGTCACGCGATGGGCCGCGGAGTCATTGCCCGAGCGCATGCCCGCGACCGCACCGCGCGTCGAGCAAGTGAGCGGCTACTACGACTACGCGGGACCGACCGATGGCGTGTGGCACGTGAACTTCGCGGATCCCGATCTGTTCGTCGCGTACGGATCGTCGCTGCTCGCGCAGGACGAGCTGCAGGCGGTCGAGCATCCCGCTCTGGGGTCGATCCGCGAGGCACTGCTCGCGGAAGGCGATGGCGCATTGACGGAGGAGCGCGGTGAGCCGACGCCGGTTCTCGTCGCAGGCGTTGAGCGGCGCTGCACACTCGACACGCTGCCGGATCTAGACAAGGGTCGCGTCTATGGTCTGTACGGCAACCACTTCGGGCGCGCCTCGGCGGAGGTCGTGCGAGCTGCCGTGCGCACGCATCGCCCTGCCCCGCGGACAAACCTGATCGCGATCGCGGCGCCGGGAGGAGGCCGCGGCGAGTACATGCTCGACGAGATCAAGCGCATCACCGTCACCGCGTACACGGGCTTCGCGGCCGCCGTGGAGGAGACGACCCGGATGTGGCCTGGTTCGCCGACGGAGATCCGCACGGGCTTCTGGGGTTGCGGTGCGTTTGGCGGCAATCGTCATCTGATGACGCTGCTGCAGTTGCTCGCGGCGCGGCTCGCGGGCGTGAGCGGGAAGTTCTACGCATTCGACGATATGGGCCAGCGCGACTTCGACGCGGGCGCTGCTGCATACGCGCGCGTCACCGAGGGGGATCCGGCGGTCGCCGAGATTCTCGAGCGCATCGCTGACCTCGACTACACCTGGGGTCAGAGCAACGGAACGTAGTCAGCGCTTCGTCGGCTTCACCGGCGTCGTCGGCTTCACCGGCGTCGGCGTAGGCCGCGGCTTGACCGTGGTCGTCGGCAACTGCGGCGTCGCGTCGTGCGCGCGCTGGCGGTAGAGCACGAACCCGCCCGCCGCAACCGCGAGCACGACGAGCGCGATCACCGGGCCGAGCCAGCGTCGAGATGGCGGCGGAGGAGGAGGTGGCGCTTGCTGCGGACGCCGTGACTTCGCAGCGGACGTGGGAACGGACGCTGCCGTCTTGCGCACCGGTGCTTCCACCTTCAGCTCGAGGGCGCGGTCGGCGGCGGAGAGCTCCAGCTCCATCTCGTTCGTCGGTCGAGTCGTGCGCGGTGCGTGAAACGCGACCTTCGGCTCTACGGGGAGCTCCGGCATGGAGACCTCGGCGCTGGGAATGACGGGAATGCGCTTCGACTTGGTGCCGCCGTCGACATCGACGAGTGCGATGTCCTCGGGAAACACCATCTGATCGACGAGACCGTCGAGTGATTCGGTCTTCGCAGACGCGGGCGCTGGCCCCTTGGGTGGCAGGATGCTCGGCTTCGCCGGTGGACGAGGCGGCGGAGACGCGGTGAGCGGCGGGTCCGTCGGTGCCAACGGCCGCGGTGGAGGACGCGGAGGCTGTGACTCGAGCTCGCGGAGCGCCGTGCGCACACGCCCCGCCGTCGGGCGTGACGTCGGATTCACATCGATCAGCGACCGCACGAGAGCGCGCAGCTCCTTCGGGACATCCTCGACGGACTTGTGCGGATCGCGCTTCTCCGCGAACAGCGCAGCGAGCGAGAGGTCATCCGGCCACAGCGAGAGCCCCGTCGAGAGCTCGCCGAGCATCACGCCGAGCGAGTACATGTCCTGTGCGGGAGCCGGCGCAGCGCCTTCGAGCACCTCCGGCGGCATGTAGCGCGGCGTTCCCGAGACGATGCCGACCGCCGTCGCGCGGTTGTCGGGCTCCGAGAGCGAGAGCGCGAGGCCAAAGTCGAGCACCTTCACCTGATCGCGCCCACCTTCGAGGAGCATCACGTTCTCGAGCTTGAGATCGCGATGCACGATCGGTTTCGCATGCGCCACCTCGAGCGCGTCGCTCAGCTGCATTCCGATCGCGATGACGCGCGCCAGCGAGAACGCGCCGTTCTCCTCGACTTCGTCGTGCAGCGTGTGACCGCGCACGAGCTCCATCGCGATGTAGAGGCGGCCGTTCGCGTTCTGTCCGAAATCGATGATCGCGACCGTGTTGGGATGCGCGAGCGTGCTGGCGACCTTCGCCTCGCGGAAGAAGCGCTTCACCGAGGTGACGTCCGCCTCGAACCGGCGATCGAGCACCTTGAGCGCCACCTCGCGATCGACGGAGGTCTGACGGGCTCGGTACACGACGCCCATCCCGCCCGCGCCGAGGCGGCCCAGCACCTCGAAGCGACCGTCGATCACCGTGCCGACGAGGTCCTCGTTTGCGGCGATCAGCAGGAGTCGTGCGCCGCAGCTAGGGCACGGCCCACCCGCCGCAGCGTCTGTCGGCGGCGAAACGTCACAACTCGAGCACACCACCCCCACGCCGCTCCATCGTACCATTGCGCGGTGCGGTACCTCCTCGCTGTCATCGCGTTCGCTGTCGCTTGCACTCCTGCACCGGTGATCCGGCCTGACCACCCGTCGCAGCGACAGCAGGTCGTCGAACCGCAGGTGGAGCGGACCGTCGAGCTGACGAACGCTCCCGGTGGAACGGTCACCACGCGCGACGGCGGTCACTTCGACATCGCGTCAGCGTGGGCGACCAAGCCGGCCGTCGTGATCTTCTATCGCGGCCACTGGTGCCCGCATTGCCAGTACCAGATGAGCGAGCTCCAGAAGCATCGCCAGGACTTCGTCGACCGCGGAGTGACGATCATCGCGATCAGCTCCGACGAGCCGGCTGACCTCACGTCGATGCGCGACAAGCTCGGGCTGACGTTCGAGCTCTACTCCGATACGCAGCTCGCGGTGATCCAGCAGTGGGGCGTCGAGGATTTCGGCAACGGCATCGCGAAGCCGGCGACGTTCATCGTGCAGCCCGGCGGCGCGATCACGTTCCAGAAGGTCGGCGTGAAGCCGGACGATCGGCCGAGCGTTGCGGAGATCGAGAACGCACTCGATGCCGGGGCGACGCCGGCGGCTGCTCCTGCTCCGTAGCTCCGTGTAATCACCGGGAGAGATCTCTCCAGTACTGAACGCATTGTCAGACCCGTTTGAGAGTCTCGATACGTGGACGAGATGAGGTTTCAACTGACGCGCGGCGACGCCGTCGCATGGCTGCGCACGCTACCGAATGAGTCGATCGATCTCGTCGTGACCGATCCGCCGTACGAGTCGCTGGAGAAGCACCGCGCCATCGGAACGACGACGCGCCTCAAGCACAGCAAGGCGTCGAGCAACGACTGGTTCGAGATCTTCCCGAACGCGCGGTTCCCGGAGCTGTTCACCGAGATCTATCGCGTACTGAAGAACAACTCGCACTTCTACTTGTTCTGCGATCAGGAAACGATGTTCGTCGCGAAACCGCTCGCTGAAGCGGCGGGATTCAAGTTCTGGAAGCCGTTGATTTGGGACAAATGCCTCGGGCCCGACACGCTCGTGTGGACCGAGCGCGGCGTGATTCGGATCGCTGATGTCGTTGAAGGAGATCGGGTTGCACTCCCCGAAGGCGGTTCCACACGGGTACGCGCAACGCGAACGACTCGCGCTCCGTCACTCAAGGTTTCGCTCTCCGACGGAACGCAGTTGATCGCGTCGCGCGAGCACCGTTTCGTGCGTTCCGACGGTACGCAGTGTGAAACTCGCGAGCTCGGGGTTGGAGACGCGCTCCTCGTGCGACCTGTACGCGCTCGAATGAAAGCCGCGGTAGGGCTCGAAGACGTGAGCCCGGCGGACGAGAATCGAGCCGAGCCGCTTACAGTGCTCGCCGTCGAGGATATCGGCGAGCAGGATCTCGTCGACATTTCGGTCGAAGATCAGGACGAGTTGTTCCTCTTGGGCAACGGAGCTGTGACGCACAACTGCCGGATCGGCATGGGCTACCACTACCGTGCGCAGTACGAGTGCATCCTCTTCTTCGAAAAGGGGAAGCGAAAGCTCAACAACCTCGGGATCTCCGACATCATCGAACAGGCGCGTGTGAGCGGTGGATACCCAGCAGAAAAACCGCCCGAGGTCGCCAAGGTTCTCATCGAGCAGAGCACGCAGCCCGGCGACCTCGTGATCGATCCGTTCATGGGCTCCGGTTCTTCGGGCTTCGCCGCGATCGCCTCGGGACGCAATTTCATGGGGAACGATCTCTGTGAAGAAGCTGTCGACATCACGCGCAAGCGCTTGATCGAAGCGGGGGCCAAAGAGCCGCTCCGCGCGCAGCTCGAATCGCTGCAGCCACAGCTCGGCCTGATGATGTGACAGTCCCAGAACGGCGAGTGAACCGATGGCCATGACCGGCAACCAGTACCGAGACGTCATCGCGGGATACATCCACCGCAGCTACAGCGCGTTCGGACTCGTCGTGTACACGGAGATCTCGCTCGGCAAGACGATCATCGGCAAGGACCGCCGCATCGACGTGTTCGTCGTGCGCTCCACCGATCAGCAGGCGATCGCGCTCGAGTGCAAATATCAGGACACGCAGGGCACCGTCGACGAGAAGATCCCCTACGCGCTCGATGACCTCGCGGCGCTGTGGATTCCCGGCTGCCTCGTCTACGCGGGTGAAGGTTGGTCGCGCGGCATTCTGCATACGCTCGAGGCGTCCAAGCTCGCGGCGCGGTGCCTGCCGGTCGGGCCCGAGACAACGATGCACTCGCCGGAGACGCGCGAGCTGGATCACGTGCTCGCTGCGACATTCGGACTCTGGGAGCTCGTGCTGCCCGCATCGCGCCGCTTCGTTCCGATCTGAGGCGACCTCGCGCTTCGTTGCGCTGTTAACGCGCGCCGGGCTTCGTTTCGCTCCAAGCGCGCACGCGCTACCCTGCCGCCGTGCCTGCGAGTCGCGATCGGACGGGACCGCTCGGCGTGGTCTATACGCCGCCCGCACTCGCGAGAGCGATGGTCCAGGGCCTGCTCGGACCGCTCGTGAAAGACCGATCCGCTGAGGAAATTCTGAGCCTGCGCGTGTGCGATCCGGCGATGGGAGACGGAGCGTTTCTCGTCGAGGTCGTGCAGTTCCTCGCCGAACAGGCGGTCGCTGCGGATGCGCGCGATCGTCCGCCTGCAGCGCTCGCTCTGAAGGGAGAGCGGGTTCTATCCCTCGACAGTGCGAAGACGACGGCGGCGATCCGGTGCGTGGCCGGCGTGGACCTTGATCCAGCGAGCGTGCAGAAAGCGCGCGAGCGGCTCGTGGGATTGATGCATAAACCGTTGCCCGACGCTCATCTCGGGAGTCTGCAGAGGGCCGATGCGATCGGATTGGATTGGGCGACCGCGTATCCGAGCTTCGACGCGGTGATCGCAAACCCGCCGTACATCCGGCAGGAGTCGCTCGCGGGCGAAGCGGTGCAGAAGACGCACCTGAAGAACTGGCGCACGTACGACGGCGTCGCGGATCTGTACGTTTACTTCATCGAGCTGGCGCACGGGTTGCTGCGGCGAGGTGGGCGGTATGCCGTCGTCGTGCCGAACAAGTGGATGACGGTGGAGTACGCACGGCCGCTGCGGGCGTTCCTCGCGCAACAGAACAGCGTCGACGCGATCGTGGATCTCGCGGCGATGAAGGTGTTCGACGATGCGGACGCGTTCCCCTGCGTCTTGTTCGGTACGGTCCGCGCAGCCGGCGAGCGCGAGATAAAGGCGACGAGGACTGCGGCAAGCGACTCGTTCGATGTGGTTGTCGCGGCGAACGCACACGTGACTCGGGTTGACGCCAGTAGTGCGGATGATGATTGGCGGACCGCCGAGGACGACACGATTACGCGACTATCGACGACGAGGGATGTCGCGATGCAGAGCGAGGTCGGGGTGATGACTGGCGGCCCCGCGATCATCACGCTCGATCGCGCGCGGCTCGACGATGGACCGTGGCACATCGATTCGATCGAGGACGCGGCACTACTCGCGCGGTTGAAGCGCGAGTGTCAGCCGCTGGGCGAGATCATCGGGACGCGGTGGTCGCGCGGGGTGGTCACCGGGTGCAACGAGGCGTTCGTCATCGCCGAGAAGACGCGCGATGTGCTGCTCGCCGCCGATCCGCGTCCCGTCCGCAAGGCACGCTGGTTGCCGGCCGACACGGAGCCAGGTTGGGCGCCCCCATCGTCGCGCAACGTTCAGGTCGTGCCAGACATCGCGCCGCGACGCCATGTTCCGGACATCGCGCAGCGATCGTCCGATGATCCGATCGCGACGAGCGAGCTGATCCGTCCGTTCGTGAAGGGACGCGACATTCGCAGCTACGCGCTGCCGCATCCTCCTCGGTGGATCTTGTTGATCGATCGCGGGATGCCGTTCGAGGCACTCCCTCCCGCCGTGCGCGAGCATCTCGAGAAGTTCCGCGCGCGCCTCGAGCCGCGCCCCGCGAGCGTCGACGCGAAAGCGTGGAAGGGCCGCAAACCCGGCGCGTATGCGTGGCACGAGCTGCAAGATCCGGTGGTGCCGCTCGCGAAGAGCCGCGCGCAGCGGATGTTTTATCAGGACATTCAAACGGCGCCGCTGTGCGCACTGGACGTGGAGGGTGAGCTCGTTCCGGATACGACGGTGTGGATCCTGCCGTCGCAGGACCTGGTGCTGCTCGCGATCCTGAACTCGGCCGTGTATCGGTGGATTGCCCAGCGACGGTTCCCGCCCGCGTTGAACGGCGCCGTGCGGCCGAAGCTGCAGTACATGCAGCAGCTCCCGATTCCGACGGTGACAGGCGCATTGCGGGACGACATCACGAGCTGCGTGGAGCAGCGGATCCGTCACATCAGGGAGGGTGAGAATTCCAAGGGCATCGACGTCGAGCTCGCGAAGCTCGTCGGTGAGGCGTACACGTTGTCGCGCAAAGAGCGCGAGCTGGTGATGCCATCGGCGCCGATGAAGCCCGACGAGAACTGATTACTTCGCGAGCGGCAGCGAGATGGCGAAGCTCTTGCCACCGTCGCAGCAGGTGAACGACCCGCCGTCGCGCGCTAAAACGTACGTCGCGATCGCGAGCGCCTCGGCCGCGTTGGACGGCAGCGGCATCACGGCGGGAAACGTCACGGTGACGTGCGTCGCCGTCTGCGCGACATCGGCGGAGATCGCGCGTCCCCGGCCTGGGCCACCGCAGACATCGAGCGCGAGCGCGAGCGCTTGCGTCATCGTCGCGGCAGAGACTTCGACGTCGACGGTCGGTAACTGGCCTTTGAGCGTCACGTAGACGCGTTCGCCGGCGCGGGTCCACAGCTCGGGAAGCGAGATGGGCGCACGCGAGGGCGGCTT
This sequence comes from Kofleriaceae bacterium, assembly GCA_036499725.1. Taxonomy (GTDB): domain Bacteria; phylum Myxococcota_A; class Polyangia; order Haliangiales; family Haliangiaceae; genus JABFXX01. The sequence continues at coordinate 117,012 of DASYDE010000018.1, forward strand.
GGTCATCGCGCGGTTGACGTTGAGCGTCGAGAGGACCTCCTTGAGCGCGGTGTGCGCGGACTCGGCAGAGCGCGCGAGGTTGGAGTCTTGCTCGCCGAGCTCGCTGATCTCGTCGAGCGCCATCATCAAGCCCTGCAACTTGGACGCGATGTCGTGGTTGAAGCCGCCCGCGCGCGATCCGATGACGGCGAGCGACAGCAACGCATCGACGGGCGGCTCCGGATGCGTCGTGCAGGGCTGACCCTGGTCATCGAGATGAACCAAGGAGTTGAACGCTTCGATCGGCACGGGAGGTTGAGGGGACTACGGGCGTTCGAGCGCGGGTGTGAGCCCGACAAGACCGAGATCGAGCGCTTCGTTCCACGGGTCGACCGGGACCTCGTGTGGTTGATCGGGCTTTCGTACGACGAGCGAGATGCCGGGATATTCCGCCTCGAGAGCGGCGATGAGGGCCTCGCGGCGCTCGCGGCGCTCGCGATCACCTGACATCGCGATCAGCTCTTTGTTTCGCGCAATCCCCTCGGCGACCACGCCGCGGAGGACGTCGTTGTCGAACGGCTTGTTGAGGAAGCGGAAGATTTCTCCCTGGTTGATGCCGTCGATCGCCGTCTCGAGGGTGCGCTTGCCCGTGAGCAGGATCCGCACCGTCTCGGGCCGAACGCGTTTTGCGTGGCCGGCGAGCTGCGCGCCTGTCATCTCGGGCATGTCGTAGTCGCTGACGAGGACCGCGACTTCTTCGCCGGCGATCCAGCCGAGCGCCTCGGATGCGGAGAGCGTGGAGCGGATCTCGTAGGGCTCGCGCTTGAGGCAACGCGCGACGGTCGCGAGCATGGCGTCATCGTCGTCGACGCAGATGACGAGTGGCTTCTTGTCGGTGGTCATGACGAGAGCCAGCGCCTCCATCCGCGACGGTCGGTGACGCGCTCGATCTCGTCGAGTGCGGTGAGGAATGCGCGCATGCCGGGGAAGCGACCCTGCGGCGTCTTTGCGAGACAGGTGGTGATGACGTCGGCGAGCTTGGGCGGCAACGGGCCGTGCGGCGACTCGACCATCGGGATCGGGGAGGTGATGTGCATCATGCACAGCGTCCGCAGATCGGGATGCGAGTACGGCGGGTGGCCCGTGAGCATCTCGTAGAGGACAGCGCCGAGGCCGTATTGATCAGAGCGATCCGTCGGCGGGAGTCCGCGCAGCTGCTCGGGCGAGATATACGCCGGCGTACCGAGGACGAACTCGGGGTTCTCCTCGCTCACCGATTCACCCGCGAGCTCGGCGAGGCCGAAGTCGACGAGCTTGACGTGAATGTCGGCCGGAGAGGCCGTTGCGCCCGCGCCACCGACGACGAGCACGTTGGACGGCGTCACATCGGCGTGAATGACTCCGCGATCATGCGCAGCGCAGAGAGCCGTCGCGAGCTGGCGCGCGATCGTTACGACTTCGGCGGGCGGCAGCGCACCGCGATCGACGCGGTCGGCGAGCGATTCGCCCTCGAGGAGCTCCATCACGAAGTACGGGCGACCGTCGGAGAGCGTGCCGTAGTCGAAGACGTCGACAATGTTCGGATGGCGAACGCGCGCTGCCGTGCGTGCCTCGCGCAAGAAGCGCTGCGCGGCGGTCGGATCGCGATCGACGACCTTCGAGCGCAGAACCTTGAGCGCGTACGTCCGGCCGAGTGCGATGTGCTGCACTCGATAGACGGTGCCCATACCGCCCTCGCCGAGAAACTCGTCGACCTTGTAGTTGCCGACGATGTCGCCGGGGTCGGGGCCGACCGGAGCGACCGGATTGGTCGACGCGCGGGCCTTGGTGCGGGCCGTGAGCATCACGTCGGCGCGCAGCGCGGCACCGGGGCGCACCGTGATGACAACCTCCGCATCGCGCGTTCCCGAGCGCACGGAGATGACACCGCTCGAGGCGTGGGCGAGCGCGAGGTCCAGATTGGCGATGAACGCGAGGCGCGCGATGACGGCGGTGCCGACGTTCGCCTCGAGGTGCACGCGCGTCAGGGTCTCGTTGTCGCGCTCGAACGTGATGGCGTACGCGCGATCGTCCTCGTCATCGGGTTCGATGAAGACTGCATCAGCCTGCGCGCGAATCGCCGCGGCGAGGGTGACATCAGCTACCCGCCTCGGATCTGCCGCCTGACTCCCCAGGGTGTTCATCAGAGCGAGTTGAAATGGTACTACCAAGTCGATGACGACCGAAGGGGCACCGGGCGGAGAATCCGTTCCGAGTGGTGGGCGTGTACTAGTCGTCGATGACGACGAGCGCATCTGCCGCCAGCTCGCGACCGGTTTGTCGCAGGCCGGTTATCAGGTCCTCACGGCGAACGACGGAGCGAGCGCTGTCGCACAGGGCGAGGACACACCGCCCGATATCGCGATTGTCGATCTGGAGATGCCAACGAGCGGCCTGGAGGTCATCCGGCACCTCAAGAAGCTCCACGGTGAAGCAATTCACGTCATCGTGATGACCGGCCACGACGACGAACGGAGCCGCCACGACGCGTTCGAGGCAGGGACCAACGACTTCGTCGTGAAACCGACGGGGCTCGCCGAGCTAAAGCGGCGCGTTTCGGCAGCGCTGCGCCAACAACGGGCGTACGTCGAAGTCCGGCTGGCGAAGGAAGCGGCCGACCGCCGCATGACCTACGGCGCCGAGGCGAGCGCGCTCCTGGCGCACGACCTGAACAACAGTCTCGCGGTCTCGCTCTCCAACCTGCAGTTCCTCGCGGAGGAACTACAGATGGATGCCGATCAGACTGACGCGTTTCGCAGCACTTTGCGGTCGCTCCGCCGCATGTCGGGCCTTGTTGCGAACTTTGTAGATGTCGCGCGGTTCGAGGATGCCGCGGTCAAACCGTCCGTCGCGCCGGTTCAGATCTGCAAGCTCCTCGAGTCGGTCATGGAGATCAACCTGGCCGCGAGCAAGCACGGCGTTTCCATGCGCGTCGAGTGCGAGGAGTCCCTCGAGGCCAAGCTGGACGCCAGCCTGGTAGAGCGAGTCCTACACAACCTTGTAGGTAACGCCTCCCGCTACTGCAGCAAGGACGGCGAGATTGTTTTGAGCGCAAAGCGTTGGAACGACGAGGGAAGCGCGGAGATCTCCGTGAGCAACTCCGGCCCCCAGATCTCCGACAGCATCCGTCAGACGCTATTCGGCAAATACGTCAGGGGCGGCGGGGGAAAGCGCGGGATGGGCCTCTACTTCTGTCGACTTGTGGCCGAAGCACATGGTGGAAGGATCGACTACGAGCCCGCACCCCACGGCCCCAGCTTTGTGATGCGTCTACCTGGTCGCGCCTGACGGAGAGATCGTAGGATTCAAACGTGTCGGTGGTGGTGCTCATTTGCGACGACGATCCCGAGGATCGGACAGCTCTTCGGCACGCGCTCGATGGATTCGACGTGACCGAGACGCCGCATGCGGGAGCGCGCGCAGTACTCGAAAAGAAGTCGTTCGACGCGATCGTCGGCGATGACCTCGAGCTGATGCACTACGTTCGTACGATGTATCCGGCAACGGTACGCTTCCTGGTGAGCGGCGACGAGATCGAGCATCTCAACGCGGCGCTCAACGAGGGCGCCGTGCACCGCTACTTCGCCAAGCCCCACGACGCGGAGCGACTGCGCACACAGCTGGAGAAGTCGCTGCGCGATCGCACTCTCCGCATCCCGAGGTTCACGGATGCCAAGTAACGCTAAGCCCAACTTTTCGCTCGGCCGCGTGCTCGTGACCGACGACGATCCGCAGATGCGGCGCGTGTGTTCGCGCGCACTCTCCAACGAAGGCTGGGACGTGACGCTGTGCGAGAACGGCAAGGAAGCAATCTCGGCGGTGCGCGACGCATCTGCTCCGTTCGATTGCGTCGTCTCCGATGTGAACATGCCGGAGCTCGACGGCTTCGAGCTGGTCCAGGCGATCCGCGCGCACGACGACGACATCCCCGTGCTGCTGATGACGGGCGATCCCACGCTCGACGGAGCGGTGCGCGCGATCGATAGCGGCGCTGTCTCGTATCTCTCCAAGCCCTTCGACCAGGAGATGTTCGTCTCTGCGGTCGCGCGCGCTGCGCGTCGGCACGGCGTAGCTCGGATGCGACGGCGGGCGCAGAGCACCAGGATGACGGTCCAGCGCGACGAGCTGGAGAAGAGTCTCGACAGCGCGTTCTCGAGCGTGTGGATGGCGTTTCAGCCGATCGTCGACGTCAAGACGAAGCGCGTGTACGCGTACGAGGCGCTGATCCGCACCGAGGAGCAGTCGCTGAAGCGGCCTGACGTGCTGATCGCGACGGCAGAGCGCTGCGAGCGCATCCACCAGCTGGGCCGCACCGTGCGGGCGGCGGTCGCCGAGGCGATGCCGCGAGCGCCCGACGACGCGTTCATCTTCGTGAACGTACATGGCCTCGAGCTCACCGACGAAGAGCTGTTCGCGCCGACCAATCCGCTCGCGAAGCACGCTCCCCGCATCGTCCTCGAGATCACCGAGCGCGTGGGAATCGATCCCACAAGTGGAGCTGCGCGCGCCGCGATGCTGCGCAAGCAGGGCTATCGCATCGCCGTCGACGATCTGGGCGCGGGCTACGCGGCCCTCGGTGCCCTCGCGACGCTCGAGCCGGAGGTCGTGAAGCTCGATATGTCGCTCGTTCGCGACCTCGATCGCCACCCCACCAAGCGCCGCGTGGTCGGTGCGATCGCGACGTTGTGCCGCGAGCTCGGTGGCAAGGTCGTTGGCGAAGGTGTCGAGACGCGCGAGGAGCTCGACGCGCTGATGGAGCTCGGCGTCGAGCTCATCCAGGGCTACTTGTTCGCGAAGCCCACACGCGAGTTCACCGTTCCGATTCTCTAGGAACGCGCGATCAAGCGCAGGTCCGCGAGGATGCGGTGCGTGAGTCCCCAGACGACGTAGCCGTCGTACGCCCAGCTCGGGAAGTCCATCCCCGTCGGCGCATGCTTGTACGGCTGATCGTACGTCCCGGCATATGCGCTCTCGAGCGGGAGCCAGAACGCGGCGAGCGCTTCGGCGCTGGGCTTGGGATCGAGCGCACTCTCGACGACAAACACGAACGCGGTGACCTGCATGCCCTTGGGACCGGCGCTCATCGGATGCAGCGCCGGCAGGTGGCCGAGGAGGCGCGCCGTCGACAGATCGATCGACAGCTCCTCGCGCGTTTCACGGATCGCCGTTGCGAGGAGATCGGGATCCTCGGGCTCGTAGCGCCCGCCCGGTAGCGAGATGTGGCCGCTCCACGGATCGCTCTGTCGCTCTGCTCGTTTCATCAGCAGGACGCGCGGCTCGTCACTCTCGGGATCCTGACGCAGCACGATCGCCACCGCGGCGCAGCGCGTATCCGCAAGTCCTTTAGGGCGCGACTCGGGATTCAACTTCTCCGCGAGCTGCGAGATCAACGACACGCCACCACCATACTCCGCGCACAGCAGATGAGTAGAGTGTCAGGCATGGCTCGCGAGCTCGATCTCGTCCTGTTTGGCGCAACCGGCTTCACCGGCCACCTCGTCGCTGACTATCTCGCAGCGTCTGCCGACCGACCCAAATGGGGGATCGCCGGCCGCAGCAAGGCGAAGCTCGAAGCGCTGGGCTTTGGCGTGCCGATCATCGTCGCCGACGCGAGCGATCCGGCAGCCATGCGCGCCATGGCCGAGCGCACGAAGGCCGTGTGCACAACGGTCGGCCCCTACGCGAAGTACGGCAGCGAGCTCGTCGCCGCGTGCGCCGCTGCAGGAACTCACTACTGCGATCTCGCCGGCGAGGTGCAGTGGATGCGCCGGATGATCGACGCGCATCACGAGACGGCGCAGAAGAGCGGCGCGCGCATCGTGCACACCTGCGGCTTCGATTCCGTACCGAGCGACCTTGGCACGTGGGCGCTGCAGCAGGAGTTCATTCACACGAACGGCCGCCCCGCGAAGACGGTGACTGCGCTGTTCGGCGAGATGAGCGGCGGCCCGAGTGGCGGTACCGTCGCGAGCGGCATCGAGACGGCGCGCGAAGGAGAGAAGGATCGCGCGGCGCGCAAGGTCCTCGCCAATCCGTACGGGCTCGATCCTGTACCGAACGCCGCCCGTCCTGCTGCCCCCGACGACATGAGCATCGGCTGGAACAAGCACTACCGGATGTTCACGATCCCGTTCCTGATGGCGCAGATCAATACCCGCGTCGTGCGTCGCGGTCACGCGCTCGCCGGTCTGCCGTGGGGAGAGGACTTCGTCTATCGCGAGGTGATGTCCATGAAGGGGAACGCGCGTGGCCTCGCGATGGCCATCGGTGCGACGGGTACGCTCGCCGCTCTCGCGTTCGCGCTCAAGAACCCGCGGCTGCGCGAGATCGTCGCGAAGCGTGCACCGCAGCCGGGCGAAGGACCCTCTGCCGAAGCGCGCGCACGCGGTCACTGGAAAGTGCGCTTCGTGGCCGAGCGAGAGGAGAACACGCTCGACTACGAGGCGAGCGATCCTCACGGCGATCCGGGCTACGCGTCGACCGCCAAGATGCTCGGCGAGTCCGCGCTGTCCCTCGCGCTGGATCCGCTCACGAGCGAGCCCGGTGTCACGACGCCCGCGGTGGCCATGGGAGACTATTTACTGCGCCGCCTGCGGAGCGCGGGGCTGATCTTCCAGGTCCGGAAATAAAACCGGCCCGGAAGAATTTCCGGGCCGGCCAGCCATCCTCGAGCACGTGGTCTCACCAACCGCGCACTCGAACACGTTGCAAGGGCATCAGAGGCTGGACTGAGGCTCTTCCTCGCTACCCGACCGTCCCGTGAGGACTCGTTCGGGGCAACCTACGTTGCCGGCGAGGTACTGCATGACCAGGACAGGTTGCAGCGGCGATGCCAGCCGACGCGATCGGGATGTCGATGACTTGCGCCCACTCCCAGTGGCGCCCCCACTTGCCGCCCCCGAATTGTTGCCGACTGGCATGGCCACCCGCCGCAATTGTTAAGCAACAGGGCCGCGGGAGAGATCTCTTCGGGTAACGATCGGGCGTGGCGTACGCGTTCCTCGCGTGGTTCTTGCGTGTCGTCACGCGCGTCTTCTTTCGGCAGATCGAAGTCGCGGGCCTCGAGAACGTCCCCGCATCCGGAGCGGTTCTTTTTGCTGGAAATCATCCGAACTCGCTGATCGATCCGATCCTGATCATCACGACATGCGGCCGCAAAGTTCACTTCGCCGCGAAGGACTCGCTGTTCAAAGGCCGCATCATGCGCGCGGTCCTGCGCGGCCTCGGCGCGGTGCCCGTTGCGCGGCGCGATGATCACGCCACGGGCGATCGCGGAGCGACCAACGACGCCGCGTTCGACGCGATGTTCGAAGTCCTCGGTCACGGCGGCGCGATCGGTATCTTCCCCGAGGGCCTCTCGCACGACGAGTCACAGCTCTCGCGCTTGAAGACCGGTGCAGCGCGGCTCGCGCTCGGCGGCGCAGCAAAGAACCATGCGCCCGTCACGATCGTGCCGTGCGGCCTGGTGTTCATTCATCCGAAGCGCTTTCGCAGCCGTGTGCTCGTCCAGTTTGGCGCACCGATCGTCATCGGGCCGGACAGCAGCAGCGACAAGGAGCTCGTCACCGCGCTCACAGGCGATCTCGATCTCGCGATCCGCCGCCTCACGATCAACGCGCCCGACTGGGAAACCGTCCGCGCGCTCGACGTCGTGCGCCGCCTGTATCAGCCGCACGAGATCTCCATCGAGGATCGCGTCGAGCTCGCGCGCCGCTTCAACCAGTACTACGGCGCCGTCGCTGCCGATCCACGCGTGCTCGAGGTGATGTCGCGCGTGCGTACGTATCAGACCAAGCTCGACGAGCTGGGCCTCACCGACCGCGAGCTGTCGCGCGATCTGTCGAAGGTCGAGATCAGCGCGCGCATGATCCGTCACCTGATCCTCGTCGCGTTTTGGTTGCCGCTGACCGCACCGGGTGCACCACTGCACCTGCCCTCGCTCGCGTTCGCGCGGCTCGCCAGTCCCAGGTTGACGCCGCGCAAAGATGTCGTCGCGACGACCAAGCTGCTGATCGGCATGCTGCTGACGCTGCTGTTCTACGGCGCTGCGATCGCGCTCATCGGCTGGAAGCTGACCTGGCGCCACGCCGTCGCCGCCTCGATCATCCTGCCGCTCTCGGGCTGGGCGACGCTGCGTGTCCTCGATCGCCTGCGCCTCGTACGCCGCGCACTGCGCGTACTCGGTCGTCAGCTGCGCTTTCGCACCGAAGTGAAGGCACTGCGCGCCGAGCGCGACACGCTCGTCACCGACGTACTGCGCGTGGTCAACGAGGTGAAGCCTCCCGAGCTGGAGGCGCTGTTTCCGCCGGGCGATCCGCGCCGCGACTCCGCCTCCGAGTCATGGGGCGCTCGCAAGAACGCCGACCTCGACGCGGAGCTCGATGCCGATGCCACCGAGAAGCGCCGCGACACCGGGGGCGACTCGTGAGGCCCCTCGTGATCCTCCTGCACGGCCTGGCGCGCGGGCACGGCTCGATGGCGAACCTGGGCACGTATCTGCGCGCGCACGGCTTTGACACGCACAGCCGGTCCTACCCGTCGCGTCAGCACTCGATCCGCTATCTCGCGAGCGAGGTCGCCGACTGGATCGTCGAGCACGCCGCCGGTCGCCCCGTCTGCGCCGTCACGCACTCCATGGGCGGCGTGATCGTCCGGCACATTCACGATCCGCGCATCGCGTGGGAGCGCATCGTCATGCTCGCGCCGCCCAACCGCGGATCGCGCCTCGCGGCCGGCCTTGTCCGTAACCCGGTCTTCCGCTGGTACTACGGCCCCGCCGGCTCCGAGCTCGCCGATGGCTCGACCTGGCCCGATCCGCCCGCCCCGTTCGGCGTCATCGCGGGCACGCTCGCGGCCTGGAACAACCCCTCCACCTGGACGGCCGCGCGCCTGTTCCCACCGGGCGTCCGCAACGACGGCACCGTCGCGGTCGAAGAGACGCAACTGCCTGCAATGACAGCCTTTGCAACCGTCGACGCGACGCACACGTGGATCATGAATGACGCCCGCGCCCGGCAGCTCGTCGTCCGGTTCCTCCGCTCCGGATCGTTCTAGCTCGCGCTGTCAGATCCCCCTCGTAATTTCCGGCCGTGGCGAAGCTCTACTTCCGGTACGGCACGATGGACTCGGCCAAGTCGCTCAACCTTCTCGCGGTTGCTCACAACTACAAGAAGCAGGGTAAGCGCGTCGTTCTGATGAAGCCGCGGCTCGACGATCGCTTCGGCGCGACCAAGATCTCGTCGCGCGCGGGCCTCGAGACCGACGCCGACATCCAGATCGAAGAGGACACCGTCCTCGATCCGCGCGACTTCACTGGCGTCGACTGCATCCTCGTCGACGAAGCGCAGTTCCTCCCGCCGTCGGTCATCGAAGACCTCCGCCGCATCACGATCGATCCGGGCGTGCCCGTGATCTGCTACGGCCTGCGCAGCGACTTCCGCACCCGCCTCTTCCCCGGCTCGCAGCGGCTCATGGAGCTCGCGGACGGCATCGAAGAGGTGAAGGTCACCTGCCAGTACTGCCAGAAGAAGGCGATCTGCAACCTGCGCTTCGTCAACGGCGCAGCGACGGTCCACGGCCCGCAGATCCAGCTCGGCGCCGAGGAGTCCTACGCGCCGGTCTGCTGGGCGCACTACGACGAGGCGACCAAGCAAGCGACCGCCGAAGTCTCCGGCGCTGTTCTCCGTCCGAGCTGATCAGATCGCGCGCAGGCGAACCGTGCGCTCTTCGGTCTCGCCGGTGTGGAACGCGAACACGTTCGGGTACTGCGCGAACGCCGCCTTCACTTTCGGCGATGCCGTGCGGCGCATGGCGAAGTGGCCGACGACGATCGCGGAGCTGAACTCGAACGCGCTCTCGTCGACCCACGCGATATCGGTCAGGACGACCCACTCGTCGGGATAGGCGCGGCACATCTCCGCCCACGTCATGCGGTCACTCTGCTCGGTCGCAACATCGGACACAGCCAGCGCGAAGCTCATCGCGCATAGACTCGCTCACCTGGATCCCGCCGCAAGTTTTCGGCAGATCGAGGCGTCCCATGTGGGTGCTAGAATCCAGGCATGGTCGCGACATCCCGGAAATCTGCGACGGCAGAGGACCTCCTGGACGATCCCAACTGGGAGCGACTCGAGCTCTTCGGCGGCGAGATCGTCGAGCGGGCGATCCCGTCCGCTGACCATTCCTTGGTCGAGACGAAACTCGCGGCAGCGTTCGATCCGTTCAACCGGCGCGCTGGAGGCCCACGCGGTCCAGGAGGCTGGTGGGTGTTCGTCGAGATCCATACCCGCTACTCCTCTGGAGAGCTCTATTGCCATGACGTGGCGGGCTGGCGCCGCGAGCGGATGCCAATGAAGCCGCAGACGAAGACGATCAACCTGCGTCCCGACTGGGTCTGCGAGGTTGTCTCGCCGAAGCACGAGCTGCGCGACCACGTGACCAAGCCGCGAACGCTTCACGCGGCCGAGGTGCCGCACTACTGGATCATCGATCCGGAAGAGAAGGTCGTCCTCGTGCACCGGTGGTCCAAGGAAGGCTACGTCGTCGTACAACGCGCGACGAGCGGCGAGACCGTCCGGGCCGAGCCATTCGAGGCGATCGAGCTGCACGTCGATGAGCTGTTCGGCGACGACGAGCTGCGCGACGACAACGACTGACGTCGGATGCGACCGTACGAGCAACTCATCTCGACGGATCCGGCGTGGGCCGAGCTTGCAAGCCTCGCGAGGAGCTCGCGCAACCGCGTCGAGGTGCTACCGCGCGACCCAGCCGCAGCCCGACGCTGTCTCGAGCAGCTGCAGGTGACGACGCGATCGCCACTCGGCGCGCTCGCGCACGAGACGGGTGGAATCTTCGTCGGCGACCGCTGGCTCCGGTTGTTCGGCTCCGGTCATTCGCGGATGGAGCGAACGCTGGGCGCGTGGAATACCGAGATCGCCGTCGGGCTCGGCCAGTTCCTGGTCCTTGGAGACGACGTGGTCGGCGGAACGTTCGCTGTCGATGGTGGCGCACTAGGAGCGCCGGGCCACGTCTTCTACTTCGCGCCGGACACGCTCGAGTGGGAAGAGGTCGCGCCCGGGCACACCGCGTTCATGCACTGGGCCTTCGGAGGGAACGTCGAGAAGTTCTACGAGAACCTGCGCTGGCAGGGTTGGGAGGAGGAGGTCATGAAGCTCGACGGAGATCAGGCGCTGCATCTCTAGCCGCCGCCTTGGTCCAAGGAGGGCAAAGACATCGGTGCGGTCTCTCGGCGCGCGGTGCCCGCGTTGGAGCTCTGGAGCCTCAACAACGACATGGGGCGGCAGCTCGGATCGAAGTGACGCCGATGGTCCTCCTCATCTGCGACAGGCGGCGGCGACTTCGCGTATCGGACTGAGAGTTGTCACGAGCGACTGATAGTGGTTCGTCGCCGCTGTTCGTGGCCGACTCGGCTCGTGAAAGCCGCTTGGTGCGTGGGACTCGCAGTGATTGCGGGGTGCTGGCGAAGTGCGCCGGAGCCGCAACTGCCGGTTGGTCCACGCGTCGTCGTTCGCATGGCGGTCGAGGACGAGTATTCGGTTCCGACGCCGAAGCGAGCGGTTGGAGAACGACTCCCCGTGCCAGGTCGGACGCTCGATCTCCTCGATGTCTTCGGCGTGGCTGAGCACTGCCGCTTCAGAGAGCAGCCCTCCCTGGCGGTTCGCATCGCCGTGGACGCATTTGCTCGCGAACATCTCCTCCGCGACATCGACGAGTACGGACTGGGAACACCGGACGCGACCCTTCCTCGCGGGATGAAGCGGCCGATCGCCGACGGCGTCTACGACAAGATCGAGCTTGGCGAGCAGAACCAAGTTGGACTGCTCTTCGTTGGGCAGAACGAGTGGCGGCGCGGACGCTCGGTCTGGGCCGCGTCGAACATCTATTGCCTGCACGTTCATCGGACACCCCGGGTTATCGAGGTCGTGATCGAGGCGCTCGGCTCGGTGATCAGCTAGCCGCTAGTTGAGATCGGCGCGACGCGTGCGCCAATCCTTGAACAGCTGCGAGAAGCGCGGGTCGGAATGGAGCGATGCGAGATCGATGTCGGTCTCCATCTTCTCCGCGTGCTCGTAGTCGTGCTCGATCGCGAGCTTCACCTGCTCGATCGCCTTGTCGATGTCGCCGACCGCGGCGTAGGCGCATGCGCCCGAGTGGTAGATGTACGGGTTCTCGGGCGCGTACGGCTGACCGCCTTCGGCGAGCTCGACCGCGAGCTTGTAGTCGCCGAGCGCGTGCGCGTGGATACAGGCGTTGTTCCACGCCATCACGAGCGCGGTGCGGCCCTCGCCTGCCTCGCGATCGGGGACGGGCAGCGAGAGAACGCGGCGCAGGACGGCGAGCGCCTGCGGACGCTCGAGCGAGAACGAGGCGTTGTAGAGGTACGGCACGAGCGCGACGTCGCGCGGGAGACGCGTGAGCGTGGCGTCGAGCTGGCGGGGGGCGTAGCGCGCGATGGAAGCAACGAGATCGGCGATCTCGTCGGGCTCGGTGGCGCGCAGCGTGGCATCGTCGAGGAGGATGAGCGCGGAGCCGAGCTCGTCGGGGAGATGTTCGGCCGCTTCGCCGACGACGAGCAGGTTCACGTCGGAACGCGCGGCGGTGCGAGCGAGCGCGACGGCTTCGGGGAGACGATGCTGGCGAATGAACACGATCGCGAGGTAGCCGTTCGCGTCGGAGTTAGCGTCGAACGCGAGCGCGCGGCGCAGGAGGCGCTCGGCGACAGCGGCGGTGGGCTCGAGATCGGGATCGTGCTCGAGCGCGACCTCGATGAGCATGCCGGCGAGCTCGCGGCGCGACCACGCGGATTGTGCGACGGCCCACTGGAGCGCGGCGTCCTCGCCGTGGCGGCGGAAGCGCTCGGCGAACGGATTGCCCGCGAGCACGAACGGATCCGTGCCGTCCTCGGTGATCGCGCGCGACTTCACCGCATCGTCGACGGGATCGAAGCGCGCCCACGCGAGCGGTACGATGTCGTTGATACGGGCCGCGATCCAGAGGAGGAAGTTCACCTGGTCCGACGCGGTGGCCGGAATCTGCAGGCGCTCGATCCACATCAGCGCGGAGCGGTGCTTGCGATCATGGACGACGTCGGCGCGCGAGAACGGCTCGAAGTCATCGGTGCGCTCGTCCTGGAACACGGAGAGCCAGAGCGCGAAGAACGCGTTGACGATCGATTCCTCGCCGGGGAGGTCGGGACCAGAGAGCTTGATCGCGATGCCGAACGACTCCCAGTCGAACTCCTCGACCATTTCGGGGTAGCGCTCGATCGGAAACGTCACGGAGCGCTCGAGCGGCGGTGGGCCGTTGCGCCAGTGCGACTCGATGGTGCTCGTGATGTCTTCGCCGAGCTCGTCGTCGAAGTCCTCGGTCGGCTCGTCCTCGGCGGGCTCGGTCTCGGACGCAGCTTGTGCCGCGGCAGCTTCGGCGAGACGCAACGCGGCGCTCGGCGCGTCGGGGGCGGTGTAGAGCACCTTGCCCGAATCGTCGCTCGGCTCGACGGCTTGCAGCTCGTCGGGATCCTCGGAGCCCTCGGCTTCCTCGTCCTCGTCGGACTCTTCTTCCTCGGCGTCTTCCTCGTCGTCCTCTTCGTTCGCTTCGCCCTGATCGGGATCGGACGCGGCGAGCTCGGCCCAGCCAAGGCCGTCGATGCCCGTCTCGACCTTCACGCACCAGATCGCTTCGAGCTGGAACTGCGCTGCGGCCGCTTCGAACGCGGACTTCTGTCCGTCGATCTCGCTCGCGGTCGGAGGCAGCCACGGAGCGGCGAGCCACTGACGCTCGATGATGTCGTCCTCGTCATCGGGAGCATCGCGATCCGGATCCTCGGGCTCGGTGACGCCGGCGCCCGCGAGCGCTTTCCACAGCGAGCGTTGCTCGTCCTTGGTCAGCGGCTTGGAGCTGCGGGCGATGACGATGCCCCGCGCTAGGTCGCTGCGTCGCGGCTCGAGGCCCGAGAGCTCCACTCCGATCAGACTACCGCATCGACGCGCTTAGCGGCGTCTCAGCACTCGATGATGTTGACGGCGAGACCACCGCGTGCGGTCTCCTTGTACTTGCTGCTCATGTCGGCGCCAGTGCGCCACATCGTCTTGATGACCTTGTCGAGCGACACCTTGTGCGTGCCGTCGCCTTGGAGGGCCAGCCGCGCGGCGTTGATCGCCTTCACGGCCCCCATCGCGTTGCGCTCGATGCACGGGACCTGCACGAGGCCACCGATCGGATCGCACGTGAGACCCAGGTTGTGCTCCATCCCGATCTCCGCCGCGTTCTCGACCTGCGCGGGAGTACCGCCCATCACCTCGGCGAGTGCGCCAGCGGCCATCGAGCACGCGACGCCGACCTCGCCCTGGCAGCCGACCTCGGCGCCGCTGATCGATGCGTTCTTCTTGTAGAGGGCGCCGATCGCGGCCGCCGTCAGAAGAAAGCGCATCGTGCCTTCGTCGTCTGCGTTCGGCAGAAAGCGGCGGTAGTACATGATGACGGCGGGGATGATGCCGGCGGCGCCGTTCGTGGGAGCGGTGACCACGCGCCCGCCCGCGGCGTTCTCCTCGTTCACGGCGAGCGCGTACAGGTTCACCCAATCCATGATCACGAGCGGATCGTTGGAGTGGTCGCTCTTCATCTTGCGGTGCTGCGAGGCCGCGCGGCGCTTCACCTTGAGGCCACCGGGGAGGATGCCCTCGCGCTCCATCCCGCGCTTGAGGCACGCGTCCATCGCCGCCCAGATCAGGCCGACGCGCGTCTTCACCTCGGCCTCGGGGACATGCGCCTTCTCGTTCTCGAGCATCAGCGACGAGATGCTCATGCCGTGCTCGGTCGCGAGCTTCAGCAGGTCGTCTCCCGAGTTGAACGGGTACGGCACCTCGATCTGATCGGCGGGCAGCGAGCCATCGGCCGGCGCGCCCGTGTGATCCACGACAAAGCCGCCACCGACGGAGTAGTAGACGCGATCGACGATCTTCTTGTTTTCGGCATCGAACGCGGAGAACCGCATGCCGTTCGCGTGCAGCGGCAGCTTTTCGCGGCGGTGAAAGATCAGGCCGTCGGCGAGATCGAGATCGACGTCGTGCGTCCCGAGCAGCTTGATGCGCTTGGTCTGCGCGACCGCGGCGACGCGCTTCTCGATGGAGTCGACATCGACAGTGGGAGGATCGTCGCCCTCGAGACCGACGATGACAGCCTTGTCGCTACCGTGGCCTTTGCCGGTGAAGCCGAGGCTGCCGAACAGCTCGACCTTGACGCGCGCGACGCTGGAGAGCTGCCCGTCATCACGCAGGCGCTCCGCGAAGCGCTTGGCCGCGCGCATGGGGCCGACCGTATGCGAGCTCGACGGGCCGATGCCGATCTTGAAGATGTCGAACACGCTGATGTGCACGCGTCCGACACTGTACCGCGTCCAGCGCTTTAGAACAGGATGCGCGTCTTGATGCTCGTCGGCAGCGCCCCGATCGCCTTCTTCACCTCGGCGGAGACGTCGTTGTCGAGATCCATCAGCAGATAACCGATGTCCGAATCGGTGGAGAGGATCTGGGCGCGAATGTTCGCGTTCATGTCCGAGACGATCTTGTTGATGTCGCGCAGAACGCCCGGGACGTTCCTGTGAACGTTGAGGATGCGGTGCGCTCCCTTGGCCATCGGGCTCTCGATCTGGGGGAAGTTCACCGCGCCCGTCGTCGCGCCGCTGTTGATGTACTTGATCAACGCGGTCGAGACTTCCTTGCCGATCGCTTCCTGCGCTTCTTCGGTGGAGCCACCGATGTGAGGCGTGAGGATCACGTTCTTGAGGCCGCGCAGGGGCGAGGCAAAGCCGTCGCTGTTGCCCTCGGGCTCGTCGGGATAGACGTCGATGGCGGCGCCCGAGACGTGACCGCTCTTGAGCGCGGCGGCGAGTGCCTCGATATCGACGACAGTGCCGCGGCTCGCGTTCAACAGCGCGGCGCCCGGCTTCATCTTCGACAGCTCGTTCGCCGTGATCATGTTCTTGGTCTGCGGCGTCTCCGGAACGTGCAGCGTCACGAAGTCGCTCGACGCGAGCAGATCCTCGAGCGTCGCCCGAGAGACCGCGTTGCCCATCGGCAGCTTCGCCATGATGTCGAAGAACTGCACGCGCATGCCGAACGACTCGGCGAGCACGCTGACCTGCGTACCGATATGGCCGTAGCCGACGATGCCGAGCGTCTTGCCGCGGATCTCGTGCGCGCCGACCGCCGACTTGGTCCACGTGCCCGCGTGAACTTCGCGCGAGCGATCACCGAGGTGACGCGAGAGCATCACGATCTCCGCGATCATCAGCTCCGCGACGGAGCGCGTGTTCGAGAACGGCGCGTTGAACGCCGGGACGCCGCGGTTGTTCGCGTACGTGCCGCGGATCTGATTGGTGCCGATGCAGAACGCACCGACGGCCATCAGTCGATTGCCCGCGTCGAGCACCTTCTCCGTGACCTGCGTCTTGGAGCGGATGCCCAGGACGTGAACGTCCTTGAGCCGCTCGACAAGCTCGGCCTCGGGCAACGCGCCCTTCACCGTCTCGACGGCAAAGCCCTCCGCGCGGAACGCGTCCGCGGCGACCGGGTGGATGTTCTCCAGCAGGAGAATCTTGATCTCGTTCTTCGGGAAGGACGTCTGGGTCATGACTGCCTCATCGCATTCAGGGGTCTACAGAGAACGTGTCGCACGCCTTCAGGTCGCCGGAGTCGAAGCCTCTGCGGAACCACTTCACGCGCTGCGCGGACGTGCCGTGCGTGAACGTCTCCGGGTTGACCTCCATGCCGGCATCCTTTTCGAGGCGGTCGTCACCGATCGCCTGCGCGGCCGTGATCGCCTCTTCGAGATCACCGACCTCGAGGAGCTTGCGACCCTGCGCTTCGTGGCCCCACACGCCGGCGAAGCAATCGGCCTGGAGCTCGATGCGCACGGAGTTCTCGTTGCGCGAGTGGCTCTTGGCGAGGTTGCTCTTGTTCTGCTCGACGCCGAGGAGGTTCTGCACGTGGTGACCGATCTCGTGGGCCAGGACGTACGCCTGCGCGAAGTCGCCTGGCGCGCCGAAGCGGTCCTTGAGCTCGCGATAGAACGAGAGGTCGATGTACGCGGAGCGATCGGGAGGGCAATAGAACGGGCCGATCGCGGCTGACGAGCGACCGCAGCCTGTATCGATCTCGGCGTTGAAGATGACGAGCTTCGCGCGCTCGTACGTCTTGCCAGACCGCTTGAACACCGCGGTGAACGAGTCCTGCACGTCCTTCATCACGAAGCTGACGAAGTCCTTGAGCTCCGCGTCGGCATCCGTCCCCTTTGGCGGAGCGTTGCCCTGCTGCGTCTGCGTGACCGGCGCGGTCGTGTCGCTGGCGCCGAACAGTCCGCTGACGTCGACACCGAGGAAGCGCGCCACGAGGAAGATGATGACCGCTGCACCAACGCCCGCTCCCGCGATGTGAGGCGTACGAATACCGCCGCCCGTCCGCCCGCGCGCGTCGATGACGTCAGGGTTGTCGGTGCCGCGTTCCCACTTCACACGGCCACACTACTACACTGCGCCTCATGCCACCGAAGAAGGCCGCCGCGCCGAAAGCTCCCAAGAAGCCGTCCACGCCGCGCAAGAAGAAGGTCAAGGCCGAGCCGGGCTCGGTGGGCCTGACCGCCGACGAGGTGGCGAGCGGAACGCCGTCGTCGGAGCTGAATGCGACGAAGAAGCTGATCGAGGCGGCGGGCGGGAACGTGCTCTCCGCGTATCGCGAGCCGTTCGGTGGCAACTGGGTCGCTCTCGCCGCGCTCCCGATCGAGAAGGTGAAGCCGACGCCGTACCAGCGCGAGCTCTCCAAGACGCACGCCGACAAGCTCGCGATGGTGATTCCCAAAGTCGGGCGCTTCCTCGATCCGGTCATCGCGGTGCCCGACGGAGACATCTTCATCTCGCCGAACGGCATGCACCGCCTGCAGGCGCTCACGTCGCTCGGCGCAAAGACGATCATCGCACTCGTGATGCCGGAGCCGGAGATCGCGTTCCGCATCCTCGCGCTCAACACCGAGAAGGCGCACACGCTCAAGGACAAGGCCACCGAGGTCATCCGCATGGCGCGCGCGATCGCCGTGGATCCCAAGCGCGCGGGGCAGTCGGAGGCCGACGTCGCGTTCGAGCTGGAGCAGGCATCGCTGGTCACGCTCGGCATCTGCTACGAGAAGAACGGTCGCTTCTCCGGCGGCGCGTACAACTCCGTCGTGTCCAAGTGCGAAGCGTTCTCGACGGATCCGATGAAGAAGTCTCTCCCGATGCGCGAGGCGCACGCCGAGAAGATCCTCGAGCTCGACGAGGCCGTCGCGGCCGCCGTCGTGAAGCTCAAGGAGAGCGGCTGGAACAGCGGCTATCTCAAGCCGATCGTCGTCGCGCGCATCAACCCGCTGCGCTTCGTGAAGCCCGGCAAGGAGGATGCGCGCCCTGACTTCGACAAGACCCTCGACAAGATGATCGAGGGAGCCAAGGAGTTCGATGCGTCGAAAGTGAAAGCGCAGGACGTCGCGCTGGCCGCTGCCGTTGGTGGAGGCAGCGAGGAATAGACGGGACTGGTTCTCCTCGTGCGAGGAGTCCACTTACTCAGAAGAAGTAATAGTGGATGCCGCCGGTCACAGTTTGACCGGTGAGCGCGAGCCCCTGAGCGTCCCCTGCGCCGATCGTGAGACCGATCGTGGCGCTGAGCGCGACGTTCGGGACGATGAACGCGCGGATCTGCGCGCCTGGCTCGATGAAAACGAAGTTCGTGCGACTTCCGCCCATCGGAACATGCGTGTCGAACGAGAGGTAGCCGAGCGACCCACCGACGCTGAAGTCGGCCATCGCTGACGAGGCGACGTGATAAAAGAACCGACCGCCGATGCCGATATCGGTATCGTTGCTGCCGCCGCCGTCAGCAATAGCGAGAAAGCCACCGACGTGGAACTGGCCGGCGTCGTAGTTCAGCGACGGACCGCCCGCGATCGCTCCGCCTTGCGATGGGAGAAGGCCGCCCGACAACAGGTATTCGGCGCCGACGCCGATCGAACCGGGAGAACCACCCGCGAACGCCGAGCCGGCGGAAGCGGCAACTACGAGAGCAGCAGCGAGAAGAGTCTTCTTCATGCCAGGAGGCTCCTACGATCTCTGATCGCGCGCAAGTCGGTGGTAGCTTCCTCATGTGCTCTCACCGGAGATCGAGATCGCAGATCTCGATGCGCGTCACTGGACCAACTGGTGGCGTCTGCTATCGCCGCCGCGCGTCCTGGATGCCCCGCGCTGGGCGCTCGCAATTCTCGACGACGCGAAGGTGATCAAGCTCATCATCGCTGGCAACGGCGCGCGCGGCTCGATCGATCCGGAGGCGAATCCGTGTCCCGGGCTGTCGCACAAGGCGCTCGATGCGTGGGCAAAGAGCCTCGGCGTCTCCGCGGTCGTGGCGATCGAGCGCGACGCGATTGCCACGCTCGCGGCCGAGATCGAGGCAGCGCTCCGTGCAGATCAAGATTACGTGGCGCAGGGCCTCGTCGCGCTGCGCGCACTCAAGAAGCTCGCGGGCTCGCGCGTCTTCACCTCACCGCCGCTGCTCGAGCTGCTCCCCGCGCCGAGCATGGAGCCGATCCAGCGCACATTCGACCTGCTGATTCCCGATCGCAGTGCGCTCGTCGCGTATGTCGTCGAGGACGATCGCTCGCGGATTCACTCTTCGCTCATCGCGGTCAAAGACAAGGGAGACATCGCGCGCGTCGCAACTCATCGCGCGATTGCGGACCTCGTGCCCGAAGCATCGTTCGCCCGCGATTGGCAGAAGGCGCACGAGCGCGTCGCCGCCGCCGTCGAGGAGCGCTTTGCGAAGCCGTCGCTCGCGATCTTCGGCGAGAAGAAGACGCTGCTCGACGTGCTCACCGGCCCGAGTGATCAACTGGCGCGAGAGATCAACGCGAAGCGCATCATCATCGACCCGGCGCCAGCGTGGCTGCTCGGTCTCCTCGGTGGCGCAGCCGTCGCAGCGATGGCGGGGCGCGCAGCGCGAGGACTCGCGTCCCTGTTGCCGCAAGGCGCTCGCGATCGCGCATCAGCGTTCGTCGATCGCGCGAAGACGGTCGCGAAGGATGCGGGCCCGTGGTCCGCGCTCGGCTTCGATCCTCTCGAGCTCTGGGCGCAGCTGCGCCACTTCTATCGCCGCTAGTTATCGATCGGCGTCACGGTCATCACCTTGAGTCGGTAGAGACCGATGCGCAGCTCGTCGTTGTCGTCGAACGGAATCGCGCCGCTGAACCGCTCGTCGTTCATGAACATCCCGGTCGTGGACCCCGCGTCCTCGACGGAGAGCCGCCCGTCGTCATCCACGCGCAACCAGCAGTGACTCCGCGACACGGTCGCACCGTCGAGCAGTACCTCGGCGGGCGGCACGCGACCGATGAGCACCTCGCCGTCGACGTCGAACTGCATCGTCTCGACGCGACCCTCGGTCACCATCAGCATCACGCGCCACCGACTCATCGCAGGTGCAGCATGCCATCACTCAGCTCGTAGCGATCGCTGCAGCGGCCGCACGATAGATCGGGAAACAACGTCTCTCCGCAGCGGCACGCCCAGCTGATCTGTTGCGCCGGCGTTCCGACCACCACCGCGTGCGGCTTCACATCGTCCACGACCACCGCGCCGGCACCCACCATCGCGTACGCGCCGATCATGACGCCGCACATCACCGTCGCGTTCGCACCGACCGTCGCGCCGCGGCCGACGCGCGTGAGCTCGTAGCTGCCCTTCCGATCCACGTGCGCGCGCGGATGCGTGACGTTCGTGAACACCGCGGAGGGGCCAACGAACACGTCCTGCTCGAGCGTCACGCCGTCGTACAGCGACACGTTGTTCTGCACGCGACATCCATCGCCGAGCGTCGCCGCACCGACGAAGCAGCCCTGCCCCACCGAGCAGCGCGCACCGATCCGCGCGCGCGGCATCACGTGGACCCATTGCCAGATGCGCGTGTCCTCCCCGATCTCTGCACCGGGCTCGACGATGGCGGTGGGATGTATCTCCGCTCCCATCGGCGTAGGATGCGCCCCACTGTGCCCAAGCGTCCACCGCGAGTCGCTCGCGAGTTGCCCATCCCGCGCGATCTGCGTGGAGCCGGCCCGACGCGGGCCCTCGCCGATCATGGCGGAGAGCTCTGGCACTCCGACGCGCTCGCCCTGCTCCGCACCCTTCCGACCGGCACTGTCGATCTCGTCGTCACCGATCCGCCGTACGCGATCGCCAAGGCCGCGTGGGACGAGTTCGAATCACTCGATGCGTACGTCGACTGGTGCGACGAGTGGCTCGCCGAAGTCTCGCGCGTCCTGGCTCCGCACGGCTCGGCGTACGTGTGCGGCTTCTCCGAGATCCTCGCCGATGTCAAAGCGCGCTCTGCTCGCCGCTTCGATTCGTGCCGCTGGTTGATCTGGTCGTATCGCAACAAAGCGAACCTCGGCAAAGACTGGGGCCGCTCGCACGAATCGATCCTCCACCTCCGCAAAGCAAAGGCGCAGATCGATGTCGACGCCGTGCGCGTTCCTTACAACGGTCACACCACGAAGTATCCGACGCGCATCCAAGCGGTGACGTCGCAGTACGGCCGCGGCGTGCGACGCGACAAGTGGGAACCGCATCCGCTCGGCGCCAAGCCGCGCGACGTGATCGAGGTGCCCGTGATCTGTAACGGCATGGCCGAGAAGGGGCCGCACCCGACGCAGAAGCCCGAGGCACTGATCGAGAAGCTGATCGTCGCGTCGTCATCGAAGGGGCAGCTCGTCGTCGATCCGTTCGTAGGCTCCGGCACGACCGCTGTCGTCGCGTCGCGCCTCGGGCGCAAATGGATCGCGGGCGATGCAGATGCGAGCTACGTCGGCTACGTGCGCGAGCGACTCGCCCAAAAAACCTGAGCGCAGTTTGGTGCTACACCACGGGCTATGCGCAACGTCCTGATCGCTCTCGCGCTTCTCGGCGCATGCAGCAAGTCCGAACCCGCGAAGTCAGAGGAGAAGCCCGTGACGCAAACACCCGAGATTCACAAGGACCCGGCGAAGGCGAAGGATCTGATGGCGAAGGGCGCGATCGTGGTCGACGTGCGCGAGCCCGACGAGTACGCCGGTGAGCACCTGCCTCAGGCTACGAACATCCCGCTCGGGCAGGTGAGTACGTCCTTGCCGGAGTTCGAGAAACTCACAGGTGGGGATAAGTCCAAGCCGATCGTGCTGCATTGCGCACGCGGTGGCAGAGCCGAAAAGGCAAAGGCCACATTGGAGGCCGCCGGGTATACGAATGTGGTTAACGGCGGCGGTCTCAAAGATCTCCAATAGGGCCTAAGTAGGCCAAATGCGGACCCTCGGAACCGCCCCGTTTAATAGCTCCCTCCCCGACGACGTGCTAAGCATTCGGGACCTTCGCGAAGAGGGCGAGTGCGGGGCGGGCCGCATCTGATTCGCTCCCCCGCGTGGCTGTCGGTGGTGCGGGGAACATCTAGCCGTAGCGGGGGTCACATGGCGAACCATCTGAAATCGCGTCCTGAGCGCATATTCATCTCTGTTGACGAGAGCAGCGGTCGGTCGACGACCTCGTTCTTCCCCGCTGGCATTGGCGACCCGATCGTTCACGAAGACGACAACAAGGGCGAGCGCGCAGTTCGTGATGCGAAAGCCATCGTTCAGGCGTATCCTGGTAGCTCGATTCACGGACCTCACTTCCACACGGCCCGCCCGGCAAACGCGAAGAAGCGTCCCGGTCGCGGTCGACCAATGAAGGCGGCCACGCATGAGTAGTCAACGTCCATCATTTGCAAAGCGCGACCGAGAAGCCAAGTTGCGCGACAAAGCCAAGCAGAAGGAAGAGCGTCGGATGGTCCGCAAGGACAACCCCGGCGGCGGTGGTCCCCCCATCGATTTCTCGAACGTCGTTACGTTCACACCGTCGAGTGAGAACACGCTGCCTCCGGGCCGCGACAAGTCGAACGAGTAACCCCCAAACGAACAACGGCCACCGCGCGATGCGATGGCCGTTCGGCGTTTCGGGCTCCGTGGGAGCGCCGCCAGTTACATGCGCGGCGTGAGACCCATCTCGGTGATGAGGTTATCGGCTCCGTCGATCGCGTCCATCATCCACAGCATGTAGCGCACGTCCGCGTGGATCACGCGCGTGGTCGCGCCGTTGAACACGACATCGGACGCGAGGCCCTCGGTGGTGCCGTCGAACGCGAGACCGACGAGCTCGCCGCGCTCGTTGAGCGTCGCGGAGCCCGAGTTACCACCGGTGATGTCGAGGTCCGAGAGGAAGTCGACGGGCAGCTCGCCGTTGAGCGTGGGGTCCGCGTACGGGCCGAACTTCTTCGCCTTGATGGTCTCGAGGACCTTCTGGGGCGCGTCGTACGGCTCCTTGCCGGTGTTCTTCGCAAGGATCTGCGTCGCCGTGGTGAACGGCCAGTCCGCCTCGACCTTGGACTCGGGCTTGAACGACTTCACCGTGCCGTAGGTGACGCGCAGCGTGGAGTTCGCGTCGGGCGCGAGCTGACCACCGAGGACCTGCTTCATGCCCCACACGTACGCGGGCGCGACGAGGAGCGTCTCGCCGCGCTCGGCGTCGTCCTTCTTCTCCTGCGCCTTGATGAGCGGCCAGATGCGCTGCGCTGCTTTGACGAACGGGTCCTTGGACTTCTTGAGCTGCGCGGTCGTGCCCTTGGCGAGCAACTCCGTGCGGACCTTCTCGTCCTCGAGCGTCGACGCCTTGTACCAAGCGTCGAGCGTCTTATCGATCAGCTTCTCGTCGATCTTGGTGCCCTTCTTCGTATCGAGCAGCGTCGCGAGCCACGAGCGATCCTTCTCGTCGAGCTGGAGCGCACGCGTGAGCGCGAGCTTGAACTGCGCGCGATCGATCGCGCGGTCGTACGACTTCACGAACGTCTTCTGGCGACCCAACGCGCGCGTCATGTCGCGATCCTGGAAGCCCGGCTTACGCTCGGCGTCCTTCTTGGGGCGCTCCTCGGCCCAGCGCGTGAACGACGTCGCGGTGGAGAGCAGCGTCGAACCACTGAAGACGGAGTTGCGCTCGAAGTCGACGCGCGCGGTGCGCTGATCCTCGACGAGGATCGCATCGTATTTCTCGATCTGCGCCTTCTGCGTTTCGTTACCCGGCTTCGCCGCCCACTCCCTGACCTTGCGATCGAGGTCTTCCTTTTGCTTCAGGAGATCGGGGTTCTTCTGCAGGCCGGCGAGGACGCCCTCGTACTTCTCGAGGCCGTTCTGCGCGAACTGCTTGGCGACACCAGCCTTGAGCGCGGTCTCACCACCGGCGCCGAGCAACTGCTCGAGCAGCGCGTAACGCTCCTTCAGGTACGCGATGTAGTACGGGTAGAACCACTCGACGTTGTGGCGCGTCTCGAGGAGAGTCTCGGTGCGCGACGTGCGGCCCGGATATCCGGTGACCATCACGAAGTCGCCGGGCTTCACGCCCTTGTCGCTGACCTTGAGGAACTGCTTCGGCTTGTAGGGAACGTTGTCGGCCGAGAACTCGGCGGGCTTGCCGTCCTTGCCGACGTACGCGCGATAGAACGAGAAATCACCGGTGTGGCGCGGCCACGCCCAATTGTCGATCTCGCCGCCGTAGTTACCGACGGAGCGCGCGGGCACGTAGACGAGGCGCACGTCCTTGATGTCGAGGTTCTCGATCTGCAGGTAGAGACCACCGCGGAAGTACGACGCGATCTCGCAGCGGATCTCCGGGCGATCCTTCTCGCACGCAGCGGTGAGCGTCTTGAGGCGCTTCTCCGACTCTTCCTTGCGCTTGATCGGATCCTTGATCGCCTCGAGGCCGTCACGCATCTCCTTGGTGACGTCCTTGAACGCCTGCGCGACGTACACGTGCTGCGTGGCGCCTGCCGGCTTCTCCTCGGCCTTGGTCTTTGCGAGGAAGCCGTTCTCGACGAGGTTGTTCTCCGGCGTCGAGTTGTTCTGCAGTGCGCCCTGCACGCAGTGGTGATTCGTGACGATGAGGCCCTCGGGCGACACGAACGACGCCGAGCAACCACCGAGCGAGATGATCGCCCCGAGCGGTGCGCCGAGTGGATTCGCGAGCTGCGTGGCATCGAGCGCGACGCCCATCTTCTTGAAGTTGTCGACGTTGCCCGGCAGCGTCATCTGCTGCGGCATCCACATGCCACCCGGGTCGGAGTACGCGAGACGGAAGGCCAGGGCCGGATTCGGCGCAGGGGTCGGCGCGGGCGGCGGCGCTTCGACCTTGGTCTCGACGGGGTGGGTGTCGCCGATCGGCTGGGCCGGCGGCGCGGACTTGCCACCACAGGCGGCCAGCAGTCCGACGAGAAGCGCGCACTTGTTCATGCGCGCGGGCATAGCAGAGGCCCATTCAGGCGTCTACTGCGACGGGGCCGCGACCGCTACCTCGC
Organism: Kofleriaceae bacterium; assembly: GCA_036499725.1. Lineage (GTDB taxonomy): Bacteria > Myxococcota_A > Polyangia > Haliangiales > Haliangiaceae > JABFXX01. Next base: position 142,469 of record DASYDE010000018.1, read on the forward strand.
GCCATGCTCGCAGCCATCCCGCGTGCGTCCACGACCCAGGTCACGGTCGGAGGGCTCCTGGCGAGCGACTCGCGCGGACCGGAGCGACCAAGAGCGTCGTGAAGGTATTCACGCGAGGTCGAGGTTTCCGAGACCGCAACGCGTAGATCGGGAGACTCAGTCGACGCGAACAGCTTTGCACGCAGCGACCAGCGCATCCGTCGCGCCATGCGGGTCGGGCGCCGCGGCGTCCACCGTATCCGTCGCGCCGCGCGGGTCGGGGGCCGCGGCGTCCACCGTATCGAGGACGGCACGGCAGGCGTAGTAGCGCGAACCGCCGACGGCCCACCACGAATAGACGATGTACGTCGTGCCGTTTCCCGTCGCGACGACGAGGTGATCCGCGTTGCCGACCTCGTCCTTCTCGATCTTCAAGTCCTCGCGGATCAGTATCTGATGGAGCTCGACCCTGTCGCTCACCGCCTTCCAGTCCTTGGGTTCGCATCCTCCGTCGCAGTTGCTGTTGAGGACGAGCCCCGTGAACATCCCGAACCCGTCGGACTCCGGCGCGGCCAGGTTCACGATCATCGACATGTCATCGCGTTTCCATGACGTCGGCGCTGCGAATGTGAACGTCTCCTTATTGCTCTTGAGATCGAGCGCGTCCCTCGTCTCCGTCCTCTCCGCAAACACGAATTTCGCCTTTAGAGCTGCAGGCACGAGCGCGTTCGCGGCGGCCGCATCGACCTTGACGGGAGGCAGCGCGGGCGGCTTGTTCCCCGTGCACGCGGTCGAGGCGACCAGAACGAGCGCGAAGACGTGAATGATTCGCATGACGAACGAAACGCCTGGCGACACAGGAATGCAATGCCGCGGGTCATGACATAGATCGCGCCAGCATCGCCGAACGTGAGGCTCGTCGTAGACCGACGAACACACGTGCTATCAGATCGCATGAGCGAGTCCGCTGATGTCTCGCGGCTGCTGGACCACGGCGGCTGGGAGATCCAGAGGTTCAGTCCCTCCACCGCGAGAATCCCAAGAGGTTCTGGCTGCCCGAGGCGGAGAAGCTCGCCAAGCGCCGTCGAGGAAACATCGTGCGCGCCGTGTTCCGCGCGGAAATTCAGTCGTCGCCGAGCATCGACGCGAGGCTACCGAAGAAGCTCTGCACTTCATTCGCCGGAACCTGCTGCCGCTGCAGCTCGCCGATGTCGACAACGTCGAGTAGATCTTCGGGAATCTCGAGGAGGAAGCGCGACGGCGTACGCGGGACGTTGCGACCACGAGCGATGCGCGTGCACGAGCGGGTCAAGTAGAGCTTCTGCTGCGCCCGCGTGATGCCGACATAGCAGAGCCGTCGCTCCTCGGAGATGTCGGTCGCGTGATCCGGATCGAGCGAGTCCGTCGCTTGCGGTTGCAGCGTACGCGCGTGCGGCAACAGCTCTTCTTCGAGGCCGACCATGAAGCACACGGGGAACTCGAGGCCCTTGGAGCCGTGGAGCGTCGTCAGCACCACCTTGGCGCGCGTGTCTTCCTTCTCGTCATCCTTGGAGTCGAGCGAGAGCATGCGCAAGTACTCGGCGAGCTCCTCGCGGCCTTTGCCTTTCTCGGCGAACTTCGTCAGCGAGTTGATCAAGCCCTCGACGTTGTCGATGCGGCGCTGCGCGGCGGCCATGCTCGTCGAGGCGTGGCGCAGATCGTCGTAGAGCTTGATGTCCTCGATCAGGACCTTGATCGACGCGACGATGTTCTCGCCGCCCATGATCGCCGCGCCGAGCTCGGAGACAACGTGGATCAGCTCGAGGATGCCGTTCTTCGCTGCACCGCGCAGCTCGGCCATCTCGACGTGTCCTCCAGCGCCGAGCGGATCTTCGTCGTCCGTCGACAGCGCGACGCCCGCGAACAGATTGCCCGTTCCCGTCACCGCGCCCTTCATCGCATCCCATAGCGTCGCGTGCTTTTGCATCGCCGCAGCCGCGAGCTTCTCGATGGTGGTCGCTCCGATACCGCGCGCTGGATAGTTGATGATCCGGCGCAGCGCGAGCTCGTCCTTGGGGTTGAGCGCGACGCGGACGTACGCGATGAGATCCTTGACCTCTTTGCGCTCGTAGAACTGCTGGCCGCCGTACATCACGTACGGGATCGATG